>JBBRTH010000056.1:0-40275 GCA_038244615.1 Mycobacteriales bacterium | reverse complement strand
GATGCTGAAGGTGGGGACCGCCGCGCTGGTGCTCGAGATGATCGAGGCGGGCGTCCCGTTCCGGGACTTTTCGCTCGACAACCCGATTCGCGCGATTCGCGAAGTCAGCCACGACCTGACGGGCCGCCGCCCGGTGCGGCTCGCCGGTGGGCGGCAGGCCAGCGCACTCGACATTCAGCGGGAGTACTACAGCCGCGCCGTCGAACACCTGCAGACCCGCGAGCCCAATGCCCAGATCGAGCAGGTCGTCGACCTGTGGGGCCGTCAGCTCGACGCCGTGGAGCGCCAGGACTTCGCCAAGGTCGACACCGAGATCGATTGGGTCATCAAGCGCAAGCTGTTCGAGCGCTACCAGGACCGGTACGACATGGAGCTGTCGGATCCCAAGATCGCGCAGCTCGACCTGGCCTACCACGACATCAAGCGCGGTCGCGGCGTGTTCGATCTGCTGCAGCGCAAGGGTCTGGCCGCCCGCATCACGACCGACGAGGACATCGACGCGGCGGTCAACGAGCCGCCGCAGACCACCCGCGCCAAGCTCCGTGGCGAGTTCATCAGTGCCGCGCAGGCCGCTGGCCGCGACTTCACCGTCGACTGGGTGCATCTGAAGCTCAACGATCAGGCGCAGCGCACCGTGTTGTGCAAGGACCCGTTTCGTTCGGTGGACGAGCGCGTCAAGAGGCTCATCGCCAGCATGTAGGCGCGGGGGCGTCCTGGTCGAGTGATGAAGGGCCCTAAGCTCTCGGGGTGGGGATCTCCAAAGTCGAGCGTTTGATGAACCTCGTCATCGCGCTTCTGTCCACCCGCACGTTCATCACGGCCGAACGGATCCGCGAGACCGTGTCCGGCTATGCCGAGAGCCCGAGTGACGAGGCCTTCTCGCGGATGTTCGAGCGGGACAAGAACGAGTTGCGGGATCTCGGCATCCCTCTCGAGACGGGGCGGGTGTCGTCGCTCGATCCCACCGAGGGCTACAAGATCAACCGGGAGGCGTACGCGCTGGCTCCCGTGGAGTTAACTGCCGACGAAGCCGCTGCGGTCGCCATGGCCACCCAATTGTGGGAGTCACCGGAGTTGGTGACGGTCACCCAGGGGGCGCTGCTGAAGTTGCGGGCAGCGGGGGTGGACGTCGACGCGCCGGAGTCCGCGGTCGCGATCACCGCGACCGCGGCACTGCCCGGTCTGCGGGGATCCGAGGACGTGTTGGGAATCCTGTTGGCCGCGATCGACTCTGGGCAGGCCGTCCGGTTCAAGCACCGCGCTTCCCGCAGCGAGCCGTACACCGAGCGCACCGTCGAGCCGTGGGGCGTCGTCACCTTCAGCGGTCGGTGGTACCTGGTCGGGCACGACCGCACCCGCGAGGCCACTCGGACCTTCCGGTTGTCGCGCATCGACGCCGAGATCACACCCATCGGGCCGAGGGACGCGGTGCGCAGACCCGACGGCGTCGACCTTCGTAACATCGTGCACCACGCGGTCGCCGAGGCGCCCCCCAGCGCCCAGGCTCGGGTGTGGGTGGCCGACGGCCGCGGAACCGAGTTGCGACGGCAAGCCGGTACCTCGACCACGAAGACGTTGGCAGGACGCGGTGGCGACGAGATCGCGCTCGACATCGGCAGACAGGATCGGCTGGCCCGCGAGATCGCGAGCTGCGGTGCCGACGCCATCGTGCTCGAGCCAGAGTCGTTGCGGGAGGACGTGATTGCGCGGCTGCGCGAGCAGGCGGAGGGAGTTACGGCATGAGGGACCAGCGAGAAGCGGAGCGGATCGCGCATGAGTAGTGTTTCGACCCGCCTGGTGCGGCTGCTGAACATGGTCCCGTACTTCCAGGCCAATCCGAGGATCACCCGCGCCGAGGCGGCCGCCGAGCTAGGGGTGACGGAGAAGCAACTCACCCTCGACCTCGATCAGTTGTGGATGTGCGGGCTGCCCGGGTACGGGCCGGGCGACCTCATCGACTTCGAGTTCTCCGGCGACACGATCGACGTCACGTTCTCGGCGGGGATGGACCACCCGCTGCGTCTGACGTCTCCGGAGGCGACCGGCATCCTGGTGGCCCTGCGAGCACTGCTGGAGGTCCCCGGCATCGTCGATCCGGAGGCCGCCCGCAGCGCGATCGCGAAGATCGAGTCGGCGGCGGGCACCGCGACCGGAGCCCGCGAGGGCGCCGACGCCGCGACCGATGAGCCCGCACCGATCGAGAGTGGGGCCGCCGCGGCGGTCCGCGGCGCGGTGCGGGATGGTCGCGCCCTGTCGATCGATTACTACTCGGCGTCACACGACACCCTGTCGAGTCGCGTCGTCGATCCGATCCGCGTGGTGCTGGTCGCCGACCACGCCTATCTCGAGGCGTGGTGCCGGTCCGCCGAGGGCGTCAGGTTGTTCCGCTTCGACCGCATCGTCGACGCGCGGGTGCTCGACGAGCGGTCGTCGCCGCCGGAACCCGCCGTGCATTCCCGCCCCGACACATCGCTCTTCGATGCGGACCCGTCGCTACCTGCGGCAACGTTGCTGATCGACCGATCGGCCGCCTGGATGTTCGACTACTACCCGCTGCGGGTGCTCAGCGAACTGCCCGACGGCGCCTGTGAGGCGGCGATGACGTATGCATCCGACGGGTGGATGGCGCGGTTCGTCCTCGGCTTCGGTTCGGCGGTGCGCGTGCTGGAACCGCAGGCGCTGGCCGATCGGGTACGCGACTCCGCCGTCGCGGCGCTGAAGGCCTACGAAGTCCTTCCTGCCAACCAGGGCGGGTAGACTCGTCGACAACATCTGGAGGTGTCCAAATTGGGTGGTCTACAACCGTGGCACTGGTTGATCGTCATCGCGGTGTTCGTGTTGCTGTTCGGTGCCAAGAAGCTCCCGGACGCGGCGCGTTCGCTCGGCAAGTCGATGCGCATCTTCAAGTCGGAGATCAAGGAGATGCAGGCCGACGGAAAGGACGACGAGACGGCCAAACCCGCGTCGCCGCCCACGCCGATCACGTCGGAGCGGGTCGAACCCGTGCCGATGCCCGAGCAGCCCACCGAGCAGCGACCGGCCTGATCGAACCGACCATTCGGCGCGCCGCGAGGCAGCGTCGCTAAGTGGCGCTCAGACAACCCGTGCCCGGAATCTTCAAGAAGTTCGATCCGCGTCGTCGTCGGTCCAAGGCCAATCCCGACGGCACCATGTCGCTCGTCGACCACCTTCAGGAGCTTCGCAATCGCCTGCTGATTGCGGTCGCCGCCATTCTGGTCACCACGATCTTCGGCTTCTTCTGGTACGCCCACGGCTTCCTCGGTGTGCGCAGCCTCGGCGACTGGCTCCGGGAGCCCTACTGCTCGCTGCCCGCATCGGCGCGCGCGACCATCGCCCCCGACGGTGAGTGCCGACTGCTCGCGACCGCGCCGTTCGACCAATTCATGTTGCGGCTCAAGGTCGCTCTGACTGCCGGAGTCGTCCTCGCGTGCCCGGTGTGGCTGCAACAGCTGTGGGCGTTCATCACGCCCGGCCTGTACAAGAAGGAACGACGGTTTGCCTCGACCTTCGTCGCGTTCGGCGCTGCGCTCTTCATTACCGGCGCCGTACTTGCCTACGTCGTGCTGTCGACGGCTCTGAGCTTCTTGCTCACCGTGGGCAGCGACGTGCAGATCACGGCGCTGTCCGGCGATCAGTACTTCAGCTTCCTGCTCAACCTGCTGCTGGTGTTCGGGATCAGTTTCGAGTTCCCGTTGCTGATCATCATGCTGAACCTGATCGGGATGCTGCCGTATGAGCGTCTGAAGTCCTGGCGCCGAGGGCTGATCTTCGGCCTGTTCGTATTCGCCGCGTTCGCGACGCCGGGTTCGGATCCGTTCTCGATGTTAGCGTTGGCCTCGGCGTTGACGCTGCTGCTCGAGTTCGCCATCCAGGTGACACGCTTCAACGACAGACGCAAGGCCCGCAAAGCTGCCCTCGAGGACGTCCCCGACGACATGGCCGCGCCGCTGGGCGACGTGGAGCCCGTCGAACCGCCGAGCGCCGTGCCCACCCCGTCCCGGCTGGGAATCGATGACCAAGCCACCTGAGAAGCCACCCGGTAGGACCCAACTCGACCGCTTCACCGAACAACTTCCGTTCTCGCTCGATGACTTCCAGATTCGAGCCTGCAAGGCATTGGAAAACGGCCACGGCGTACTGGTCTGCGCGCCGACCGGCGCGGGCAAGACCGTGGTCGGAGAGTTCGCGGTGCACCTCGCGCTCGCCGCGGGCCGAAAGTGCTTCTACACCACGCCGATCAAGGCGCTGAGCAACCAGAAGCACAACGATCTGGTCCAGCGCTACGGCGCCGAGCGCATCGGTCTGCTGACCGGTGATCAGAACATCAACGGGGATGCGCCGGTGGTCGTCATGACCACCGAGGTCCTTCGGAACATGCTGTACGCGAACTCCAATGCGCTGCATGGTCTTTCCCACGTCGTGATGGACGAGGTGCACTTCCTCGCCGACCGGATGCGCGGCGCGGTCTGGGAGGAGGTGATCCTGCACCTTTCCGAAGACGTGCGCCTGGTCAGCCTGTCGGCGACGGTGAGCAACGCCGAGGAGTTCGGTGGCTGGATCCAGACCGTGCGCGGCGACACCACCGTCGTCGTCGACGAGCACCGGCCGGTCCCGCTGTGGCAGCACATGATGGTGGGCAAGCGGGTCTTCGACCTCTTCGAGGGCACTGAGGCAGCCACTTCTCCCACCCTGGCCCTTCCCGCCCCTACTCCCACCCTGGTCGCCCCTACTCCCACCCTGGTGGACCGCGACCTGATTCGCCACATCGCCCACCGGCAGGAGGCAGACCGGTTGACGGACTGGCAGCCGCGCGGTCGGGGCCGCCCCGGCCAGCGTGGCCGCCCCACCCTCTACCGGCCGCCGTCTCGGCCCGACGTAATCGGCGTCCTCGATCGCGAGGGGCTGCTGCCCGCCATCACGTTCGTGTTCTCCCGCGCCGGTTGCGACGCGGCAGTCAAGCAGTGTCTGCGTTCGCCATTGAGGCTCACAGGAGACGAGGAGCGGGCGCGCATCGCCGAGGTGATCGACCGTCGGTGTGCCGATCTCGACGACGCCGACCTGGTGGTCCTCGGCTATTACGAATGGCGCGAGGGGCTGCTGCGCGGACTCGCGGCCCACCACGCGGGACTGCTGCCGGTCTTCCGCCACACGGTCGAAGAGCTGTTCACCGCGGGGCTGGTGAAGGCCGTGTTCGCCACGGAGACACTCGCCTTGGGTATCAACATGCCTGCGCGCACCGTCGTGCTCGAGCGATTGGTGAAGTTCAACGGCGAGCAGCACGCTCCGCTGACGCCGGGGGAGTACACCCAGCTGACCGGCCGGGCCGGCCGCCGCGGCATCGACGTCGAGGGCCACGCCGTCGTACTGTGGCAGACGGACGTCGAGCCGGCCGACGTCGCAGGCCTCGCGTCCACTCGTACGTTCCCGCTGCGCAGCTCGTTCGCGCCGTCGTACAACATGACGATCAACCTGGCTCACCAGATGGGCCCCGAACAGGCGCACCGGCTCCTCGAGCGGTCGTTCGCGCAGTTCCAGGCGGACCGCTCCGTCGTCGGACTGGTCCGTGGGGTGTCACGCGGTGAGCGGATGATGGACGAGCTCGCCGCCGAGCTCGGCGGGCGGGACGCGCCCATCCTCGCCTATGCGCGGTTGCGCGCGACGATCTCCGAACGCGAACGGTCCCAGTCCCGGGCATCGAGGCTGCAGCGCAGGCAGGCGGTCAACGACGCCCTGGCCGCACTGCGCCGGGGCGACATCATCACGATCGGGCAGGGGCGCCGCGGCGGTCTCGCGGTGGTGCTTGAGCCCGCCGGCGACCGTGACGACCCTCGGCCGTTGGTACTGACCGAAGACCGCTGGGCAGGCCGCATTTCGTCGACGGACTTCTCCGGAGCGTCCGCCAGGGTGGGGTCGATGAACCTGCCGAAACGCGTCGAGCACCGACAACCACGGATCCGCCGCGACGTCGCATCGGCGTTGCGCTCGGCTGCGGCCGGACTGCCCGTCCCCACGGGAAGACCCAAACGTGGCCAGCCGGGGCAGGATTGGGCACAGGACGTGGATCCGGAACTCGCCTCGTTGCGCAAGCAGTTGCGAGCCCATCCCGTGCACGACGTTGCCGACCGCGAGGAGCAGGTCCGGGTCGCCGAGCGCTTCCTGCGGATCGAGCGTGACAACGCGGACATTCAGAAGAAGGTTGCCACTGCGACCAACTCGCTCGCGCGGACCTTCGACCGAATCGTGCTGCTGCTCACCGAGCGCGGTTTCATCGAAGAGGTGGAGGGCGGCGGTCTGAAGGTCACTGCCGAAGGACTGCTGCTGGCCCGCATCTACAGCGAGAGTGACCTTCTCGTCGCCGAATGTCTGCGCAGCGGAACGTGGAACGGTCTGGACGCCGCCGAGTTGGCCGGTGTGCTTTCCGCCGTGGTCTTCGAGTCAAGGGGCGACACGCCCGGAGCGACATTGGTTGTCGAGAGTGCGACGCCCAACATGCGCCGCGCCATCTCCCAGACTCGCCGGGCGTGGTCGGAGATCCGGGCCGACGAGCAGCGGCACCGACTCTCGGCGAGTCGCGAGCCCGATACCGGCTTCGTGGCGGCCGTTCACTGCTGGGTGACGACGGGAGACCTGTCAGGGTCACTGGCGGCCTCCGATGCCTCGGGCAGCGGATCGCCCTTGTCGGCTGGCGATTTCGTGCGGTGGTGTCGACAAGTACTCGATCTGCTCGACCAGGTGCGAAGCGCCGCCCCGACATCGGCCTTGCGAACGACCGCGAAACGCGCGATCGAGGCGATTCGGCGCGGCGTCGTGGCCGTTGACGCAGGGTAGTCTGTGGCGAAAGTTCGGTATTGACGAACATTGAGTTTCACGGCAGAGAAGCAAACAGGGAGAGACGATGAGCGGACCGCAGGGATCCGACCCCACCCAGCCGTGGGCGGGTCAGCAGCCGGCCGACCCCGCTTGGCAGCCTCAGGCTCCTGAACAGCCGCAACCCGAACAGCCTGCCTGGGCGCAGCAGCCTCCCGCCTACGGGCAGCAGCCCCCCGCCTTCGGTGGCCAGCACTATCAGCAGCCGCAGTACGGGCAGCCCGGCCAGTACGACCCCAATCAGCAATACGGGCAGCAGCCCACCGCGTACGGCCCCACGTCCTACCCGCAGCAGCAGCCCCAGTACGGTCAGCAACCGCAGTACGGTCAGCCGCCGGGGCAGTACGGGCAGCCCGGCCAGTACGACCCCAATCAGCAGTACGGCCAGCAGCCCGGCCAGTACGACCCGAATCATCAGTTCACGCCGTACTCGACCAGTGATGCCGGCTCCAAGAAGTCGATGGGCCTCGTCCTCGGCGTGGTCGGCGCCCTGGTGGCCGTCGTCCTGATCGTCGTCGGCATCCTGGGGTTCTGGAAGCCTGGCTGGTTCATGACCACCAACCTCGACGTCAATGCCGCGCAGTCCGGTGTGCAGCAGATCCTCAGCGACGAGACCAATGGCTACGGCGCCAAGAACGTCCAAGGCGTGAGCTGCAACAACGGCGCGAACCCCAAGGTCGTCAAGGGCGGCACCTTCGACTGCGAGGTCAGCATCGACGGCACGAAGCGTCAGGTGACGGTGACGTTCCAGGACGACAGCGGCACCTACGAGGTCGGCAGGCCCCGCTAGCGCGCCGCAGCTCTAGTGCGACGGAAGCTCGTCGAGCGCCTTCTGCAGGCGTGCGACGGACGACGTCACACCGAGTTCGCCTGCCAGTTCGGCGACCCTGCGCGGATCTCGCGCGGCCAGCGGCAACGCGTCCGACTCGGTAGACATGGCGACCTCTGCGTCGGTGGCCACTCGGACCACCTTCTCCGCGGCGGCCACGTAGTCGGTCGCGGCCACCAGCTTCTTACGTTGTGTGGCAGGTAGTTTCGACGACGGATCGTCGGCAGCGGCCATGATCCGTTCGAGCGAACCGTGCTGGGCGAGCAGGGTCGACGCCGTCTTCTCACCGATGCCCGACACGCCCGGCAGACCGTCGGACGGATCCCCGCGGAGCAGCGCCAGTTCCGCATACGCGGCGCCCGCCCGGTCCAACGGCACGCCGTACTGTTCGGCCACTTCCGCGGGACCGAAGAGCGTCGCCCTGGCGAGACCGCGGCCGATGTAGAAAACCCTGATCGGAACTGGTTCGTCGGCGACCACTTGAAGAAGGTCGCGGTCCCCGCTCACCACGACGACGGGGTCGCGGCGCTCCCTGGCCGCCAACGTGGCGAGGACGTCGTCGGCCTCGTATCCGGGAGCCCCCGCGGTGGCGATGCCGAAGGCGTCGAGCATCGCCATGATCATGTCGACCTGGGGCGTGAGGTCGTCGGGCACCTCCTCGACGTCCGGCTGCCCTGCCGCACCCTCTTCCTCGACGCGGTGCGACTTGTACGACGGAATCAGATCCACTCGCCACTGTGGTCGCCAGTCGAGGTCCAGACACACTACGAGCCGGGATGGGTGTTCTCTGGTGACCAGGGTCGCGACGGTGTCGAGGAAACCGCGAAGTGCATTCACCGGGCGGCCGTCGGGCGCCGTGATGGACGAGGGGACGCCGAAGAAGGATCGGAACCACATGCTGGCGCCGTCGAGGAGCATGACGGGTGCGGTCATCGAAGCGTCTCCATTCGGAATTTTCGGGCGTGAGTCAACGGGAAGCTGCGCAGGCACGTTCCGGATAACACGTTCCGGATAATCTATCGACCCGGCCCCCGGCAGGGTCTGAAGCAGCCGATAATGCAGTGGTCAATTAGCCGTTGCTCTTGACCCGATGCCCTTGGCGGGCTTCAGACACGGTGGCCGCGATGCGTTTGGTACGGGTGGGTGCGGTTTTAGCAGACCTGATCCACCTCAGCATGTTCCGCGTCACTGAGGGGGGAAATGCACTGAACACCTCCCAGGCCGGCGGGGCTGCCGTCAGCGCGTCCCTCAGGTCGTCGGGCACTATCAGATCATCGACCGCATTCATTTCATCCCAGGCGCCCGAAGCTTTGGCGGCCTCGATGCTGGCTAGGCCCGGTGGCTGCATGCGTCCCTCGGCGATAAGCCGTTCAGCCCGGATTTTGTAGGTGCGAGCCCATGGTTTCGTGCGGCGCGGACTGATGAGTTGCATCGTCCGCTCGTCATCGACTTTCCTGCGCAGGCCATCGATCCACCCGAAGGACACGAGTTCGTCGAGCACCTGAGCGACGGAGAGATACTTGGTACACACGATTTTTCGGTATGTGACAAGCCACACGGCCTCGACTCGGGAATGGTTTGTCGATAGCCAGCGGTGGAGTTCAGTCGCGGAGGCCACCTCGATCATGGGGAACCGAACGGTCTCGATCATGGCGAACTCCTTCTGTGACTGGGGTCGGCGCTCGACGACGTCGCATCATCTCCGGAATTGCACCACCTACGCAGCTACGGAGCATCACCGTTCGCCATACGAGAACGGGGGGTGGCCAATCCTACGACCACTATGTCGACGGCTGAATCGATGACCTCATCAGAGGGCAGAACGCCGTGCATCAAGACGGAATGGGTAACCATTCCGCACAACATCTGAAGAGCCGCCCCAGCCCTGGCTCCCGTAGCGAGCGCGCGCAAGGTTTCCCGCATTGGGCGCTCCCCTTCTCTGACGAAGGAGTCCCGGATGGCTACAACGTCGGGGTTGGTTTGCGCCTTCTCCGCGAGGGTTGCCAGCGCCCTGTCCAACTTGTGCTCAACCATCGCCCGGCAGAAACTGGCGATCTCGCCGCGAAGATCGTCGCGGGGATTCCCCGTCGGTTCGTGATGGGGCATCTCTCCGTACCGTGCGAAGGCGGCGCGGAAAAGGTCGATCCGCTCAGGCCAATGGGAGTAGATGGTTGCCCGCGAATAACCGGCCTCCACCGCGACCCTTGCCGGTGTAACGGCTTCCCATCCATCTTGAATCAACACCCTTAACGCGACTTCGGGTACATCGTTTTGTGTCCGAACTACCCGCCGATCGCGTCTAGCCCTGGACTCGCGGACCTTCGCCATTGATCCACTCCGTCCCCAGGTTGTCATACGACAAGTGCACCGTTACTGTACACATCGTCTAGAAGTAGACACCATGTCGTTTAACTCGCGAGGGAGGGACTATTTGAGCTCGCTCACCTCTGTCACCCAGAAGGCCAAACTGTCGTTATTGGGACCGCGTTCGTGACCTTGGTGCTGACCATTGCCGCGAAGCCTCACCCGGCCCGCCCGATCCGGATCATGACCGTGCCCCAAAGCGTCTGGTGCCGTGCCGAACTGCCCATGGAGGCCGGCCGGTGAAAGCCAAGTCCGGCATCCGGCGCGCGGTACGCTCCGCGGGCGCCCGAAGCTGGCTGGTCTGGGTGACGATCGGAATCGTCGCGCTGGCGGCGTTCGCGGTCTATCGCCTGCAGGGCGCCTTCGACGCACAGCAGAAAACCGCATCCCAAGGAACGCTCCCGGACGAGATCGTGCCCTTCAACCCCAAGCGGGTGGTGCTCGAGGTGTTCGGCGATCCGGGCGCGACGGCGACGATCACCTATCTGGACGTGGACTCCCGCCCGCAGCGCGTCGACGGCGCGGCCCTGCCCTGGTTCTACGACGATTCGACCACCACACCGGCGGTGCTGACCAATATCCAGGCTCAAGGCGACGGGTACACCCTGGGCTGCCGCATCACCATCGACGGGGTGGTCAAGGTCGAACGGTCCTCGGTCGGCGCAGACGCCTACGTCTACTGTCTGGACAAATCCGGATGAGCAAACATGCCGGTGAGGACGATGGAGCCGCGGGGCGCATCCCGCGCCTTATCCGCATCTTCGCGATCCCGATCGCGATTTTCTGGCTGGGTCTGGCCGCGTCAAGCAACGCGCTGATCCCGCAGCTCGAAGAGGTCGGCCGCATCCACAATGTGGCGCAGAGCCCCAAGGACGCGCCGTCGGTGATCGCCAGCCAGCGGGTGGGAAAGGTGTTCGGCGAGTATCAGTCCGACAGCCTCGCCACCATCGTGATCGAGGGCGATCAGCCGCTGGGGGACGAAGCGCACCGCTTCGGCGACGCTCTGGTGGCCGCGATGACGGCCGATACCAAACATGTGGAGCACGTCCAGTACTTCTGGGGTGACCCGCTGACGGCCGCGGGTTCGCAGAGCAACGACGGCAAGGCCGCCCTCATCCAGGTCTACCTGGCCGGCGACGCCGGCGGCAGCCAGGCCAACGAATCGGTCGCCGCCGTACGCGAGATCGTCGACGAAACCCGCGCGCCGGCCGGCGTCAAGGCCTATGTCAGCGGCCCGGCAGCGCTGGTCGCCGACGAGTTCGAAGTCGGCGAGGGCAGCCACATCAAGGTCACCGCGCTCACCTTCGGGGTGATCGGGATCATGCTGCTGATCGTCTACCGGTCCATCACCACCGCGCTGCTGACACTGGTGGCGGTCGCGATCCAGGTGGCCGCAGCCCGCGGTGTGGTGGCCTTCCTGGGCGACACCGGGATCATCCCGCTGTCCACCTACGCGACGAACCTGCTGACCCTGCTCGTCGTCGCCGCCGGAACGGATTACGCGATATTCCTGCTGGGCCGCTATCAGGAGGCCCGCCAAGCCGGCTCGGATCGGATGGCGGCCTACTACATCATGTACCGCAGCACCGCGCACGTGATCATCGGTTCGGGCCTGACCGTCGCCGCCGCGGTGTTCTGCCTGCGGCTCACCCGGATGCCGTACTTCCAGAGCCTGGGCATCCCGGCCGGCCTGGGCGTGCTGGTCACCCTGGTGGCCTCGCTGACCCTCACACCCGCGGTGATCGTGATCGGAAGCACCATCGGTCTGTTCGACCCCAAACGCGCCATGCGGACCCGCGGGTGGCGCCGGATCGGCACCGCCATCGTCCGCTGGCCCGGGCCGGTGCTGGTGGCGTCGATCGCGGTTGCGCTTATCGGCCTGCTCGCGCTGCCCGGGTACGAGACCAGCTACGACGCGCGGCCGTACCAGCCCGACTGGGCGCCGGCCAAGGTCGGTTACGCGGCCGCCGAACGGCACTTCTCCACCGCCCGGCTCAACCCCGAAGTCCTGATGATCGAATCCGATCGCGATCTGCGCACCCCGGCGAACATGATCGTCCTGGAGAAGGTGGCCAAGGCGGTCTTCCGCACCCCCGGGGTGGCGACGGTGCAATCCATCACCCGGCCGCTGGGCACCCCGCTCGACCACACCTCGCTGGGTTTCCAGATGAGCGCGCAGAGTTCCGCGCAGATCCAGAGCCTGCCGTTCCAGCAGGCCCGCGCCGCCGACCTGGCCAAGCAGGTCACCGAGATCACCACTAGTATCGAGTTGCTCCGGCAGCAGTACGCCCTGCAGGCCCAAGCCGCCGCCGCCACCGACGAACAGGCCGTCGCCTTCGGCAAAACCGTCGAGACCGTCAAGGAACTGCGGGACAAGATCGCCAACTTCGACGACTTCTTCCGCCCGCTGCGCAACTACTTCTACTGGGAGCCGCACTGTTTCGACATCCCGATCTGCGCGGCGGTGCGCTCGGTGCTCGACGCCCTCGACGGGGTCGACGCGCTGACCGAGCAGTTCAGTCAGGTCACCGCGAGCCTGGACAAGCTCAACGCCCTGCAACCCCAACTGCTGGAGTTGATCCCGCAGCAGATCGCCACCCAGGAGCGCAACAGGGAACTCGCCGAGTCCAACTACGCCACCCAGACCGGGCTGTTCGCCCAGTCGGCGGAGGCGTTGAAGAACGCCGACGCGATGGGTCAGGCCTTCGACGAGGCGAAGGACGACAGCACGTTCTATCTGCCGCCGGAGGTGTTCGACAACTCCGAGTTCAAACGCGGCCTGAAACTGTTCCTCTCCCCGGACGGTAAGGCCGCCCGGATGATCATCACCCACGACGGCGATCCGGCTACCCCGCAAGGCATTTCGCATATCGACCCGATCCGCCAGGCCGCGCAGGAGGCGCTCAAGGGCACCCCGCTGGCGGGCTCGAGCATCTACATCGGCGGCACCGCGTCGACCTACAAGGATCTGCGGGATATCGCGAAATACGACCTGCTCACCGTGGCAGTCGCCGCTGTTTGCCTGATCCTGCTGATCATGATGTTCATCACCCGCAGCATCGTGGCGGCGCTGGTCATCGTCGGCACGGTGGCGCTCTCGCTGGGGGCCTCGTTCGGGCTGTCGGTGCTGATCTGGCAGCACCTGCTTGGTATCCAGCTGTACTGGATCGTGCTGGCGCTGGCCGTCATCATCCTGCTGGCGGTGGGATCGGACTACAACCTGCTGGTGATCTCCCGGTTCAAGGAGGAGATCCCGGCCGGTCTGAACACCGGACTCATCCGGACGATGGCCGGCACCGGGTCGGTTGTCACCGCCGCCGGCCTGGTCTTCGCGTTCACCATGTGCGGATTCGTCGTCGGAGACCTGCTGGTCCTCGCGCAGATCGGCACCACCATCGGCGTGGGCTTGATCTTCGATACCCTGATCGTGCGCTCGTTCATGACACCTTCGATCGCCGCGCTGATGGGCCGCTGGTTCTGGTGGCCCCTGAAGGTCCGGCCCCGCCCCGCCAGTGCGATGCTGCGGCCCTACGGCACCCGGCCGTCTGTACGGGCCCTGCTTCACGGCGAGGACGAGGGCGCCGACCAGTTAGAACAAATTACCTAATTGGAGTACAAATCGAGGAGTGAAACGTTCGATCGTGCGGCCGTCACTTGCGACAACTCGACCGTGGGACCCGACGAACGACTGACGGCTTGCCCCAATTACGGAGTCGACGCCCCCGGTGTCGTCGTCGGATTCTTCGCAGGCAGTGTTGGGCGGGTTGCTGCGCAACTCTGAGATAGAGAACGTGAGCCGTGTCGTGGAAATCGTCACCGGTGACGCGAGAGGAATTGACCTCGGTGACGAAAGCAACCGACGTGGTCGTCAGCGTGTTCTGTCTACACGATCTCCAACCCCCAGCCGATCGAGCCACCGCGTGTGCGGAGATCGCAAGCGTTCTCACGCCCGGTGGTACATGCAGACGGACCAAAGAAAACAGCTAGGGCGTGTCTCCCATTTGGGGTCGGGTTTTGAAGCGATGATGTCGAGGTGACGACGGCTTCTCGGTCTCGGTTCTTCAATGACGTTCAGTGGGAGTTGATTTCGGGGTCGTTGCCCTCGAATAAGGGCTCTTCCGGGAAGTTCGTGGGTCATGGCGCCGTCGGGTAGAGCTGTAATCCGCCGAGGTGGAAGTAGATGGCGGTCTTGAAGTGTTCACGGTTGCGGTAGCCGCGGGCAGAGACCTTGATGGCCTGGATGCGGGAGTTGAGGCCTTCGGCGCCGGCATTGGTGATCGGGTGCGCGAAGTAGGACAGCAGTCCCGCTTGGTGGCGTTTGAGGGTTTTGGCCGCGTCGATGATCGGTTTCAGCCGGGAGTGGGTGGCCCAGAAGTACCAGCGTGCGAAGTGCTTGGCGCCCCAGCCGCGGCGCTTGTAGGACCAGAAATGGCGCAGGCTCTCCTTGATCGCCCATGCGCGGGCGGTTTCAGGTCGCCGGCCCGCAGGGCGGTGAAGCGGTCCTGGTGGCGGGCGGGAAGGTTCTCCGCTGAGTACAGCCACAGGTACTTCGAGCCGGCCAGGCTCTGGTCACCGGCGGCGAACAGGGCCCGGTTCTCCTGCTTGCGTACGGTGTCCACGGCCTTGGTCAGGTAAGCACCGCGAGCAGCAGGCCACCCGTCGGGTTGCGCATGTCGTGGCGCAGCGTGACGGTGTCGTCGACGGCGCGCGGGTACATCGAGGCATACTTGCAGCCGATGCAGCGGTAGCTGAGCAGACCGCCCCGGCGTCGCCTCAGCTCATCGGCATTGGCCTCGCGCTCGTCGGTGAGATCGCGGATGTCACGCAGCATCCGACTGACAGTAGCGTGCGGAATTCACGATCCATGCCCTTCTGCCACTGCCGGTCGCTACCTCTCAGCGCGCCGATTAACCTCGACCCCATGGACAGCGGCAGATTCAGCACCGACGTATACGCGGGACGGCTGCGGGCGGCTGAGGCCGCGGCCGCGGACGCGGGCCTGGCGGGTCTCGTCATTACGCCCGGGCACGACCTTCGATACCTGGTCGGCTCCCGGGCCCAGACCTTCGAGCGGCTGACCGCGCTGGTGCTGCCCGCCCGCGGAGGGCAGGAGCGCAGCGACCAGGGAATCGATTACGGCGAACCCACCGTGGTGGTGCCGCGGATGGAATTGGCCTCGCTGAAGGACTCCGCGGTGATCGAACTGGGCCTGGCAGTGCGGGACTGGGTGGACGGCGATGACCCGTACGCTCTGGTCGCCGACGCGCTTGGTGGTGGCCCGGTCGCCACTGCGGTCACCGATTCCATGCCCGCCCTGCACCTGTTGCCGTTGGCCGAGGTGTTCGGCGTGGTCCCCGTGCTGGCCACCAGCGTGCTGCGCCGACTGCGCATGATCAAAGATGCCGCGGAGATCGACGCGCTGCGCAAGGCGGGCGCCGCGATCGACCGCGTGCACGCCAGGGTGCCCGAGTTCCTCGTCCCCGGCCGCACCGAAGCGGACGTGGCCGCCGACATCGCCGAAGCGATTGTCGCCGAAGGACATTCGGAGGTGGCGTTCATCATCGTCGGTTCGGGGCCCAACGGTGCCGATCCGCATCACGAATGCTCCGACCGCAGGCTCGAAGCGGGGGACGTCGTCGTCGTCGACATCGGCGGGCCGTACGAGCCGGGGTACAACTCGGACTCGACGCGCACCTACAGCATCGGCCAGCCGGACGATGACGTCGCGCAGCGTTACGCGGTACTGCAGCGGGCGCAGCAGGCGGCGGTTGCCGCGGTGCGGCCGGGGGTCACCGCCGAACAGGTCGACGCCGCGGCCCGCGAGGTGCTGGACGCCGAGGGTTTGGCGGAGGTCTTCGTGCACCGCACCGGGCACGGGATCGGCCTGTCGGTGCACGAGGAGCCCTACATCGTCGCCGGCAACGACCTGCCGCTCGAGGAGGGCATGGCGTTCAGCGTGGAGCCGGGCATTTACTTCCCCGGCCAGTGGGGCGCCCGCATCGAGGACATCGTGATCGTCACCGCAGACGGCGCGATGTCGGTCAACGACCGGCCGCACGAACTACTGGTGGTCAACGCCTGACGGTGAGAATCGCCGTCCCGGAGACTGCTCGTTCGATTGCGGTGCGGTTGAGTTCGCGCTCGTGGTCGATCCGGCGGGCGCGGTCCTCGGCTCGGGTGTTCCTCCGGCGCGGCATGGTCAATCCGGCCGTGTGCGCGAAAGGTGTTCCGGTGGCGACGAAGGGCGCGGTGGGGTCGCACAGGGTCGGAAACAGAAGTCGACTCCCGGGCGTGGTGGTGTGCGTCTGCCCGTCCGGTGCGGTCCAGATGACGTTGCCGTCTGGTAGTTGCCAATTGCGCCAGCCGGCGTGACCGCCCCAGAAGGTCTTGAGCAAGTGATGTCTTCGGCAGAGGCACGTGATGTTGGAGGCGCATGTCGGCCCGTCCGGCCAGGGAATGGTGTGTTCGAGATCGCAGTTCGTGGCGGGCTCCCTCCAGCCCGGGAAGCGACACGTCAGATCGCGGCAGCGCACGAAGTCGGCCAGTCTCTTGGAGGGACGGTAACGGCGTTCGGGCGGTGCCTGGCCGGGATGGACGATCGTGTGGATTCTGGCGCGGTGGGCGGCGCGGCGGGCGACTGGTCCCGGCAGGATTCCTCCACCGATCATCACCGCGGGCGCGATGGTGCTGCGCTGTTCGGGGCCGCGCCTGGCCATTGCCTCGGCCAGAGGCAATTCTCGTAGGTGTGTGGTGAACATCGGGGGCGGCACGCCATCGAGGGTGGTGCACTCGTCGGTGGTGCGCTGGGCAACGGTGTCGGGGTCGACGCTGTCGCGGGGGCGTAGGGGACTGTCGGCCGGTGGGCCGTCGGGCATGGGTCCGGCGATCGTGTCCTGGTGGGCGACGACGTGGATGACGACACCGCTCGACGGTGGGCTGTCGGCGGCGGGGCAGTCGTCGGTGTCGCAAAGGCAGGCCAACCGCATCGCGCGGTGGGCCAGGGTGCCCATCGCGTCGGCGCGGCGCTGATCGCGGGTCCGCGGGTCGGCGGGGCACACGGTGCTGGCCAACGCGTCCAACCGTTGGTCGAGGGCTTTGGCATCGGGCGCGAAGAGAGTGCCGAATAGGGCGGCGAGTCCGCTGCCGTCCTCGATGGCGACGTCGATCGAGCGGCCCCGGGCGCGGGTCTGGGTGCGCCGTAGCGCGTGCGGGGCGAACTGCTCGACCAACGCATCGATGACCTGTTCAAGTCTTGTCCAGTGACAGGGGTTCCCAGGTCTGCAGCGCCCCGGCCAGGGCCGCATCGAGCGCCCGCAGGACATCCGGTTCGGTGACCAACGCACCGCGACAGACGATGGTGCGGACCAGCTGATAGCCGATCAATCCGGCGGCGAACACCGCCGCCACCTTCGGGAAGCGGTCCCGCAGTGCGGTGCCGACCATCAGCAGGCCTGAGGCGGCGCCGGAGGTCAGGCGTTGGGCGGCGCCGATGTGGGCACAGACCGCTGCCCGGTTGTCCAGACACCTTTGCTCGCGGTCGGCTGAGCCGGCGGCCGCATGGGCGGCATCGAGCATGGTGACCATTGCCGCCAACCGGCGCGCGCAGGCAGCGGATTCGACCCGCGTCCACGCGTCGACCGCACCAGCCTCGGCGGTGCCTGCGGTGGCGGTGACCAATTGATCGAACATGCGTTCGAATACATGTGCGAAGACCGACGAGGTCTACCCACCGACCCCCAGGTTGTGGATGAATGACGCGCTGTGGAGAACTCCACCGCGAGACACCAAAAGAGTCGGCGCCACATTCTGATTGCCGCTGGTCACCGCCTGACGGTGTCAGGCGTCCTGACTGCGATCCAGAAGCTCCGACGAGCCGAGGACGCGCTCGATCCGCACCTCGATCACGACGCGCCGTGGGTTGATGCGCGGCGTGCGGTAGCGCTGGGCGTACCGAAGTTCGGCGTCGCGGATGGCGTCGGGGTCGGTGTTGACCGTCGAGCTGCCTTCCAGCGAGAGCCAGCGCGCGCCGTCGACCTGGCTGAGCACCGCGACTCCGCGCTGGTCGGCGTTCACCGCCTTCTGGGAGCCGCCCGTCGTGATGACACGCGCGACGTGCGTCTTCGGGTCGAACGTGAATCCGACCGCGACGACGTGCGGTGAATTGTCTGCCCGCAGGGTGGTCAGCATGGCGAGATGTCGCTCGGTCAGGAACGCCAGCGCATCGTTCGTCAGCCGCGTAGTTGCCTTCGCCATGAGTATCAAACCTAGCGCAGGACATAATCGCAGCCATGAAGGACACGGCTCATACTCCCGTGGTGGTGATATTCGGCGGACGCAGCGAGATCGGGCTCGAACTGGCGACCCGGCTGGCCGACGGCGCCACCGTTGTATTGGCGGCCCGCGGTGCCGATCGTCTTACGGACGAGGTCGCGGCGGTGACCAAGGCGGGGGCCGCCGCCGTTCACGTCCGCGAGTTCGACGCCGACGCTCTCGCCTCGCACGCACCGCTCGTCGAGTCGATCGTCGCCGAGTACGGCCCCATCGGCACGGCCGTGGTGGCCTTCGGGATTCTCGGCGATCAGGCACGTGCCGAGGCGGACGCCGCCCATGCCGCCGCGATCGTGCACACCGACTACACCGCGCAGGTCAGCCTGCTGACCGTGCTGGCGGCCTCGATGCGGTCGGCGGGCCGCGGCGCGATCGTGGTGTTCTCGTCGGTGGCGGGGGCCCGTCCCCGTCGCGCCAACTACGTGTACGGCTCGGCCAAGTCGGGATTGGACGCGTTCAGCCGTGGGCTGGCCGACGCGCTGCACGGTACCGGCGTTCGGCTGCTGCTCGTCCGGCCCGGCTTCGTGATCGGCCGCATGACCGAGGGCATGTCACCGGCCCCGCTGTCGAGCACGCCGCCTCAGGTGGCCGACGCGGTGGCGCGGGCGCTGGCGAAGGGCCGTGCCGAGATCTGGGTGCCGCGATCGTTGGGCGTCCTGGTGTTCGGGCTGCGGCTGCTGCCGCGATCGGTGTGGCGGAGGCTGCCCCGGTGATCGTCGTCGTGGGTATCGGTGCGGACGGGATGGCGGGGTTGTCCGCCGCGTCCCGAGTCGAATTGACCAGGGCTACCACCGTTTACGGATCGCCGCGGCAGCTCGCGCTGCTGGACGGCTCCATCTCGGCGCTTCGACGCGAATGGCCGTCACCGCTGCTGCCCGCCCTTCGCACCGTGCTGGACGATGTCGATGGCGACGTGCACGTCGTCGCCAGTGGCGACCCCCTGTTGTACGGGATCGGCAACACCCTGATCCGGCTGTACGGGCCGGAGGGAGTGACAGTGCTGCCGCATGTCTCGTCGGTGACGCTGGCGTGCGCCAGGGTCGGCTGGGCGGCGCAGGACACCGAGATCATCAGCCTCGTCACCGCCGAACCGCACACTGCCGTGCGCCGAGGCGGTCAGGCGGTGGTGCTCTCGCGCGACGGCACGAGCCCCGCCACGCTGGCCCGGCTGCTCGCCGAAACCGGTCGCGGAGATTCGCATTTGACCGTGCTCGAGCAGCTCGGCGGCCCGGCGGAACGGCGCCGGTCCTCGACGGCACGGGAGTGGGCTGGCCGCCCTCCCCACGACGTCGACGCACTCAACGTGATGGCGGTGCGCTATCTCCCCGACGATCGAGTTGCGCAGACCCTTCCCGACGACGTGTTCGCCCACGACGGCCAGATCACCAAGCAGTCGATCAGGGCGGTAACCCTCTCCGCGCTGGCGCCGCGGCCGGGCGAGCTGCTGTGGGACGTGGGAGCTGGTTCCGGGAGCATCGCCGTCGAGTGGTGTCGCAGTGGACCCGGTTGTGCGGCAGTGGCGTTCGAACGAGACGACGCGCGTCGTACGCGAATCGAGAACAACGCGGTGGCGTTCGGCGTGGCGGTGGAGGTTCGCGGCGCGGCGCCTGCCCACTTCGACGGGGCGCCGGAACCCGCGGCCGTCTTCATCGGTGGCGGTCTGACGCATCCCGGACTGCTCGACGCATGTCTGGACCACCTGCCGGTGGGCGGTCGGCTCGTCGTCAACGTGGTCACCGTGGAGTCGGAAGGTGTTGTCAGTCAATGGTATTCGAGTATCGGAGGCACATTGCGACGCTTCCAGCACTATCACGGTGAACTCGTCGGTGGCTTCACCGGATGGCGCCCCTCGATGCCCGTCACGCAGTGGGTGGTGACCAAGCGGTGACCGTCTACTTCATCGGCGCCGGGCCAGGGGCCGCCGATCTGATCACCGTCCGCGGGGAACGCCTGCTGAAGCGGTGCCCCGTGTGTCTGTACGCGGGCTCGATCATGCCCGACGACCTGTTGGCGTTGTGCCCGCCGGACGCCAGGGTCGTCGATACCGGGCCGCTGACACTCGAGCAGATCATCGCCGAGCTCACCGACGCGCATGCCGCGGGATTGGACGTCGCCCGCCTTCATTCCGGCGACCCATCGATCTACAGCGCGTTGACCGAACAGTGCCGCCGCCTCGACGCGGCCAGGGTCGACTATGAGGTCGTGCCAGGGGTGCCTGCCTTCGCCGCGGCGGCCGCCGCGTTGGGTCGCGAGCTGACCGTGCCCGGCGTCGCGCAGACCGTGACGCTGACGAGGGTTGCGACACTGTCGACCGCGATGCCCGAGGGGGAGGATCTGCGGACGCTGTCGACACC
The DNA here is from genome assembly GCA_038244615.1 of Mycobacteriales bacterium. Taxonomy (GTDB): domain Bacteria; phylum Actinomycetota; class Actinomycetes; order Mycobacteriales; family Mycobacteriaceae; genus Mycobacterium. The sequence continues at coordinate 19,512 of JBBRTH010000056.1, read as the reverse complement.
CGGCGCCACACTGGTGCTGCACCTGGCCGCAGCGCAGGTCGACGCGATCGTGCCGGACCTCCTCGCCGGCGGGTACGACTCCGAAACCCCCTGTGCCGTGGTGGCCTTCGCATCATGGGCGCAGGAGAAGGTGCTGAGGTGCCGCCTCGGCGAGCTGGCGGAGCAGGTCCACGCCGCAGGTATCACACGCACCGCCGTCATCGTCGTCGGCGACGTGCTCGCCGCGGACGGATTCTCCGACAGCTACCTCTACTCGGCGGGGCGGCGCCGCGGGATCGGGCACTAGTGCGGGTATTGCTGCTCGGCGGCACGGCGGAGGCGCGCGCACTGGCCGCCGAGCTGGATCCCGACACCGTCGTTATCAGTTCGCTTGCCGGTCGGGTCCCCGATCCCGCGCTGCCGTTGGGCAAGGTCCGCATCGGCGGCTTCGGGGGCGTCGACGGTTTGGTTCGCTGGCTCCGCGACGAACGGATCGACGCCGTCGTAGACGCCACCCATCCCTTCGCCGCACGCATCACGGCCAATGCTGCGCAGGCAGGTCGGCAGGCGGGTCTGCCGCACGTCGTCCTGGCCCGACCCGCGTGGCCGCGCGGCGACGCGATCGTGGTCGACTCGGACGTCGACGCCGCCGACGTGGTGGCGCGGAGGGGTTTTGCGCGGGTCTTCCTGACCACCGGGCGCTCCGGCAGCGCCGCGTTCGCCGGCGTGGATGCGTGGTTTCTGATCCGCGCGGTCACCGCACCCGACGGCGACGACCTGCCACCACGTCACGATCTTCTGCTGTCGCGTGGTCCGTACCGCTATGCCGACGAGCGAAAGCTGTTGGTGGACTACGACATCGACGCACTGGTGACGAAGAACAGCGGCGGGGACATGACGAAGGCGAAGGTGGCCGCCGCCGACGATCTCGGGATACCCGTGGTGATGGTGGACCGGCCGAAGCTGCCCGCCGACGTGTACACGGTGTCGACCGTTTCGGACGCCGCGGCGTGGGTCAGAGCGCTCTGACCAGATCCAGGCTGCCGAGGTCGCGGATCGCCTGGCAGCCGCGTTCCAACATCACCAGCATCATGTCGTCGCCGCGTTCGGTCGAGATGGCGAAAGCGCAGCCGAGCACGGACAGTAGGGGTACCTGCAGCATGCCGACTCGGTAGTCCCGCCAGCAGGCGTCACGGTCGTAATCCGTGACGCCGTAACCCGACAGCTCGGTGTGATAGGCGGCGACGAGGTCCTGGTCGGCCGCTGATCGGGCGGCGGGGAGCAGGCTGGTTCCGGTGAAGTACGCCAGGTCGCGCGCGGGCAGCCCCACCCCCAACGTCTGCCAGTCGACGATGGTGACGTGGGTGCGGTCTGGGTTGAAGAGCATGTTGTCGAGGCGGTAGTCACCGTGCATCAGCGAGAATCGGTGGCGGTCGGCCATGAGCCAGGGCGTGACCATCGACATGGCCTCCGTCACCGTGTCGCGGTCCTCGGCAGTCATTCGCGCGCCTAGTCGGTCCAGGGTGATCTGCGTTGCCATCACGGCGATGTCACCAAGGCCCTTCATGGCGTCCTCGTTCGTCATGGACATGGCCAATCCGGGAAAGTCGGGCCACGTGGCATCGCACCAGGTAGGTCCGTGTAGACCAGCCAACGCGCGGACGGCCAACTCCGCCTCGACGGCCGTGCAGCCGCCGATCTGGTCGCCCTGAACGTCCGGCGCCATGTCGGCCAGCAGGAGCACGAAGTCGCCGCCGTCCTCGGAGATATCGCAGTGGAAGTGCCGGGGGATCGGCACTCGAACGACGTCGGCGACGTCCGTGTAGAAGGCATGCTCGGAGCGGTAACCGAGAGCTACCCGCTCGCGCACCGCGTCGTCCTGGGACGAGAGCTTGATGGCGAAGGTGGGGGGCAGTTCGGGGTCGTCGGAGGTGTAGGTGACCGACAGGCGGTAGGTGGCACCGGTCTGACCGGTTCCGATCGGGGTGACGTCCGCCGATTCGATTCCGATCACGAGCACGGATTCCAACCACTGCGGCGTGACGTCCGTCGGGCTGCGGGGGATGGACGGGGCCGGCGGAGAGGGCCTGGTCATGACGCGCGACAGTAGCAGGCAGGTTTCAGGATGGGTCAGGAGGGATAGCGGCGCGGGGTGAAGACGCGGTCGACGGGGTGGTCGCCGGTCGGGTCGGCCTGATGCCACTGGGTCTGGGACGAGCCGATGATCAGAAGGCACCGCATGTCGACGTCACCGGGATCCAGGTCGGCCAACCGCACGACCTTGACGTGTTCCTCGGGGCCGGCGACGTCGCGGCCGATGACCACGGGCGTGCCGGGATCGCGACGTTCCAGCAGGAGATCCCGCATCGCGGCGACCTGCCATGTGCGGCTCTTCGACGCCGGGTTGTAGATGGCCAGCACGAGGTCCGCCGCGGCGGCGGCCCGGAGTCTGTCGACGATGACGTCCCACGGCTTGAGTCGGTCGGACAGCGAGATCACGGCGTAGTCATGGCCCAGCGGGGCGCCGACTCGACTGGCAACGGCTTGCGCGGCGGTCATCGCGGGAATCACCCTGACGTCGACACCGGGCCACTGCTTGGCTTCCTCGAGCACGGCGGTGGCCATGGCGAACACGCCGGGATCGCCGGACGAGACCACGGCGACGGCCCGGCCCTGCTCGGCCAGCGTGCACGCCAGCCGGGACCGTGCCGGCTCGTCGGTGTTGTCGCTCGGGTGGCGCCGCTGACCGTCGCGGCCCGGGATGCGATCGAGGTAGGGGCCGTAGCCGATGAGGTCGGTCGCGGCCGCCAGTTCGCGCCGTGACTGCGGAGTCATCCAGTCGGCGTCGCCGGGGCCGAGGCCGACGACGACGACGCTTCCGGTGGGGGTGCCGACGGGGTCCTTGCGGACCGTCATCCCGGGCAGCACGGCCAGCGAGAAGTAGGGCACCGTCGACTCGTCGACGTCGGCGGCGGGGAACACCCGCTGCTGCGCGGTGCTCGCACGCTCGACGTAGTACGCGTCGTCCAGTCGACCGACAGCCGAGAGTGCCTTCCGCACAGCGGGATACGACCGTCCAAGCTTCATCACCACGACGGCGTCGGTGTCTGCGAGCCGTCGCTTGAGCTCATCGGGCGGTAGCGTGCCCGGCAGGATCGACAGCACCTCGTCACCCTGGACCAGCGGACGCCCGATGGCCGCCGACGCGGCGCTCACCGACGTCACCCCTGGCACGATGACCGCGTTGAACCGCTGCGTCAGACGGTTGTGCATGTGCATGTACGAGCTGTAGAAGAGCGGGTCGCCCTCGGCGAGCAGCGCCACGTCCCGACCCGCCTCCAGGTGGACGGCGATGCGGTCGGCCGCCAGTTGGTAGAAGTCCTCCATCGCTCCTGCGTAGCCACCTGGGTGGTCGGTGGTCTCCGTGGTGACCGGATAGACCAGATGCTCCTCGAGCTGGCCGGGCCGCAGATAGGGCTCGGCGATGGTGCGGGCGATGCTGCGCCCGTGGCGGGCGCTGTGATAGGCGACGACGTCGGCCTCGCCGATGACGCGGGCTGCCTTGACCGTGACCAGCTCTGGGTCGCCGGGACCCAGGCCGACGCCCCAGAGTGTGCCCGTGGCGCTCATTCGCGTTCGCGCGCAATCGCATTGACGGCTGCCGCGGCCATCGCACTGCCGCCGCGTCGGCCCGTCACGACGAGGTACTCCATGCCCCGTGGGCGTTCGATCAGCTCATCCTTGGACTGCGCCGAGCCGACGAAGCCGACCGGACCACCAAGGACGGCGGCAGGCACGGGCGCGCCGTCGTCGATCAGTTCGAGTAACCGGAACAAGGCGGTCGGGGCGTTGCCGATCGCCACGACCGCGCCACCGAGCCGCTCGGCCCACAGGTCGACGCCCGCGGCGGAGCGCGTGCTGCCCAACCGTGCCGCCAGGTCGGCTGCCCTCGGATCGGCGACGAGCGAGACCACCTCGTTGTCGGCGGGCAGCCGCGACCGCGTGATGCCCGCGGCAACCATCGAGGAGTCGCACAGCACCGGCGCTCCGGAGGCCAGCGCACGGTGGGCTGAGGAGGCGACGTCAGCGGTGAAGACCACGTGCTCGGCGACGTCGACCTGACCACAGGTGTGGATCAGTCGGACGACGATGCGCGACACGTCATCGGGAAACCGCGCGAGATCGGCTTCGTCGCGGATCGTCGCGAACGATTGCCGATAGATTTGGGCGGCGTCGCGGATGTAGTCGAGCACCCGATCACCCTACGGGTGACGTGGCTCGTAACCGCTTGCGGTGGCCACCAGCACTTCACCGATCGGTGGGCTGCCGCAGGCGCGCTCGCAACCGACGAAGTGCCGGTGCGAGGCCGCGGCCCCGTCCTCCACCGCCCGGGCGGCGTCGCGGCGGACGTCGGCCAGGGAGTGCGCGCAGCCCGGACTTCCGGTACACGCGCTGACGTCGAGCCACGGCGACCCGTCGTCGAACACCAGGCCCAGTGGGGCCATTACCCGCAACGTGGCGTCGGCGATTCCCTCGTCGAGATCGCAGATCAGCACCGAACGCCACGGCGTGATCACCAACGGGGACCCGACCGCTGCCAGGTACTCCGCGACCCTGGTCTTCAGGACGCCGAGGGGAACGGCCGCACCGAGGGCGACCAGTCCGTCGTCCTGTGGGATCCAGCCGACGGGAGGCCGCACGAGCGGCGGCCACGTCGTCCCCGGCTCGGCGATCGGTGTCAGCCCCTCCAGCAGGGGGTAGACGTCGATGAGTTCGGTCGTGCGCCAAGCGCTCCCGCGGACCTCGGTGAACCGTTCCGCCACCTCGACGAGCGTCGAGACGCCGTCCAGGGTGCGGACACCGGTGTCGACGCCGGCCACCAGCAATGCGGCGGTGTCGCCGTCGAGGAAGTGCAGACCGACGTCGGCCCCGAGTCCGGACACGTCGCCGCGGCCGTCGTCCACCGCGAACAGGAACCGGCCCGGCAGGCTGGCGAGTCGCCCGCTGGCCTGAATCGCCGCATCGAGGGTGCGCACCAGTTCCCGGACATCGGCGTTACCGCCTTGACGGCCGGTCAGCGGCGAGGCGACGACGTTACGAACGCGCTCATGGCTGGGAGAAGGCAGCAGTCCCGCATCTGCGATCGCCTCGGCGAGGGCCGCGGAGTCCGTCACGCCGCGCACCTGCACGTTGCCGCGAGACGTGAGTTCCATTGCAGGGGAGCCGAACCGGGCGGTAGCCAAGGCCAGAGCCTCCAGTTGCGGTGCTTCGATCATGCCGCCGGGCAGGCGAACCCTCGCCAGCGCGCCGTCCGCCGCCTGATGCACATGCAGTGCACCTGGGCAGGCGTCGTCATCGCGGATTCGGGCCATCCACCCACGGTACGGCGACCAGGCGGGCCGGCGCCACGACCTCCGAGTAGTGCGAGGCGTCACCGGTGATGACGCGGCTGGGCCTGCCGTGGACGTCGACGGGGACGTCGCCTGCCAGGGTGACCCGACTCAGGCGGCCCTACTGGTCGTCGTAGTCGGAAACGGCGTAGTGCTGGGTTGCCCTGTTATCCCAGATGGCGAGGTCGCCGGTAGCCAGTTCCAGCGGATCGTGTTCTCCAGCTTGGTGACCCGCTCCTGAAGCAGCTGCAGCAGCGTGCCCGTCTCGGGGTGGACGCGGACCACGCCTTGTCGTAGCGCGAGTCGATCGGAAGCACGTCGGCGCCTCGTGACGTCACCGTCGGATGCGCGATGGTGGGCGTGCCGAGTGTCCTCGCGAACGCGAGCTGACTCTCGTCGTCGAGGTGGTGCTGGGAGCGGAAGATGGTCACCTGGTGCGTCAGGAGCGCCTCGTTGCGATATTCGCGCCGAGTTTCACGATGACAGGGGAGTCGGGCATGACCCCATTGCCGCACGAAGCGGGCGTCCTCGCCTCGTGACGTTGAAGTTCGCGGCCTCACATGGGTGACGTCCATCACGTTCCAACCCGCCGTGTTCCGTGCCACACGAAAGGTGAATATTCGCTACCGCCGGTACTACGTTGCTTGAGAATCTCCGTTTGCCAGCCACATTCATGAAGGCATCGGAGATGACACAGGAGGAACGGCAATGTTGGGACTCTTCGCCTTTGCGGCGGTAGTGCTCGTGCTGCTCGCAGTTCTCGGTCTCCCGTACCGGGAATCGTGGTACGGCCGCTGGGGCAACTACTACCGTTGATCGCGTGACCGCACCGACCTGACCACGGGTGAGGTCGATGCCGTGATGATGCGGTACGAATGGTGGGTGCACCAGCCCACCGTTCTTCTGCTGTCCACGTCGGATACCGACCTGATGACGGCCCGTGCCAGCGGTGCGCATTACCGGTGGACGAACCCCACTCGGCTCGTCGACGGTGAACTCGATACTTTGCTGGACGGTGTCGACGTAGTGATCGTGCGGATCCTCGGCGGCTATCGCAGCTGGCAGCAGGGAATCGACGCCGTCGTCGGCAAGGGTGTGCCCACGATCGTCATCAGCGGTGAGCAGACGCCCGACGCCGACCTGATGAGTCACTCGACGGTGCCCGCGGGGGTCGCCCTGCAGACCCACGTCTACCTAGCCCAGGGCGGCATCGCCAACCTCCAACAGCTCCACGCCTTCCTCAGCGACACGCTGCTGATGACCGGCGTCGCCTTCTCGCCGCCCGAGGCCATCCCGGCGTGGGGCGTGCTGGAGTGTTCGGCGGGCCATCGCGCCTCGAATGACGGCCCGCGCGTGGCCGTCCTGTTCTATCGCGCCCAGCAGCTGGCGGGCAACACCTCCTACGTGGCGGCGCTGTGCCATGCCATCGACGCGGCGGGCGGGCAACCCGTGCCCATCTATTGCGCGTCGCTGCGCACCCCCGAACCGGAGCTGCTCGAACTCCTCGGCACCGTCGACGCATTGGTGACGACGGTGCTCGCGGCAGGAGGCGCCGTTCCCGCGACGGTCATTGCGGGCGGAGCCGACGACACCTGGAACGTCGCTCACCTCGCGGCGCTGGACATCCCCATCCTGCAGGGCTTGTGCCTGACGAACTCTCGCGCCCGGTGGAGCGACAACGACGACGGCATGAGCCCGCTCGACGTGGCGACCCAGGTGGCCGTGCCCGAGTTCGACGGCCGGATCATCACGGTTCCGTTCTCGTTCAAGGAGATCGACGACGAGGGTCTGATCTCCTATGTCGCTGACCCAGAGCGTTGCGCGCGGGTCGCCGGCATCGCGGTGCGTCAGGCGAAGCTCCGCCACATCGCCGCGAAGGACAAGCGGGTCGCGCTGGTGTTCTCTGCCTACCCGACCAAGCACGCGCGCATCGGCAATGCCGTGGGCCTCGACACCCCCGCCAGCGCAGTGGCGCTGATCGCCGCGATGCGCGATGCCGGCTACCAGATCGGCGACGTACCCGGCATCGAGGCACGGGACGGTGACGCACTGATCCACGCGCTCATCGAGCGCGGTGGTCAGGATCCCGACTGGCTCACCGACGGGCAGCTGGCCGGCAATCCGATCCGAGTGTCCGCCAGGGACTATCGCGCGTGGTTCACGACGCTGCCCCACGAGTTGACCGATGCCATCGTCGAGCACTGGGGTCCGCCGCCCGGTGAGCTGTTCGTCGACCGCAGTCACGATCCCGAGGGTGAAATCGTGATCGCGGCCATGCAAACCGGCAACATCGTGATCGTGGTCCAGCCGCCGCGCGGCTTCGGCGCCAATCCCATCGCCATCTACCACGACCCCGACCTGCCGCCGAGCCACCACTACCTGGCGGCCTACCGCTGGCTGGACGGGGAATTCGGAAACGGCTGCCCCGGCTATTTCAAAGCCGATGCAGTCGTGCACCTGGGCAAGCATGGCAACCTGGAGTGGCTGCCGGGCAAGACGCTGGGCATGTCGTCGACCTGCGGCACCGACGTCGCGCTCGGCAACCTTCCGTTCATCTACCCCTTCCTGGTCAACGACCCTGGCGAGGGTACGCAGGCGAAGCGCCGGGGACACGCGGTTCTGGTCGACCACCTGATACCGCCGATGGCGCGAGCCGAGAGCTACGGCGACATCGCCCGGCTCGAACAACTGCTCGACGAGCACTCCAGCATCGCCACCCTGGATCCCGGCAAGCTGCCCGCGATCCGCCAGCAGATCTGGACGCTGATGCGAGCGGCGGAGATGGACCACGACCTGGGTTTGGAGGATCGTCCCGACGAGGACGTCTTCGACGACATGCTCCTTCATGTCGACGGTTGGCTGTGCGCGATCAAGGACGTTCAGATCCGCGACGGGCTGCACGTCCTCGGCCAGGCTCCGACCGGAGAGACCGAGATCGACCTCGTGCTGGCCATCCTGCGGGCCAGGCAGCTCTTCGGTGGCGAGCAGTCGTTGCCAGGTCTGCGGCAGGCACTCGGCCTGGCCGAGGACGGGACCGACGCGCGTACCGACGTCGACGCAGCTGAGTCACGGGCCCGTGGGCTGATCGCCGCTCTCGCCGAAACCGGTTGGGACGCAGGTGCCGTCGACCGCATCGCCGAGGACGCCGCAGTGGCGGAGGTGCTGCGGTTCGCGGCCGCCGAGGTGGTGCCCCGGCTGCGCCAGACCAATGGCGAGATCTCCCAGATCCTTCGTGCCCTCGACGGTGGTTTCATCCCCGCCGGTCCGTCGGGTTCGCCGCTGCGTGGTCTGGTCAACGTGCTGCCCACGGGGCGCAACTTCTACTCCGTCGACCCTAGGGCCGTCCCGTCCCGACTGGCGTGGGAAACCGGTGTCGGCCTTGCGGATTCGCTGCTGGAGCGTTACCGGGCCGACCACGGCGAGTGGCCGCGCTCGGTCGGAATTTCAGCGTGGGGTACGTCGGCGATGCGGACCTCGGGTGACGACATCGCCGAAGTGCTCGCACTCCTTGGTGTTCGGCCGGTGTGGGATGAGGCGTCCCGACGCGTCGTCGACCTGGAGCCCATCGACCTGGCCGAACTGGGCCGCCCTCGCGTCGACGTCACGCTCCGGATCTCGGGGTTCTTCCGCGACGCGTTCCCGCACGTCGTGACGATGATCGACGACGCCGTCGAACTGGTCGCCAACCTCGACGAGCCCGCCGAGCACAACTACGTGCGTGCGCACGCGCTGGCCGACCTCGCCGAGCACGGGGATCAGCGCCGCGCCACCACGAGGATCTTTGGTTCCAAGCCGGGGTCCTACGGGGCAGGCCTGCTCCAACTGATCGACAGCAAGAATTGGCGCGATGACGCCGATCTTGCCGCGGTGTACACGGCGTGGGGTGGCTTCGCCTACGGTCGCGGCCTCGATGGCGTTGCCGCCACCGATGACATGAACAGGCAGTACCGCCGGATTGCGGTCGCGGCCAAGAACATCGACACCCGCGAACACGACATCGCCGACTCCGACGACTACTTCCAGTACCACGGCGGCATGATCGCCACGGTGCGTGTGCTGACCGGCCGCGACCCCGCGGCCTACATCGGCGACAACACGCGGCCCGAAGCGGTCCGCACCCGCACCCTGTCGGAGGAGACCAGCCGGGTGTTTCGGGCGCGCGTGATCAATCCGCGGTGGATGGCCGCAATGCGCAGGCACGGCTACAAGGGCGCCTTCGAGATGGCCGCCACGGTGGACTACCTGTTCGGCTACGACGCCACGGCCGGTGTGATGGCCGACTGGATGTACGAACGCCTGGCGGGCGAGTACGTGCTCGACGACGAGAACCGCAAGTTCATGAACGAGTCGAACCCGTGGGCGCTGCACGGCATGGCCGAGCGGTTGCTCGAGGCGGCGGGCCGCGGCATGTGGGCGCAACCCGACGCTGCCACGCTAGACGGTCTGCGCCAGGTCCTGCTCGAGACCGAGGGCGACCTCGAGGGCTGACGCCGATTAGATTGGGCGCATGGCTCCGACATTTGCCGAGGTTTCCGCGGCCGAATTCATCTTGCTCACCACTTTCACCAAGGACGGGCGCCCCAAGCCGACGGCTGTGTGGGCCGCGCCAATCGGCGACCGGGTGGTCGTCATCACCCAGGAGAAGTCCTGGAAGGTCAAGCGCATCCGCAACACCCCACGCGTAACGCTCGCGATCTGCGACCGGGGCGGGAAGCCCAAGAGTGAGGCGATCGAGGCCACCGCCGTGATCCTCGACAAGTCCGAGACTCCCGCGGTCTACGGCGCCATCGGCAAGCGGTACGGCCTGCTGGGAAAGGCCTTCAACTTCTTCAGCAAGTTGCGCGGCGGAACCACGAACAACGTCGGCGTCGAACTGAAGCCGGTCGGGGCGAGCGAAGCGACGGGGCAGGGCTGAGCCTGATGCCCACCTTCGCCGACGTCTCCCGGGAGAAGTACCTGCTGCTGACCACGTTCACCAAGGACGGCAGGCCGAAGCCCACCGCGGTGTGGGGTGTGCCGGACGGAGGCAAGCTGCTGATCATCACCGACGACGGATCGTGGAAGACCAAGCGTATCAACAACACTCCGCGGGTCACGATTCAGAAGTGCGGCATTCTCTGCAAGGTGAAGGGCGAGCGGGTCGAGGCGGTGGCGCGGATGTTGCCGAAGTCCGAGACGCGGCCGGTGTTCGACAAGATCATCAGACGCTACTGGAACCACGCGTGGTACTTCATTCCGCAGGCCGTCCTGCGCGGTGGCATCAACAAGGTGCATGCCGCCATCGAAGTGAGCGCGGTCGAGCCAACCGTGGCGGCGGGCTAGGAACCCGCGCGGCACGCCGCACGTTGTCACGCTATGGCTATGCGGCTCTTTCTGATCTACGTCCTCGTCGAACTGGCGGTGGTGGTCGCGTTGGTGTCCACGATCGGGTTCGGTTGGACGTTGCTCCTGGTGGTCGGCACGTTCGCGCTGGGTCTCGTCCTTGCGGGGTCGCAGGTGAAGCGCCAGATCCAGCGGTTGCAGACCGGGCTCGCCTCGCCCCGGGGTGCTGTGCCCGACGGTGCCCTAGTGGGGCTCGGCACGGTTCTGACCGTCGTTCCCGGCCTCGTCACGTCGGCGTTGGGCCTGCTTCTTCTTCTGCCCCCGACCCGGGCCGCCGCCCGCCCGGTGGTGACCGCACTCGCCGCGCGCGGTCTTGGTCGGGTGCCGCTAATCGTCACGACGGTGAGCGGCACGGCCTACCGGCGGGCAGGAGCGCAGCGACCGGGGGATCTGTACCGGCGGGCAGGAGCGCAGCGACCGGGGGATCTGTACCGACCGAACCGCGGTGAGTTCATCGACGGCGAGGTGATCGACGTGACCGACGTGGAGCCGCCCCGCCTGCCCAAGCACCCCGACGTCGCTTGACGACGCTTCTGGTCGGCGGCCAGGTCTACAACTCGACCATGCCGGATGCGACCGCACTGGCGGTCAGCGAGGGCCCCGACGGTGTCGTGGCCTGGCTGGGCACCGACGACGTCGGCCGCAGGCAATTTCCGGACGCGCGGGTGTTCGACCTCGACGGCGGCTTCGTGACGCCCGCATTCGTCGACAGCCACGTCCACGTCACCGCGACCGGGCTCGCGCTCGTCGGCCTCGACCTGCGCCCCGCGGCGTCGCGCGACGACGCGTTGCGGCTGATCGGCGAGTACGCGCGCCAAAACCCCACCGGCCTCGTCTGGGCGCACGGCTGGGATGAGTCGCGGTGGTCGGAACCCGCCGCGCCCACGACCTCTGACCTCGACCATCTGCTGGGCGACCGCCCAGCCTATGTGGCCCGCGTGGACGTGCACTCCGCGGCGGCATCGACAGCGCTGCGCAGGGCGGTAGCCAATCTGGCGGTGGCGGTGGGTCACCACGAACAGCTGCCGTTGATGGCCGACGCGCACCACCTGGTTCGGGCCGCAGCCAGGGCACTGCTCACGCCTGCACAACGTCGGGAGGCGCGGTTGGCCACGCTCGATCTGGCAGCGCGTTCCGGCATCGTCGCGGTCCACGAGTGCGCTGGGCCCGACATTGGCGGCATCGACGACTGGCATGAACTCAACGCTCTGAAACACGGCGTGGAAGTCGTCGGCTACTGGGGTGAGGCCGTCGCCACCGCCGCAGAGGCCCGCGAACTGATCGGCGACACCGGAGCGCAGGGCCTCGCAGGTGACCTCTTCGTGGACGGTGCCCTTGGTTCGCACACGGCGTGGCTGCACCAGCCCTACGCGGACGCACCGGACTGCGTTGGCAACACGTACCTGGACGTCGACGCCATCGACGCGCACCTCGACGCGTGCACCGAAGCGGGGATCACCGCCGGCTTCCACGTGATCGGCGACGCCGCGGTCTCCACGGTGGTGGACGCGCTGTCACGTGTCGTGGACCGCTACGGTGCCCCCGCCGTCGCCCGCTGCGGTCACCGCCTCGAACACGTCGAAATGGTCTCCGAGGCGCAGGCGGGTCTGCTCGGCAGGTGGGGCGTGATCGCCAGCATGCAACCGAACTTCGATGCGCTGTGGGGTGGACCCGATGGCATGTACGCCCAACGGCTGGGTGCCGAGCGCGCCCGACGGCTCAATCCGCTGGCGCTGTTAGCATCCCAAGGCGTGCCACTCGCCTTCGGTTCCGATACTCCGGTCACCGGGATGAACCCGTGGGAAACAGTACGGGCGGCGACCGCTCACCGCACCCCGGGCAGTGCTCTGTCGGCGCGGGCAGCGTTCGCGGCGGTCACCCGCGGTGCGTGGCGGGCCGGCGGTGTCCGAGATGGCGTCGCCGGCACCCTGACTCCTGGGGCGCCTGCGACGTATGCGGTGTGGGACGTTCCCGGCGGTCTGTCGGCGCTCGAGGTCGCCGCTCCTGCCGATACCGCGCAACGGTGGTCGACAGACCCACGGTCCCGGATTCCTGCGCTGCCCCGGCTTTCCTCCGACGCGCCCCTGCCCGTCTGTCGCCAGACGGTCCATCGGGGTGTCGCCATTCATGGTTGAGCGCAGTCTTCGCCGTGAGCGGTCGCCGGTGGTCGCCCGACTATGCGGGGCACTCGTTCCTCGTGCAGTGCGGATCGCCGCCTCGATCGCTGCCGGCTTGCTGGTGTGCCTCAGTTTCCCGCCGTTCAACTGGTGGCTGTCGACCTTCGTCGCCTTCGGTCTTCTCGCGTGGGTGCTGACTCACCCGTCGACCACCAAGGCCGGTGGCTTCGGCTACGGATTCCTGTTCGGGCTCGCGTTCTACGTGCCGCTACTGCCCTGGATCAGCGGTCTGGTCGGACCCCTTCCCTGGCTCGCGCTGTCGGCGATGGAGGCGCTCTTCCCCGCCGTCTTCGGGCTTCTCGCCGTCATCGTGCGGCGCCTTCCCGGCTGGCCGGTGTGGTTCGCTTGCCTGTGGGTGCTGGCCGAGTGGCTGACGTCCACCGTGCCGTTCGGCGGATTTCCCTGGGGGGTCGTCGGATTCACGCAGAGCAGCAGCCCCCTGTTGGTCATCGCGCACTTCGGTGGCGCGCCACTGGTGTCGTTCGCGGTGGCGCTCGTCGGCTTCGGCCTCGGCGCGATCATCATCGAGGCGGCCACGTGGTGGCGGACTGATCACACGGGCCACTCGCTTCCTCCCGCGGTCGTGATACCCGGTATCAGCGTGGCCCTCGTTCTGCTCACCGTCGCGCTGGCCACCCCGTACGTGCGCCAGTCCGGATCGGGCGCGGGGGAGGACCCGACCACCACGGTCGCGGCGGTTCAGGGCAACGTGCCGCGGCTGGGGCTCGAGTTCAACGCGCAGCGACGGGCGGTGCTCGACAACCACGTCCGCGAGACGCTTCGCCTCGCGGAGGACGTCCGAGCCGGACGTGCACGGCAGCCCGCTGTCGTCATCTGGCCGGAGAACTCGTCGGACATCGATCCGATCGCCAACCGCGACGCCGCCGACCAGATCGCCGTCGCCGCCGACGCGATCCGCGCACCGATCCTCGTCGGAGCCGTCGTATCGGCTCCCGGCTACACCCCCGAGGATCCGCAGGCGACCAACACGGTGATCGTCTGGGATGGGGCGACTGGGCCGGGCGAGCGCCACGACAAGAAGATCGTGCAACCGTTCGGGGAGTATCTGCCCTGGCGAAGCTTCTTCCGGCTGTTGTCGCCCTTCGCCGATCGCGCGGGCTACTTCGTGCCAGGCGACGGAAACGGAGTCCTCCATGCCGCGGGAATTCCGATCGGCGTGACGACCTGCTGGGAAGTGATCTTCGACCGCGCCGCCCGTGAAGCCGTGCTCAACGGAGCGCAGTTCATCGCCGTTCCCACCAACAACGCGACGTTCGACGAGTCGATGAGCGCTCAGCAGCTCGCCTTCGCCAGGCTGCGGGCCGTCGAACACGACCGCTACGTCGTGGTCGCGGGGACCACCGGCATCAGCGCCGTGATCGGGCCGGACGGGCGCGAAATGGCGCGCACCGCATTCTTCGAGCCTGCCTACCTCGACGCCCAGATTCGGCTGAAGACCAGCCTCACCCCGGCTACCCGGTGGGGTCCGCTACTCCAGGGATTGATCATGTTCGTTGGTGCTGCGGCTCTCGTTGGGGCGATGCTGCACAATGGGGCGTTCGCGGAGAAGTTCGCGCGCCGCCGCCAGAAGGTGACCGAACGCGGAGAAGTCGACGAAGGAGTGACATGATCGACGAGCGAGAAGCGGAGCGGGATCGCGCATGACCGAGGGTGGCGACCGCCCCAGTCAGCGCACGCTGGTCATCATCCCGACCTACAACGAGCGTGAGAACCTGCCGTTGATCGTCGGGCGCGTGCACACTGCGCGCCCCGACGTCGACGTGCTCGTGGTCGACGACGGCAGCCCCGATGGCACGGGAGAGTTGGCCGACGATCTGTCGCTGGCGGACCCCGATCGCATCCACGTGATGCACCGACCGAACAAGGCGGGCCTCGGCGCAGCGTATCTGGCCGGCTTCGCCTGGGGCCTCGGTAGGGGCTACACGGTCCTGGTCGAGATGGATGCCGACGGCTCGCACGCTCCCGAGGAGCTGTACCGACTGCTCGACGCCGTCGACGCGGGCGCCGACCTGGCGATCGGCTCGCGGTACGTCGACGGCGGCACAGTACGCAACTGGCCGCGACGGCGGATGGTGTTGTCGCGGACGGCCAACGGCTACTCCCGCATCTCGCTGGGTGTCGACGTCAATGACATCACCGCTGGCTACCGGGCCTACCGGCGCGAGGTGCTGGAGAAGATCGAACTCGCCGCCGTCGACTCGAAGGGCTACTGCTTCCAGGTCGAGATGACCTGGCGGACGATCACCGCCGGATTCTCCGTCGCGGAAGTGCCCATCACGTTCACCGAGCGTGAACTCGGCAAGTCGAAGATGAGCGGCTCCAACATCCGCGAAGCAATCTTCAAGATCGCCGCATGGGGTGTCCGTGGCCGCATCGACCGTGCGCGCGGTGCGGTGCGCTAGCCCGAGGGCTTAGCTGCTGCTGCTGCTGCCGCGTCGGCGGGTCTTGATGATGTCCATGCGCTCCTTGAGCAGTTCGTCGAGTTCCTCGACGGAACGGCGCTCAAGCAGCATGTCCCAGTGCGTACGCGGCGGCTTGACCTTCTTGGGCTCGGGCACATCGCCGTCGATCAGCGTTCCCTCCAGGCCGTTACGGCAGGGCCACGTGCCGGGAATCTCGGCCTCGTCGGCGAACGGAACCTCGAACTCCTCGCCGTTGTCGGTCCGGTAGCGCGCCACCTGACGCGGCGCCAAGTCATGGTTGCGGTCGGTCTCGTAGCTCACGGCTCCGAGTCGACTACCTCTCAGGACACGATCAGCCATGGTTACTTCTCCTCATCCGACAACTTCTCTGCATGTATCCGCGGCTGTCAACGCTGCCGTTAGGCGCGAAGTTCCCGGCGCGACTCTTCATCCTACCGGGATCGACGCCGTGAGCCGTTTACAGTCGAGTCCCGTGGCGCCCGAAACCCGACGACGTACCCGAGTTCAACCGTGTCGTTGGTGCGGTCGCGAGGTGCCCGATGCCGGGATGGGGCGGCGTCGCCAGTACTGCAGACAGTCCTGTCGCCAGCGTGCCTACGAGCAGCGGGCGATGGTGAAGGGGACGGCGGTGGCCCCCGATTCCGTGGTGTTGACCGCCGACGAGGCGGCTCAGCTGTCCGATCGCGTCTATCAGGTCCGCTGCGCCGCCGAAGACATGGCCACTGCCATTGAGGAAGGGGCCGAGGTCGCGGAGCTTCGAGACCTCTGTGGCGAGCTGGTGCGCGTCGCGAAGGCGGCCGACGGCTGGCGTTGAAGCCGCTGTACAGGCTTCTCACAGCTACGATGACCATGAGCGACCACCTGCACCGCTCTTGCCCGCGATCGGAACCGAGTCTTCATGACGTCCACGGAACCAGGCCCCGAGTCGGTGTCGTCCGGCCGGGCGTGGGCGTTCGACGACTTCGTCCTCGACACCGCCCGCTACGAGTTGCGCCACGGCGGCGTGATGATTCGCGTCGAACCGCAGGTGTTCGACGTCATGACGCAGTTGGTCAGCAATCACGACCGGTTGGTCACCAAGGAGGAGTTGTTCGACAGCGTCTGGGGCGGTCGCTTCGTCGGTGAGGCGGCTCTGACGAGTCGCATCAAGGCGGCCCGCCGGGCGCTCGGCGACGATGGTGAATCCCAGCGCTACATCCGTACCGTCCGTGGCCGCGGGTACCAGTTCGTCGGCACCATCTTGGTCGACCAGCCCGTGGTCGCGATCGCGCCCGAGTCCGCTCCGCCGCCGCGTCAGCACATCGCGTTCTGCCGCGCGGCCGACGGCGTCCGTCTGGCGTATGCGGTCGCCGGCGAGGGGCCACCTCTGGTCCGCGCCGCCAACTGGATGACTCATCTTGGGTACGACATCGAAAGCCCGGTGTGGCGCCACTGGGTGCGCGATCTCGCGCTGGGGCACCAATTCATTCGCTACGACGAGCGCGGTTGCGGACTCTCCGATTGGGAAGCCGGCGACTTCGTCTTCGAGGACTGGGTCTCGGATCTGGAATCGGTCGTCGAAGCCCTTGGGCTGGAACGTTTTCCATTGCTCGGAGTGTCCCAGGGCGGTGCGGTCGCAGTGGCCTACGCGGCCCGGCATCCCGAACGGGTCACCAAGTTGATCCTGTGCTCGGCCTATGCCAGGGGACGCGCGGTGCGCGCCATGAACGACGATGAAAGACTCGCCGCTGCACTCGATCTCGACCTTGCGCGGGTCGGATGGGGGCGTGACGACCCCGCGTTCCGGCAGGTGTTCGCCGCACAGTTCCGGCCCGACGGCACGCGTGCGGACTGGGAGGCGTTCGACCACCTGCAGCGTCGGACCACCTCGCCCGACAACGCCGTTCGGTTCCTCGAGGAGTTCGCCCGGATCGACGTCCGGGACATGGCTGAGCGCGTGTCGTGTCCGACGCTGATCCTGCACGCCCGCGACGATCACCGCGTTCCGATGCGCTTCGGTGAGGAGTTGGCCGCCATCATTCCCGATTCCCGATTGGTCCCGCTGTCGAGCAACAACCACCTGTTGACCGAAACCGAACCGGCCTGGAACGTCTTCCGCGACGAGTTGGCTACGTTCCTCGCCGAGTAACTACCCCGGGCGGGTGGCCGATCTCCTTGCAATCTCCACGCAATCTTCATGTGCGCCCGTGCGGTTGCGCGGATGCTGATGTGCATGAGAAATCTCCTTCGCACCCTGATCGTCGGTGTCTTCGCGCTCTTCGCCCTTGGCACCCTGTCCGCCTGCTCAAGTGGTTCGTCCACCGAAGCGTCCTCGTCGAATTCTTCGACCCAACCGAGTGCCGCCGCCCCGGCGTCGTTCCCACAGTCCGCCAGGTACATGGCCGACATGGAGGCCGACGGCAAGAAGATGACCATCGGCATCTCCGTCGACGGTGACCAGATCGCCGCCTATGCCTGCAACGGCATCGACGACGAAGCGTGGTTCTTCGGCAACCAGGCCGACGGAGCGATCGACATCACCTCGAAGTTCCGCGACACGCTTTCGGCATCGTTCAACGGCACCGACGTCACCGGCGACCTGACCATGAACGGGACCAAGTACGCCTTCACCGCCGCCGCCGTGTCCGCCCCCGCGGGCATGTACACCGCGGACCTCGACGGGGCACGGGCGTCATGGATCGTGCGGCCCGACGGTTCGGTGACGGGCGTTCAGTTCAACGGTGGCATCAGTGGCCGTGACTTCGAGCAGGCCGAGCTGCAACAGCTCAACGCCGCGCAGTTCCAGTCCCAGGTCCGCAACAAGCGGATCCTGCAGCAGGCGGATCAGTCGGTCAGCCTGCAGAACGGCAGCTTGGTCTCGAAGATCAACGGTCGCAACGTGACCGGAAAGGTCGTGACGGGTACCACGCGCTTCGCCTAGCTCGACGTGCCTTTACGTCAGGCAGAGCGGAAGCCTTCACGCCAACGGTTCACCTCCGTAACGTGTACTGATCGTGACCCCGCCGATTCCGTGGCGCGAGGGATCGGTGCACGTCAGCGGGAAGTACTACCAGTTCGAGGATGCGATGGTCTCCTCCCCGCCGGATCCGTTGCCAGATCTACTTCGGCGGCTCGTCCGCTGCTGCACTGCGTCTCTGCACACCATCAGCCGTGACACCTCGGCCGCTGCGTGGGCGGTCGCCGACGATCTCGTCGGCGGAGCTCAGTCAAGAGCAGATCGCCAATGCAATTGCGCTGCATGCCAAGTCCGAGTCGGAGGGGCAACGTCGGATGACGGCCTTGCATGGCGGTCGGGTAGACGACCTGGAGATCTACCCGAACCTCTGGGCCGGGGTGGGTCTGGTGCGCGGCGGAGCGGGCGTCCTTCCGCTGCTGAGACACAAGGGCGTCGCCGAGCGCCTCATTGGTTACCCTCCAGGAGTGGACGAGTGGTTTGAGCACAGCCCGTTCGTCGGGTTCGTACCGTGGATCATCTATTGGGTGGTCGCCGAAGGCCCGAGCACGTGGATGTTCGGCGCGCTGAGCGCGGTGTTGTCGGCCATCATTCTCGGTATCTCGATGGGGCGCGGAGGGCCCCGGCTGCTCGAGGTCGTCACGATCGTCTTCTTCGTCGCGGTCACGGCTGCCGGGGTGATCCTGGGTGCGAAGGACCGCGACTGGATGGACACCTACGCGACGACGCTGTCCAGTGGCGTCCTCGCGGCGATGGCGCTCGGGTCGCTGGCGTTCACACCGTTCACCGAGCAGTACGCCAGGGTGACGCGGCCGATGCAGGAGTGGGAGAAGCCGGCCTTCCGTCAGACGAACAAGGTCCTGACGTTGATGTGGGCGCTGGTCTTCACGCTGATCTCGGTGCTCGGCTACTACGCGACGCAGGTGCCGGAGACCCGTGACTGGACCAACTGGGTGATCCCCATCGTCGTCATCGTCGGCGCAGCGGGAATGACCCAGGCCTATCCGGCGCGAGTGCGTGAGCGGGCCCGCCCGACCGTCTAGAGGTTGTCGTACCCCCGATCTATAGTCGAACGCATGTTCGATGAATTGTTGGTGGCCGAGCCGGGGGCCGATGAGGCGGCGCTGGTGGCCCGGCTGACGCGGATGGAGCGGCTGAAGTCGGCCGCAGCTGCCGATCAGGCCCGG
>JBBRTH010000055.1:0-41672 GCA_038244615.1 Mycobacteriales bacterium | reverse complement strand
GCCGTGGACATGGTCGAGGACACGTTGAGCATCTCGGAACGGTTGGCCTGCAGGGCAGTTGGGCTCGCGCGATCCACCTATCGACTCCTCCCGCAGGCACAGAAGCCGGATGATCGTGACGCCGAATTACGGGCCTGGCTGCGCGCGTACGCGACGAAGCACCCGTGCCATGGGTTCCCGGGCGGGCCTGGGCGACGCTGCGCTACGAGGAGGGCCGCGAGGTCGACAAGAAGAAGATCCACCGGCCGTGGCGCGAGGAAGGCCTGCAGGAGCGGATGCGCAGCCCCCGCCTGCGGGGGTAGGAGCAGCGTCGGGGTGACGTCGCCGGAACTCACGCTGGAGAAGTCCCTCGGGCGATCGGCCATTCGGCCAGCACCGTGTGCTCGATAGCTCAGCGGGGTGGTTTACGGCGAGTGGATTCCTGAATCCAGGTCAGGACGTCCAGGCCGATGTCCGCCGGACTCGTCCGGCGCACGAGGGCACCCGTGAAGTAGTCCGTCGCGCCGCGCGCGATGGCTTCGTACATCCCGAATGTGTGCCTTCGATGGCTCCGTTGACCATTCCCGGCGGGCTGGTGTCGGCTCTCATTGGGCTGTCTTATCGTGATTCACGGTTGCTTGACTGGCTGAGCCGTCAGCCGTTCTGGTCATGATTCTCTGGTCGCCAGGCTCCGCGGGCGACATCGCGGCAGAAGAGCGCTCACCCTCTCGAGCGGAGGGCGAGCGCAATTGTCCTCCGGTGCCTGCTACTTCAGGAGATCGCGGGCTGCCGCGGTGTAGGAACCGCTCATCTCCGAGATGAACTTCGTGTGCGCGGTGACTGCGGCCGAGACCCACTCGATTTGACTTGCCGAAGCGGTCTGCCGCTCGAAGTCCTCGAAGCTGTGCAGTGCCTTCTCGAAGGTGTCGAGCGCGACGAGCCCGGCGCTCTTGGACGATTCGACCAGCCGCTCGTTGAAGTCGCGGATGCGCTGGGTGGTTTCCTCGACCGATGGGAACTCGAATGCGGTGTTCGACTCGTCGGCCTTGCTCTGCTTGGTCGCTATTGTCATATGGGACTCCTTGTTTCGAT
Source organism: Mycobacteriales bacterium (assembly GCA_038244615.1). Classification (GTDB taxonomy): domain Bacteria; phylum Actinomycetota; class Actinomycetes; order Mycobacteriales; family Mycobacteriaceae; genus Mycobacterium. Next base: position 40,601 of record JBBRTH010000055.1, on the reverse strand, counting down.
TGGACGGCCTTGCTTTCGTTTACAACGTTAGCATAAAAGATGCTAACTAGCTAACGCGGCCGTGAAAATGTCTCCGCGGTCATGGAGGGATAGGCTGCTGCACGCCGCCCAGACGGCTAGTGAGAACGGCGGCGGCGGCCATCAGACCCCCTGCCCGCCTGACGATCTCGCCGTCGGTCAGGGCGCGACCGATCTGCAGCGACACCGCCATCGCCTGACGCCGGGGGTGATCGAAGACCGGCGCGGAGATGACGCTGATGTCATGGCGTTGCCGCTTGCCGGTCTGGTCTGCCTCGCTGCGGAGGTAGACCCGTTCGCCGACGTCGGAGATCATCTCGCCGAGCAGCTCGCGCAGCTCCTGCGGCAGGGTGCTCGACATGCCCGCCATCATCGCGTAGAGCCGGCGCCCGCCAGGGGTCAGACGCTCGACGAGGTATCCCTCGGCGCGGCATTACGCGACGACGCGATCAAGGCGCTCGTCGTCAGTCCGGAAGGAATGGTCGGCTCCTTGGCCAGCCACTCCCGCAAATGCCTCGTCGTCCCACAGCACGAACATCAAGCCCACCGGCGGGGCGAACGGGTAGCTCTGGTCCACTCTGACTGATTCCCCGGTCGCTCCGCTCCTGCCCGCTCCGACCCCGGCGTCGACGCTCGGCGGCCCGACGAGTTCGAGCAGGGTGATGCGGTCGTCGATCACCGCCGACAGGGCCGCGGTCGTGTGGTAGGTCGTGGAGAGCCGGCGGAGCTTCTCGCGGGCCGCGGGGTCGACCCGCATCCAGTCCTGCGCGGTATGTCCGAGCGAAATGAGCCGCGGCCCAGGTCGATACGTCCTGTCTCCTGCGTCGCGGATCAGATAGTCGGCCTCAGTCAGCGTGGTCAGGATGCCGAGGCACGTCGGCTTGCTCAGTCCGAGCCGACAGGCCAGTACCGACAGGCCGAACGGGTCGTGGGGATGGTGCGCCAGGAAGTCGAGGATGGCGACGACGCGCTCGGTCGGCGGGGAGGTCCGGTCCGTCATGCGGCTCCCGCCCCCGAAGGACGTTGACTAGAATTAGAACACGTTCTAGTGTCAAGGTCGTCAAATCTACCTGCACGGTCCAATATTGGACCACCCTGGACCGGATTGGATCAGTGGGAGGCGCAATCCGTATGTACTCACAGCCGTTGGCCGACGCCATCTCCGAAGCCGAGAGCCTCGTCGCCGCCGCACCATTCATCGACTCCGAGGCCGACCTGCTCGAGGGTTTGCAGTACCTCGCAGGCTGCATCTCGGGGTGTAGCCACGTCGCGTTCGACTACGACCGGGACCATCCGTTCCTGCACAGCGGCACCGGCCCGTTCACCAAGATGGGCCTGGACAACCCCGACACCATGTACTTCGGCACGCGCGTGCAACCGGGCCACGAGTACGTCGTCACCGGCACGCGCGGCACCACTACCGATGTCAGCTTCCAACTGCTGGGCGGCGAGTACACCGACGACAACGTGCCGGACAGCGAGACGGCGTTCGACGACCGCAAGCTCGACGTCGCGAGCGACGGCACGTTCGAGTGGCGTTTCACGCCGGCCACGCCCGCGCAGTTGGTGATCCGCGAGGTCTACAACGACTGGTCCGCGCAGCGCGGAACCTTCGCGATCGCGCGCACCGACACCGAAGGCACCGCACCGCCTCCGCTGACGAGGGAACTCATCGAGAAGCGTTACGCCGTAGCGGGTAGGCAGCTCGTTCAGCGCGTCAAGACCTGGCTGCAGTTTCCGCAGTGGTTCTACACGGACAACCCGGCGAACACGATGGTCCCGCCGCGGCTGACTCCGGGTGGCTTGGCCACGCAGTACTCGTCGGCCGGGCAGTTCGATCTGACCGCGGATCAGGCGCTGATCATCACGCTGCCCGTTACCGATGCGCCGTACCTCGGCTTTCAGCTCGGTAGCCTGTGGTACATCTCGCTGGACTACATCAACCATCAGACTTCGCTCAATGGCACTCAGGCGCAGGTGGACCCGGACGGCAAGATTCGCATCGTCGTATCCGACGGCAATCCCGGCGTGACCAACTGGGTGGAGACGCTCGGTCACCGCAAGGGTTACCTGCAGTTCCGTTGGCAGCGGGTGTCCCGTCAGCTGACCGAGGCCGACGGCCCGACCGTCGAACTCGTAAACCTTGACGAGGTGGCGACCACGTTGCCGAGCTACGAGGTCAACAAGATCTCCGACGACGACTGGCGAGCGCGGATCGCGCTACGTCAGAAGCAAATTGGCGAGAGAATGGTGGGCTAACCCATGGCCGGATTACTCGATGGCAAGGTAGTGGTGATCAGTGGGGTCGGCCCCGCACTGGGTACGACGCTCGCGCGGCGGTGTGCCGAACAGGGTGCTGATCTCGTGCTCGCGGCGCGCACGGTCGAACGCCTCGAGGACGTCGCCAAGCAGATCACTGGCCTGGGCCGTCGCGCGCTGTCCGTGGGCACCGACATCACCGACGAGGGGCAGGTGAACCATCTCGTCGAGGAATCGCTCAAGGCCTACGGCAGGGTCGACGTGTTGATCAACAACGCATTCCGGGTGCCATCGATGCGGCCACTGGCCAACACCACCTTCGAGCATATGCGGGATGCGATCGAGCTCACGGTATTCGGCGCGCTGCGGATGATTCAGGGCTTCACCCCCGCCCTTTCCGAGGAAGGAGGGTCGATCGTCAACGTGAACTCGATGGTGGTGCGCCACTCGCAGGCCAAGTACGGCGCCTACAAGATGGCGAAGTCGGCGTTGCTGGCGATGTCGCAATCCCTGGCCACCGAGCTGGGCGAGGAGGGTATCCGTGTCAATTCGGTTCTGCCCGGCTATATCTGGGGCGGCACGCTGCAAGGCTACTTCGAACATCAAGCCGGCAAGTACGGCACGACGGTCGACGACATCTACAAGGCGGCGGCGGTCAACAGCGACCTCAAGCGACTGCCAACCGAGGACGAGGTGGCCTCAGCCATCCTCTTCATGGCCAGCGACCTGTCGAGCGGCATCACCGGCCAGGCCCTCGACGTGAACTGCGGGGAGTACAAGGCCTGATGAGAGTCGAGACATGAGCACGCGTACCGATGTCGGCACCGTCGACGACCTTCACGCGTCGGCCGTAAAGGCCTGCGGCCTAGATGATTTCGGCATCGACGATGACAACTACCGGGAAGCTCTCGGGGTGCTGCTCGATGCGTTTCGCCGCGATGCCGACCTCACCGAGCTCGGCAGCAAGATGCAGCGCTTCTTCGTCCGGAACGCGCTGGTCGCCAGACTGGTCTCCGAGGCCGCGTTCACGCAGCACCCGCAGCACGTCGACGTGAAGATCGAGCGCCCGATCTTCGTCACCGGCCTGCCGCGCACGGGCACCACCGCCATCCACCGACTGCTCACCGTCGACCCGAGGCACCAGGGCCTCGAGCTGTGGCTGGCGGAATTCCCGCAGCCACGGCCGCCACGCGAAACCTGGTCGCAGAACCCGGTGTTCCAGCAGATCGACGCCCAGTTCAGTAAGGCGCACGAGGAGAACCCCGACTACACCGGCCTGCACTACATGACCGCCGACGAGGTGGAGGAATGCTGGCAGCTGTTGCGCCAGTCGCTGCACTCGGTGTCGTATGAGACGCTCGCGCATCTGCCGACCTACTCGCGGTGGCTGTCGCAACAGGACTGGACGAAGCCCTATCAGCGGCATCGCAAGAATCTTCAGTTGATCGGGCTCAACGACGCCGAGAAGCGTTGGGTGTTGAAGAACCCGAGCCATCTGTTCGGGCTCGATGCGCTGTTCGCCACCTATCCAGACGCGCTGGTGGTGCAGTGTCACCGTCCCGCCGAGACCATCATGGCGTCGATGTGCTCCCTGGCACAGCACACCACCGAGGGCTGGTCGAACGTGTTCTCCGGCGACGTGATCGGGCAGGACTCACTGGAGACCTGGTCGCGAGGCCTGGAATTGTTCAACGCCGAACGCGCGAAGCACGATCCGGCGCAGTTCTACGATCTCGACTACTTCGAGTTCATCAAGGACCCGATCTCCGTCGTGGAGATGGTGTATGACAAGTTCGACATCGACTTCACCGCCGCTGCAAGAGAATCCATGACGTCGATGCATGCCGAGAGTCAGAAGGGGCCGAGGGCGCCCAAGCACACCTACTCGCTCGCCAACTACGGGCTGACCGACGAACAGGTCAAGGAGCGCTTCGCCGGGCTGTGACGGCGGCCAAATCCTTCCGCGAGCGTGCGCGAATTGCCGCCGATTCCCGGCGTGTCTACGTACCGACACGCACGCTCGCGCAGAGGTTGGCCGTGAGGTTGGCCGTGAGGGTGGCCGTGAGGGTGGTGGCCGCAAGTGGTGGCCGTCAGCCGTCGCCGGGGGACGGCGCCGTCGACTCCTCTTCGAGGCATCCCTCCGCGACCGCGTGCTTGATGCTGTCGGACAGCTTGGGGCAGGACCTGCTCCGACTGCTGTCACCGCCGTTGGCACGCACCTCGGCGAACGTCGCGCAGCGCTGGGTGGCCTCCGAACTCCATTGCACGGCGGTATGTCCCGCACCGAGCTTCTTGACGGCGACCGTGACGTGGCAGAACCGGCAGTCGACGGGCGTCAGGCCCGAGTTCAGGTAGCGCTCCCGATCCCGCGCGGACGCGGCCTTCACCGCTGCTGCCCGCTCGGGGTCAGCAGCGAAATCGGGTGCCTTGGACCAGGTTCCGGCCGCGTTGCCGTTCCCGGCCGGGTGTTCGTCATCCTCGTGACCGAGTAGAGCCAGCATCGAGCGCGCCAGCCGGTCGGCGTCCGGCGCCTGTGTCATGTCGCCGGCTGTTCCTCGGCACGCTTGCGCAGATTCTCCTGCGCCCGCAGATTTTCATGAACCTCGACGGTCCACTTCTCGTTGGCGGCAGTGGTGTCGACCTCGATCTCGAACCGGTCGGTCATGTCTGACGTGACGTCGGCGACGTCGAGATAGAACTGCTGGTACCAGCGACGCAACTGGTAGACCGCGCCGTCCTCCTCGACGAGGAGCGGGTTGTCGATGCGGGTCTTGTGCTTCCAGATCTCGACGTCTTGGAGGAAGCCCTTGCTGACACCCTCGGTGAACGCCCTGGACAGCTTCTCGGTCATCTTCTCGTCCATGCCCGTGGGCTTCTCGACCATGACGCCCCACTGCAGTACGAACGAGTTCTGCGTCACGGGATAGTGGCAGTTGATCAGGATCGACTCGGCCTTGAACCCGCCGTAGTTGTTGTGCAGCCAGTTGATCATGAACGACGGGCCGAAGTAGGACGCCTCCGAATCCAGGTGCGCCTCACCGTAGGCAGTCCCGAGGTCGTTCACGTCGGGCCTGCCGACGTTGTGCAGGTACTGCGACGCGACGTGTCCCTCGAAGACGTTCTTGAAGTACGTGGGTAGCCCGAAGTGGATGTAGAAGAAGTGCGCCATGTCGGTGACGTTGTCGATGATCTCGCGGCAGTTGGCACCCTCGATGAGGATCGAATTCCAGCGCCAGTCGGTCCAGTCGTCGCTGGCGAACTCGGGAAGTTCCGGAATGCGGAGCTCGGGTGGCGGTGGGTTGCCCTCGTGGTCGTGCCAGACGTATAGCAGTCCACTGCGGACGTCGGTGGTCCACGCCCTGGTCCGGGCCAATCGCGGAGTGCGCTTGGCATAGGGCACCAGCTTGCACTTGCCGTCGCCACCCCAGCGCCAGTCGTGGAACGGGCAGGCGACCTCGTCGCCCTTGACGGTGCCTTGCGACAGGTCACCGCCCATATGCCTGCAGTAGCCGTCGAGGATCTTCAGCTCGCCCTGCGAGTCGGCGAAGACCACGACCTTGGTGCCGAAGATCTCGACGGAATGGGGCTTGCCGTCGGTGAAGTTCGGCACCGGCCCGAGGCAGTGCCAGCCGCGCGCATAGCGGTCTGGCAGCGCTCCGGTGTCGATCTCGCGGATACTCGCGGAACCGTCGCTTGACTCGGTACTCACGGTGGGCCTCCCGTTTCATTTCTCGAACTAGAACACGTTACAGTTTTTCCCGGCTGGCGCGCAATGCAATCGCATCTACCTGCGGTATATCTAGACGATGCCGTTGTACGCATTCGAGGGTCGATCGCCCGTCGTCGACGCAGGAGCCTTCGTCGCTCCGACCGCCACCCTGATCGGAGACGTGCACGTCAAGGCGGGTGCATCAGTCTGGTTCAACGCCGTCCTGAGGGCAGACTTCGCGCCCATCATCGTCCGTGAGGGTGCGAACGTGCAGGACTGCTGCGTGCTGCATGCCCCGCCAGGTATCCCGGTAGACATCGGTCCCGGGGCAACCGTCGCGCATGGTTGCGTCATCCATGGCGTGCATGTCGGTCAGGAGGCGGTCATCGCCAACCATGCCACGGTGCTCGATGGCGCCGTGATCGGGCGGCGCAGTCTGGTGGCGGCGCACTCGCTGGTGACCGGCGGCACGAAGATCCCCGACGAGGTGTTCGTCACGGGGGCACCCGCCAAGGTGCGCGGCCCGATCGCCGGCACGGGTGCGGAGATGTGGGTGAACGTCAACCCTGGCGCTTACCAGGACCTTGCGCGCCGGTACCTGGACGGGCTGGAGCCGATCGCCGAGTAGCGGTTACCGAGGTTCGGCGAGCCCGATCCGCAAGGCGATCTGCTGCATCTTGGCGACGTTGGTGACGAACTGATCCGTGGTCGAGTCGCCCGTCGCACTCTGGAACTCCAACCGGACCAGCGCCCGACCCTGGGTGAAGAAGACGAGGGTGACCGCCTTGCCCTGGTCCGGGTAGGTGCCCGAGATCGTCACCCCGTCGGTGCCCACCGCAAGTGGCGTCGGCGTCCCGCCTGCCACCAGCGTCGGAAGGGTTCCGGCGGCCTGTTTCAGGGTGGCGGTGGCGGTGGCCGCCTCCGGGTAGACCAGGAATGTGTCGCTGATGGCCCGGTCGTCGCCGCGGTTGACGAAGAACGCGCTGGCCCCGGGGGTGCCGTTGGGCTGCGACTCCTTCGACCGTTCGGTGAACGCGTCGTCGGCGTCAGTGAGGTCGGCGGCGGTGAGCAGCAGGCGACGGTAGTCGGTGGCGGCCGAGGTCGCGGGGGACTTCGTCGTCGACGGCGCGAAAGGGATGGTCGCCAGAGTTGTCGCGGTGCTTTGCGCGGTGCCGCCGTCAGACGGCGAGCAGCCGCTCATCCCGATGGCGAGAAGGGCCGCCAGGGCGGCGAAGAGGGTTCGAGGCAAGAGTACGAGAGACAAGACTGAACGAGGCATGAGTTACTGAAAGTCATCCACGTCGAAGCGGGTTGGGGCGAAGGACGGTGTCATGGTACCCGTCAGCACTCCCGCCAACGCCGCGCTGACCGTGAATCTCCACGCATTCTCCATGCGCTCTCCAAGCTCCGCGTCCCGCGCCAGAGCAGGCTGATCAGCACGAAGACATCGGCCTGACCGCCACCTCAACCAAGGAGAAAACCATGAAGAAGTTCGCGATCACCGCCGCCCTGTTCGGTGCTCTCGCTGCAGGGAGCGTAGGCCTGTCCTCCACGGCAGCCGCCGTGCCCCTGACCGGAGGACCGGCAGACGCCGCAGTCCGCGCACTCGAGTCGGAGGGTTACACGGTGCGGATCAACCAGAGCGTGAGCGTGCCACTGACGCAGTGCACCGTACTCGGCGTCAACGGTCTGCGCGGGACCGAGGACAACGGCGTGCTGCGTAACCCCGGCCAGTTGAATGTCGCGACCCTGGACCTGAACTGCCCGAATCACTCGTAGGCTCACGTGCTCGGCTTGTCCGCCGACACCACCCACATCGAGTAGTATTGCGAGCCTCCGCCATACGCGTGACCCAGCGCCTTGCGGGCCCCTTCTACCTGGTGCTGACCCGCCTTGCCCATTACCTGGATGGCCGACTCGGCGAACCGGATCATGCCCGACGCGCCGATGGGGTTGCTCGACAGCACCCCGCCGGACGGGTTGAACGGGATCCGTCCGCCGATGGCCGTCTCGCCGGCCTCGGTGAGCTTCCAGCCCTCGCCCTCGGCGGCGAAGCCCAGGTTCTCCAGCCACATGGGCTCGAACCAGGAGAACGGCACGTAGACCTCGGCGACGTCGATCTCGTCGATCGGGCTGGTGATGCCCGCATCGCGCCACAACGCCGCGGAGGCGTCGCGGCCAGCCTGTGGGTTGACCTGGTCCCGCCCGGAGTATGCCAACGGTTCCGTGCGCAGGGCGGTGGCATGGATCCATGCCACCGGATTGCCGCCGGCGACCTGGGCGTCGGCGATCTCTTCATTGCCGATCACGAGCGCGCAGGCGCCGTCAGAGGACGGGCACGTCTCGTCGAACCGGATTGGGTCCCAGAGCATCTGGGAGGCCATCACCTTCTCCAGCGTGATGTCTGGCTGGTGCAGGTGAGCCAACGGATTCTTCGCGCCGTTGAGCCGGTCCTTCACCGCGACCATCGCACCGATGTGCGTCGGGGCGCCCGAGCGCCGGATGTATGACCGCACGTGCGGGGCGAAGTAGCCGCCCGCACCGGCACCGACCGGCTTGGTGAACGGCACCGGAATGCTCAAGGCCCACATGGCGTTCGACTCGGACTGCTTCTCCCAGGCCATCGTCAGCACGCGCTCGAACTTGCCTGACTGCACCAGGCTGGCCGCGACGATCGCGGTGGATCCGCCGACCGAGCCCGCGGTGTGCACCCGGATCAGCGGCTTGCCGGTCGCACCGACCGCGTCGGCCATGAACAGTTCGGGCATCATGACGCCCTCGAAGAAGTCGGGTGCCTTCCCGACGACGACGGCGTCGATGTCGGCGAACGTGCTGCCGGAGTCCTCCAGCGCCCTGTCGATGGCCTCGCGCACGAGGCCGTTCATCGAGACGTCCTTGCGCTTGGCGACGTACTTGGTCTGCCCCGTGCCGAGAACCGCGGCGAGCTTGCCGGCCATCAGACGTTTCCTTCCATGACTGCGACCAGATTCTGTTGCAGCGCAGCCCCGCTCGTCGCGTGAGCCAGCACCCGAGAAGCCGAACCGTCGAAGATGTGTCGAGCGGCGAAGCCGATGCGCTCGAGGCCGGTCGAGAACATCGGGTTGGCGGCGAGTGCCCCTCCCGACGGATTGATCTTCGTCGAAGGACCCAACCCGATGGCCTCGGTCAGGATCAGCTGCTGATGGCTGAACGGGGCGTATAGCTCAGCCACCTCGATCGAGCCTGCGTCGCCACCGGTGGCCGCCGCTGCCGACGCCGCCGTCGACGGGGAGGTGGTGAGGTCGCGAGCGCCCAGGACCGGGGTCTCGATACGGTGTTCGATACCGGTGATCCAGGCGGGGTGCTCGCGCAATTCGCGGGCCTGGTGCCCGGCGGCCAGCACGATCGCCGAAGCGCCATCGGTGATCGGCGCGATGTCATGGCGGCGCAGCGGATTGGCGAAGTACGGCCTCTCCAACAACTCCTCGATGCTCTGCGCCGACGCGACGGAGTCGGTGCGTGGCGCCGCGTTCAGCGAGTCGAGGGCAACCTGAGCCATCTGCTCGGCCGTCCACTTGCCGCAGTCCAGCCCAAGCCGGGCCTGCAGCCCCGCCGTCGACACGGCGTCCGGCCACAGCGGCGCGACGGTGTATGGATCGGTCTGTAGCGACAGGATCCGCCGCAGCATGCCCGCCGACGACTTGCCGAAGCCGTAGACCAATGCGGTGTCGACCGCGCCGGTCAGGATCTTGATGTAGGCCTCGTAGAGCGCCCAGGCGGCGTCCATTTCGACGTGCGATTCGTTGATCGGCGGGACGGCGCCGATCGAGTCGATTGCGGAGAGGAACGAGAATGCCCGCCCAGCAAGGTAATCCGACGAGCCCGAGCACCAGAAACCGATGTCGGTCTGCTTGATGCCCAGATCGGCGTACAGCTCGGCGAAGCACGGCATGAGCATCTCCACGCCGTTGGTGGTGCCTTCGGTGCGGCGCACGTGCGGAGCATGCGCGAAGCCCACGACGGCGACATCACGAAAAGTCATTTGGGGCGGCCCTCACTGGTGGTGCTTGTAGGAGTCGTAGTCGGCGTCGGGCTCACCCGTCGGCCGGAAGTAGTCGATGTTGTCGATGCCGAGGCCCCACTCCTCGCGAGGTTTCCACACCGCCTGCACCCGCATGCCCATCCGGACGTCTGCCGCGTCGATCTCGGTGACGAGGTGCAGAAAGGGGATGTCCGCGCCGTCGAGCAGCACGTAGGCCGCGACGTACGGCGGATTGATCCTCTGACCGGCGAACGGGATGTTGATGATCGCGAACGTCGTCACCGTGCCCTTGTCGGGCAGCTCGACGAAATCGGTGAGCTGTTGGCCGGTGGCCGGATCCGCTTCCCGCGCAGGGAAGTACACCTTGCCGCTCTTTCCAGTCCTGGCACCGACCAGCCTGCCCTCCTCGAGTGCGCGCAGGAACGTGCTCTCGGGAAGTGATGCGGTGTGCTGGATCTCGATCTGTGTCGGCACGACGATCATGGTCACCGGGTCGCGATCCTCCGCGACATCGACGACCTGCTCCGCGGTGTCACCCAGCGCGAAGTACGCGATGTCGGTGATCGCACCGACGGGTTCGTCGGCCCAGTGCACGTGCACCCGCGCGCCGGTACTGACGGCATCCGACGAGCCGGCGTCGACCGCGTGCACCAGCGCTGTGTCGGCGCCGTCGAGCCTTATCAGCGCCCAGGCGAACGGGCGGTCCAGCGGCTGACCCTTCAGGGGCTCCGGCTGCCAGGTCCACGACAGCACCGTTCCGACGCTGGCCACCGGTACGATCTCGGTCAGCGGTTCGTAGGTCACGGGGTCGAACTCGGCAGGCGGAACGTGCACTCGACCGTCGGACCCGCGCACGCCGACGACGTGTCGTCCGCGCAGTGCGGTGAAGAACTCGCCGAGCACGGAACCGACTGAACGGGTGTAGTCGAATGAGAATTTCAGCGGAGCGGAGAGGGGCGGCTCGTGGTCTTGTGCCTGAGGTGGGACATGGGCCGGGCTACTTTGGCTGGCAGTCACGGCATCGAGTAGAACAGGTTCTAACAATGGTGGCAAGAACGGGGCTACGGACGTGAAGCTAGGACTCCAGCTCGGCTACTGGGGCGCGCAGGCGCCGACCAATCATGCGGAACTCGTCGCCGCCGCCGAGGAGGCGAATTTCGACACGGTCTTCACGGCCGAGGCGTGGGGCTCCGACGCGTACACGCCGCTGGCGTGGTGGGGTCGCGAGACCACCCGGATGCGGCTCGGCACGTCCGTCATCCAACTGTCCGCGCGTACGCCGACGGCGTGTGCGATGGCCGCGTTGACGTTGGACCACCTGTCCGGTGGGCGGCACATCCTGGGACTCGGCGTTTCCGGACCGCAGGTGGTGGAGGGCTGGTACGGGCAGAAGTTCCCGAAGCCGTTGGCCCGCACCCGTGAATACGTCGACATCCTTCGCCAGGTCTGGGCCCGCGAGGCCCCAGTGGCCAGTGCGGGGCCGCACTATCCGCTGCCGCTGACCGGCGAGGGCACCACCGGCCTCGGTAAGAACCTCAAGCCGATCACTCATCCGTTGCGCGCCGACATCCCGATCATGCTGGGCGCTGAGGGCCCGAAGAACGTGGCGCTGGCCGCCGAGATCTGCGACGGCTGGCTGCCGATCTTCTACTCGCCGCGAATCGCTGGCATGTACAACGAGTGGCTCGACGAGGGCTTCGCCCGCCCGGGCGCCCGGCGGACGCGGGACACCTTCGAGATCTGCGCGACGGCCCAGGTCGTGGTCACCGACGACCGGGCGGGTGTCATGGAGCTGATGAAGCCGCACCTCGCGCTGTACATGGGCGGGATGGGCGCCGAGGACACCAACTTCCACGCCGATGTCTACCGGCGGATGGGCTACTCGGAGGTGGTCGACGACGTCACGGCCCTGTTCCGCAGCGACCGCAAGGACGAGGCCGCCAAGGTCATCCCCGACGAGTTGGTCGACGACTCGGCCATCGTCGGAGACGTCGACTACGTGCGCGAACAGATCAAGGCATGGGAGGCAGCGGGCGTCACGATGATGGTCATCGGCGCGCGCTCACCCGACCAGATCCGCGATCTCGCCGGATTGGTGTAGAGGCAGCGGCCGCCACACCTCTCCGCGAGCAGACACAAACGTGCGCGACACGCCGGGGAAGGGGGCACATTTGCGTCTGCTCGCGGGGCTGGGGTGCGAGCGGGGGGTAGACACTTCTTGCCAGTTGTCTAGAACGCGTTCTAGATTTGGCGGGTGACCGAGTCAATGTCTTCGCAGCACGAGATCGCAGGCACCGTCCTCACCATGCCGGTGAAGATCCGCACCGCGACCCAACACATGGCGATGTTCTCGGTGGATGCAGATGCCGCCCAGCGCATGATCGACTACAGCGGGCTCCGGGTCTGCCGGCTCCGGCCCCGCCGCGCGGTCGTCGTGCTGATGCTGATGCACTACGTCGACGGTGACCTCGGCCAGTACCTCGAGTACGGCACGAACGTGATGGTCAATCCGCCGGGATCGAACGCTAGCGGGCTACGGGCATTGCAGTCCGCGGGCGCCTTCATTCATCACCTGCCCGTCGACGGGGCCTTCACGATGGAGGCAGGCCGGTCGATCTGGGGTTACCCGAAGGTGCTGGCGGACTTCACGGTTCGCGACGGGCATGACTTCGGATTCGACGTGGCCATCGATGGCCAGTTCGCGGTGGGCATGGACTTCCGGCCCGGACTGGCGGTGCCGTCGGCCCTCACCTCGAAGACGCAGGTGCATCCGACCTACTCCCATCTCGACGGGATCACCCGTGAAACCGCTGGGGAGATGAAGCTTTTCGGTGTCCGATACCGACCGGGTGGGGTGCGGGTCCGTCTCGGCCAGCACCCGTACGCCAGGGAACTCGCATCGCTAGGGTTCCCGAAGCGCGCGATGATTTCGAGTTCCGCCGACAACGTCGAGATGACGTTCGCTGACGCCAAGGAGATTGCATGACCCAGGTGCTTTCCGGGACCAAGCCGGACGTCGACTTCACCGACGGCAACTTCTACGCCGACGGCAAGGCGCGGGAGGCGTACCGCTGGATGCGGGCCAATCAGCCGGTGTTCCGGGATCGCCACGGGTTGGCGGCGGCGGCCACCTATCAGGCGGTGCTCGACGCCGAACGCAACCCGGAGTTGTTCTCGTCCACCGGCGGCATCCGGCCGGAGACGCCGGGCATGCCGTACATGATCGACATGGACGATCCATCACATCTATTGCGGCGCAAGCTCGTCAACGCAGGTTTTACTCGCAAGCGCGTGATGGACAAGGTGCCGTCGATCGAGAACCTGTGCGACACCCTCATCGACGGGGTGTGCGAACGCGGGGAGGCCGACTTCGTCCGCGACATCGCCGCCCCGCTACCGATGGCGGTGATCGGCGACATGCTCGGCGTGCTGCCAGAGGAGCGCGGCCTGCTGCTTGAGTGGTCCGACGATCTGGTGATTGGGCTGAGCTCGCACGTCGACGAGATGACGGCTCAGGCGATGATGGAGGCCTTCGCCGGCTACAACGCATACACCATGGACGTCATCGAAAAGCGCCGCCAGGAGCCCACCGACGACCTGTTCTCCATCCTGGTGAACTCGGAGGTCGAAGGTCAGCGGATGTCCGACGACGAGATCGTCATGGAGACCCTGCTGATCCTCATCGGCGGCGACGAGACGACCCGGCACACCCTGTCCGGGGGCACCGAACAGCTGTTGCGCCACCGCGAACAATGGCACCGTCTGGTCGCCGATCCCGACGCACTGCTCCCCGGTGCGATCGAGGAGATGCTGCGGTGGACGTCGCCGGTGAAGAACATGTGCCGCACGTTGACGGCCGATATCGAGTACCACGGGACCGAGTTGCGCAAGGACGAGAAGATCATGCTGATGTTCGAGTCGGCCAACTTCGATGAGTCGGTGTTCGGCGATCCGGAGAACTTCCGTATCGACCGAAGCCCCAACAGTCACTTGGCCTTCGGATTCGGGTCGCACTTCTGTCTCGGCAACCAGTTGGCCCGCCTCGAGTTGTCGATGATGACCAAGCGGGTGCTGCAACGCCTGCCCGATCTGCGGATGGCCGAGGATGCGACCCTGCCGTTGCGGCCGGCCAACTTCGTCAGCGGCCCCGAGGCGATGCCCGTTGTGTTCACGCCGACGGCGCGGGTCCTCGCCTAGCGACTCATCATCGCCCGCGTGCCCGATGTGAATCCTCTGCGAAGAAGTGCCGTGAAAATCGCACGGGATTCACGAGCGGCGAGCCAGGGCCAACTCGATGCGACGCAGGATGGTGCCCGGAGTGTCCCCTGCGGTCACCCGGATGACGATCCACCCGAGTTCATTGAGCTGCTCGGTCCGACGGATGTCGCGTGTCATCTGGCGTCGGTCCATCCAATGGTGATCGCCGTCGTATTCGACCGCGATCTTCAGCTGCTCCCAGCCCATGTCGACGCGCGCGACGAGTTGTCCGTATTCGTCGTAGACCGGAATCTGGGTCTGCGGCCGTGGCAATCCGGCGCGGAAGATCAGCAGGCGCAACCACGTCTCGCGTGGCGACTCGGCGCCGGGATCCACCACCTCCAGAGTTGCCTGCGCTCTGCGTACTCCATGGCGCCCGTGGTAGCGATCCGCGAGTAGCTCCACGTCGGCGAGCTTCAGATGGGTGGCTCTTGCCAGTGCGTCGATCGCAGCGACGGCGCGGTCGAGCGGATAGCGACACGCGATGTCCAGCGCCGTGCGCGTCGGGGTGGTCACGCGCATCCCGTCGACGACATCTATCTCGTCGTCACCGATTCGGTCTGCCCAGGTGCGTATGTCGTCGGGCCGGTGCCGGTTGTCGTAGATCAATTCCGCCGGGGCGCTTGCGTCCACCCACTTCGATCCGAGCACGGCCGCGGCCGAGCGGCCGGCGACGATTCCGCGACGTCGCGACCACAGGTACGCCGCTTCGGCCTTCACCCGAGCCGTGATCTTCGCGTCACTATCGACATACACGCCGGGGAAGATGATCGCGAACCTGCTACGCAGTTGGTATGGCGTGAGCTGGCCCGAGTCCACCGCTTCCCGACCGATGAACGCCGTCCCCATGTCCGGAGTGTGCCAACGGCCACCGACAGCTTGTCGCTCGTGAACTCCGTGCGAGAAACCTGCCCGAGAATCGCAGACGATTCACAGCGGCGGCGCAATGGGGTCGGCGCTACTTCAGCTGAAAGTTGGGCGCCCGCTTCTCCTTGAACGCCAGCGGGCCTTCCTTGGCGTCATCGGACAGGAACACGCCGATGCCGATCTTCGTGTCGATCTTGAACGCGTCGAGTTCGTGCATGCCCTCGGTGTCGTGGATCGACTTGAGAATCGCCTGCACGGCCAGCGGGCCATTGCCGTTGATCACCTCGGCGATCTCGAGCGCCTTGTCGAGTGCGCTGCCGTCGGGCACCACGTAGCCGATCAGCCCGTACTCGAGCGCCTCCGCCGCGGTGATGTGGCGGCCGGTCAGCAATAGGTCGCACGCGATCGTGTACGGGATCTGGCGGACCAGTCGCACCGCGGACCCGCCCAGCGGGTACAGGCTCCACTTAGCCTCGGAGATGCCGAATTTTGCGCTCTCGCCGGCGATGCGGATGTCGGTGCCCTGCAGGATTTCGGTGCCGCCCGCGATGGCAGGGCCCTCGACGGCGGCGATCAACGGCTTGGTCAACCGTCGACCCTTCAACAACCCCTCGATGCGCGTCGGGTCGAAGCCACCGCTCGTGAACGCGTCGCCGGGCGGGGCCTTCGTTGCGGCCTTCAAGTCCATGCCCGCGCAGAAGTAGCCGCCCGCGCCGGTAAGAATGCACGTCCGGATCTCCGGATCCTCGTCCACGCGGTCCCACGCGTCGACCATTATCGAGAGCATCTCAGTGGAGAGCGCGTTCCGCGCCTCCGGCCGGTTCAACGTCAGGATCAGGGTCTGTCCGCGCTGCTCAATGAGTGCGTCGGGGCCCCTGCCCGAACTATTGGGTGACTCGCTCACGGATAGCCGCCTTCCAGCTTCGTCGCCACAGACTTGTCTCGAAATGTAACACGTTCTAGTTTAGGTTCCGTGGCCCTGAATATTGCCGATCTTGCCGAGCACGCCATCGATGCCGTGCCAGACCGTGTCGCCCTGATTTCCGGCGACCAACACCTCACCTACGCCGAGTTGGAGGAGAAGGCCAACCGCCTCGCTCACTACCTCATCGACCAGGGCGTCAAGAAGGACGACAAGGTCGGGTTGTACTGCCGCAACCGCATCGAGATCGTCATCGCGATGCTCGGCATCGTCAAGGCGGGCGCCATCCTGGTGAACGTCAACTTCCGCTACGTCGAGAGCGAATTGAGGTACCTCTTCGACAACTCCGACATGGTCGCTGTGGTGCACGAGCGTCAGTACGCCGACCGCATCGCCAACGTGCTCCCCGACACCCCGAAGGTGAAGACCGTCCTGGTGGTCGAAGATGGCTCCGACGTAGAAGACCAGGCATACCAGCGCTACGGCGGCGTGGAGTTCTACGCGGCGCTGGAGCAGGGTTCGCCCGAGCGTGACTTCGGCCAGCGCAGCGCAGATGACATCTACCTGCTCTATACCGGCGGCACTACCGGCTTCCCCAAGGGGGTGATGTGGCGCCACGAGGACATCTACCGGGTGTTGTTCGGCGGCACCGACTTCGCCACTGGCGAACCCATCGCCGATGAGTACGACCTGTCCAAGGCCGCCGCCGCGAACCCGCCGATGATCCGGTATCCGATTCCGCCGATGATCCACGGCGCCACCCAGTCGGCCACCTGGATGTCGCTGTTCTCCGGCCAGACCTCGGTCTTGACGCCGGAGTTCAACGCCGACGAGGTGTGGTGCGCGATCCACAAGCATAAGGTGAATCTGCTGTTCTTCACCGGCGATGCGATGGCCCGGCCGCTGTTGGACGCGCTGCTCGGCCACCAGGAGGAAGGCGACACCTACGACCTGTCGTCTCTCTTCTTATTGGCCAGCACCGCGGCGCTGTTCTCGACCAGCATCAAGGAGAAGTTCCTCGAGTTGCTACCCAATCGGGTCATCACCGACTCGATCGGCTCCTCGGAGACCGGCTTCGGCGGCACCAGCATCGTGGCGAAGGGGCAGTCGCACACCGGCGGTCCGCGCGTCACCATCGACAAGAACACCGTCGTGCTCGATGACGACGGCAATCCGGTGGTCCCCGGCTCCGGGGTGCGCGGCATCATCGCCAAGCGGGGTCACATCCCCGTCGGTTACTTCAAGGACGACCAAAAGACTGCGCAGACGTTCCGCGTAATCAACGGCGTCCGCTACGCGATTCCCGGCGACTACGCGCAGGTCGAGGAGGACGGCAGCGTTACGATGCTCGGCCGTGGGTCGGTGTCCATCAACAGCGGTGGCGAGAAGATCTACCCCGAGGAGGTCGAGGCCGCGCTGAAGGGACACCCAGACGTCTTCGACGCACTGGTGGTCGGCGTCCCCGACCCGCGCTTCGGCCAGCACGTCGCGGCCGTCGTTCATCCGCGCGAGGGCACCAGGCCGACGCTGTCCGAACTCGACGCGTTCGTCCGCAGCGAGATCGCGGGATACAAGGTGCCGCGCAGCCTTTGGTACGTCAGCGAGGTGAAGCGCTCACCGGCGGGCAAGCCCGACTACCGCTGGGCCAAGGACGTGACCGAAGCCGGGCCTGCCGATGACGTCCATGCCAAACATGCTGGGGTGCAGGCCTAATGGGGATGAACCCATGAAAACCGAACTCTGCGATCGCTTCGGCATCGAGTATCCGATCTTCGTCTTCACGCCGTCGGAGAAGGTGGCGGCCGCGGTGAGCCGGGCAGGTGGGCTCGGGGTGCTGGGCTGCGTAAGGTTCAACGACGCCGACGATCTCGAAGCCGTCCTGCAGTGGATGGACGAGAACACCGACGGCAAGCCCTACGGCGTCGACATCGTCATGCCCGCGAAGGTGCCCACCGAGGGCACGTCGGTCGACATCAACAAGTTGATCTCGCAGGACATGCGCGACTTCGTCGACAAGACGCTCGCGGATCTCGGTGTGCCGCCGCTGCCGAACGGCGAAGAGCGCTCCGAAGGCGTTCTGGGCTGGCTGCATTCGGTCGCGCGGTCGCACGTCGAGGTGGCGCTCAAGCACCCGATCAAGTTGATCGCCAACGCGCTCGGGACGCCGCCCAAGGACGTCATCGACCAGGTGCACGCGGCGGGCGTTCCGGTGGCCGCCTTGGCGGGCAGCGCCAAGCACGCGCTGCGGCATCTCGACATCGGCGTCGACATCGTGATCGCCCAGGGCCACGAGGCCGGCGGCCACACCGGCGAGATCGCCTCGATGGTGCTGGTGCCCGAAGTGGTTGACGCCCTTGACGGTAAGGCCGCCGTACTGGCCGCCGGTGGCATCGGCTCCGATCGTCAGGTCGCGGCCGCACTCGCGCTCGGCGCCCAGGGCGTGTGGATGGGCTCAGCCTTCCTCACGGCAGCCGAGTACGACCTCGGCGAGCGTCTCCCGTCCGGGCGTTCGGTGATCCAGGAGGCCATGCTCGCCGCGACGTCCAGTGACACCGTCCGCCGTCGCATCTACACCCGATGCCGCTGCAGAACATCCTCATGGGTGAAGCGCACCAACGCATGAGCGAGTCAACGGATCCGACGACAGTGGCGATGCCCGTCGGACAGATCGTGGGGGGATGAACGAGATCCGGCCCGTCGCCGACATCATCGGTGAGCTGGTCTCGGGCTTCGATGACGCCACCCGACGCCTCGACGACATGAAGTACTAGATGAGCCGAACGCCGCCACGGTTGCACGAGGCACCCTGACGGCGATCGGATTCGATCAGGTCAGCCGATCGTGGTGTCGCTGTCGATCTTCTCGGTCGCAGCGGCCAGGACGTCACCCGCCGCATCGGGACCGTCGACGTTGAGCTGCAGGACGTACAGCCCGTCGGCGGCCGGGATCACGACGGTCTTCTGCGCGATGAAACGGGTTGCACCGTCTCTCGTGTAGGTGCCACCAAGCACGTAGGCCGGGTAGTCGCCCAGAGTGCTGGTCTCGCCCTCGTTTCCGGGCTTGTAGTCCGGCAGATTGTTCAGCTCGCCTGGCGCCAGGTCGATGATCTGCTGCGGGTCGACGTTCCCCGTCAGCTTGGACATCAACGCAACGATGTTCGGCGGGTCGTTCTCGAACTCCGGGCCGGTGTAGACGATGGCGCCGTAGGCGTACTCGGGCGCATCTTCCGGGCTCAACGGCTGCCAGCCGTCGGGGACCGGCAGGTTGACCACAGGAGCGTTCGGGTCACCCATCTTGATCCCGGTCTCCTGGATGTTGTTTTCCTTGATGTAGTCCGCGATCGTCGGGTTGGGACCCTTCGGAGCCTCGGTGGTCTCGGACACCTTCGGCTTCTTCGACGTCGTCGTCGCGCTGGAGGACGACTTGCTCGTACTCGAACTGCTGGACGTCGCCGTCTTGGTGTCCGAGCCACAGCCGGACAGGACGACGGCAAGGGCGGTGACGGCCGCAGCCACACCGGTGAGTGCCGAAGCTCTCATGTGTTAACTCCTCGTATTCGGATACTTCACTCGTGGAGACTGCAGGCAAGCGAGAAGGCTGTCCATTCCGCAGCGAATCGTAGCTCAAAAGGTGCCCTGTGCAGGCTAGGTACATCTACTCAATGTTCGAGCAGTGACATGGTCGTAGAACGCCATGGGTGTTGTCACCGACTGACGATCATTTGCCCAGTGTCGCAAGCCAACACGGTCAGGACGGGCCTAACGCGTAGACACTGGTCTCCGGGTGGCGATACCATCCGCCGGCGGCCGCTGTGCCGCCGTCGGCGTGGATGGTCTGGCGGTCGACATCGCGGTCAGGCCCTCGGTGAGGGTGAAGTCGGGCGCCAAGGCATTGACGCGGATCCCGTGCGGAGCAGTTCGAGTGCGGCGCGGCACGGACACCTTCGATCGACGTGACAGTGATGATGCTGCCTGCGATCCGGTACTCGACCATCACCCGTGCCACGCGCTGGGTGCACAGAAGGACGTGCCGAAGGTTGGCGCGGTACAGCGCATCCCAGCCGTTCTCCGATGTCGCGAGCAGCGGTGACGCAAACACTCCGCAGGCATTGTTGACCAGTACCGACACCGGGCCGAGTTCGGCGATGGTGCGGCCAGTGCCGCGTCGACGTCGGCGGATTACCGCACGTCGGTGACGATGCCGAGGCCGCCGACGGCCTCGGCGGCTGATGCGCAGGTCTCCGGGTCGCGTTCCCAGATCGCGACGCGCGCGCCGAAGCCCGCGAGGCCATCGGCGATGCCGCGTCCGATGCCCGACCCACTGCCGGTCACCACGGCCACCCTGCCCGTTAGCAGCACCGAGCTCGGATCGATCGCCATCGCGTCAGACTAGTTCTCGCTCGTTCTCCGGCTTGTCCGATTCGTCCACGACGCGACCGGGGGAACCGCCTAACGTGCCATTCGTGAATGACTTCGTGCAATCCGTCGTGGTGGAGATCGTGGCGCGTGACGTCACGCGGACAGTGGGTTTCTACCGACTTCTCGGCTTGGCGGTGCCGGACGCCGAGGGTCCGCACGTCGAGGTGACGCTACCGGGAGGCAACAGGCTGGCCTTCGACACCGCGGAGGTGATCGCAGGCATGCACCCGGGGTGGACGCCGCCGACCGGGCGAGGGCGGGTGGCGATCGCCTTCGGGTTCGGCGCACCGAGCGAGGTGGACACGGTGTTCGAACGGCTTACCGCAGCAGGGCATCCCGGCACGCTCGCACCCTTCGATGCGCCGTGGGGACAGCGCTACGCGACCGTCGAGGATCCCGATGGCACCTCGGTCGACCTGTTCGCGCCGTTGGCGTAGCCGGTGGCCAACGCCAACGGCGTCGTATCGGCGAACGCACGCACCTCGCGATGCAGATGCGGCTGATCGACGTAACCTGTGGCGGCCGCCACGTCGGCCAGCGACCGGCCGCTCCGCACCTGCGATACCGCGCGGCGGAACCGCAGGATGCGACGCAACATCGCGGGCCCGTAGCCGTAAACGGCTTGGCATTGCCGCTGCAGCGTGCGGTTGGACCACCCGCTGTCACGCGCCACCTGCTCGACTGGCTTCCCCAGCGCCAGGGTGGCGGTGACGTGGCGCAACGAGTCCAACGACCATGGCGCCGTCTCTGTCGTCTGCGGCCGGGAGGCGAGTTCGCCTGCGATCTCGACCAAATGGGTCCGAGAGCGCACGGCGCGGAGATCGTCGAGCGGCACACGTTGACCGACTAGTTCCGAAGCGGGCACGCCGAGAAGTCGCGGCAACGCACCGGGCCGGAAGCGCAGGCCCGCCGGTGCGTCCTCGCCGGGGGCCGCGAACCACGCCGACGTGTCGGGACCTGCGACGACTACCCGACCGTCCATCCGGATGAGGTCCATGCACCCGTCTGGGAGCACACGCACCGGGTCACCGCCGGCGTCCGCCACCCACGCCGTCTCGACGAGTTCGTCCAGGCCGGCGGGTGGCGCTGTCTCGCGGTAACCCATGTTCCCACGCTACCGCTGGATCGGAAACACCGGATCGGTGCAGTCCAGCGCCTCAGCCGACAACAACCGCTTGATCACCTTGAACGTCTCGGTGCGCGGCAGGGCGGTGCCGATCCGGACGAACGTCGGCCATTGCTTGGGGCCCAGGTCCGGTTGGTCGGCCAGGAAGGCCGCGAACGCCTCGGCGTCGAACGTCGTATCCGGCAACAACACCAGCGCCGCCATCACCCGGTCTCCGACGTCCGGATCGGGGATCGCGTACACGGCGACTTCGATGACGCCGTTGTGTCTCAGGAGGATTCGTTCGATCGGTGCGGTGCCGAGATTCTCGCCGTCGACGCGCATCCAGTCACCGAGGCGACCGGCGAAGTAGGCGTAGCCCGCCTCGTCGCGATACGCGAGATCGCCACTGTGATAGACGCCGCCACTCATCCGCTCGTCTTCGGCGGCCTCGTCGCCGTAGTAACCACGAAACCATCCGCGGCCCTGCGGGTTCACCAGTTCGCCGACCTTCCCGGGTGGGCACGGCTCACCGGTCTCGACGTCGAGGATGGCGACTTCGTCGGTCAGCGGTCCGAGTGAGCCGTCCGGGGAGTCGGGTGTGCGGGCGATGGCGATGCCACCCTCGGTCGAGCCGAAGGCGTCGACCACGTAGGTGGCGAACCTGCTGGCGAAACGCGGCACGTCGCGGGGCGCGCCCTCGTTGCCGTACATGATTCGCAACGGGTTGTCGGCGTCGTCGTCGCGGGGTGGGGTCGCCAGGACGTAGGAAAGCGGCTTGCCGACGTAGTTGGCGTAGGTCGCCCCGTAGCGGCGGATGTCGGGGATGAACTGCGAGGCGGAGAACTTGCGCCGCAACGCAATCGATCCGCCTGCGGCCACCGCCACGGACCAGCCCGCCATGATGGCGTTGGAGTGGAACAGCGGCATGGAGAGGTAGAACGTGTCGTTGCGGTCGAGCCCGAACCGTTGGGACAGCATCGTGCCGGGGAACGCCACCTTGTCGTGAGTCACGCGAACCGCCTTGGGCTCCCCGCTGGTGCCCGAGGTGAAGATCAACATGAACAGGTCGTCGGGACCGGTGTCGGCAAACGTCACCGGCGCATCGTGGTGGGCCGCCAGTTCGGCTGCCCACAGCGGCGATTCGACGTCGATGCACTCGATGCCGTCGGGAAGTCCGCCGGCAAGGGCGGTCACGTCGTCGGTCAGCACCAGTTGGCAGTCGGCTCGCGCCACGTCACGGGCGAACGCCTGCCCCCGACGCGTCGGATTGAGGCCGACCGTGACCAGGCCCGCCAGGCCGGCCGCCACCAGGACCGTCGAGAAGATGGTGGTGTTGCCCAGCATCACCCCGACATGCGGTGGCTTGGTCGGGTCCAGCTGCGCGGCGAGCGCCGCGGCCACCTGCGCGCCGGTCCGGAGGTGGTCGCGCCAGCAGACGAAGGAATCGCCTTCGTACACTCCACGATCGGTGACGTCGACCAGCGGCGCCAGCAGCTCCGTGACAGTCGGACGGCGTTCTTCGGTCACCGGAAGCGCGTGCTCAGGCAGGTGTCTCGGCCAGCTCGCGGCCGATGCGCAACAGTTGTCCGGTGGCGCCGCCGACCGCGAACTCCGTCTGCTTGGCGGCGAGGAAGTAGCGGTGCACGGGGTGGTCGATGTCGATGCCGACGCCGCCGTGTATGTGCACTGTTGTGTGTGCCACCCGGTGGCCTGCCTCGGCCGCCCAGAACGCCGCAGTCCCGACCTCCAGATCAGCGGGCAGATCCTCGGACAGTCGCCACGCCGCCTGAGTCAGCGTCAGCCGGAGGCCCTTGATGTCGATGTAGGCGTCGGCGAGTCGCTGACCCACCGCCTGGAAGCTTCCGATGGGGCGGTCGAACTGCTCGCGCTCCCTGGCGTACTGCGCGGTCAGCTCCAACGCGCGCTCGAGGACACCGAGCTGAAATGCGCTGCGGCCCAACGTGCCCCGCGTGGTCAGCCAGGACACGACCTCTTCGCCTCCGACGATCCGGCTGGCATCCACCTCGGCGCTCGAGAGTTCGAGGTGGCCGACACTGCCATGCCCGGTGGTGTCGAGCGAGCTGACGGCGACGCCGGGGTCGTCCGCGGCGATGAGGAACACGTGGGTTCCCGAATCCGTCTCGGCAGGCACCAGGAAGCCGTCGGCGACCGGTCCGTACCCGACCAGTGCCCTGGAACCGGTCAATAGGAAGCCGTCTCCGACTGATTGAGCCTGCACCGGACCCAGGCCCATCTCGCCTTCGAGCGCGACGGTCAGGATCTTCTCACCCCTCACCGCCGGAGCTGCCCAGTCTTGTTGCAGCGCCTCGGATCCGTACTTTGCCAGTGCACCCGCGGCGAGCACGACCGACTCCAGGTATGGCACCGCCGCGATCTGACGTCCCAGCGCGACGAGGACGGCCGTCTCCTCGAGAACGCCGAATCCACCGCCGCTCAACGACTCCGGAGCTGCGGTGGAGAGGATGTCGGCGTCGATCAGCTTCGCCCATAGGTCGCGGTCGAAGCGCTCGTCGAGCTTGTCCAGTTCGCGCTGGCGGTCCGGCGTGCACACCGAGTCGACGATCGAGCGCGCAAGGCCACCAAGGTCATTTGCGGCCTCGGTCGTGGTGAAGTCCATGTTCATCCTATTCGTTTCCGGAGGGCTCGAGCGCTAGCGGTTGACCCTGGGCAGACCCAGGGCGACCATGCCGATGATGTCGCGCTGAATCTCGTTGGTGCCGCCACCGAAGGTGAGGATCAGGCACGACCGGTGCATCCGCTCGATGCGACCGCGCAGGAGCGCACCGGGGGAGTCCGAGCGCAGCGTGGCGGCGGTTCCCAGCACCTCCATCAGCAGGCGGTAGGCCTCCGTGGCCAACTCGGTGCCGTACACCTTGGCCGCGGACGCATCGGCGGGGGACGGTGAGGCGTCAGTCGCCGATGCGAGTTCCCAGTTGATGAGCTTGAGCACCTCGCCCTTGGCGTGCACCCGAGCAAGGTTGAGCTGCACCCACTCCGAGTCGATCAAACGCCGTCCGTGCATGTCCTTGGTGTTCTGCGCCCACTCCCGGACGGCGCCGAGTGCGGCGAAGATCGGTTGCGCGGATACCAGTGCGACGCGCTCGTGGTTGAGCTGATTGGTGACCAGCTTCCAGCCGGCGTTCTCCTCGCCGACCAGGTTGCTCGTCGGGATCCGGACGTCCTGGTAGTAGGTCGCGCTGGTGTCGACGCCGGACATCGTGTGCACGGGCGTCCAGGAGAAGCCCTCGGCGGTGGTGGGCATGATGAGCATCGAGATGCCGCGGTGCTTCTTGGCGTCGGGGTTGGTGCGAACCGCCAACCACACGTAGTCCGCGTAGGCGATCAGGCTGGTCCACATCTTTTGGCCGTTGACGACGTAGTCGTCACCGTCCCGCACCGCGGTGGTGCGCAGCGCGGCGAGGTCGGTGCCCGCGCCGGGCTCGGAGTAGCCGATCGAGAAGTGCAGTTCACCGGCGGCGATCTTCGGCAGGAAGAACTTCTTCTGGTCGTCGGTGCCGAACGCCATGATCGTCGGCGCCACGCTGTTGATCGTCAGGAACGGCACCGGCACGTTGGCTATGGACGCCTCGTCGTTGAAGATCAGCCCGTCCATCGGCGTGCGCTCCTGGCCGCCGAACTCCTTGGGCCAGGACAGCGTCAGCCAGCCGTCCTTGCCCATCTGCGCGACGGTGTCGCGGTACACGCTGCCACGCCCCATCTCGCCGCCGTCGCCTGCGCTCAGGGCCTCCGCGCGCTCGCGGGTCATCAGTTTGGTGAAGTACGAGCGCAACTCGCGGCGCAATTCCTCTTGCTCGGGGCTGTAACCGATCCGCATCGCTCAAGTCCTTACTGTTCTGCACGTCGCCGGGAGTACCCGTGGGCCTCCCCGGTTGTAACACGTTCTAGTCTTGGAATCCAGGCGCGGTTATTCTGGGCCGACGCTGGGCGGAGAATCCGCACTCAAGTGGCGAGGAGGTTCTCATGCGAATCGAGGTCGATCGTGATCGGTGTGAAGGCAATGCGGTCTGCGTGGGTGTCGCCCCAGATCTGTTCGATCTGGATGACGAAGACTATGCCGTGATCAAGGCCGACCCGGTGCCCGCCGGCCAGGAGGCATTGGCCGAGCAGTCGATCGCAGAATGCCCGCGGGCAGCCCTCATCCGCAAAGACTAGAGGTATTCATACATTGAACACGGGAACGAACGCGACGGATCTCTCCCGTCTGGTCGCAGTGGTCACGGGTGCGGCCGCAGGACTGGGCCGCGCCGAGGCGATCGGGTTGGCAAGGGTCGGCGCGACGGTGGTCGTCAACGACATGCAGGGCGCGCTCGACAAGTCCGACGTGCTCGACGAGATCACGGCCGCGGGATCGAAGGGCATCGCCGTCGCCGGTGACATCAGCGCCCGCAGCACCGCGGACGAACTCGTCGCCACGGCCGACCGTCTCGGCGGGCTGTCGATCGTGGTGAACAACGCGGGGATCACCCGCGACAGGATGTTGTTCAACATGACCGACGAGGACTGGGACGCCGTCATCGCGGTGCACCTGCGTGGTCACTTCCTGCTGACCCGCAATGCCGCGATCTACTGGCGCGACAAGGCCAAGGAGAACGGTGGGACGGTCTACGGCCGCATCGTCAACACGTCCTCCGAGGCGGGCCTGGCAGGCCCGGTCGGTCAGGCCAACTACGGCGCGGCCAAGGCGGGCATCACGTCGCTGACCCTGACGGCGGCGCGTGGACTGGGTCGCTACGGGGTCCGCGCCAACGCCATCGCCCCGCGGGCCAGAACGGCGATGACCGCCGACGTGTTCGGCGACGCACCGCAGCTCGAGGAGGGGCAGATCGACGGTCTGTCGCCCGAGCACGTCGTCACCCTCGTGCAGTTCCTTTCCTCGCCGGCATCGGAAGGGGTCAACGGTCAGCTGTTCATCGTCTACGGTCCGACGGTCACGCTGGTTGCCGCGCCCACGGCGGAGAAGCACTTCACCGCCGACTCGGATGCCTGGGCGCCCGACGACCTCGGCCACACCCTTGGCGAGTACTTTGCTGACCGCGATCCAAACCTCGGGTTCTCTGCCAACGGGCTGATGTCGTCGCGAGACTGACAGTCTCTATTGTCAAAGTGCTGAGGGCGGCGCTTGACAATGGGGTGCGAAGGTTGCCGCGGCAGCCGGTCGCGCGTCGACTACGAGAAGGTCGGCCAGGACTGGCGGATCAAGGACATCACTCTGATCCGGGAGCGTCACCGCTGCGCGTGGCGGCGAGGGCCTCGAGGAACGAGCGTGCCCAGCGGTCGACGTCGTGAGCCAGCACCTGTCTGCGCAGCGCCCGCATGCGCCGCCGCCCCTCCTCGGGAGCCTGCGTCAACGCCGCCTCGATGGAGTCCTTGACGCCGTCGAGATGATGCGGATTGGTGAGGTAGGCCTGTCTGAGTTCGGCTGCGGCGCCGGTGAATTCGCTAAGGACCAGGGCACCTCCGAGGTCGCTGCGACAGGCGACGTATTCCTTGGCGACCAGGTTCATCCCATCGCGTAGCGGTGTGACCAACATGACGTCCGCGGCGACGAAGAACGCGATCAGCTCGTCGCGTGGTACTGCCTGGTGCAAGTAGTGGACGACCGGGTGTCCGACCTTGCCGTACTCGCCGTTGATGTGGCCGACCTGGCGCTCGATGTCCTCGCGCATCACCTTGTAGCTCTCGACGCGCTCACGGCTCGGTGTCGCCAGCTGCACCAGCACCGTGTCCTTGGGATCGGCCCTGCCCTCGTCGAGGAGCTCGGAGAAGGCATGCAGCCGAACGTCGATGCCCTTGGTGTAGTCGAGACGGTCGACGCCGAGAAGGACCTTGCGCGGATTGCCCATCTCGGCGCGGATCTCCTTGGCGCGCTGCCGGACGACGGGGTCGCGCGCCTTGGTGTCCAGTTCGGCGGAGTCGATCGATATCGGGAAGGCACCGACCTTCACGGTGCGGAAGCCGACCTGGATCTCGCCGAAGCGGGAACGGACGCCGACGCTGGCCCGTGAGGTGTTGGCGCCGACGAGGCGTCGCGCCAGGATCAGGAAGTTCTGCGCGCCGCCGGGCAGATGGAACCCGACGAGGTCGGCCCCGAGAAGCCCTTCGATGATCTCGGTGCGCCACGGCATCTGCATGAACAGTTCGACGGGCGGGAACGGGATGTGCAGGAAGAAGCCGATGGTGAGGTCCGGGCGCAGCATGCGCAGCATCTTGGGCACCAGCTGTAGCTGGTAGTCCTGGATCCACACCGTGGCGCCCTGCGCTGCGGCGCTCGCCGTCGCCTCGGCGAAGCGGCGGTTCACGTCGACGTAGCGGTCCCACCACTCCCGGTGATAGATCGGCTTGACGATCACGTCGTGGTAGAGCGGCCACAGGGTGGCGTTGGAAAAACCTTCGTAGTAGTCGGCGACGTCGTCGGCCGACAGTCGCACCGGCCGCATCTCGAGGTCTTCCTCGATGATCGGTTCCTCGTCGCCGTCGGTGATCCCCGGCCAGCCGATCCATGCCCCGCGCCGCCGCCGCAACAGCGGCTCCAACGCCGTCACCAGCCCGCCCGGACTGCGCTTGTATGCCGTGGTGCCGTCGGGCAGTCGCTCCATGTCGATCGGCAGCCGATTGGCCACCACGACGAAGTCGGAGTTACCGGAGGCGGCCGGTTGGCCTCCTCCTGGTGTCACCTATGCCTCGAGCTTTGCCGGTCCGATGCCCAGCATCGACAGGAAGACGCGGCACTCGTCGGCGTCGGTGGCATAGGCGGCGACGACGCGCCTGGCCATGCGGGCGGTGCTGTCGGCCAGTGGCTCGACGTCACCGATTTCGGCGGGATCTGGTTTGGCAGCCATGACACGACTCTAGGCGACTCGTCGAGCTGCCTAGGGCGTGATGGGTTTACTGGCCGTTGATGCTCGTGGGCGGCTGGACGAATTTCGGCGCGTTCTCCTGAAGTCCGATGCACTTACCGGTGTTGGCGCCGGTGCACGGGACGCCGTCGATCGACGGCAGCGCGTTGTTGCCGGGAATCTCCGAGAACGGCGACGCGGGGTAGCCGTTGTTCGTCGGGGAGTTGGGGACGGTGTGCGGGAGGCAGGAGCCCGTGTACATGTCCTCTTCTTCGCCGGCGGGGCACGACGCCGCCGGCGCGGCGTTGGCGGCCGTCGGCACGGCGAACGCGGCTACTGCTGGACCAGCGGCGACAGCAAGCGCGAATCCGCCGGCGAGGATCAAGCGTCGTACAGTGAACTCAATGTGCGCCATGGTCACGCTTTCTGTGGTTATTGACGGCTCGTCGCGTGAATTGTAGGGAAGGTGCACGGAATCTGCACAGGTTCCATTCAGTTGGTCGAGCCGGTGACCGTTGGACTCGACCCGACTGATGAGGTCGGAGGCACGTACTGCGGTGCGTCCTCGGCCAGACCGATGCACGCACCTGAGTCGCGGCCGGTGCACGGTATGCCGTCGATCTCGGGGATGTCCGGGTTGCCAGCAGGAGTGGTGAACGGTGACGGCGAGTTGGGCACGACGAAGGGGACGCACTGACCGGTGAACTGGTCGGTGTCCTCGCCGGAGGTGCAGTCGGCCACGGATGAACCGGAGACAGCGGAGGGCACCGCGATCGCGGCCAGCGCCGGGGTCACGGCGACGGCGAGTGCGAATCCGCCAGCGAGGAGGAAGCGGCGTGCGGGGAGCTCGAAGTGCGGCATGCGTGGATTGTAGGGAAGCTGACCGCAGTCTGCTGAGTTACCGCTGGGTCCCTGAAAACGTGTCGCAGCCTGGGGCTAGTTGGTGGACCCGGTGACGGTCGGGCTCGAGCCGACGGTCGAGTCGGGCGCCACGTACTGCGGCGCGTCCTCCGACAGGCCGATGCACTGGCCCGAGTTGCCGCCCGTACAGGGGATTCCGTCGACCTGGGGCAGCCCGCCCTGGGTCGCTTGGATCGCCGGTGAGTTCGGCACCATTTCGGGGGTGCATGCGTTGGTGTAGACGTCCTCGGTCTCACCGCCGGAGCAGGCCCCGAAGGACGGCGCGATCGACGGAACGGTGAACGCGGCGACGGCGGGCGCGGCGGCGATCGCAACTGCGAAGCCGCTGGCGAGAACCAGTCGTCGTGCGGAGATCTTAAGGGTGCCCATCGCCAGCACAGTACGCCAATCGGCGCGATGGCAGGCACTGATCCCGGCAGATTCTGGTGCGGGCGTGCGGTTTCGGTGTGCGGCCTGCTCGTTGGGTGTGGCGCCCCGGTGGCCGTGTGGTTCTATGACGAGAACGTGTTCTAGTTTCTCGTAAGGGGCTTTTCTCGTAAGGAGCAGCGGTGCAGCTTTCGTTGGCGGACCGGACGATCATCGTCACCGGCGGTGGCAGCGGCATCGGCAAGGGCGTCGCCGCAGCCGTCGTTGCGGCGGGTGGCGACGCCGTGCTCGTCGGTCGCAACGCCGACCGCCTCGCCGCTGCGCGGGACGCGATCGCGGCGCAGGCAGGCGATGGCGCGGGCGCGGTGATGTACGAACCCGCCGACGTCACCAACGAGGACGACGTGAGCCGGATGGTGGAAGCCGCGACGGCGTGGCACGGCCGGCTGAACGGCGTCGTGCACTGCGCGGGCGGATCCGAGACGATCGGCCCGATCACCCAGGTCGACTCGGAGGCGTGGCGGCGAACCATCGACCTCAACGTCAACGGCAGCATGTACATGCTCAAGCACAGTGCCAGGGAGATGGTCCGCGGCGGCGGCGGGTCGTTCATCGGCATCTCGTCGGTCGCGGCGAGCAACACCCACCGGTGGTTCGGCGCGTACGGCGTCAGCAAGTCCGCGATCGATCACCTCATGCAGCTCGGAGCCGACGAGTTGGGGGCGTCCTGGGTGCGGGTCAATTCGATTCGGCCGGGTCTGATCCGCACCGAACTCGTCGCGCTCGTCCTCGATTCGCCGGAGCTGAGCGAGGATTACCGGGTCAGCACTCCGCTCCCGCGGGTCGGTGAGGTCGAGGACATCGCGAATGCCGCGGTCTTCCTGCTCAGTGACGCGGCGAGCTGGATCACCGGGCAGGTCATCAACGTCGACGGTGGTCAGCTGGTGCGACGCGGACCCGACTACTCGGCGATGCTCGAACCCGTCTTCGGCGCCGACGGCCTGCGCGGAGTGGTCGGCTGATCGACGGGACTCTTGCCGCCCGCCTCCCACGGCGAGAGGGCCCGACCGCCGACCAGTCGAGGTTCTCGCCACCCGTGCCCGCAGCTCGTCACCCGCGGCCGGGACCAACCCGACGTCCTTGAGCCCGAGGGTCGCGGCGAAGCCGGCGGGCTCGAACTCCTCGCGGGCGATCAGTCCGCCGTAGGTCTGATAGACCGGGGCGCCGTGTTCGGCGAGGGCGTCGACCTTGTCCTGTGAGCGGGTGTACGCGGTCACCCGATGACCGGCGTCGAGCAGATTCGACGCCATGCCCGAGCCCATGTTCCCCGAGCCGATGAAGCCGATGTCCATGAGTCGACTCCTACCATCGTCCGTGGCGGCCAAGCGCGAACGGGCTGCGCACGAAGCAGGCGTGCACCATGCCGGGCGGGACGATGTCGTCGACGAAGGTGCCGCGCCCGGCCAGAAGCCGGTTGTCCTCCACTTGAGCGACCCGCGTGCCCACGTAGCGGGTGTCCGACTCGGTGGCGTCACATCACGTCAGCAGCGTCGTTATCGCACATGGAAAGGGGGTATGGCAAAAAGTGAGAGTGACGTTATCGCACGTCGAGGTGGCCAACAGCGTCGATCTCGGCCGCGTCGTGGTGGATGCGCGTCTCCACCTCGGCGAGCGGACGGCCGCCGCCGCCCCACCGCCGCGCGATGATCTCGGCGGCGATCGACACCGCGGTCTCCTCCGAAGTACGGGCGCCGAGGTCGAGCCCGATCGGGCTGGAGAGCCGACCGGTCTCGGTGTCGGTGAGGCCGATCTCGCCTAGTCGGTCGAGGCGGTCGACGTGCGTCTGTCGCGTACCCATCGCGCCGACGTAACCCACCCGCGGTAGGCGCAGAGCCACCGCGAGCACCGGCACGTCGAACTTGGGGTCGTGGGTCAGAACGCAGATCACAGTCCGGGCGTCGATGTTCCCCAGGGCCTGCTGGCCGATGAGGTAGCGGTCGGGCCAGTCGACGACGACCTCGTCGGCGGCGGCGAAGCGTACCGGCGTCGCGAACACGGGGCGCGCGTCGCACACCGTGACGCGGTATCCGAGCAGGGCGCCCTGGCGGGCCAGCGCTGCGGCGAAGTCGATGGCGCCGAAGATGATCATCCTCGGTTGGGGGGCGTGGCTGGCGACGAAGCACGTCACGGTGTGCACCCGGCCCCATCGCCGGCCGCAAGATCGCGACTGTTGTTTCGGATGCCGCCCCGCAGCTAGGTCGCCGGGCGGGGCGTCCGGTCGGGCGGTGGCGCGGCCGCCGCGTCGATCGAGGCCGTGAGTACGTTGCCCGTCGTCGGTTCCGAGGGTTCTGAGGTGAACGCGACCGCTCGCAGGAATGGTCCGACTACGGCATCGAAGAGGGTGGGTACCAAGTGGTACGCCACGATTGCCGGTCGGTTCATCCAGCCGACTTGGCGCTCGCTGGAGCGTCGCCGGTCGGTCGCGCGGAAGATGGCGGCGACGATCGCTGCCGGGGCAACCGCGGTTGGTGGAACACGGGGTCTGCGGCCGAAGTAGTTGGCTGCGGTGCCGTAGACCGGCGTGTCTACCGGTCCGGGGTAAACCCCGTGCACGCGAATTCCGGGATGGTGTCGATTCTCCTGGCGCAACAGCCTGACCATGCCGCTTAGCGCGAATTTGCTTACGACGTAAGCTGGTTGGTAGGGAACCGCGGTTACTCCCAGCAGTGATCCGATCAATACCAGGTGTCCTGTGCCACGCGCCTGGAAATGGGTGAGTGCGGAACGCGCCACGTTCGCCGATCCCAGGACGTTCGTGCGTACGATCCCGTCGAAGACGTCGACCGGTACGTCTTCGAACCGGCCGAAGGCGGTGACCGCCGCGCACTGGGCCGCGATGTCCACGTGACCGAACCGGGCAACGGCAGTGTCGAACAACTGCTGCACCTGACGGGCGTCGGAGATGTCGGTGGCGTGGACGATCACTTCAGCGGCGCCCGCCGTCCGGCATTCCTCCGCCACCAGCTGCAACGCCTGTTCGGATCGCGATGCCAACACGAGCCGAGCGTATTGGGCAGCGTATCGGAGTGCGGTCTCTCTGCCGATTCCGCTGGAGGCGCCGGTCACGACGACAACCCGTGGACCGGTGTCTGCATCGGGCTCACTCAGCTTTCGCCGCGTTCTAGAGGTACTCGCCGCCATCTGGAGCAAACGGTTTGTCCAAGAAATCATCTGGTGCTGAGTCCGCCCGTTCGATGGCGTTCGGCCGCCGCGACGACCTGGAGGACTGCGGTGGCGGCGACCGGAGCCCACCCGCCCCGCAGACTCGCCGCCACTGCCGCGACGACCGCGACCGGGGCGAGGAGGGCGACCGGATCGCGACGTCGTTCGCGTACCCGAGTCAGAGCGGCTGGGGTGCCGGACGCGAGGTTCGCCGCGACGACGATGACGTCGGGCATCCCTGCACGCCCCACCCCGACCGCGCGGACGATCGACAGCGCACTCCAGAGCAGCAGGGTGACGTCGTGCACTCGGTCGGTCACGCTGCGAAAGGTCAACTTCCTCTTGCTATTCCATCCCGTCGCCGCACTCGAGCCGGTGGCGCCCTCGGCTAATCCGTCGATGAGTTCCCGTGCGCTCTCCGTCGAGGACCGCGCCGGCGCCCAGCCCAGCTCGTGGCGTGCCTTGGACGTGTCCATGAGAGGCGTGTTGGTGGCGACGTCGTACCAGCCGGGAGTGAGCGCGATCAGACGGGCGACACTGAGTGCGGTTATGGCCGAACGCATTACGCAGGGAGCCACGTCGATCGGGCGTGCCCCGACCAATGCGGCGGCGGCGCGACCGTCCAGGGTGTCGGCCGCGATGTTGAACGACCCGCGCGCCCGTTGTTGCACCAACCGGATCACTGCATCGCCGACGTCGTCGGCGTGCACGAACTGCAGTCCGATACCCGCCGGCAGGGGGAGAATCGGCAGCACTCCGCCACGGAGCAGCTTCAGCGCGACCCGTGGTACCAACGGGCCGAGGTAAAGGGACCGGATCATCCACGCCGCCTCACGTTGCACTACCACCGTCGGACGGAACCGGGCTACCGTTGTCGCGGGATGTTCGAGGACGAATTGGTCGAGTAACCGCTCCACGATTACCTTGTGCCGACTGTACGTCGACGTGGCCTGGCCGGTGTCGGGCCAGCTTTCGGCGACGGGTGCCAGCGCTCCTGGCGCGTATATGCCGAGGCTGGACGCATAGACTAACTGTTGAACTCCTGCCGCGGCCATGGCGTCTAGTACCGCTTGGCTGCCAAGCACATTCGCCTGGTAAAGATAGTCCTCGTCGCGCACCGGCTGGACGGCCAACGCGAGATGGATCACGACGTCGGCGCCCCTCATCGCAGGTCCCAGCTGGGCGGCCGCGCTTGGTGAGGACAGATCGACAGCGTGCCACCGCACCCGTTCGTAGAGTCGCCCCCTCGTCGGCGGGCGCCGACATACACCGATCACGTCTGCATCGGGCAGATGTATCGCCAGTGCGCGCAGGACGCCTGCGCCGACGTTGCCCGACGCGCCGGTCACGACGACCCGCTGGTGGCTAGTCGTCATGAAGGAGGGTGCGGACGAATGGCCCCCGAGGCCCGCCCGATCCGGAGAGGAAGAGACAACGCGTTCCGTTCTGCAGCGACGAAGATGTCCGACGTGGTACACGCCCACTCCAACAATGTAGGCGTATTTCCGTTCGTTACCCGCGACGGGAGTCGACAAACGTCGGCTCGCGGACGGTGCGAAAGGGGACTCTGGGCTCGCGACGACGATTGGACGAGATTGATCGCGGGCGGATCGGGCAATCGACGTCCACCACGGACGTCTCCGACATCGAGGGGTTCATCGATCCTCATCCGGCCCCTGGTCGCTGTCCTTCGCCGTGACGACAAGGACCTGGCGGAGGATCGGCGGCTTCTGCACCCAGTACTCCGCTCAGCGGCGCAGACACCGATTGTGCACAGATCGCCGCGGCCCGCGGTACTCCGATGTGCTGGGTTGGCGGCGCTTACGCGCTCCAACAACATCCGGCATCGGACCGGCCCGTCGAGCACTTTGCCGACATCGTTAACAATGCCTGGACCTTCAACGACGTTGGGGACGGTGGTCGATGAGCGGCTGGCTCGACCAGTTCACCGCGCACCGGCCCTCGGCACGTGTCCGGCAGACGCCGTGCGAGTCGTCGGGGCAGAGAACTGGCGCGGCCGGAGGCTGGTCACCAGAGACATCGCCGCCGAACTGGCTCAGAGTGGGCTGGTGGTGATCACCACCCAGCGCGGTGAGATCGTGGATTCAAACTTGGCAGGGCGGGGGGCCAATTCGAATTCGGCTGCCGCGTCGTTGACCCCGTCATCAGTCGCTGGCGCGGAGAACGAGCCTATTGCCACGTCCGGCGCGCACCTGGCTGGGACGCCGCTGCTCGCCTCGCTGTGCACCGGGGACGACGATTGCGCCGGTGAGCGCCGGCAGTATCTGCTGCAGATACTTCTGCTGCTGCTGCTGCGCGGCGGCGACGTCCTTCGGTATCAGGGACGACGGTTTGGTTGGCCCGTCCACCGAATGGCCCTCGCCCTGAGCGGTTTTCGTGCCGAGGACGCCGTTGACCGGCTTCTGTGCAGGACAAGCACGCTGCGAGTGGAGCCCCCCGTCGGGATTGAACCGACGACCTACGCTTTACAAGAGCGTTGCTCTACCACTGAGCTAGGGAGGCCTGTGTGGCCTAGCGTATCGGGTCACTCATCGGTGTCGATGATCCGCTGCGCGGGCACCGGGCGAGGCGTCGGCCGCCGCCCGCGGGCCCGCGGCAGCGGGATTCGGCCCGCGATGTTGCTCAGGGGATTGACCACTTGGCTAAGGGTGATGACCGCCTCGTGAAGGGCGTCGATCGTCGGCGCTAGCGCTTCGAGTCCGGGCGTCAGCCGGTTGAGTGTGTCGGCGACATCGGCAAGCTTCAGCAGCGGGCCCTGTTCCGCGGTGAGCGTGTCGAGCAGGCCGCCCTCGGCAAGCAGTTTGTCGGCCACGCCATCCTCGCGCAGGACCCGCTCGATCAGTCCGTCGTTGGCCAGCAGCTGATCGGCGAGCCCGCCCGGTGCGATGACCCGGGACACGGCACCGTCATCTGTGGTCAGCCGGTCGATCAGCCCGCCCTCGGACGTCATCTGGTCGATCAGCCCGCCTGGCGCCACCGCGCGTGCGACGGGTCCGCTGTCGGCGATCAGACGGTCGAGCAATCCGCCCTCGGCGGTCAACTGGTCCACGAGGCCGCCGGGCGTGAGCAGTCGGTTGATCGGGCCGTCCGGCGCCAGGGCTCGGCCCAGCGGGGCGTCGTCGTCCATCAAGTGGGCCAGTCGATTGGCACGTTCGACGGCGTCCTCGAGTCCGAGCAGTTGGGCGAACGACGACCTGCTCGCCGGCATCGTTCCGTCGCTGAGCCCGCGGTGGATGACGTTGAGCGTTTCGCTGGCAATGCCAAGGCCCACGTCGGCGACGGCGAGGCCGATGCGCACGGGAGCGGTGGCGACGTCGACCAGGGCTTTGCCGAGATTCATGTCTCCCAGTGTATGGCGGGGGTAACATCCAGGTACCCACGACCAATTCACAGGAAGTTCACAGCATCCGCGCAGCGTCAAAGCATGGGAATGAGAGGACATTGTTCACATGGCCATGGCTGCAGTCCCCGATTCTTTGCCCGAAGCGCGGGTGCTCGTCGTCGACGACGAAGCCAACATCGTCGAGTTGCTCTCGGTGAGTCTGAAGTTCCAGGGCTTCGAGGTGCACACGGCGTCGAACGGGCCCGCCGCGCTGGACAAGGCACGTGAGGTGCGACCGGATGCCGTGATCCTCGACGTCATGATGCCGGGCATGGACGGCTTCGGGGTGCTCCGTCGCCTGCGCGCAGACGGCATCGACTCGCCCGCGTTGTTCCTGACCGCCCGCGACTCCCTGCAGGACAAGATCGTCGGGCTCACCCTCGGCGGCGACGACTACGTCACGAAGCCCTTCAGTCTGGAAGAGGTGGTCGCGCGTCTCCGCGTCATTCTCCGCCGTTCCGGACGCGGCGTCGAAGTGCCCTGCAGTGCCCGCCTGACGTTTGCCGACATCGAACTCGACGAGGACACCCACGAGGTGTGGAAGGCCGGCGAGCCCGTCTCGCTCTCGCCGACGGAGTTCACCCTGCTGCGGTACTTCATCATCAATGCAGGCACGGTGCTGTCCAAGCCGAAGATCCTCGACCACGTCTGGCGCTACGACTTCGGCGGGGACGTCAACGTCGTCGAGTCCTACGTGTCCTACCTTCGGCGCAAGATCGACACCGGTGAGAGGCGCCTCCTGCACACCCTGCGCGGTGTGGGATACGTGCTGCGCGAACCGCGCTAGCGCTCCAGATGCGTCAGTTTGCCGGCCAACGCCCGCACTTCTTGCACAATGAGGGCATGGCTGGTCTCCGCGGGCGCGGGATCCCACTGCGAGTAGGTCTGGTTGCGGCGACCCTGGTGCTGGTGGCATGTGGCCTGCTCGCCTCGGGCGTCGCGGTCACGTCGATCATGCGGCACAGCCTGATCAATCGCGTGGATGAGACGTTGCTCGACGCCTCACGGGGCTGGGCCCAGGCCCCTCGTCGGATGCCGGTAACGCCCGTGGAGGACCCGAACCCCGCCAGGCCGCCATCGGACTTCTACGTTCGCGGGATCGATTCTGACGGGCGCATCTGGATGGCGGTCAATGACCGCGAGGCCGAACCGGCGCTACCCGATAGCAACGACGTCGGTCCGGTGCCCGTCACGGTGGGGTCGATCGACAACTCTCCCGCGCAGTGGCGCGCGATGACCGTGCGCGGACTGCACGGTGAATTGACCACCGTCGCCATTGACCTGTCGGACGTGTCGTCGACAGTCGATGCGCTCCTGTGGTCGCAGGTCGGCATCGGCATCGCCGTGCTCCTCATACTCGGCCTCGCCGGATACGCCGTCGTACATCGCAGTCTCAGACCACTGGTCGAGGTGGAGCAGACGGCGGCGGCCATCGCGGCCGGTGAACTCGACCGCCGCGTCCCGCAGCGTGACTCGCGCACCGAAGTAGGTCGATTGTCGTTGGCGCTCAACGGAATGCTCGCGCAGATCCAGCGGGCGGTGGCCGCGTCGGAGGCATCGGCAGAGCAGGCCCGCACGTCCGAGGACCGGATGCGACGCTTCATCACCGACGCCAGCCACGAACTCCGAACCCCGCTCACGACCATCCGCGGTTTCGCCGAGTTGTATCGCTCGGGCGCCGCGCGTGACGTCGAACTCCTGATGAGCCGTATCGAGAGCGAGTCGCAGCGGATGGGTCTGATCGTCGAGGACCTCCTGCTGCTGGCCCGCCTGGACGCGCAACGCCCGATGGAGCAGCGCCGAGTCGATCTGCTCTCGCTGGCCAGTGACTCCGTCCACGACGCAAGGTCGGTCGCCCCGAAGCGCACGATCACCATGGAGGTGTTCGACGGGCCAGGGACCCCTGAGGTGCTCGGCGACGAGGCCAGGCTGCGGCAAGTGCTGGGCAATCTGGTAGTCAATGCGCTGCAACACACCCCAGAGTCCGCGAGCATCGCGATCCGGGTCGGCACCGAACAGGACAACGCGATTCTCGAGGTGTCCGACGAAGGGCCGGGCATGAGTCGCGAGGACGCGCACCGAGTCTTCGAGCGGTTCTACCGCACCGACTCCTCGCGCGCGCGGACCAGCGGCGGCACCGGCCTCGGACTCTCCATCGTCGACTCGCTGGTGTACGCGCACGGCGGCACGGTCAGCGTCACCACGGCGCCGGGCCACGGTTGCCGCTTCACGGTGCAGTTGCCGCGGATCGCCGACGTGCCCGCGCCCGTCAGCTGACGGTCCGGTCGTCTCCCCGAGTCGCTTCGCTCCTACCCGCCGAATCCAGTTCTGCCAGTGCGGCTTTGATCCTGAACTGCGCCTCGTCCAGTGATTCTGGGGACGGGCTGCGGTCGACGTTTGCGAAGCCGAAGTCGGCCAGGTCGCGGGCCGGGAACACGTGCACGTGCAGGTGGGGCACCTCGAGGCCGGCGATGATCACCCCGGCGCGCTCCACGCCGAATGCCTTGGACACGGCCCTCCCGATGCGCTGCGACACCGCCATCACCCGACTGAAGGCCGCCGGTTCGACGTCCTGCCAGTTGTCGATCTCGGCGCGCGGCACGACGAGCGTGTGACCCGGTGTCATCGGTTCGATGGTGAGAAACGCGACCAACTCGTCGTCCTCATAGACGAACCGACCGGGAATCTCGCGATTGATGATCATGGTGAACACGGAGGCCATGGCTCGAGCATGCCAGAACGGCCCTGACAGCTCGTTCCCAGCGCCGGGTCAGATCCGTGGCAGCTTGCTCCGCGACGGTGGACACCGTGACCGACCTGGCGAGCTCACCTACGGTCGGCGGTCTGTCACGCCCGATGACGTCCTCTCCGAAGCGCCCCTACGTCCTGGACATCGCATTTCTGTCTACAACGAGGAACGCGAACTGGCTGGCAGCGTCCGGCGCCTGCACCAGTTCCTGGCTACCGAGGTGCCCTATGCGGCGCGAATCACCCTGGTCGACAACGCCAGTACCGACGGCACCCTGGAGGTTGCGAGGCGACTCGCCGACGAGCTTCCGCAGCTGAAAGTCATCCACTTGGACGCCAAGGGGCGCGGAGGAGCGCTGCGCGCTGCGTGGACGTCGTCGACGGCCTCGGTCGTCGCAGGTGGACGTCGACCTGTCGACCGATCTCTCGGCGCTGATGCCGTTGGTCGCACCGTTGGTGTCCGTTCACTCTGACATCGCCATCGGTTCGCGGCTGTCGGCGTCGTCGCGGGTGGTTCGCGGTCCGAAGCGCGAATTCGTCTCGTGCAGTGTGGTTTCAAGGCTATCCGCGCCGACGTCGCCCGGCAGCTCCTGCCGCTGGTGATGGACACCGGCTGGTTCTTTGACACCGAGCTGCTGGTCATCGCCGAACGTGCGGGCTTGCGGATCCACGAGGTGCCCGTGGACTGGCGACCCGAGCGCTCCCACTGAGCGAACTGCAGGCCGCGCTCGGTCGCGAGCCGCTGGTGCCCGGTGTCCCCACAGGCATGGTCGGTCAACTGGTCCGCTTCGGAATCGTAGGCGTGGCAAACACTCTCGCGTACGCCCTGCTGTACTTGGTGTTGCACTCTGCGATGGGTGCCCAGGCCGCGAACCTCATTGCGCTGTTGCTGACCGCGGTGGCCAACACCGCGGCCAACCGGGCCTTCACCTTCGGCGTACGTGGCCGCCATGGAGCAGGCCGCCATCAGCTTCACGGCCTGATGGTCTTCACGTTTGAATGGCGATCACCAGCGGATCGCTGTTCGTCCTGCACCGATTCGACCCGACGATCGGAAAGGTGGCCGAACTCTCCGTGTTGGTGGTCGCGAACCTGGTCGCGACGGTGCTGCGCTTCGTCGCACTGCGGCGCGTGTTCGGAATGCATCGCTGCTAGAACGGCGGCGGTTCCGCTTCCTTCGTGAAGGTGTCGGCGTATTCGATGTCGTCGTCGACGACTGCGGGTTCGGTGGGGGTGGTGCGTCGTTCGTGGTTGTGGTGGCGTTCGGCGGTGATGTTGGTGGTGCGTTGGTGGTCTCGGGTGTGGCGGCGTCGGGGCATCATCGCGGTGCGCTCCCCTTGGCACGGGGTGGGGATGTCGTGCACGGTGACC
The DNA here is from genome assembly GCA_038244615.1 of Mycobacteriales bacterium. Classification (GTDB taxonomy): domain Bacteria; phylum Actinomycetota; class Actinomycetes; order Mycobacteriales; family Mycobacteriaceae; genus Mycobacterium. The sequence goes on along the minus strand of JBBRTH010000055.1, from coordinate 113 downwards.
AGGGCGGTGGGGGCGCACAGGGTGGGGAACAGGTAGGCGCTGCCGGGGTGGGTGACGTAGGTGTCGCCGGCCGGTGACGTCCAGATGACCGTGGCGTCGGGGAGTTGTCGGTC
>JBBRTH010000054.1:0-41982 GCA_038244615.1 Mycobacteriales bacterium | reverse complement strand
TGGCGGACGTTGCGGCACAAACGGACCCGCCCGCAGCGCCTCGCCGACCCGCCATCGACCGCACCGGGCGCATTCCCGGTACCCCCCATTCCTGCGAAGGAGCCCGCCGATGCCTAAGCGGCCGCACCTCATCGACGCACTAGCCGGCTTCGGCGTGACCTTCAAGACGATGTTCAAGAAACCGATCACCGAGGAGTACCCGGAGAAACCCGGCCCGACGGCCCAGCGTTATCACGGCCGCCACCAGCTCAACCGGTACGACGACGGCTTGGAGAAGTGCATCGGCTGCGAGCTCTGCGCATGGGCGTGTCCAGCCGATGCGATCTTCGTCGAAGGCGCCGACAACACTGAGGCCGAACGCTTTTCGCCCGGTGAACGCTATGGCCGGGTGTATCAGATCAACTATCTGCGATGCATCGGCTGCGGTCTGTGCATCGAAGCCTGCCCGACGCGTGCGCTGACCATGACAGGAGACTACGAGATGGCCGACGACAACCGCGCCGACCTGATCTACGGCAAGGACAAGTTGTTGGCACCACTGCAGGCCGACATGACGGCGCCGCCTCACGCCATGGCAACCGGTAGCACCGACGAGGACTACTACCGGGGCAACATCAGATCGGATGGCCTCGCCACCCCGCTCGGAATGCCCGTCGTGAGGTCATCGGCAGCCGAGGACGTGGTTCGGTGACGCCCGACCTCGGACTCCTGGCAGCCGAAACCGTCTACCGCACGTCGACGATGGAGGCGGTGACGTTCTGGGTTCTCGGCAGCCTCGCGGTGCTGGGCGCCATCGCCGTCGTCGCCGCGCCCAAGGCCGTCTACTCTGCGATCTTCCTGGCGATCACGATGATCATCCTGGCGGTGCTCTACATCGCGCAGGACGCAGTGTTCCTCGGCGTGGTCCAGGTCGTCGTCTACACCGGTGCGGTTATGATGCTCTTCCTGTTCGTTCTGATGCTGATCGGCGTGGACTCCGCCGACTCCCTGGTGGAAACCATTCGCGGACAACGCATCGCAGCGATCTGCGCCGGTGCGGCGTTCGGCATACTTCTGATCGCAGGCATCGGCAACGTCTCCGCCGTCGGGTTCACCGGACTCGCCCAGGCCAACGCGGGCGGCAACGTCGAAGGCCTGGCGGCATTGATCTTCGTCCGCTACCTGTGGGCCTTCGAACTGACCAGTGCGCTGCTCATCACGGCCACCCTCGGCGCGATGGTGTTGACCCACCGCGAGCGCATCGACCGCCGCAAGACCCAGCGCGAGCTCGCCACTGAGCGCTTCGCGCCCGGCGGGCACGCCACCCCGATGCCAAACCCCGGTGTCTACGCGCGGCACAACGCGGTCGACGTGGCGGCGCGACTACCCGACGGCTCCGACGCCGAGACCTCGGTGAGCAGCATCCTGCCTCCCCGCACCGTGACGGCCGCCGAGAACGGGGTACCGCGGTGAACCCCGCCAACTACCTGTATCTGTCCGCACTGCTGTTCACCATCGGCGCGGCGGGAGTGCTGTTGCGGCGCAACGCGATCGTGATGTTCATGTGCGTCGAACTGATGCTCAATGCCGCCAACCTGGCCTTCGTCACGTTCTCCCGGATGCACGGCCACCTCGACGGTCAGGTCGTGGCGTTCTTCACCATGGTCGTTGCCGCCTGCGAAGTCGTGGTCGGACTCGCGATCATCATGACCATCTTCCGCGCCAGGCAGTCCGCCTCGGTCGACGCCGCGAATCTCCTGAGGCACTAGTGACGAGCGCTCGAGCGAAGAACATCGGAACCCGCCCATGACTCTTCCCATCTGGCTGCTGATAGCGCTTCCACTCCTCGGCGCCGTGATCCTGCTGCTGGGCGGCAAGGCCACCAACGCCTGGGGGCACCTGCTGGGCTGCACCACGATACTGGCGTCCTTCGTCGTCGGCGCGGTGCTGTTCGTCGGCCTGGTGAACCAACCGGCCGAGGACCGCGGATTCCACGAACACCTCTTCACCTGGGTGCCCGTCGGACAGCTGAAGGTCGACTTCGGCCTCCAACTCGACCAGCTCTCGGTGTGTTTCGTGCTGCTGATCACCGGCGTGGGGTCGCTCATCCACGTCTACTCGGTCGGCTACATGAAAGAGGACGCCGCTCGCAGACGTTTTTTTGCCTACCTCAACCTGTTCGTGGCCGCCATGCTGCTGCTCGTCCTGGCCGACAACTACCTTGGCCTCTACATGGGCTGGGAGGGCGTCGGTCTGGCGTCGTATCTGCTGATCGGCTTCTGGTCGTACAAGCCGTCGGCCGCCGCCGCAGCCAAGAAGGCGTTCGTCGTCAACCGGGTCGGTGACATCGGCCTCGCGCTGGCTCTGATGGTGATGTTCGCCAACGTCGGAACCATCTCGTACGAGGGTGTTTTCGGGGCTGCCGACAAGATGAGCCAGGGTACGCTCACCGCGATCGGGTTGCTGCTCCTGCTGGCCGCGTGCGGCAAGTCCGCGCAGGTGCCGCTGCAGTCGTGGCTGGGCGACGCCATGGAGGGTCCGACGCCGGTGTCGGCGCTCATCCACGCGGCGACCATGGTCACGGCGGGTGTCTACCTGATCGTGCGCTCCGGGCCCGTCTACGACCTCGCTCCCGACGCCCGCCTCGGCGTCGTGATCGTCGGAGCCGTGACCCTGCTGTTCGGCGCCGTCATCGGTTGCGCGAAGGACGACATCAAGAAGGCCCTTGCCGCGTCGACGATGAGCCAGATCGGTTACATGGTGCTCGCCGCCGGTCTCGGTCCGGCCGGCTACGCCATCGCGATCATGCATCTGCTGACCCACGGCTTCTTCAAGGCGGGGTTGTTCCTCGGCGCCGGTTCGGTGATGCACGGCATGGACGACGAGACCGACATGCGCCGGTACGGCGGGTTGCGCACGTTCATGCCGATCACGTTCGTCACGTTCGGTCTCGGCTATCTGGCGATCATCGGCGTGCCTCCGTTCGCGGGCTTCTTCTCCAAGGACGCGATCATCGAAACCGCCTTCGCCGCAGGCGGAGTCAAGGGACTGCTGCTCGGCGGCGCGGCCCTCCTCGGCGCGGGCATCACCGCGTTCTACATGACGCGGGTGATGCTGATGACGTTCTTCGGGGAGAAGCGTTGGAAACCCGACAGTCATCCGCACGAATCGCCGGGCAGCATGACGGGCCCGATGGTCGTGCTCGCCGTCGGGTCGGTCGGCGCGGGCGGACTGCTGGCCATCGGCGGCACCCTGGAGCACTGGCTGGAGCCCGTCGTCGGCGCTAGTGCGGAGGCTGCCCACGCGGTACCGGTCTGGCTGATGACCACCATCACGCTGGCCGTCGTCGCAGTGGGTGTCGCGGTCGCCTACCGCAGGTACGCCACGCGCCCGATCCCGGAGGTGGCACCGGACGACGTGTCCGCGCTGACCGTCGCCGCCCGCAAGGATCTGTACGGTGACGCCTTCAACGAGGACGTGCTGATGCGGCCCGGTCAGGTGCTGACCAGGGGTCTCGTCGAGATCGACGACGACGGCATCGACGACGTGTCTCGCATCCTCGGAAACCTCGTGGGCGGCGCCTCGGAGCGACTGAGGCAATTGCAGACCGGGTTCGCCCGCTCGTATGCCCTGTCCATGCTCGGCGGCGCCGCACTGGTCATCGCCGCGATTCTGGCGGTGAGGATCTGGTGACCGGCATGCCATGGCTGACGGTTCTCTGGGCCGTTCCGATGGTCGGCGCTGGTGTGGTGATCCTGCTGCCCTCAGCGGCAAGGCATCTCGCGAAGTACGTGGCACTGGCCCTGTCGCTGCTGGTGCTGGCGATCGCGGTGGTTCTGGCCGTGACCTTCGACCCGGCGGGCCCGCAGTACCAGTTCGTCGAGGATCACGCCTGGATCCCGTCCTTCGGCACGGGCTACATCCTCGGTCTCGACGGCATCGCGTTGGCCTTGGTGATTCTCACCGCGGTCCTGGTGCCCCTGCTGATCGTGGCCGGTTGGCACGACGCCAGCAATCAGGCCAGATCCGTGCACACGTACATGGCGTTGACGTTGGCCGTCGAGGGCATGGTGCTGATCTCGCTGACGGCGCTCGACGTGCTGCTGTTCTACGTGTTCTTCGAGGCGATGCTGATTCCGATGTACTTCCTCATCGGTGGATTCGGCGGACGCCGAACTGGTGAGGCAACCGAGGAAGCGAGCGCCAACCGATCCGGGTCCGATGACGCCGCCGGGGCGGCTTCGAAGGCGGCGGTGAAGTTCCTGCTGTACAACCTGTTCGGCGGTCTGATCATGCTCGCCGCGGTGATCGGCTTGTACGTGGCGACGGCCAAGAGCGACGTGTTCGCCTCCGGCACCTTCGACTTCCGCGCGATCGTCGCTGCCGTCGCCGACGGATCCTTGAACATCAACCCAGCGGTACTGAACGCGTTGTTCCTCGGCTTCATGTTCGCCTTCGCGGTCAAGGCCCCTCTGTGGCCGTTCCACCGTTGGCTGCCCGATGCTGCCGTCGAAGCCACCCCCGCGACGGCCGTGCTGATGATGGCCGTCGTCGACAAGGTCGGCACCTTCGGCATGCTGCGCTACTGCCTGCAGTTGTTCCCGGACGCGTCGATGACGTTCCGGCCGTTCATCATCACCCTGGCGGTGATCGGCATCGTCTACGGCGCGATCGTCGCGATCGGCCAGACCGATGTGATGCGGCTGATCTCCTACACGTCGATCTCGCACTTCGGCTTCATCATCCTCGGCATCTTCGCGATGACCAGCCAGGGCCAGTCCGGGTCGACGCTCTACATGGTCAATCACGGCATCTCCACCGCCGCGCTGTTCCTCATCGCAGGATTCCTGGTGTCGCGCAGAGGAAGTCGTGCGATCGCCGCCTTCGGCGGGGTGCAGAAGGTTGCACCCGTGCTCGCGGGCACGTTCCTCGTCGCCGGGTTGGCCACCCTGTCGCTGCCGGGCCTCGCGCCGTTCATCGGCGAGTTTCTGGTGCTGATCGGCACGTTCACCACGTATCCCGCCATGGCGGTCTTCGCGGCGTCCGCGCTGGTGCTGTCGGCGATCTACATCCTCTGGATGTACCAACGCATGATGACCGGACCCGTGGCCCCCGACAACGACAAGCTGCGCGACCTCGTCCCGCGGGAACTCGTCGTGGTGGCACCGCTGATCGCGCTCCTGCTGGTGCTGGGGGTCTATCCGAAACCCGTCCTCGACGTCATCGACCCGGCCGTCGGCCACACACTGACGACGATCGGCCAACAGGATCCTGCACCCCGTGTCGCGGAAGGACCCGCGAAGTGAACCTCACCCCGCCTTTTCCCGTCGCTTCGCTCGCCCCGGCGCCCTCAGTCGAATACGGCCTGCTCTCACCGATGTTGATCGTGTTGGGCGTCGCCGTGCTCGGTGTGCTCGTCGAGGCGTTCCTGCCCCGCGCTGTTCGCTACGCGGTCCAGTTGACGTTGGCCGTCGGAGGTCAGGTGGCCGCGCTGGTCGCCGTCGTCATCGAGTGGATCGGTCTCGGTTCGTCGCTCGGCCAGACCGCCGTGGTGGGTGCCGTCGCACTCGACAAGCCCGCCCTGTTCCTGCAGGGCACCCTGCTGCTGATCGGCATCCTCGGCACGCTGCTGATGGCCGAGCGCCGGATCGCATCCGAGGTGGACGCGGACGACGGGGCCAGTGGCCTCGATGCCTTCACCCCGATGGCGTCGGCCGTGCCGGGCAGCGTCGCCGAGAAGCTCGCAACGAAGGGCGGTATCGCGCAGACGGAGATCTTCCCGCTGACGATGTTCGCGCTCGGCGGCATGATGCTGTTTCCCGCATCCGACGATCTGCTGACGATGTTCATCGCGCTCGAGGTGTTCTCGCTGCCGCTGTACCTGATGTGCGGGCTGGCCCGGCGACGGCGACTGCTCTCCCAGGAGGCGTCGCTCAAGTACTTCCTCCTCGGCGCGTTCTCGTCGGCGTTCTTCCTGTACGGCATCGCGCTGCTGTACGGCTATTCCGGCGGGCTGAGCCTCAGCGGCATCCGCGAGCAGGCGGCCTCGAGTTCGGACAATGCGAACCTGGCCCTCGTCGGCATCGCCCTGTTGTCGGTCGGCGTGCTGTTCAAAGTCGGTGCGGTGCCCTTCCATTCGTGGATCCCCGACGTGTACCAGGGCGCTCCCACCCCGGTGACGGCGTTCATGGCTGCGGCCACCAAGATCGCTGCGTTCGGTGCCATGCTGCGCATCTTCTACGTCGCGCTGCCTGGCTTCAAGGACGACTGGCGACCGCTGATGTGGGGCATCGCGATCCTCACGATGGTGGTCGGCACGGTGACGGCGGTGTCGCAGCGCGATGTCAAGCGAATGCTCGCCTACTCGTCGGTCGCACACGCCGGATTCATCCTCACCGGTGTGATCGCGCTGAACGACAGCGGTGTCGCCGCGACGCTGTTCTATCTGTTCGCCTACGGATTCAGCACTCTCGGCGCCTTCGCCGTCGTCAGCGTCGTGCGCAACGCGGCAGGCGAGGAGGAGACCGACATGTCCCGGTGGGCGGGTCTTGGGCGCAGCCACCCCCTCGTGGGCGTGGTGTTCTCGCTGTTCCTGCTCGCGTTCGCAGGCATTCCGTTGACCAGTGGCTTCGTCAGCAAGTTCGCGGTCTTCAAGGCGGCCGCCGAGGGAGGCGCCGCACCGCTGGTGATCGTCGGTGTCTGCGCCAGTGCGGTGGCGGCGTACTTCTACGTGCGCGTGATCGTGTTGCTGTTCTTCACCGATCCGCCCCCGGATGCGCCGACGGTGGTGGTACCCAGCGCGCTCAGCACGGCGACCGTCACGTTGAGCGCGGCGATCACGCTGATCCTCGGCGCGCTGCCGCAGCCGGTCCTCGACCTGGTCAACTCCGCGAACCAGTTCGTGCGTTAGCGTTCGCCCGTGACTGACGACGACCTGCTGCTGCGCACCGACCACGGTGCGGTCCGAGTGCTGACGTTGAATCGCCCGCACGCGCGTAACGCGTTGAACCGCGGGCTGATCAGAACCTTGTACGCCGCCCTGAAGGCCGCTGACGGCGATGCGTCGGTGCGTGCGGTCGTCCTCACCGGCACCGACCCCGCCTTCTGCGCGGGCATCGACCTCAAGGAGGCGGCGCGCGACGGCTTGACGTACTTCGACGAGTTCAAGACGCAGAGTTGCATCTCGGCGGTCGCCGAGATGCACACGCCCATCGTCGGCGCGATCAACGGGTCGACCTTTACCGGTGGCCTGGAACTGGCGCTCGGATGCGACTTCCTGGTCGCTTCCGATCGGGCCGTGTTCGCCGATACCCATGCGCGCGTGGGCATCCTGCCCGGCGGCGGCATGACCGCACGGCTGCCCCAGGTGGTCGGTGGCGCGATGGCTCGCCGCATGTCGATGACGGGCGAGGTGGTGGACGCGGTCCGTGCCGAACACATCGGGCTGGTGACGGAGGTCGTTCCGCACGACGGGCTACTGTCCCGGGCCGTCGAACTGGCCACGCAGATCGCCGTGGTGCCCAAGCCAACGATGTTGGGACTCAAGGAGATCTACGTGCGCGGCGCATCGACCGTCGTCGATCCGGCACTGGCCGCCGAGGACGCGATCGCGGGCGCGCAGGACCATGACCTGGCCGGCCTGGATCAGCGGCGCCTCGACGTCATGCGCGACAACAGGTCGCAGATCGGTACCATCAACCCGTGATCGAAGCAGATCTCGTCGTCATCGGATTCGGCAAGGGCGGCAAGACGCTTGCGGCGACGCGGGCCAAGCAGGGCAAGCTGGTGGTCATGATCGAGCAGTCGGATCGGATGTACGGCGGCACGTGCATCAACATCGGCTGCGTACCCACCCAGTCGATGGTGTTCCGGGCCGAGCAACTCACCGGGCAGGCGCCGCAGCCCGCGGAGTACGAGACCGCGGTACACGCGACGGCCGACCTGACTTCCGCCCTTCGGGCCATCAACTTCACCACGCTGGACGCCCTTCCGACCGCGACGGTGTTGACGGGCCCCGCACGCTACCTGGACCCGCACACGGTCGAGGTGACCGTCGACGACTCGACGGTCACCGTGACGGGCCAGACCATCGTGGTCGGCGCGGGGTCGGAACCCACGTGGCCCGACATCCCCGGCCTGCGGGCCAATCCCCGCGCGGCCACCAGCACCGACCTCCTCGAGACCGAGGAGCTGCCGCATCGAATGGTCGTCCTCGGCGGCGGCTACGTGGGACTCGAGTTCGCCGTGATATACGCCGGCTACGCATCGTCGCCGACGTCGCCCGCGAGGTCCTGAACGACGCGGGCGTCACGATCATCACGTCGGCGCAGGTCAGCAACGTCGAGGACGGTGCTGACGCGGCACTGGTGCACTACGTCAAGGACGGCGTCTCGCAGACGCTTCCGGCGGACAAGATCCTCGTCGACGAGCACCTTCGGACCAGCCAGCCGCACGTCTTCGCCGTCGGAGACGTCAACGGTGGGCCCAGTTCACCTGCATCCCCTGAAACCCTCCAGTCGGCGGGTGTGATCGCCATGGATCGGCCATAGGCTTGAACCGCCCGGCACGCCAATCCGTGTCTACTTCGATTCATCCACCAAACAAGGACGTTCACATGCCCGCCTTTCCTGCCCTGACCCACGTCGCGCTCACCGTGCGAGACCTGTCCGTCAGCGCACCCTGGTACCGACAGCTCATCGGCATCGACCCGGTGATCGACGAGGACACCGATGCCGGCTTCCGGCACGTCGTCTACGCGCTGCCCGGCGACACGCTGTTCGGCATTCATCAGCACACTCAGTCCGCGCCGGACGAGCAGTTCAGCGAGTTTCGCGTCGGCCTCGACCACGTGGCCTTCGCCTGCGGGTCTCGGGCGGAACTGGCGGAATGGGTGGATCGCCTGGACGAGTTGGGCATCACCCACGGCGGGATCGTCGACGCGCCCTACGGCTCGGGTCTGAGTTTCCGCGACCCCGACGGATCGGCCCTGGAGTTCTTCGCGCCGCCTTCCGACGGTTAGGAATCGGCCGGCGACTCGTCGTCCGAGCCGGCCATCAGGACGTTCCAGGCCTCGCGCCGTTTGCGGTCCTGGACCTCCCTGCGCCACTGGGTCCCGCGCTGGCTGAACTGGCCCTCCGCGGCCCGCTCGGCGATCTCCGTGATGCGTCTGCCGAGCACCAACGCCTCGCCGATCGTCATCGTCAGCAGCACCCCGGCCCGGTCGCCATCGGGTCTACCGACGGGGTCGACGACGACTCTGGCAGTCTCGGCCCGTCCGTCGGCGTCGTCGGTCCAGGGAGGGGTGGAGTACACCTCGGGCACCCCGTCCTCGTCGTTCAGGGTCAGCTGCACGTACATGGATTCAACGGTATCTGGTCAGGCCTGGACACCGTGACTGATGATGGCTGCGGTCTGCTCGACCCAGGCATCGCTCTGCTGCCCGTTGGGATCGAGTAGCAGCCGAAGTAGCGTGGCACCACCGATGATCTCGATGAGCCGCTCGGGGTCGACGTCGGCGTGCACCTCGCTGCGAGCGACGGCGTGCACCAATCGTTCCCGAACGACGCCGAAGAGGCCCACGAAGCGACTCATCACGCGGGCGTTGAGGTCGGCGTCGGCCGCCATGTCGGCGATCAGCCCAGGCAATGCGGCCCGCACCACGGGAGTGGTGAACACGTCGCGGGCTGCGGCAACCATGGCCCGGACGTCACCGACGATGTCGCCCTCGGGTGTCGTCAATGCGGTGGGGGCCACGGGAAACGCGGCCTCGTGGACCAGTTCGGCCTTGCTCGACCACCGCCGGTACAACGCCGTCTTCGTGGTGCCGGCGCGCTCGGCGACGGCGGCCATCGTGAGATTCACGTACCCGATTTCGACGAGCAGATCCGCCGTCGCCTCCAATATGGCAACGTCGATACGCGCATCGCGTGGGCGTCCGACGCTCGGGGCCTTGTCAATGTCATCCCCGTCTGCTTTCATAACGCTACTCACCGTATCGTAATTGCTCGAAAGGGTAAACCGTGGCCAACGAACCGGCTGTCGAAGACGTCAGCCGCCTCCAGCACTCCTCCCGCGACGTCACCACGCTGCCCTCGGTGATGTCGCAGTGGCTCTCGACCGTCATGCCGGGAGGCACGACGCCCGACGTGACCGTCGAGAGTGGCATCGACGCGAACGGGATGTCGTCGGAGACCATCGTCCTGACCGGGAAGTGGGAACAGGACGGCCAGCCGACGGAGCAGAAGTGGGTGGCCCGCGTCGCCCCGAGCGCCGAGGACGTTCCGGTGTTCCCGACGTACCGACTGGACCACCAGTTCGACGTCATCCGACTCGTGGGCGAGCTGACCGACGTGCCGGTCCCCCGCGTCCGCTGGATGGAGAACTCAGGCGACGTGCTCGGCACGCCGTTCTTCCTGATGGATCACGTCGACGGCATCGTGCCGCCGGACGTGATGCCCTATACGTTCGGCGGCAACTGGTTCGCCGACGCGCCCGCCGAGAAGCGACGCGAGCTGCAGGACGCCACGATCGACGTGCTGGCGAAGCTGCATTCGATCCCCAACGCCGAGGCGACCTTCGGATTCCTCACCGGCGGGCAGGAGCGAAGCGACTCGGGGCATGGAACCGAGATCGACCCATCCGGGGACACCTGTCTGCGTAGACACTTCGGCTGGCTGAAGGACTGGTATCAGTTCGCCGTACCCGACATCGGCCGTTCAGCGCTGGTCGAGCGCGCCCTGGCCTGGCTGGAGGAGAACTTCCCGACCGACGTCGCGGGGGGCGAATCCGTGCTGGCGTGGGGCGACTCGCGCATCGGCAACGTGCTCTACGAGGACTTCCGTCCCGTCGCGGTGCTCGACTGGGAGATGGCAACAGTCGGACCGCGGGAGCTCGACGTTGCGTGGATCATCTTCGCGCACATGGTCTTCCAGGAGCTCGCGGGACTCGCCGGGCTGCCGGGTCTGCCCGACGTGATGCGCGAGCAGGACGTCCGCTCGACCTATGAGGAACTAACCGGCGCCACGCTGGGCGACCTGAAGTGGTTCTACGTCTACTCCAGCGTCATCTGGTGCTGTGTGTTCATGCGGACCAGTGCCCGACGGGCGCGCTTCGGAGAGATCGAGAAGCCCGACGACGTCGAATCGCTGTTCTACCACGGGTCTCTGCTCAAGGGACTGATCGGAGGGTACAGCTGATGCTCGGCCCCATGGATGAGTTTCCGGTACACCAGATTCCGCAGCCGATCGCGATGCCGGGATCCTCGGACCGCAACTTCTACGACCGGTCCTACTTCAACGCGCACGATCGCAGCGGCGACATCTTCCTCATCACCGGCGTCGGGTACTACCCGAACCTCGGGGTCAAGGACGCCTTCGTGTTGGTCAGGCGCGGCGATGAGCAGACCGCCGTGCACCTGTCGGATGCGATCGACTCCGACCGGCTCAACCAACACGTGCTGGGCTACCGCGTCGAGGTCCACGAGCCGCTGCACAGGCTGCGCATCGTGCTCGACGAGACGGAGGGCATCGCAGCCGACCTGACCTGGAACGGGCTGTTCGACGTCGTGCAGGAGCAGCGCCACGTGCTACGGGCGGGCAACCGGGTCACGCTCGACGCGAAGCGGTTCGCACAGTTGGGTTCGTGGAGTGGACATCTCGTCATCGATGGTGAGGAGATCACCGTCGACCCCTCGGCGTGGATCGGCAGCCGTGACCGGTCCTGGGGCATCAGGCCCATCGGCGAGGCCGAACCCGTTGGGCACCCGGCGGATCCGCCGTTCGAGGGCATGTGGTGGCTCTACGTGCCGATGGCGTTCGACGACTTCTCGATCGTCATCATCATCCAGGAGGAGCCGAATGGCTTCCGCTCGCTGAACGACTGCACGCGGATCTGGAAGGACGGGCGAGTCGAGCAGTTGGGTTGGCCGCGGATCAAGATCCACTACAACTCGGGAACGCGGATCCCGACCGGAGCCAGCATCGACGCCACGGCACTCGACGGATCGCCGGTGCACTTCGAGGTGGAATCCAAACTGCCCGTACCAATTCACGTCGGCGGCGGCTACGGCGGCGACTCGGACTGGATCCACGGCGTGTGGAAGGGCGACAAGTTCACCGAACGCCTCACCTACGACATGACCGATCCCGCGATCATCGGGCGGGCGGGCTTCGGCGTGATCGACCACGTCGGTCGCGCACTGTGCACTTCAGCGCACGGGTCACCCGTCGAGGGTTGGGGCCTGTTCGAGCATGGCGCACTGGGCCGGCACGACCCCTCTGGCTTCAAGGACTGGCTGACGGTCGCCGACTAGCTGTGAGATTTCACCACGTTGGTTACACGGATTAACCGACATTCTAGAAAGGCGCGGTTCACGCCCCCGGGCGATGGGTGTCCGCACCGCTGTGACCAATTCTCCACCAGCACGGCTGAGCTGACCTGCCCTCCGGTCACGCCGTTTGGGGGACACAGCACACTCCGTCAACCGCCCGGTGCGAGCACGCGGAGCAACTCGTCGGCTACCTCGTCTGGTGCCTCCGTCGGCGTGAAGTGCCCGACATACTCCAGCAGCCGCAGCCTACTGCCAGGTATCCGGTCAGCGAAGGCACGCGCGTTCGGCGGCGTGCAGTATCGATCACGGGCGCCGAAGAGTCACGGCGAATCCGCGCGCTGGTCAACAGAAGGGCTGAGTCTTTCGAAGCGATCGCGCCAGTGCGCAGATTCGCGGTACGGCTCGCGCCCACGTCGCCTCCCATCCGCGCCGACCAGGAGCGGGCCAACAACTACTTCAGAGCACAGGTAGCGGAGCTGTTCGATGCCGAGCTGGAGGACCTTCCGGTGGCTCGTCGGTCCGACGTCCTCGATGCACTCGACGTCATGACGAGCTTCGAGGTCTGGGATCGGATGCGGGTGAGCCAGCAGTTGACGGCGCGAGCAGTCCGGCGCATCGTGGCCGGCGCGGTGACCAGACTGCTCGACGGCGCAATCCAAGGTCCACGGCCGGCTCAGCGATCCTGAGCGGGCACGAGTGCTGAACGCCGACCCAGAACCGCGGACCGACATACGAGAAGGAGCACCCGTTTTCCGGGTGCCCCTTCTCGTGTTGAGTGCGTCAGCGGCCGTTGCCGACGGTCGAGGTGACCGTGCCGACGGTGGCGTGCTGCTGAATGTCGTTGATCCACTGGTGGTGGGCGATGTCCGCACCGGCGGGGGCGGCCAGGCCGAACATGGCGGCGGCGAACCCGGTGGCGACGATGCTGGCGAATCCGAACTTCTTCATGATGTTCCCTCTTCCTCTGGCCGATTCTCCGGCCGGTCTGAAGGGTGTAACGGGGCAGGTCAGGGGATTGATTCCGGTGGCAGTAATTGATCGACGGTTGGCAGAAATCCATTAGTTCGGCCCTCAGTCGCGACTTCTGCCGGATGGTCGTGCTTTCGGGGCCGGACCGCGACCGTGGTGCAGATCTCGCGATCACGTAATCGTGGTGTGGATTTCCTCGAAATTGCATGCGCGAGCGTGCGCAGACTGCCATCGATAGCGGCGTGTCCGCGTACGAACACGCACGCTCGCGCGAAAGAAGTCATCCAGAAGGGGCGTCGGCGCCCTACGCGGTCTGAGCCTTCTCGGCCTTCTCGGTCTTCTTGGCGGCCGGTGCGGGGGCGCGACCGAAGACCATCGACTCCTCGATGCGGTCGAACCGGTGGTCGATCAGGTCCAGCACGTAATTGTGCCGGACGTTCCACGGTCGGTGGATACCGGACTTCGGCAGCGCGTGCGGGGCGCGCTGAATGTAGCCGGCCTTCAGATCGAACGTCGGCTTCTCCTTCATCGGCACACCACCCAGATGCGGGAAGGCGTGCGTGTACCCGTGGGAATCCATGTACGCCAACAACTTCGCCACCGCGCGCGCCGTCATGTCGGCCCGCAACGTCCAGGACGCATTGGTGTACCCGATGCACCACGCCATGTTCGGGACGTCCTCGAGGAGGTACTCCTTGTAGACGAAGCGATCGGTGGGCTTGATCTCGGTGCCGTCGACGACGATGGTGACGCCGCCCAGTGCCTGCAACTGCAGGCCGGTGGCGGTGACGATCACGTCCGCATCGATGCGGCCACCCGATTTCAGAACGATGCCCGCGGCGTCCATGTGGTCGATGTGGTCGGTCACCATGTCGACGCGGCCCTCGCTGATCCCGGTGTAGAGGTCGCCGCCCAGGATGACGCACAGACGCTGGTCCCACGGCTTGTACCGCGGCTTGAAATGGGTGTCCACGTCGTAGCCGTCGGGTAGGTAACGCATCGCGGTACGCCGCACCAATCGCGTGAACGACTTCGGCGCCTTGCGGGCGAACGCAAAGCTCAGCGTGGTGATGGCCGAGAACAGCAACCGGGCAAGCGCGTGGGAGACCTTTTGCGGCAGTACTCTTCGAACGGCATGAAGTGCGGGACTGATCCGCGACATCGACATCATGTACGTCGGCGATCGCTGCAGCATCGTGACGTGCGCAGCCTTCTCGGACAGCGACGGGATCATGCTGATGGCCGTGGCACCGCTGCCGATGACGACGACGTTCTTACCGGCGTAGTCCAGCGACTCGGGCCAGTACTGCGGATGCACGACCTCGCCGGCGAAGTCCTCGAGTCCCGGGAAGTCCGGCGAATAGGGCTCGTCGTAGTTGTAGTAGCCGGTTCCGAAGAATAGGAAGCGAGCACGGTAGAGCTTCACCGTGGAACCGTCGGGGCCGTCCTGCTCGGTGCGGACGGTCCAGGTATCGGTTTCCGAATCCCAGTCGGCCGACTTCACGTGCGTATCGAACCGGATGTGCCGATCGATGCCGTACTTACGTGCCGTGTCGGTCAGGTACTCGCGGATGTGATCGCCGTCTGCCATGTTCTCGGGCCGCGTCCACGGCTCGTAGGCGTAGCTCAGCGTGAAGATGTCACTGTCCGAGCGAATGCCCGGATAGCGGAACAGGTCCCACGTGCCGCCGATGCGCTCGCGCCGCTCGAGAATGGCGTAACTGAGCGTGGGGTTCTTCTCGTGGATGCGGTACGCCGCCCCGATACCCGAGATACCCGCGCCGATGATCAGCACGTCTGCGTACTCGGCGGCGTCCGGCTGTTGCGCGTCCATTGAGAAACCTCCTGGTGGTCCTGCTCCGTACCACCCACGATAGGGCGTCACGCGTTCAGTGCGTCGACGATCTGCCCCAATGAATCCGCCGTCATCGGCGCGGGCTGGTAGACGCACACCTGGTCGCTGACGCCGGCCACGCGGTCTCGGATGCGAGCGGCGATTTCCTTGGGCGTGCCGCACGCGGCGATGGTGTGCAGCACGTCGTCGTCGATGAGCCCGCCCATCTCCTGCCAACGCCCCTGCTTGGACAATGCGTGCAGGTCCGGCTGCAGGTCACCCCAGCCGTGGGCTTCGAGCACCGGACGATAGGCGGGCGTCGACCCGTAGAATGCGAGAAGCTGACGAGTCGACGTGTGGTGCGGGTCCTCGTCGCTGACCGACACGATGATCTCGGGGACGACGGTGAAGTCGGCACGGCTGCGTCCAGAGGCCGCCAAGCCCTCGTCGACCTTCGGCATCGTGACGTCGTGGAGAAAGCGCTTCGAGCCGAAGGGCATGACGAGCAGTCCGTCGGCGGCCTCGGCCGTGGCACGGGTGAGGCGCGGTCCGAGCGCACCGACGTAGATCGGCGGCGGCCCGTGCGGGATTGACTTCGGGGTGAAGTTCGGCGTCATCAGGGTGTGGCGGTAGAACTCGCCATGAAAGCTGAGCCGCTCACCGGTGGTCCACGCCTCGAAGATCGCACGCAGCGCACCGATCAGCTCGGTCATCCTGGCGACCGGCTTGTCGAAGTCGGCGCCGAACCGTTTCTCGATCTGGGTGCGAATCTGCGTGCCCAGACCGAGGATGAACCGCCCGTCGGCGAGCAACTGGTGGTCGATCGCCTGGTGCGCGAGGTGAATCGGATTGCGCGGGAACGCGATCGCCACGTTCGTCATGAGGTCGAGCCCGCCGACCGTCGATGCCAGCGTCAGCGGTGCGAACACGTCGTGTGGTCCCTCGAAGGTGAAAACCCCGGTGGCACCTGCCTCGCGCAACGCCCGAGCCCGCTCGATCGCATCCATCGGTCCGAACAACGCTGTCATGACCTTCACCCGTGAGAGCCTAGTCGCGTGACCATCCCCGCCGGCCCGGACGTCGTCGTCGTGGGCGCCGGGTTCGCCGGACTGACGGCCGCGCGCCAACTGACCGAACTCGGGTACGACGTCACCGTTCTCGAGGGCCGTGACCGCGTCGGCGGGCGGTCCCACACCACCACGATCGCCGGCGTCCCCGTCGACCTCGGCGGCACGTTCGTCGGGCCGACGCAGACCGAGGTGCTCGAGCTCGCCGCCGAACTCGGCTGCCCGACCATACCGACCTTCGACGAAGGCAAGAACCTGATCCGCTGGCGCGGCCGGGTCAAGTCCTACCGCAGCACGATTCCGAAGCTGTCCATCCCTGAGCTGCTTGACGTTTCGCGCATTCAGTGGCGGTTCAGGCGCCTCGGCAAGCAGGTCCCGCTGGCCACGCCGTGGACCGCCCCGTCAGCGCACCGCCTAGACCAGCAGACGCTCGAGGGTTGGCTGCGATCGGTGCACGCGGGCAAGAGCACCAGGGATCTGATGGCGATCATGGCGAGGGTGACGTGGGGCTGCGAGCCCGACGAGGTGTCGATGCTGCACGCGGTGCGCTACGTCAAGGCCGCAGGCGGCATCGGCCCCATGCTCGACGTCAAGGGTGGCGCGCAGCAGGACCGCTTCCCCGCGGGCACCCAACAGATCGCGCTGCGCATGGCCGAGGATCTCGGCGAGCGGGTGCGGCTCGAACACGTCGTGGAACGCATCGAGTACGGCGCAGCCGGCGCCCGCGTGCACACCGCCACCGAGACACTGACGGCGCGCGCCGTCGTCGTCGCCGTCCCGCCAGAGCATCGTGCGAGCATCACCTTCGACCCGGGACTACCCGTCGGCCACGCCGAATTGGCCAGGCACTGGCCGCAGGGCAACCTGAGCAAGGCCTATGCCGCCTACCCGACGCCGTTCTGGCGCGCCGACGGCCAATCGGGCGAGGCGCTGTCCGACGACGGTCCGGTGTTCATCACGTTCGACGTCAGTCCCGGTGGCCCCGGCGTCGAGGGACCGGGGGTCCTGCTCGGTTTCACCGACGCGCGCACGTTCGACCCGCTCGCGCCGGACGTCCGCCGCGCCAAGGCCCTGGAATGCTTCGCCAACCTCTTCGGCGACCGGGCACTGCACCCGATCGACTACGTCGACCACCGTTGGGGCGCAGAGCCCTTCGCGCCGGGAGGTCCGACCGCCGCGGTGCCACCCGGCTCGTGGACGACCTACGGGCAGTGGTTGCGCGAACCGGTGGAGGGCATCTTCTGGGCAGGAACCGAGACTGCCGACGAATGGACGGGGTTCCTCGACGGCGCCGTCCGGTCGGGCCACCGTGCGGCCGCCGAGGTCGCCGGTTACCTGACTCCTAGGAGCTGATCCGCCGTTGCGCCCGAACTGATTCGACGAGCGCCCGCAGATGCTGGTTGACCTCGTCGGGGTGTTCCAGGGGGCCGCAGTGGCCGCCGGACAGTTCGACCAGGGACACCAGGTTCGGTGCGTCACCCGCGATCCTGCGGGATGACACCATGGGCAGCAGCCGATCATCGCGGCTGCCGATGACCAGGGTCGGCACCGTCAGGTTGCGCAACGAGATGTGCTTCGAACCAACCGAATCGACGAGCGCCCTGGCCCACCCGCCACGGCCGGCCGGAGGGGTCTCGGCGAACAGGTCGAAGACGAAGTCCGTGATGGCCGGGTCGGCATCGCGACCCACTGCCAGCGTCGCCACGAGACGGCGGCTCTGCTGCACGGAGCCAGGCACCAGCGGAGCGTGGCCGAGCTGCTTCAGCAGCGACCCCACCGCCCGCACGCGGCCCCCGGCCAACTGCCGTGGCACCGGAATGAGATTCACGTGGCGCACCGCCGCGGCGCCTTTGCCAGCGGCTGCCGAATTGTAACTATCGCCATCCTCAGCGCGGCAGGACCGTCGTACGGGCGTCCTCGCCCGGGGATGTTAAATGGTTCCGATGCGCGCCATTCAGATACCCAGGCTCGACGGTCCGGACGCTGCGGAGCTCGTCGAGATCGACGAACCTCAGCCCGGTGACGACGTCCTCATCGACGTCCACGCGGCCGGTGTCGCGTTCCCCGATGCCCTTCAGACGCGCGGGCTGTACCAGCACGAGCCGGAGCTCCCGTACGTGCCGGGCGCCGAGATCGCGGGCGTCGTGCGCAGCGCTCCCCCCGGCACCCACGTGACGGCGGGCGACCGGGTCGCCGCGCTGACGATGCTCTCCGGTGCGATGGCGGAAGTCGTTGCGCTACCGGCAGATCGGGTGTTCAAGCTGCCCGACGGGGTGTCGTTCGAAGCGGGCGCCGGGCTCCTGTTCAACGACCTCACGGTGCACTGCGCCCTGCGCACCCGCGGCCGCCTGGCGTTTGGCGAATCGGTGCTGGTGCACGGTGCGGCCGGTGGCATCGGCACCTCGACGCTGCGCCTGGCCTCGGCGTGGGGTGCGTCGCGCACGATCGCCGTCGTCAGCACCGAGGACAAGGCCGACGTCGCCCGCGCGGCCGGCGCCACCGACGTGGTGCTCGCGGACGGATTCAAGGACGCCGTCAAGGAGCTGACCGGGGGTCGCGGCGTCGACATCGTGGTCGATCCGGTCGGCGGTGATCGGTTCACCGATTCACTGCGGTCCCTCGCTCCCGGCGGCCGACTGCTGGTGATCGGCTTCACCGGCGGCGAGATCCCCACGGTCAAGGTGAACCGGCTGCTGCTCAACAACGTCGACGTCGTAGGCGTCGGCTGGGGCGCGTGGGCCGCCACCCACCCGGGATATCTGGCCGAACAGTGGGCCGAACTCGAGCCGTTGCTCGCCTCGGGCGCGGTGTCGGCGCCCGCAGCCGTCGTCTATCCCCTGGAACGAGCCGGCGAGGCCATCGCGTCCCTGGAGGACCGCACCGCCAAGGGCAAGGTCGTCGTCACGGTTCGATAGGTCAACCCGTCGTCACCTCGGCCGCGTCACTGGGTTCGACAAGCCATGCCGAGAACATCGGCATCCCCGCCCACGCATCGTTCCTGCCACCCCCGGTGGCGACCGCCACAACGGCGCACGGATGTCCGAAGCGCAGCGTCGCGATGCGCGCGGGCTCCGAGGCAAGGAACCGCGCTTCTGACCCCCACCGTTGTGATGGCGGCCGCCCGGCGGCACCGAAACCCAGGTCCCGGTCGGCCGTCAGGTCGTGGTTCGAGTCACTTCCCGGCGGGCAGGACGGCGCGTAACGGGCGACCTGACTCCGAGGTTCACCGCCGAAATCTACGGCACGCGCGGGAGCACCAGCGTCGAACGCGGGCGCTCATTGGCGTGACTGTCGGACACAGCAACACGATGAGGCCAGCTATCGGTGTGCGCGCGGCTGCCCCCGATGCCTTCTCCGGGGGCAGTTGCGCGTCGGATTCAGGGTTGCTCGGCGCGGACGAGGAAGGCGACGGCGGCGGGCGCCTGCGACGACACCGATCACGCCCCACAGCACGAACGAGAAGACCAGCGAGCCGACGAAGCCGCCGAACGTCAACGCCAGGTACACCAGCCAGATCAGGCGGTAGGCGTCGTTGAGACAAGTACACGGCGCCCCCACGGCTACCGATCCCAACAAATCGCGCAGCCACCGAGACACCGACTGAAGCGGTCGTGATGATCAGAACGATGGCGCACAGTCACCAGGTGCGCGATGATGCCGCCCATGCGCAATGTCTCGGGTCTGGTGTCCATGCTGACTCTCATCGGTCTGGCGGCTGCCACGGCCTGTGCCCCCGCCGACGAGACGGCGACCGGCACGTCATCGGCCCCCGCAGCGGCGGGCCAGTGCACCAAGGACTCCCTGACCACCCTGACGACGGGGTCCATCACCTTCGGCACCGATCAACCGGCGTACCCGCCGTGGTTCGTCGACGACGACCCCGCCAATGGCAAGGGCTTCGAATCGGCGGTCGCCTACGCCGTCGCCGGCAAGCTCGGGTACGCCAGCCAGGACGTGAAGTGGGTGCGGGTGCCGTTCAACGCGGCGATCGCGCCGGGCCCGAAGACGTTCGATGCCAACCTCAACGAGTTCTCCATCACCGAGGAACGCGAGCAGGGCGTCGACTTCTCGTCGCCGTACTTCAACGTGACGCAGGCCGTCGTTGCGGTGAAGTCCTCGCCGGCCGCGCAGGTGAAGAACCTCGATGGACTCAAGGGACTCAAGCTCGGCGCACAGGTCGGCACCACCAGCTACACGGCCGCCCAGGCGATCGATCCGGGCGTCGCGGTATTCAACAACAACGACGACGCGAAGGCGGCGTTGTCGAACGGTCAGATCGACGCGTTGGTACTGGACCTGCCGACGGCGTTTCAAGTGCAGAGCGAACTGACGGACGGCGTCATCGTCGGCCAATTGCCTCCAGGCACCGAGAAGGCCGAGCAGTTCGGCATCGTGCTGGACAAGGGCAGCCCGCTGACCACCTGCGTGTCCAAGGCCGTCGACGATCTCGGCAATGACGGCGAACTGTTCAAGCTGCAGAAGGTGTGGCTCACCGGCGCAGGCAGCGCACCGGTCCTTTCGTGACGACGGCCGCCCTTGACCGGGTGGCCTACCGGCAGTCCCGGGCCCGGCGGTCCATCCTGGTCGCACTTTTGTCCACCGTGGTGTTCGCCGCGGTGCTGCTGTTCGCGGTGACGTCGTCGCCGGGCTGGCCGCGGGTCCGTGACTCGTTCTTCAACCTCCGCGTCGGCTGGGACAGCCTGCCCGCGCTGCTGGAGGGGTTGTGGCTCAACGTCCGGGTTCTGGTGGTCTGCCAGGTGCTGATCCTGATCTTCGGACTCGGGCTGGCGGCGGTGCGGACACTTCGCGGGCCCGTGTGGTTTCCCTTGCGGGCGTTGGCAACCGGATACGTCGACCTGTTCCGGGGTCTGCCGCTGCTGATCTGTCTGTACCTCGTCGGCTTCGGGCTGCCAGGGCTGCGACTGTCCGGCCTGCCGACGAACCCGGTGGTGCTCGGCGGTCTGGCACTGGTGCTCGTCTACTCCGCCTACGTGGCCGAGGTGTTCCGGGCGGGCATCGAATCGGTCCATCCGTCGCAGTTGGCGGCTGCCAAGTCCCTGGGGCTCAACCACCGGCGGACCATGCGTCTGGTGGTGCTCCCCCAGGCGACGCGCAGGGTGACACCCGCGCTGCTCAACGACTTCGTGGCGCTGCAGAAGGACTGCGGACTGATCTCGGTGCTCGGCGCCGTCGATGCCGTCCGCGCCGCCCAGATCCAGGCGGCCACCACCTACAACTTCACCCCGTACGTCGTGGCGGGCCTGTTGTTCGTGGCGCTGGCGGTGCCGTCGGCACGGCTGGCCGACTGGGCGTCCAAGCGTGCGGCGGTCCGACAGGGCGCACTGTGACGGGCCCGGTGCTGTCGCTACGGGGTCTGACGAAGGCGTATCACGATCGACCCGTGCTCGACGGCATCGACCTCGACGTGGCCGAGCACCAGGTGGTCGTCCTGATCGGTGCGTCCGGATCGGGAAAGTCGACGCTGCTGCGGTGCATCGACCTACTCGAGGACATCGACGACGGCCAGATCCTGCTCGACGGCCGCGACATCAGCGACCCGCGTATCGACGCCGACGAGGCCCGTCGGGCAATGGGCATGGTGTTCCAGTCCTTCAACCTGTTTCCCCACATGACCGCCCTGGCGAACGTGGCACTCGCTCCGCGAGTCGTGCACGGATCGACACGCCGCGACGCGCAGGAACGCGGCCGCGAACTCTTGGCCCGGGTCGGTCTGGCCGACCACGCCGACGCCTACCCGGACAAGCTGTCCGGCGGTCAGCAGCAGCGGGTGGCCATCGCCCGGGCGCTGGCCTACGACCCGCGGCTGCTGCTGCTCGACGAGATCACCAGCGCCCTGGACCCCGAACTGGTCGGCGAGGTGTTGGCCCTCGTCGGCGAGTTGGCGAGCTCGGGCCGCACCATCGTGATGGCGACCCACGAGATGGCGTTCGCCCGCGAGGTCGCCGACCGGGTGTGCTTCCTCGACGGCGGCCTCATCGTCGAATCAGGCTCGGCCGAAGAGGTTTTGACCGATCCGCAACACCAGCGAACCCGCCAGTTCCTCCAGCGCTTCACCGGCGGTCGCTGACGAGGCGTCGAGCCGATCACGCCGAAATCGAGTTGCCGCCGTCGATCACCAACGTGGTGCCGGTGACATAGGACGCGCCGGGCGCCGCCAGGAAGGCGATGCCGGCGGCCACTTCCGCCGCGCTGGCCGAGCGGCCGACCGGGGTGGCATTTCCCAAGGGAACCTCGGACGGAAGCTGAGCTGCCGTGGCGATCCAGCCGGGGAGCACGATGTTGGCCGTCACGCCGTTTCCGGCGACGTCGACGGCCACCGACCGGGTCATGCCCAGCATCGCGGCCTTGGCGGTGTGGTAGCCGACGTCTCCGGTGTAGGCGGTCAGCACACCGGCCGACGAGCCGACGTTGACGATTCGGCCGTACCCGCGTTCCACCATTCCTGGCAGTGCCGCCCTGGTGACGAAGAAGGCACTGTCCACGTTGCGCCGAAGGGCCAGCGACCACTCGTCTTCGGTCATCGCCATCAAGGGGTTGGGTCGTTCGGGGATGTTCACCGACGCCAGTCCGGCGTTGTTGACCAGAATGTCGATCTTGCCGAACTCGGCCTCGGTGGCCGCGACCAGTTCCTGCGCGGCACCGGGGTCCATCAGGTCGGCGGTGTGCGAAGCGGCGGCGATCCCCTCGCTCTGCAGTTCGCGTGCACGCTCAACGACGCGCTCGGTGGTTCCCGTGACCATCACGGAGGCACCGAGCTGACCCAGCAGCCGGGCCGCTGCGAACCCGATGCCGAGGTCGCTGCTCGAGCCGGTGACGAGCGCCACCTGGCCGCTCAGGTCGAACGCGGCTGGCACCGTTGTCGTCATTGTGTTTGATCCCTTCATATTTCGGCCCTGCACCCGATTACCGGTGGCCGGTCGCCGCAACACTAGAGCGCCGAACATTGCATTTCTAGGTCGATCGTCTAAAACTAGGACGTTCGTACGAGACGGTAACCGTCATGTCACGCGGACGAAATGCGACGTGTCGACACTCGGTGGTATGAAGCGCACATCCGGTGTCACGGCTCTGGCAGTGACCGTCCTGTTGTTGGCAGCGTCGGGTTGCTCGGGCAGCAGCAATGGCCCGACCGGCACCGAGGCCTCGACGTCATCGGTCCGCACTCCGCTGATGAGCGATCCGCCGCCGTTGGATCCGGACGTCTTCTACCAACCGGAAGGTCTGCTGATCATGACCTCCGCGTATCAGGGATTGCTCCGCTACGCGCCGGAGTCGACGAAGCTCGAGGGCCTGCTCGCGACGAAGTGGGCCGTCTCCGCCGACGGTCTCACCTACACCTTCACCTTGCGCGACGGCGTCAAGTTCTCGGACGGAACGCCGTTCGACTCGGCAGCGGCCAAGGCCAGCTTCCAACGCCGGATCGACATGGCCGCCGGGCCGTCCTACATGCTCGCCGACGTGAAGGACATGCAAACGCCGGATCCGACGACGTTCGTCGTCACGCTGACCAAACCGGTCGCTCCGTTCCTCGACTATCTGGCGTCACCGTACGGCCCGCTGATGACCAGCCCGACGGCAGTCGCAGAGCATGCCGCCGACGGCGACCGGGCCGCCGGATGGCTGGCGTCGCACACCGCGGGCACCGGGCCCTACGAATTGACGGAGGCGGTGCCGGCCAGTCACTACACGCTCAGCGCCAACGAGAACTACTGGGGCGGCGCGGCACAGATCACCACCGTCGAGATGCCGGTGATCGCCGCGACCGCCGTCCAACGCCTGCAACTCGACAAGGGTGAGCTCGACATCATCCTGCATGGCCTCTCCAGGGGCGACTACGAGGCGGCGGGTAGCAGTCCCAATAGCGAAGTGCTGCAAACGAATGCCTTGGTCAAGGCACACGTCATGGTCAATCCCGATTCGCCGGTCTTCGGCCCACGCGAAGCGCGAGAGGCACTCAGCGCCGGGCTCGACCAAAACGCCTTGACCACGACGGTGTTCGGCGCTCAGGGCACACCGTCGACGCAGTTCTATCCCACCGGGATGATGCCCGACGGCGCCGTGCCCGACAAGCACGACTTCGACCCGTCGAAGTTGGCCGCGCTCGGCGCCAAGGGCGGCAACGTCGAGATCGGCTACCCCAGCGGTGACAGCAGCCTGCAGGATCTCTCGAATCAGATCCAGGTCATTCTCCAGCAGGCCGGCTTCGCGTCGACCGTTCGCGACTTTCCCTTGGCGCAGTTCTTCGCACTGGGCGAAAACCCCGACCAGCGTCCGGATCTGATGGTCGCCTCGTTCAACCCCGATGCCGCACACCCCGACACGTGGTCGCGGATCTACAACTACACCAACGCCCCGGTGAACCTCCTCGCTTGCTCGGTTCCCTCGGCAGACAAACTTCTCGACGAGGGCAGTGCCGAGGCAGACCCCGCCAAGTCGCAGCTCCTCTACGTCGAAGCCGCCAAGGCATACCGGGATTCACTCTGTTGGGTGAATCTCGGAGATCTTTACAACACCGTTGCCGCCCGTAAGGGTTACTCCGGCTGGAGCAGTCAACCCTCCTGGATTTGGGACACCGACTTCTCCACGCTGAAGTTCCAGGGATGAGAAGTACCCACCAAGACCCAGGCGCTGCCACAGAAGCGAAATCACTCGAGTCGCCACGAAGCACGGGGAACACGGCGCGAGGTGTTCAGCGTCGCATCGAGATCATCGATGCCGCCATCGAAGTGATGGCCCGCGTCGGGCTCGCAGGGCTGTCGATGCGAGTGGTGGCCAGCCAGGCCCAGATCCCTCTCGGTGCGTTGAGCTATTACTTCGACGACAAGTCCGATCTCATCGCTCAAGCCTTTCAACAACTGTCCGACCGCGAGATCGAACGCGTCGTCCGCGCCGCCGAGCGTCTACAACCGACGATGACCGCCGAGCAGCTCGCAGATCTTTTGGCGGACATGACCATCGACGGATTCACCTCGCCGCCCGGAGCAATCGTCACCCGCTACGAACTGGTGACCGAAGCCAGCCGGGACCAACGGCTCCGCCCGATGTTCGAAGGCTGGTACGCGGCGATGGTGCCTGCACTCAGTCGGCTGTTCCGCGACCTGGGTTCACGCCAACCAGAGCTGGACTCCCGCACCATCATGGCGGTGATGGCGGGGTTGGAGATCGACAACGTCTACCGGCCGCTCGGGCCGGTGGACAAGCGGCGCATCCGCGCCACCCTCCGGCACGCGTTTCGCGCACTCATCACCATGCACGGCACCACCTAGTCATATCGAAGGCGGAAAGACATGGCAGGCATCGGATTCGGACCAGACATCACCTTCCTCGGAGTCCCCCGCTGTGATCTCGACGACGCATCGACGTACGCCGACGCCGACATCGTCATTCTCGGCGCTCCCCTCGATGGCGGGACGACGTATCGCTCGGGCGCACGGTTCGGCCCGTCGGCACTGCGCCAAGCCTGCTACCTGCCGCAGAACGGGTCCCGTCCGAGCCTGGCGCTACGGGTCGACGGCCTCAAGGACCTGAAGGTGTACGACGCCGGCGATGTCGCCCTCTACAGCGGGAACGTCGAGCAGGCGGTCCAGTTGATCGAAGCGGACGTCTTCAAGATCTCCTCCTCGGGGGCGATCCCGATCATCCTCGGCGGCGACCACACCATCGCCTGGCCGGACCACACGGGAGTCGCCCGCCAGCACGGTTTCGGCAAGGTCTCGATGATCCACTTCGATGCCCACGCCGACACCGGCGACATCCACTTGGGCTCACTCGTCGGCCACGGCACCCCGATGCGTCGACTGATCGAGTCCGGCGCCCTGCGCGGAGATCGATTCCTACAACTGGGGTTACGCGGCTACTGGCCCGAGGAACCCATCCTGAAGTGGATGGCCGCCCATGGCCTGCGATCCTACGAAATGACCGAGATCGTGGCCCGGGGACTCGAAACCTGCCTGACCGAAGCGTTCCAGATCGCCACCTCCGAGTGCGAAGGCGTCTTCCTGTCCGTCGACATCGACGTCTGCGATCCCGGCCATGCACCTGGCACCGGAACCCCTGAGCCAGGAGGCTTCTCGGCCCGCGAGCTACTCGATGCCGTGCGGCGGATCTGCTACGAGCTTCCCGTACTCGGAGTCGACGTCGTGGAGGTCGCGCCCCCGTACGATCACGCCGACATCACGGCACTGCTGGGCAATCGCGTCGTCCTGGAGGTGATCTCGGCGATCGCCCGACGCCGTAAGGATCAGGCGAACGGCACGGTTTGGGATCCTCGCCAACCGCTCCTGGAGGGCCGTGAGGTCGACGAACAATTGCGCTTGATCGCCGAAGGTGAAGAAGCGCGCCGTCGCGGTGAAGGCACCCCGCGTCCGCACAGTCACTAGCGGTCGTCTCGAGTGGCATGAAACGGTCGACCCACGGTGGGCCCCCCTCCAGGCCCACCGTGGTCGCCGACTCCCCCGAGACTGAGCCTCAGCGGCGTCAGCAGCTGAGCTCGACGTAGACCGTCTTGCTCAACACCGTGGTGACGAGATCGTCACCAGCACCGGGAGCGCCGGAGTCGGTGCGTGAGTAAATCTGACCGGGGCGAACCGCGGCAATGGTGCACTGCTCGCGCTGCAGATTTCCGAAGCGACTCACGATGACGCCGTAGCCCCCCGACTGCAAGTGTTCGATCGTGGCGTCGACGGACGACGGGTCCGCCGGGGCTGCGTTCGCGGGCGAGGTCAATCCGAGCGTCGCCACGGCCAGCGTGGCGAAGGACGTGAGAAGGAATTTCTTCATGATCCTGCCTTTCCGGTGATTCGGTGGCGGATTCGATTGTCTTGCAGTGTTTCCGCCACTTGAATCGTCGGTCGCGGTGACTGCTCTCCATCCAGTACCGCACCACTGCAATCGCAGTC
Organism: Mycobacteriales bacterium; assembly: GCA_038244615.1. Lineage (GTDB taxonomy): Bacteria > Actinomycetota > Actinomycetes > Mycobacteriales > Mycobacteriaceae > Mycobacterium. Next base: position 14,886 of record JBBRTH010000054.1, on the reverse strand, counting down.
GTCTTCGGCGGAGACTACGTAGCGAGGCGATGAGCAGGTACTGAAACCGGCACGGGTGTCACTGCTCGCGGCGACGTACCAGGTTTGCGAGTTCTTCTCGGCTGGTGGCTCCGGTCTTGGCCATGGAGCGGAAGACGTGGCTCTCCACCGTGCGAACCGACAGTGTCAACCGATCGGCGATGGCGCGATTCGTCAAGCCGTCGGCGATCAACATGGTGATCTCACGTTCGCGATCGGACAGCGGTAGGTGCTCACGGGCCTGTTGGAGCGCAGGCGTGCTGATGCCACCGCACCGTTCAGCCAAGGCGTCGGCACGCGTCGAACATCCCAACGCCGATCCACGTTGGCCACGATGGCGGTGCGCGATCGCGGCGTGTGCGGCGGCGTCGACGGACGCGATGAGATCACCGATGCTCTCGAAATCCACTGACAACGAGTGCAATTCCGCAGCGTCACTTCGTTGAAGAGCTGCAGCGAATCGGGCTGCGAGGCAGACACGCGGACCCTCGACGATCGCCTCGAGTTCGCGCAATCGATCTTCGCTCGACCGGTACCCGAACTGGGTCGCGGTCTGCAGGCACATCACCTCGGCCGCGAACTGTCCCTTGCCGCCAGCTCTTTCGGCCGCCGCCAACAGGAGGGTGACTGCCTCACTGACGGCACCTTGACCGGCGGCCACCCAGGCACGGGCGAGGCTCCCCTCGTAGTCCAGCGAGCGAAACGGGCGTCGGATCTCCTTGAGTGCGGCAGCTGCATCGCCGATCGAACCCCGGATGGCGAGGGCGGTCGCGCGAGGGAAGTGGTAGCGATATCCCCATCCGATGCCATATCCCGATGCAATCAACGCCGGTGCGGCGAGCTCCAGCAACGAGCATGCGGCATCCAGCCGACCGGCGCCGAGCGCGGCCCGACCCGCCAGCGCATGGCCGAGCACGTGCGCCGCCCCAGGGAGATCAGCCGCCTGTAGGCGCGCCCGCTCGGCGACGTCGACGGCATCGCGAATCTGCCCGGCCAATAGCAGGGCGCTGACGTGTGCGTCGGCGATGTTGAAACGCATCTGCGGGGCGTCGAGAGAGCGGGTAGCCGCGGCGTATCCCGCATCCGCGATGGCGACTGCGTCCGCCGTGTGACCCGCATCAGCCGCCATGGCCGCTAGCGCCCAGGCGACTTCTGCGTCGACGACGCCAGGAAGCTCGTCCACGGCAAGGCCGCGCGACATCTGCATCGCCTCCGCCGGCTCATCCAACGCAAACCAGTACACAGTGCAGAAGGCATCGATGTAGCTGCGAGCCCGCGGTGAGGCGGTGTGCGATGCGTCGTCGATGAGCCCCTTGGCGCGCTCGGGGTCCGCCAACACCCAGAGCATGTTGCTGGCCCGCAGGAACGCCAATCTGGCTTGGTCGTCGTCAGCCAACTGACTCGTCGAAATCTCGGCAAGCACCGCGTCGGCGTCCTCACCCCGGCTTAGCCACGAGAGCGCATGTGCCCGAATGAAGTTCGCCTCCGATCCCGCTCCGGCTCGCATCGCGGCGTCAGCGAGCCGATCGGCGAGCGGAAGATCAGCCAGCCAGACCGCACCGTTGGCAGCCCGAACCAGCAGCTCGGCATCCTGGGCGAGGTCGGAGTCGAGGCTCAGGGTGGCGCGTCGCACCACGACACGAACGTCGTCGCCGTCTGCGGAGGCGGCCAGTTCGGTGGCGACCAACCCACGTAGCCGCCGCAGCCGGGTGGGTGCCGCACGCTTCCTGCGCACCTCGCCGTAAAGCGGATGAGCCACGCGTACTTCGAGACCTGCACCGCCGACGACGGACTCGACTCTGATCAGACCGCGCGTGTCCGCCTCCTCGACGGCGGCCGCACCGGCGATGCGCCTCAGAGCAGCCAGCTCGATGGGCTCACCGACGGCCAGCGCGTCGATCACGTCTGCGACCGGCGCAGGCAGATCTCCGATGCGCGACTCGATCAGCTCGACCAGACTGGGCGTGACGATCGGATCACCGATCCACCGCCAGTAACCGTCCAGCTCTTCGAGTCGGCCGCCGGCGACCTCCTGCTCCACGATGTTGCGCAAGTACAAAACGTTGCCGCCCGTCAGCCTCCACAGTCGTTGGGCGGCATCCGGATCCACCGATCCGCCCAGGGTGGCCGACAGCAGCGCCGCGGATTCCGCGAGCGATAGTGGCTGCAGATCCAGACGGTCGCACCGATCGCTTCGCCAAATCTCCTGGACTGCATCGGGAACCGGCTCACCGTCACGCACCGTGAGCACCACCGTCGCGCTCCCCCGCACCACGATCTGCTGAACCACGAATATCGATACCTCATCGAGCAGGTGGACGTCGTCGACAGCCACCACCACCTTGCTACCTGCTGGCGCCGCCGTCAGTGCGTCGATCACCCCACGCACCAACTGAACGGTGTCGACGGCATCCGATTGGACCCACGCGCTGAAGGCGCCTAGTGGAATCGTTCTGGCCGAGGACGTCGCGACCACCCACCGGCCTTGGCACCCCCGCGACGTTGCGGCCGCCAACGCCTCCCGCGCGATCCGACTCTTCCCCACCCCCGCTGCTCCACGCACCACGATGCCGGAGACGTCCGGAGACCGGATGGCGGCCGCAACGGCGCGCATCTCGTCCGAACGGCCAGTCAACGGCCATGCCATCCCCACCACTGAAGCCTATGAGCGAGGATGGCGACGCGCTAGGCATATGGACGCATCCATGGAAGTTCCTCCGCTGGTGATCAATTCACGAACTTGAGCACCGTACGAAATCCGGGGCGAATTGCGCTAGTGAACCTCGGCAGGCTGCGTCGCCAAATGCCCTGCGTACCTTGCAACTTGCGTGCGGAGGGCGATCAGACGCTTCCCAGCAGGCCCTCGGCGCGCAGCCACTGTTCGGTCATCGCCATGCCGTCGTCCAGCGACACCTTCGGAACCCAGCCGAGGAACCGCTCGGCCTTACGGCGCAAGTATCCCCCGGTACGGGTCAGGTAGCGCACGGTTTCGGCGTTGAGCTCTGATGATCGGCCTCCTAGCCGCTCGACGGTATGGACCGCTTGGGCGAGAACCAAGGCGACGCTCGTGGGAACGGCGCGAGGAGGCGCGAGGCGCAGCATGCGGGTGAAGTGGCCGAAGAACTCCGCGCAGGTCACCGGCACGGGGCCCGTCAGGTTGAACGCGTGACCAGCCGCGTCGGGATGGGTTGCGGCCGAGAAGATGCCGGCCATCAGGTCGTCCACGTAGATGGGTGAGAAGATCCCCTTGCCCCGGGCGGGCAGGATGAGGCGGCCCCTCCGGGCTTCCTCGAGGGGGATGAGCGTCCAGGGCCGCGAGCCCGGACCGTAGACATCGCCGGGGCGAACGACCGTCACCGGGACCTCACCGCCGGCGTGAGCCGCAAAGGCGGCAGCCTCGGAGGCCACCTTGGTGTCGACGTAGGCGCTGCCGTCGGGGCGTAGCGGCCAGGATTCGTCGACGTCGTCGGGATAGCCGAGATCGCCGTACGCTCTGATCGAGCTGAGGTGTACGACCCGCCCGACCCCTGCACGCGAAGCGGCTTCGAGGACGCGACGGGTGCCCAGGACGTTGGTCTGCCACTGCTCCTCGACCTTCACCGCATTGCTCACGACGGCGGCGGTATGCAGTACGACACGGCAACCGTCGAGGTGCGTTGCCCAACTGCTCGGCTCGCGGGTGTCACCGGCGGCGACGTTGCGTGAGGGGTCCGCCGCGCGGTCGATACCGCGGACCGCATACCCCCGTCCGCCGAAGTAGTCCCCGAGCGTTCGACCGATGAATCCGTTCGCGCCCGTGATGAACACCACGGGCTGCTCGTGGGCGTCAGAGACCATTCCCTCTGCTTTCGGTGTTGATTGACGTTGCCTACCGCCATTGCGGGGCTTCGACACAATCTCATGTCACTCTCGGTGCCGGCGTTGGCGGATCTGGTCACCGTAGCCAAAGCGTGATGGATCCTTGACCGAATTGCGAAGCCGCACCGGCACATCGAATCGTCCTGGCACCCCTACCATCTAACTGACAACTATGTAATTTGGGAAACGAGAGCCATGCATCAGGTAGTTCGGTGTGTTCTGGCAATGATCGGGGCCACCGCACTCGTGGCTACGACACCGGCCGGCGCCAGCATGGCGGCGGCCAACCAGTCGTATAGGCCCGCCATCGCGTCGGTTCTGCCAACGCGAGGCGACGTAGTGGGTGTGGCGCATCCCGTGGTGGTGACGTTCAGTGCGCCCGTCGCCGACAGACGCACGGCGGAGCGCTCCCTTGACCTCAAGTCGTCGCCCGCGATGACGGGCAAGTTCGAATGGCTAGACAACGACGTAGTGCGGTGGGTTCCCGACCGATTCTGGCCCGCACACAGCACGATCGCACTTTCGATGGGCGGCTTGTCAACGCAATTCGCCACGGGCGCTGCCGTTGTCGGTGTTGCCAATATCTCGGAGCACACGTTCACCGTGAGCATCGACGGCCTCGACGCCGGACCACCGTCTGCCCTACCCGCGCCGCACCACCGACCGCACTGGGGCGAAGCGGGCGTGTTCCCGGCCTCGATGGGTAGGCCGGAGTACCCGACGCCCGTAGGCATTTACACCGTCATGGACAAGGAGCGTTCGGTGTTCATGGATTCGAGCAGCGTCGGCATCCCGGTCACCGCTCCCGACGGCTACCAGATGGACGTCGACTTCGCCGTCCGCATCACCAGCCGTGGCCTCTTCGTGCATTCGGCTCCGTGGGCCGTCAACTCACTCGGTTACGACAATGTCAGCCACGGCTGCATCAGCCTCAGTCCCGAGGACGCGGAGTGGTACTTCGACACGGTCAACGTGGGCGACCCGGTGATCGTTCAGGAGAACAGCATCGAGGTTCCTCGAGCAGTGTCGCGTTAGCGAGACTCCGCATGCTCGACGACCTCGGCTGAGGCCCGCCGAGAATGTTCCAAGAATTCGCCCAGAACCAGGCGCGACTCTATGGGTGTCACCAACACCAACACCCAAGGAGTTTCAAATCATGAACCGCATCCACACCCTGATCGTCACCGCCGCCAGCGCCGCCGTCTTGGCAGCGGGTCTCGGAGCCGCCGCCCTCGGAGCAGCCGGAGCCGCCAACGCCGACGTATGCTGGGATCTCGCCACCGACGGAACCACCGACTACTACTACTGCTGACCCCGAGCCGGTCTCACACAGAAGGCCAACCATTTCCGCTGTGACGCCCGGCAAGTCGGTGCGCGCACGACGATCGCCGACCCCGCCCGCCGCGCGCGCCCACGACGAGGGTGAGATTCGTTGAGAATCGGTCACTTTCGGGTAGGCGGGCGTCGGTCAGTGGGGTCGGCGATGTCGCACTCACGACTGCCGAGCGCGCCGTCTATGCCACCAGCAGCGCCTCGGCCCAGCGGACCGAATCATAGAACCGGGATGGTTCAGGTAAGGGGCGGTGGGCTTCAGCTCGCGCCGCGAGGCGCAGGACCAGGCAGAATTGGCTGACCAGGCGCGGGCGCACCAGCCGGCAACGGCTCCGTCGGGTCGCCCTTACCGCCATAGCCACCAGCCATGTCAACGAGTGGGGCGCCACCCGGAATCGGCGCACCCACCGGAATCGGCGCACCCACCGGAATCGGCGCACCCACCGGAATCGGCGCGCCCACCGGAATCGGAGCACCCACCGGAATCGGAGCACCCACCGGAATCGGGGCGCCCACCGGAACCGCCGCGGCAACCGGAACCGGAACCGGCCCAGGCAAGGCCAACGGGATACCCGCCATGTCTGTCTTCGGGGCGCTGGCAGGGCCGCACACGCCTGCCGCCGGAGCTGCACCACCTCCGGCGCCTGCCGCCGGAGCACCGACCGCCGCCGGGGCGCCACCTGCCGCCGCGATGTCGCCCGCCGACGTCTGGACGCATTCGTAGCCGCCAGTGTTCAGCGGAGCGGCCGCAACGTCCGGACTCATCGCCATGGCGACCCCGCACAACCCAGCAACGGCACCAACCAATCCGATGTTGAATCGATCAAAGATCGTCATCGACGTGTACTCCTTCATTCGTGTTCAGACACTCCGCATTTCACGTTGTGCGCAATACCCGTGCCGTACCCAATCCATCGTTGGGCAGCCGCGTCAATTATCAGCAGATACGTCCGCCTCGCGCCGCGCCCATGCCGTGTCGTTTCCAAATGGTGACTTCCGGCATGGCTCGGCACGCGTGTCCGCGGGCGTCGCTCAGCTCGTGACGGCAATCAACCGGGTCACTGGGAGACCCACAGAGTGTCTCCGAAACCCAATGAGAACGGTGTTTGACGAAATCTTCGAGGGGTCGTTTCTACTGGTAGCGGGGACAGATTTCGAACCTGCGAGCTCTGGGTTATGAGATAGCCCGTCAAGATCTCGAACGGTTCGTCTTGCAGGAAACTAGCAGTTCAGAGTGAGTGGGCCGTCAGTGTTATGGCGTCGATTTCACGCCGTCGAGGTCGACTTCTGACCCATCAGCTTGAACCTGCGACCGCTTGATTCCCGTTCGCCCAGCGGTGGTTTGGCGTGCCCCGTCCAGCGCCGCCGGCAACCATGGCTGGCACCACGCCGTTCGCCTGGTCCGCATAGTCGACGAGCTCGGCCGCAAGGATCGCAAACGATGGCTCATCACGTGGTCCCCTTCTACTGCCCACGTACGAGGGATTGCGACACTTAGCCACGCCCTCGGCTTACGGTGCGGCGCGCCGCGGCGCCGTTTCGCAGCTCGTACCTATGAACATCGAGAAAACCTACGGTCAAACTCCCGGGCCTGTTAGGCGCCGACGCGAAGGCCACGATCGTCCTGAATCCACGTCTTTCCCTCCCATCGCACACAACAGACGTCCGCTCTCAACCCGTTCGGCGTCGCCTTCGGACGGCCAGTGCATTTCCTGACGTTCATCGTTGTGGACTACTCCCCGCGAAGACCGAATATGTTCCGTGGGACGGATTTCTACGACCTCGACGAGTAGCTGACAGTTCGGGACCGAAAATTTCGGGGCCGCATGAGGGTGTGGTGCGACACCGAGATCGCAACCTCAGCCGGCGTCGCCCTGCCGCAGACCCGGATGGCCTTGAGCCACAACGGGAGAACATGACCAACAAAACCTCCAGCGCCAAGACCGACGACCACCCAGCCCTTATATTGAGTGACTAAGCTCACAACCATGTCCACGTCGCACATCGAAGTCCAGTTGAGCTATCCGCCCTCCACGGAGTTCGCCAGGAACGCCAACGCGACCGCGGATTTGTACCGCGAGGCAGAGCGAGACCGACTGTCGTTCTGGGCGAAGCAGGCCAGGCGGCTCTCGTGGGCGACGCCGTTCACCGAGGTTCTGGACTGGTCCGACGCGCCGTTCGCCAAGTGGTTTGTGGGTGGCCGGCTCAACGTTGCGTACAACTGCGTGGACCGGCACGTCGAGGCGGGTCTCGGCGATCGCGTCGCGATTCTATGGGAGGGTGAGCCGGTCGGTGACAGCCGCAGCCTTACCTATTCGGACCTCTTGGCCGAGGTATCCAAGGCTGCCAACGCGCTGGCCGATCTGGGCCTGGTCGCCGGTGACCGGGTCGCCATCTACATGCCGATGGTGCCTGAGGCGATCGTGGCGATGCTGGCCTGCGCCCGATTGGGGGTCATGCACTCGGTCATCTTCGCCGGTTACTCGGCATCGGCGCTCAAGGCGCGTATCGAGGACGCGCAGGCAAAGCTCGTCATCACCACCGACGGGCAGTACCGGCGCGGCAAGGCGGTATCGCTGAAGGACGCCGTCGACGAGGCCGTTGCCGGGCAGGACCGCGTCGAGCACGTCTTGGTGTTGCGGCGCACGGGGATCGACATCGCGTGGACCGAGGGCCGTGACCTGTGGTGGCACGACGTCGTCGACCCGGCATCCCCGGAACACACCCCGGAGGCGTTCGACTCCGAACATCCGCTCTTTCTGCTGTACACCTCGGGAACGACCGGCGCCCCCAAGGGCATCGTGCACACTACTGGCGGGTTTCTCACCCAGGCGTCGTACACGCACTACAACATCTTCGATGTCAAGGCGGAGACCGACGTGTTCTGGTGCACCGCCGACATCGGCTGGATCACCGGGCATACCTACATCGTGTACGGCCCGCTGTCCAACGGCGTTACCCAGGTCCTGTACGAGGGCACGCCCTCGTCGCCAACCGAGCATCGTCACTTCGAGGTGATCGAAAAGTACGGTGTAACAACCTATTACACAGCACCAACGCTGATCCGGACGTTCATGAAGTGGGGTGACGAGATCCCCGTAGCCCACAACCTGTCCAGTCTGCGGCTGCTGGGGTCGGTCGGTGAGCCGATCAACCCGGAGGCTTGGCGCTGGTACCGGCGGGCGATCGGCGCCGACTGCACCCCGATCGTGGACACCTGGTGGCAGACTGAGACCGGCGCGGCGATGATCTCGCCGTTGCCCGGAGTGACGGCGGCCAAGCCGGGATCGGCGATGGCTCCGCTGCCGGGCATCTCCGCGCTAATCGTCGACGACGACGGCAACCAACTGGCCCGCGGTACCGATCACGGTGAGCAGGTCCATGGCGAGCAGGTCAGCGGCTACCTGGTACTGGACAAGCCCTGGCCGGGCATGCTGCGCGGAATATGGGGTGACCCGGAGCGGTTCAAGGAGACCTACTGGTCCCGCTTCGCCGAGCAGGGCTGGTACTTTGCCGGCGACGGCGCACGCTACGACGCCGACGGCGCCATCTGGCTGCTTGGCCGCATCGACGACGTGATGAATGTGTCCGGACACCGGATATCCACTGCCGAGGTGGAATCGGCTCTGGTCGGCCACTCCGGGGTGGCCGAGGCGGCCGTCGTCGGCGCCAGCGACGACACGACCGGCCAGGCGATCTGCGCGTTCGTCATCCTGATGGCACACCACGCCGACGTTCCGCCCCATCTCATGGTCAAGCAATTGCGCGACGAGGTGGCCCGTGAGATCTCGCCGATTGCTCGGCCTCGCGAGATCCATGTCGTCCCCGAGCTGCCGAAGACCCGCAGCGGCAAGATCATGCGGCGACTGCTGCGCGACGTCGCCGAGGGCAGGGAACTCGGCGACACGTCGACGCTCCTGGATCCCGGTGTGTTCGAGGCCATCAGAGCGAGCAAGTAAGCCGACACACTCTGGTCAGGGCCGGTACTTGGGACATCCGCCTCCCGCTAGGCGATCAGAAGCACCGAGAAGGAAGTGAGAATGGCATTGCTGACCCGGATGCTGGCGAACCACATGTAGCTGGTGAGCATGGTCCAGGCCGGTAGGAAGATGCCCACTTCGCTCGACGCGCTCGCCACCCATCAGGTGCCGGTCACTCGCTCGCTGGAAGATTCGGACATCAAGCGGTCGACGGTCTGGCGCTTCCGCGATTGTCCCGCGTCACAACCGACCGCTCTACAGATCGAGCGTGCCGCGCACCCCGATCGCTCCGTAATGGGCTGCGAGCCAGGATTGAGCAGTCCGCCGCCCGGCATCGCGAAGCTGCACGAAGAAATCCCATTCCGCGTTGCGCTTCGAAGAGGCCTCGTGATCGTCGAGCTCGTCGCTCCCGTCGATCCGGTGCAGGTGGACGTTCTTGTATTCGTCGGGCGAGAGTTTTCCCTCTTCGATCAGCCGCTTGACGAACGCCACGGCCCGCAATTCGCGCAGGAGAGTGCTGTTGAAGCTGATCTCGTTTAGCCGGTTGTTGATTTCGCGTGCCGTGCGGGGCGTCTGCCGACGCTCAATCGGGTTGATCTGCACCAGCAGTATGTCGTCGGTCATCGTCTCGTCGAAGAGCGGGAACAGGGCCGGATTGGCCATATAACCGCCGTCCCAATAAGGCACGCCGTCGATCTCCACCGCCTGGAAGACCGTGGGCAGGCAGCCGGAGGCCATGAGGTGATCGGCCGTGAGCTCCTGTCTCTTGAAGATCGCAACCTTGCCGGTCCAGACATTGGTCGCGCTGATGAAGATCTCGACATCCGTGCAGGCACGCACGCGATCGAAGTCGATGAGCGTGTCGATCGCGTCCCGCAAAGGATTGATGTTGAGCGGGTTCGTCTGGTACGGACTGAAGCTTGGGGCGATGACGTCCGTCCAGGCCTTGCTCCAGAAGCCAAGCATCAGGCCGAGGAGCCTGCGCTGGGCGGGGGAAAGGGACCCGTCGAGGCTGGCCCGACGCCAGAAGGTTTCCAGCTGGCTCCGCGCCCCGTCGATCCCGCCCTCGAGCCAGCCCTGCACCATGACGACGGCGTTCATGGCGCCAGCGCTCGCACCAGTGATCGCTTCGACGGCGAGGCGCCCGTCTTCGAGAAGGGCGTCGAGCACGCCCCACGTGAAGGCGCCGTGAGCCCCGCCGCCCTGGAGGGCCAGGGACACGGTCTTTTGGGCGCGCGGCCCGGCGAGGCCGCCGGTCCCGCCCGGATGGCGTCGAGCGCGGCCGGTCATCGCGCCGTCCCGCTGGAAGTTCCGGTGATCAACCATGCCGAGGTCATTGAGGCTCCTCAAGGTCGGGAAAGGAAAACGTGGCTCATGTTGACGTGTTCGGCGCCCCCGTCTCTCAGGCGGCCGGTTGACGTCGATGTGTCAAGTTGGTTTGACGACGGGCCAGCAGGGACCGATCAGCTGTTCAGCGAAAGGCGTTGAGTCCCGTGATGGCGCGACCGACGATGAGGGATTGGATCGAGTCGGTGCCTTCGTAGGTGTAGACGGCTTCGATGTCGGCGTGGTGGCGGGCAACATGGTGGTCCAGCAGGATGCCGTTGCCGCCGAGGATGTCCCGGGCCATCGCGCAGACCCGGCGGGCGGCGTCGCCGGTGTTCAGCTTGGCCAGCGCGGCGTGTTCGATCGAGATCCGGCCCTGTGCCTGCAGTTGCGACATTCGGGTGCAGATCAATTGCATGCCGGTGACGTCGCTGAGCATATGGGCGAGCTTGTCCTGGATCAGCTGGAAACGGGCCAGCGGACGGCCGAACTGCTCGCGCCGAAGGGAGTAGGTGAGCGCGGCCTCGTACGCGGCGATCGCGTGGCCGAGGGCTTCCCAGGCCACGGTCTGCCGCGACTTGGCCAGCACGTAGTTGGCGTCGTCCCACCTGCGTGCCTGGGTCAGTCGGGCGTTGGCGGGCACCCGGACACCGTCCAGGCGGATCTGGGCCTGCCACACTGCACGGTTGGCGGCCTTGCCGACGATCTTTCTGGCGTGGTAGCCGGGGACCGGGTGCGCTGCGCCGCCGGGGTGCTCCACCACGAACGCGCCGACCTGACCGTCGTCATCACGTGCCCAGACGATGACGACGTCGGCGAGCGTGCCGTTGCCGATCCACCGTTTCTCCCCGTCCAGCACCCACTCGTCGCCGTCCCGTCGGGCCCGGGTTTCCAACGCAACGACGTCGGAGCCGTGGTTCGGTTCGGTTAGTGCGAACGCGCCCAGCACCTCACACGTCGCCATCCGCGGAAGGTATTTCGCGCGTTGCTCGGGCGAGCCGAGCATCGCGATGGTGGTCATCGCCAACCCCGAGTGGACCGCGTTCAGGGTGGCGATGCTGCCGTCGCCGCGCGCCAGTTCGGCGGCGATCACTCCTTCGGCCAGGAAACTCAGCCCCGGGCAGCCGTCCCCGACGATCGAAGCGCCGGCGATCCCCAACCGCCCGTAGCCCTCGGCCAACTTGACAGGGAACTCGGCACGCTCCCAGAAACCTGCCGCTGCGGGCGCGACCTCGGTGTCGCACCACACCCGCACCCGGTCCCGTACTTCCCGCTCCCGGCCTGTCAGCAACTCGTCGAGGCCGTAGAAATCCGTGCCCCGGGACAGTGCCAGATCGTCACCGTTCGGGAACTCCACCTCCTCGTCGGCGGTGACGCCGACCGGGCGATCCACACTGGTGGTCATCACTGAATCCTGCTTTCATGTCCGGCCCAAGCCGCTTCACGCAGCTCGTTCTTGCGGATCTTTCCTGTTGCCGTTCTGGGCAGTTCGAGCACGAATACAACTTCCCTGGGCGCCTTGAACTTTGCGATGTGGTCCTTGACGTGGCCGATCAGTTCCGCTTGGCCTGCGGTGTGGCCCGCGGCCAGCACCACGAAGGCCTTCGGCCGCTCGCCCCAGCGTTCGTCCGGAACAGCGATGACGGCGACGTCGGCCACCGCCGGGTGCGACGCTAAGGCATGTTCCACCTCGACGGTGGAGATGTTCTCGCCGCCGGAGATCACGATGTCCTTGGCACGGTCCATCAACCGGATGTAGCCATCGGGATAGCGGACGCCGAGATCGCCGGAATGGAACCAGCCGCCTTTGAAAGCCACTGCCGTGGCCGTCTCGTCGCGAAAGTATTCCTTCATCACCGTGTTGCCCCGCATGACGATCTCACCCATGGTCACACCGTCGGCTGGTACATCGACCAGTTCCTCCGAATGACCATAGCTGGCAACGACTCTCGCTTCGTCTGCGGTGATCATGCCGACACCCTGCCTGGACATCAGATGGGAGCGTTCGGCAACCGACAACTTGTGCCAGTCGTCCTGTTCCTCGCAGACGGTGTACGGGCCGTAGGTTTCAGTCAGTCCGTAGACATGAACGACCCGCACGTTCAGCTCGGCGAAGGACGCGATGATGGAGGGACTGGGCGGGGCGCCCGCAGTGGTCACGGTCAACGCCTTGGCCACCGGGTGAGCCAACGCGGACTCCCGCATCATCGACAGCACCGTCGGCGCTCCGGCCATGTGGGTCACGCCCGCCCGATCGACCAGCCGCCAGATGTCGTCCGCCCGTACCGCGCGCAGGCACACGTGGGTGCCGGCAACCGCGGTGAGCGCCCAGGTGGTGCACCATCCGTTGCAGTGGAACATCGGCAGGGTCCACAGATAGCTGGACCCGTCGCGCAATCCCTGATGGATGACTTCGCCGAGGGAGTTCAGGTAGGCGCCACGATGGGTGTAGATGACACCCTTGGGGTTGCCGGTGGTTCCCGACGTGTAGTTGAGGCTGATCGCGGAATCTTCATCGGCCACCGTGTACGCGATCGGATCATCATTTCCGGTTGCCAGCAGGTCGTCGTAGGTCGTGGTGAAGGCCACCTCGACGGCGTGACCGTCTTCTGCCGGCAACGTGACGATCTCCCGCAACGTGGTCACCGCGGCGAGCTTCTCGCGTGCTGGTTGCAGCAGTGGGGCGTCGGCGAGAAGGAACGCAGCGCCGGAATGTTCGACGATCTGGGCGATCTCCTCGGCCGAGAGTCGGGTGTTGAGGGTGACCAGTACACCACCGGCCAGCGGCACCGCGAAATGGGCCACCAGCATTTCGGCACAGTTCGGCGCGAGGTAGGCCACCCGGTCCCCGGGCTGCAGCCCTCTGGACAGAAATGCCCGGGCCAGGCGAGTGACCTGCCGTTCCATCGCCGCGTAGGTGAAGGACCTCGTTCCGTCTGCGATCGCCTTGCGATCGGGATGTACCGCTGCCGCGCGCTCGAGAAAGCGCAGTGGGGTCAGAGAAATCTCCATGATTCACGCCACTTCGTGTACTGACGTCATTATGGCGCCTTTTCTCCACCGTACGCCCTGAACGGGTCAATTTATCGTGGAGTGGCATTTCGGTTTTCTTGTCAACGACGGTCGAAATTTGACCCCTTTTCGACGGTTCAAATTGACCCCGTTGGTGTTCATTCTTCAACCGAGAATTGGACGAAGGGGGTCAAAATTCGGGCGTCTACACGGGGTTAGCCTTGGGTTAGCTCGCGCTCGTACTCAGCGAGGGAACTTAAAACACCAATCATCATCCGCCCAGCAGCGATGGACGAGTCGATCCCGGCGTGTTCGAGGCCATCAGAGCGAGCACGTAAGCCGACACACTTCTGGTCAGGGCCGGTACGGGATATCCGCCTCCTTTACCGCCACGGCGGTCAATTCGTGTCGACGCCAGATTCAGGAGCGTTCCTCTGCCGCGGGCCCGTGGGCAGGACGACACGCCCGTAGGTCGTGCTGAGCAACCCGGCAGCGGAGGTATACCACGCAGCGGCGGCGGCGGCGAGTCCGAAGTAGCCGCCGACCCTCGTCAAGCCTGTCTGCTCGAGGAGCGCTCCGAGGGTCAGGAAGACGAAGGCGATCAGAAGTACCGAGAAGGTAGTGAGAATGGCACTGCTGACCCGGATGCTGGCGACCCACATGTAGCCGGTGAAGATGGTCCAGGCAAGTAGGAAGATGCCCACCCCGACGTGCTTTTCGGCGCCCATGTCCGCGGCGGTGTAGGTGACCAGGTACCAGAAGCTCAGCCAAAAGCCACCATACGAGGCAAAGGCCGTCGCCCCAAAGACGTTGCCCTTGAGGAATTCCCACATGCCGGCGGCGAGCTGGGTGACGCCGCCGTAGAACAGCGCGACTCCCAGGACGGCGGCCTCCGCCTTCGATGAGATGAATCCGGCGTTGGCACTGGAGAGGATGAACGTCGTCAGCGCAAAGGCTGCCAGGCCCAAGGGCCCAGGGTCGGCGATGTGGGCGCCCCTGGGTACGGGGACGGCGATCTCATTCGGGTCGTCTTCTAGGTTTGGCATTGGCTGACCACTTTCGTGCGGGAAGTAACCGGTATGGAGTTCCCTTACATTCCAAGGACGTTTCGACGCGCATTCAGTGTGCGCCTGCGCGACACGGTCGCATGGGGTACTGGCCATATCAGCCAAAGTGGTCCGCGGTGCACCCAATCCGGGCCCTACCTGCCGAGCGCCTCCATCGTCCGAGCCATCCCACGCTCGACGGCCGCGACGATCCCAGGGCGCAATTCTGCCGCCGGAATGATCGCATGAACTGATCCCACCCGGCGCGCCCGCTCCACGTTGTGTACCGCTTCGAACTCTGCTGCCACCTCACC
>JBBRTH010000053.1:0-42149 GCA_038244615.1 Mycobacteriales bacterium | reverse complement strand
GACGCCATCACCACCTGGGCCGAGCACTGGAACGCCAACCCCACACCATTCATTTGGAAAGCCACCGCCGACGACATCATCACCAAAGTCCGACGAGGACGAGAAACCCTCAACCGCATCAATTCACAGACGGACCACTAGTGACTGACGAGTTGGGAGGCTGCCTTCACCGCGCGCGATTGGCGGTGGCCCAGCCACACGCCGGCGATCGGTGCGAGCAGCAACCCGGCGATGCCGAAGAGGACACCCGCAGGCCAGCCCTGCTGCGCCGACCCCCAGAGCGATGCCACCGGCGTCCCGGACAGCGGCCTCGGAGCCGGTTCCACCGCCAGCAACGGCTGAGGCGGCGGCATCGACGACCCCTCGGGTGTAGCGGGAAGGACCGTGACCGTCTGGGGAACCGCCGGTCCGCCAACTATCCGGGCAGGTAACTCGCCGGGTCGTGTCGACGGCAGGCCGGGTGACCGCCCGTTGCCGACGGTCACCAGCGGCGCCATGACCTGGGGCACGGACTCCCCCGCGACCGCGAGCACGGAGCCGCCACCTCGTTCCCCGTCGACGGGGGTGGTGGAGATCTGCGGCACGACGGGAGGATCCACCGGTTCGACGACGGCTCCGCGTGACGCCGTAGTGGTCTCCGCTACCGCGACGTTCGAGAGCGTGGGGCTTGTCGTCACATCCGTCGACTGATCGCCGTCGTTTGAGGGTGAATACGCGCCACCCGGACGGTCCGCACCAGGGGCGCCGTTCCGATCGCTGCCGCGGCGATCGCTGCCGCGGCGGTCACTCTCGTTGCCGGCATCAGCGCGTGAACGCCGTTCGTGACCTCGGGGACCCTTGCCGTCACCGCGCCCGCCATCCCGGGACTGATCCGAGGATGATCTTGACGAGTCCGGATCTGCCGAGACGACGGCAGCGCCTGGGCCGCCCGCCACCGTGATGGCCAGTGTGATCGCGACACCGGCGGCGAGGCGAATCATCGACGTGACCACGGGCCTCCCTGACCGGTTGGGTGCTTCAGCAACCTTACGCTGCGCTCGGGTCGTCGGTGATTCCATCGGCAACCTTCTGCGCCAGCTCGACCGCGGTCCGCGACCACTGTTCCGTCGCTCCGGCGAGACCACAGGCAGGCGTGATGCCGATGCGGTCCCGCAGCACCTCACGGGGAAAGCCAAGTCGGTCGGTGATCGACGCGGCCGCCTTGGCCAGCTCTTGGGGTGACGTTCGACGGTCCGGCGCCTGCACCGGGATCACACCGAGCATGACCACCCGACCCGACTCCACGAACTCGCCGATGCCGTCCAGATCCGCTGCGGTCAAGGTCGCCACGTCCACCGATATGGCAGCAAGGCTACTGCGCTGCAACGTCTTCCACGGTAGCTCCGGGGCACAGCAATGCAAGGCCACTTCACCGCCGACGGTAGCGACACACTCGTCGAGCAGGCTTTGCGCCAACGACTCGTCCACGGGATGCACCGGCGAGAAACTCGTCACGCCGGTCAAACGCCCAGCCAGCACAGCGGGGAGCGACGGTTCGTCGAGCTGCACCACGACCGGCACCTCCAGCCGACGCGCGATCTCGGCCCGGTGCACGGCAATGCCTTCGGCGAGGCTGCGCGCCAGGTCGCGTACCGCCCCGGCGTCGGTGATCGCGCGATGACCGTTCGCCAGTTCGAGGTGTGCCGCTAACGTGATCGGCCCCGGCGCCTGCACCTTGACGGTGCGCGAACCGCCACGCAAACCAGCCCGCTCCCAAGCCTCTTCGAGGGCGTCGATGTCCTCGTCGAGGAAGCTCGCCGCCCGGCGCACCACGGAGCTCCGCCCAGGGGCCACGCGGTAGCCACGGGGCACCGTGTCGACGCCGATGCCGACGAGCAGTGCGGCGGCGCGACCGATGAGGTCGGCGCCCACGCCGCGGGTTGGCAGCTCCACCAGGTGCGTCAGCGTATGCAGCTCACCGACGACCACCTCAGCGGCCTGACGCGCCGCCGTGCCGGGCCAGGATCCCACGCCGGTTGCGGCGGCGAAAACGCTCACGCGGCCAACAGTATTCGAAGGCCCGTGAGAAGAGTTACCGTCGACCATGCCCGCATCGCCCACGAGGCTGCTGCTGGCGGTCTGCGCAGCCGCGCTGACCGTGGCGTGCACGTCCACCGTCGCGGGTAGCGCCGTGCGGCCCGCACCGGGGATCGACGACAACTCGCGATCTCCGATCGACGTCGACGGCGTCCTCCTCGAGCAATCTCAGATGCGGGCGATCACCGGCGCCGGCGACGATCTGACCGTGATACCGAGCATGGACGGCAAGTTTCCCGTCGACGTCAATGCGTTCGCCGACCGCGTGCCCCCTCCGTGCGCCTGGATCTTCGCCGAGACCCAGACGTTCGGAACCGAACTCGAGGAGTTTCACAAGACGACCTACCAGAATCCGCCGAAGGGTGCGCTCATCTCTCAGGGTGCGGCCGCCTACCGAGACGTCGCGACGGCGCGCCGCACGTTCGACGGGCTGGTCACCCTGGTGGCAGCGTGCTCACAAGCGACGTCCGGCTACGTCGGCGAGTGGACGAAGACCGACGACGCCGTGCGCACCCGCACCAGCAGTGAGTGCGGTCGGGACTATAGACTCAAGTCGGTGGTGCTCGTCGAGGTCACGTTCTGCGCGTATCCACCGTCAGTGCCCGACATCGTCATGACGAACCTCCTCGAGCGGATCCCCGGTTAGTGCCGACGGTCTGCGACCGCGATCGTGGCACTCGCGATGACCTCGTCGCCCTTGGGATCCGGCCGGTAGAGCACCATGGTCTGGCCGGTCGCGACACCACGCAACGGGCTGCGCAGCGTGGCGAGGAGCGTGTCGTCGCGCACCTCCGCCACGACCCGGGCGATGCCGCCGTGCGCGCGGACCTGCACATCGCATTCCACCGGTCCGTTCAGCGCCGAGCCCGCCGTGAACACCGGCCGCTCACCCGCCAGATGCCACACGTCGAGTTCGCCGGCACCTCCGACGTGGACCGTGCCGCTCTCGGCGTCGATCGACGTCACGTACCTGGGGCGACCGTCGGTCCCGGGTCCTGCGATGCCGAGCCCCTTGCGTTGCCCGATCGTGAAGCCATGCACGCCGTCGTGCTCGGCCAGCACCGTGCCGCCGGCGTCGACGACGGCGCCGCGCCGGACACCGATCCGCGCGCCGAGAAATGCCCGGGTGTCCCCCGACGGGATGAAGCAGATGTCGTAGCTGTCCGGCTTGTCGGCGACGGCCAGACCGCGTCGAGCGGCTTCCTCGCGAATCTGCGGCTTGGGGGTGTCGCCGATCGGGAAGACGGCCGTCGCGAGTTGGCGGGCGTTCAGCACGCCGAGAACGTAGGACTGATCCTTGTCGATGTCGACGGCGCGGCGCAGCCGACCGTCGGACAGTCGGGCGTAGTGGCCAGTGGCGAGTGCGTCGAAACCAAGCGCCAGCGCGCGGGCCGACAGCGCCGAGAACTTGACCTTCTCGTTGCACCGGACGCATGGGTTGGGCGTCTCGCCGCGCGCGTAGGACGCGACGAAGTCGTCGATGACGTCCTCCTTGAAGCGGTCGGCGAAATCCCAGACGTAGAAGGGGATGTCGAGGATGTCGGCGACGCGCCGGGCGTCACCAGCGTCCTCCTTCGAGCAGCAACCGCGGGAACCGGTGCGCAACGTCCCCGGCGCCGACGACAGCGCAAGGTGCACGCCGACCACGTCGTGACCCTCGTCGACCATGCGCGCGGCGGCCACCGAGGAATCGACACCGCCGCTCATCGCGACCAGTACCCGCATGCCTACTTCTGCCCCGCACTCGCCAACGCGGCCTGCCGAGCCCGGTCCACCGCGGCGGGCAGGACAGCCAGCGCCGCCTCGACGTCGGCGTCAGTGCTGGTGTGCCCCAGCGAAAGTCGCAGGGAACCGCGTGCGCTCGCCGGGTCGGCGCCCATGGCGGTCAGCACGTGTGACGGTTGGGCCACTCCGGCAGTGCAGGCCGAGCCGGTAGAGCACTCGATTCCCTTGGCGTCCAACAACATCAACAATGCGTCACCCTCGCATCCACGGAAGGTGAAGTGCGCGTTGCCCGGCAGCCGCGCGCCGCCGTCGGCACCGTTGAGGTCGACGTCGTCCATCGACGACAGCACACCGTCGATGAGCTTGTCCCGCAGTGCCGAGATCCGTGCGCGGTTGGCATCGAGGCCCTCGACGGCCACCTGGGCTGCCGCGGCCATCGCGACCGTGCCTGCGACATCGGGCGTGCCGGAGCGTACGTCGCGCTCCTGCCCGCCGCCATGTAAAAGAGGCACGCAGGCCGAGTCGCGGCGCAGTAGCAGAGCGCCCACGCCGGTGGGGCCGCCGAACTTGTGGGCCGCCACACTCATCGCGGAGAGCCCGCTGGCCGCGAAGTCGACGGGCACTTGACCGACCGCCTGGATGGCGTCGCTGTGCATCGGCACGTCGAACTCGGCGGCGATCGACGCCAGCTCGGCGATCGGCATGATGGTGCCGACCTCGTTGTTCGCCCACATGATCGTCACCAGGGCGGCGTCGTCGTGATCCTCGAGCGCCTGCCGCAGCGCGGTGGTCGCGACCGATCCGTCGGCGCCGACCTGTAGCCAGGTCACCTCGGCGCCCTCGTGCTCGACGAGCCACTCCACGGCATCGAGGACGGCGTGGTGCTCGACCGGGGTGGTGATGATTCTGCGACGCTTGGGATCCGCATCGCGGCGGGCCCAGAAGATGCCCTTGACCGCGAGGTTGTCGCTCTCGGTGCCGCCCGCGGTGAAGATGATCTCCGAGGGGCGCGCGCCGAGCAGTTTCGCCAAGGTCTCGCGCGCCTCCTCCATCCGACGGCGGGCGGTCCGGCCGGTCGTGTGCAGCGATGATGCATTGCCGACCGTCGCCAACGCCGCCGTCATCGCCTCGATGGCGGCGGGGTGCATCGGGGTGGTGGCGGCGTGATCGAGATAGACGGACCTCATGGCCAAACTAGGATACCGGCAGGCCGGTGCGCCTCAGGCGACCAGCGCGTGCCCGTGGGCGGTCGGGCCCTCTACTGCCGTCCCTCGCGCCACCGAGGGTAACGCCGCACCGCGTACCGCGGCCTCGCACCTGGCCGTCAGATCACGTCGATGCTCGCCGGGTAGCTGCAGTGACTGCACCTGCACGTGGCACACCGTCAGACGGGCGGTGACGACCCGGCGGACCGACGCCAGCAGCGAATCATCGCCGATGAAAGCGGGAATCGTCGAGGGCTGCCCGTCGCGATGGTGGTAGGTCAGGCGCAGCGGCTGCACCGGCCGACCCGCATCGATGGCGCCCTGGAACATCGCGGGCCGAAAGCGGCCGTAGCCGACGCCACACCAGGTCGTCGCCTCGGGGAACGCGACGACGGTCTGACCGTTGGACAGCCGATCGGCGACCGTACGCACGACGTCGGGCAGCCGACGGAGGCTGGCCCGCTCGATGGGAATCACCTTGAGCAGCCGGGCGACGAACCCCAGCGCAGGCCATTCGATCAGGTCGGCCCGTGCGACGAACGAACCCGGCAACACCGACCCGATGATGAAGATGTCGACCCATGACACGTGCCCACTGACGACCAGCACGCCGCGCAGGTTTCGGATCGGACCCCCGGAGACCGTGATCCGCACGCCGAGGCAGCGCAGCATCAGCCGGCAGTAGATCCGCTGAATCCGCGATCGTCCTGGCAGCGGTACGGCCAGTAACGGCATCGCGGGAAGCAGTGCCAGCGCGCAGGCGATGCGAGCGGCGGTGCGCACCGCAACGATCGCGGGCCTCGACACCTGGGCGGGGTCGGTGTGGACGCACGACGAATTGCACGACGCCCGCGGCAGCCAGGGGCTCTCGATCACCGCCGTGCCGTTTCCCCGGTCGCTTCGCTCCTGCCCGCCGAAACTGCTCATCGGACCATCCCGTCGGACATGTCGCTTGCCTGAGACACCGACCGCAGCCGCTGCAGATAGCGGACGTCGGCCCTGCCCTTGTCGAGCAACGCCGGGAAGTCACCGACACCGAAGTCGGGGTCGTACGCGGGGTCCCCGCAAACCTCGGCGCCCAGCCGCAGGTAGCCCCGCATCAGTGGCGGCACGGTGACCCGAGCCGGTGGCGAGATATCGTCGAGCCCCTTGCCATCCAAGACGATCGGCCGATGCGGACGCACGGTGTAGTCCGACGCGTGGCGCCTGCGCACGAAGTCGCGTACGGCGCGGATCTGGGCGCCAGGCGTTTCGTCGGGAGCGCCTTGGATCGGTACGGACACGCAGCCGGTCACGTAGTCGTACCCGCAACGGTCCAGATAGGCCAGGATGCCTGCCCACATCAGCAGCACGACTCCACCGTTGCGGTGGTCCTCTCGTACGACCGCGCGGCCCATCTCGACCAGGGAGGGCCGCAGCGGGTCGAGCTCCGCGACGTCGAACTCGGTGGCACTGTACAAGCCGCCGGCAGCGATCGCGCCCGGCGGCGGCAGCATGCGGTAGCAACCGACGAGTTCACCGGACCGGTCCTCCCTGACGACAAGGTGGTCGCAGAACTCGTCGAACCGGTCGGAGTCTCGCCCGTCGGCGGCGCTGCTGAGCTCGAATCCCGGTTCGGAGGTGAACACCTCGTAGCGCAGGCGCTGCGCATCGTCGATGAGTGCGGCGTCGGTGGAGAGCAGCAGTGTGTAGCGCGGCGTGTCCGCCGACGCGGTCGGTTGATCAGCGGCGATGAGTACAGAAGCAGTGCTCATAGCCAGCACGGTGCTGCAGCAGGACAGCGCGACGGCAATCAGAGCATGACGTGTCCGTGCACGCCAGGTGACGAGTTGTACTCGGAGTCTGGTTGCTAGACGGCTTGGTCGAGCAAATGCGCTGACGACGCCGATTCGGAGCGGACGAGGCGCAGTGTGCGTGTCGGCTCATCGTCACCTGCCCCGGTGGGGATGATGCGCGGTGCGCGCACGCGCAACTCGACCCGGGCACCCGAGCGGACGACGCCCATCGGTCCTGAGCCGACGAAGCGCGACATCACCGTGTTCGGTAGCCCTGAGCCTGCCTTGGCCTGCCGGTAACCGACCCGCATTCCCGCGGCGCAGGTGCTCAGGAGGCCGGCCAGCCCGGGCAGCGCCACGGCGGCCAGTGCCGCGAGTGACACCGTTGCCACGAATGCGCCTATCACGTGCTCCACCGTCGAGAGCACGTCGTTGGTGCCATCGTTCGTCGGGGCAGTCGGCGCCGAGGTCGTGCCGGACTCGCCGCGAACGACGCCCGTCGTCGTCACGTCGAGGGGTGTCACGGGCACGGGGAGCGTGCTGGCGGCGGGCCCACCTTCAACCCCGGGAATCGAAAGGGGCTGCGGCAGTGCGGACCATCCCGGCGCCATGATCGGGGCGGCCGTGACGGCGTGCAGCCTGGGTGCACCCGATCCGGCACCGATGGTCGACGTCGGAGCCGTGGCGCTGACGCCGAGTAGTCCGACGAGACCCGTCGGCAGTTGCGTGAGCGACCTGCCTGCGTAGCCAACTGAGGTGAACACGTTCTGGAAGTAGGTGAGCACGTCGGACACCGGTGTCATGGACGTGGGGAGCGCCGCGACGACCCCTGGGCCCGACGCGATGGTGTCGGCTACCGCAGTGAAGGCGTTGGTCACCGGAGCCAACGCATTCGAGAAGGCCGCGATGGGATTCGGAGGGACGTAGGCCGGCGCCGAGGTCATGGGCGAGGTCATGGGCGAGGTCGTGGGCGAGGTCGTGAGCGGGGAGGTCGTGGGCGGGGAGGTCGTGTGCGGGGAGGTCGTGAACGGGGAGGCCACGGTCACCTCCGACGCGGGCGACGCCAGCGGGGCGGGGGGGGCCTCAAGCGGGAGCGGGGCCTCAGACGGGAGCGAACTGACGTCCGCCGAAGTCGGACCGCCCGCGCTGCCGTAGACGGTGGGCGTGCCACCAAACGTCGTCTTCGGAGATGCGTGGATGTAATCCGGCAGCTGGCCGGGTTTGGCGAGCAAGGTCAGCGTGCCCGTGACGCCCTGCACGGTGCTTTGCAGCGAATTCTGCACCGCCTTGCGCAGAGAGTCGGCAATCGTCGCAATAGGTCCGTGGGCCGGGCCGGCGGTTCCGCTCGGACCGTCTTCTGGTTGGGCGCCGCTAGTTGACGCGCCGGCATCGGTGTCAGCGACGGCAATCGCGCCGCCGCCACTGCCGATGACGAGCCCGGCAGACAGCACACAAGCAACAACCGCGATCCGCACTTGCATCGACATGGTGTTCTCCTCCACCAGCCAGTCCCCGCCTAGGTCTGTGTTCAGAGTGATTGTCCCACAGGATTGGAGCCGACTATCGCAATTCTGCCGTGAATCTGGCGCCGTGACTATACGGAGCAGATATTTCGTCCAGCAAGTCCGAAGGAATGGCCACCACGGCGGCCGATCATGTCACCGCACTCCGTAGGGTCGCCGATCGCTAGAATGGCGTTGTTGTTGCAGAAAGTCCAGCTGGCAGTACGGAATTGAGACACTTCAACGTTGCTGTATTGGAATCCCCTGGCACCGGTAAACATCCCCGGGGCGAAGATGCTCGACCACCTGGTGGCGTGCCCCTTGAGGCGTCTGACCGGCATAATGTCGTTAGTTGACCGAAGTTAATGCCGAATAGGTTCGCCACAGGAACTTTCGACGACGTTCCATTACTGCGGTGGCCCTAGATGGTAGCCCCTGGTGGTTCTTCGACGACTTCGTCATCGACGCCTCGCACGCGGGCATACGCCAGGCGGCGGGATTGGATCCGCGTGCCTACCGGCTCGCGTGGCCGACCGATACCGACGTCTTCGACGTGGACCAGCCACGAGTGCTGGAGTTCACTCGGACCGGAGCCAGGAGAACTTCAGAGATGTTCGGCCGACCTTCTGGTGATCGGTGGCGGCGATGCCCAACCGGGAGTTGCCGACCTGTGGTAAGACGATCCCCGGCCGAACACCAAAGCCATTCTCGTCGAACGGGATTGGACTGCTCAGGCCAACCCGATCGACAAGGCCGCGCACGAATACCGCCGCCCGCACGCAGTGACCGGTCAGGGGGCGACGGACTCGTAGCCGCAGATCGCGTCGACCTTGTCGGCCGACGCGCTGTTCGGGTCGAACTCGTAGCCCAGCCACTCACGGGCGAGCCGTCGCGCCAGCTCCAGCCCGATCACGCGTTGCCCGAAGCACAACACCTGCGCGTTGTTGGACAGCACCGACCGCTCGACCGAGAAACCGTCGTGCGCCGTGACGGCGCGGACTCCCGTCACCTTGTTGGCACTGATCGCCACGCCGAGCCCGGTGCCGCATACCAGGAGCGCGCGGTCGGCCTTGCCTTCGGCCACCAGCCGCGCGGCCGCGACCGCGACGTGCGGATAGGCGGTGTACTCGCCGGAGCCGACGCCGACGTCGGTGACGTCGGCCACGCGGTCGTCGGCCAGCAGGTCACCCTTGAGGGCTTCCTTGTACTCATAACCTGCATCGTCGCAGCCGACGACGATTCGAAGCCCTGTCCCGATTCCCCGGTCGCTTCGCTCCTGCCCTCCGGTCATTTCAGGCATCTCCTTCTGCAGTTAGTGCGAAGCAGTCCGCGATGGTGTGCGCGATCATCGCCAGCGACGTCGCGCCCGCATCGGGTGTACCCACGCTGCGCTCGGCGAGCGGACGGGCACGGCCGACCTTCGGCCGCATCTCCGCGGTGGCGCGGGCAGATTCGGTCGCCACGTCGGCGGCTGCCCGCCAACCACCTTGCCAGGACTCCCCGGCGGTGACCCTGCGCTGCAGCTCGTCAACGAACGGCAGCATCGCGTCGAGCATCGTCTTGTCGCCGGGTGAGGCGCCGCCGAGCTGGATGAGCGCGTCGTACCCGTCGCGCATCCCTGCAGCGACGGTCGCCGAGTCCGGTCGACCGGTGTCACCGAGTCGCGCGCCGACCGCGTTGAGCAATGCGCCCCAAAGCACGCCGGAGGTGCCACCCGCCCTGGCCGCCCATTCCTTGCCTGCGGCGGCGAGTACCGAACCTTGCCCCGCACCCTCCTTGGCGACCTTCGCCGCGGCGGACCGGGCCGCCGAGGACCCCTTGACCATGCCGCGACCGTGGTCGCCGTCGCCGGCGACGGCGTCGATGCGACCCAGCTCATCTTCGACGTCGGCCAGCATGCCTGCGATGGCGTCGAGGGCCTTGGTGACGAATCGCCCTCCGGACCGCCCGTCGTCGTCGGCGAGCTCGGCCAGGTCGCGCGTCGGGGCAGCCGCGTCCGAGATGGCGTCGGCTCGCCGCTCACTCGAATCCGCTTGCCCCGCAGCACCCTTGCGGTAGGCCGGGGTGTCAGCTGAGGCGGTCCAGTACTTCTCGAGTTCCGCGTCGAGCCACATCACCGTGAGTGAGCAGCCCGCCATGTCCAGGCTGGTGACCAGTTCGCCGACCTCGGGTTCGACGATCTCGTAGCCACGCTCGCGCAGCAGGCGCGACGCGGTGCCCCACACCACGAACAGCTCTTCGTACTTGGTGCGGCCAAGTCCGTTGAGTATCACCGCGATCCGCTGCGAGTCCCCTGGAGGCTTGTCGCCGAGCACGCCGTCGACGAGCGTCACCGCGAGGTCGGCGGCCGACGGCATCGGCTCGTCGCGCACTCCCGGTTCACCGTGGATGCCGAGACCGACGCCCATCTGCTTCTTGGGCACCGTGAACAGCGGCTGCTCAGCGCCCGGCAACGTACAGCCGTCGAAGGCGACGCCAAGGGTCCTGGTGGCGGCGTTGGAGGCTTCCGCGACCCGGACGACCTCGTTGATGTCCAGCCCGTCCTCGGCGGCAGCCGAGGCGCACTTGAACACGGTGAAATCGCCTGCGATGCCTCGCCTCTGCGTTTCCTCACCCGTTGGTGCGCTGGCGACGTCGTCGGTCACGGCGAAGTAGTGCGCATCGATTCCCTCGCTACGAAGCTGCATGACGGCCAGGCCGAAGTTCATCACGTCGCCTGCGTAGTTGCCCGTGGTGAGGAGCACGCCCGCGTCGCCGTGCGCCGCGCGCGCCACCGACGCAGCATCCTCGGCGGACGGCGAGGTGAAGATGTTGCCGACCACCGCACCGTCGGCGAAACCCGCGCCGACGGTGCCGCAGAAGGCCGGGTAGTGCCCAGACCCGCCACCGATCACGACGGCGACCTTGCCCGGCCGAGTCTCGCGCGCGCGGACCACACCACCGGGCACGCCCGCGACGTAGGTGGCGTTGGCGTCGAGGAATCCGACGAGCATGTCCTCGGTAAACCGCGCCGGATCGTTGAACAGGTTGGTCATCGCAATCGCTCTCCCGTGTCGGTGTCGAAAAGGTACACCCGCTCGGGTGCAGCGCTTATGACGACTTTCTGCTCGGGTTGGTAATCCTCTTGCGCGGGCGTCTGGACCACGACGCCCTCCTCCACGCCCGACACCGTGCTGGTGGCCAAGCCGAAATCGAGGACGTGCTCGAAATAAGCCACGGTGGTGCGCAGACCGGGCCCGTCCCCCGTCGACATCGTGCAGTCCTGCGGTCGGATTCCCACGGCCACCTTGGTACCGTCGGCGACCCCGCTCGCGGCGGATTCCAAAGCGCCTGCACCCGAACCAATCTCGACACTCGCTCGGCCATCGACTGACTTCACCACTCCCCGCTCGAGAATGGCGTCAGCGCCGAATTCCTCTGTCAGCAAATCCGTCGCACAGCGCACGCTCATCGAGTGCGAGATCGTCGCCGATGCGACGATGACATCTGCGGTGTCCACCAGGACGCCCTTGGCGCTCCCGGTGCCCACGCCGATTCCGAGGATGACGTCCACGAAGCAACCCTACGTCCACGTCGATGGTGAAAGCGGGGGACGCCGATCGCACGGTGTGGATTCGCCTAGTTCGGCTGGATCAGCGCATCCGGCGCACGCACGTCGTCACCGACGAGCAGGGATTCGGTGATGGCGTCGGCGAACTCCAGGAACTGGGTGGCCCGCACGATCGCGTAGGCCAGACCCGACTCGACGATCGTCCTCTCCTGCACCACCTTCGCGCGCAGGTAGCCACTGTCGGGCAGACGGTCGGCACCCCACGCCACTAGTCAGCAGCGTCACGAATGTCGCAGGACCCCAACGCAAAACCCCGACGCACGAGGCGCGCCGGGGTTCCGCATGATCACGCTGAAGATCAGCCCTTGCGCACCTTGACCGCGTCGGTGAGCTGCGGGGTCACCTTGAACAGGTCGCCCACGATGCCGTAGTCGGCGATCTCGAAGATCGGCGCTTCCTCGTCCTTGTTCACGGCGACGATCGTCTTGGACGTTTGCATGCCGGCGCGGTGCTGGATCGCACCCGAGATGCCGAGCGCCAGATACAGCTGCGGCGACACCGTCTTACCGGTCTGACCGACCTGGAACTGTCCCCCGTAGAAGCCGGAGTCAACGGCTGCGCGGGAAGCGCCGACCGCGCCACCGAACGCATCCGCGAGATCCTCGACGACGCTGAAGTTCTCCTTGCTGCCCACACCGCGACCGCCCGCGACGACGATCTTCGCCTCGGTCAGTTCGGGGCGCGCGCTCTTCTGAGCAGGCTGGCGCGAGGTGATCTTCGTGGCGTTCTCGGCGGGCGCGGGCACGTCGACGGTCACCAGTTCGCCTGCGCCCGCGACTGGCTCGGCCTCGATCGCACCGGGGCGCAGCGCGAAGACCGGGCCGTCACCGTCCGCCTTCGCCTCGGTGGTGTAGGCACCGCCGAAGATGGAGTGGATGCCGATGGGGCCCTCTTTGATGCCGATCACGTCCACGAGCACACCGGAGCCGGTCTCGGCCGCGACGCGACCGGCGATCTCCTTGCCCTCCGTGCTGGCGACGACCACTACGGCCACCGGCGATGCCGACTCGACCAGAGCGTTGATCACGTCCACCTTCGGCGTGACCAGGTACTGCTCGACCACGTCGGACTCGGCGACGTAGATCTTCGCCGCGCCGGCGGCCTTCAGACCGTCCGTCAGCTTCTCTGCCGTGCCGGGGGCACCGATGACCACGGCGGAGGGTTCGCCCAGCACGCGCGCGGCGGTGATGAGTTCCGCGGTGACGTTCTTCAGATTTCCTTCAGCGTGCTCGACGAGCACGAGTACTTCAGCCATTGCCTCTTGTCGCTCTCTACGAAAAGTGTGTTTGGGGATACGGTCAGAGGAGCTTCTGAGCGACGAGGTACTCGGCGATTTGCTTGCCGCCCTCGCCTTCGTCGGTGATCTTCTCGCCTGCCGTCTTCGGCGGCTTCGGGGTGGACGACACCACGGTCGACCCGGAGTGCTTTCCACCGACCTCGTCGGCTTCGACGCCGATCCCGGCCAGAGTCAGGAATTCGACGGGCTTCTTCTTGGCCGCCATGATGCCCTTGAACGAGGGGAAGCGGGCGTCGTCGACGATCTTCTCGCTGATGCTGATGATCGCGGGTAGCGTCGCCTCGAGGCCGAAGATGCCGTCGTCGGTTTCGCGCTCTCCGGTGACCTTGCCGTCGGCGATGTCGATGCTGCGCATCGCCGTCAGCTGCGGCAGACCCAGGAACTGGGCAAGGATCGCAGGAACCGCGCCACCAACGCCGTCGCTGGTCTCATTCCCTGCGATGACGATGCCGACGTCCTCGATCTGGCCGAGCGACCGGGCCAGCGCCCAGGACGTCTGCACGATGTCGGAGCCGTGCAGACCGTCGTCGACGAGGTGGTAGGCCGAGTCGGCACCCATGGACAGTGCTCGGCGGATTGCCGTCTCCGCGCTCGAAGGCCCGGCGGTCAGCACGACCACCTTGTAGTCGGTGTCCGCGTGCTTTTCCTTGAGTTGCAGCGCGACCTCGACGGCCTTCTCATTGATCTCGTCCAGCACCGGGTCGCTGCCTGCCCGATCCAGGGTCCAGTCACCGTCGGTGAGATGCCGATCCTCGTAATCAGGAACCTGTTTGATCAGGACCACGATGTTCGTCATGAGTGTGGTTCGTCCTCCTCGATGAGGCCGCAAGCAGCCTGCCCTTATCACGGATTATGCGGCAATCAACGGTTACTAGCCAGTAACATGATGCGGTCCGCACTCACACCATAGCTGGTGCTATCTATCCTTCTACCCGCCACATCGGTGTCTGAACTACTGGTGAGCGGGTGACAATCGCCATAGCTGGGTTAGCCTGCGTTGGCAATGAGTGCATTTACCCATCCCCAGCCGTCCGACTCCGCCGTCTCAAATGCGGACGTCCTTCCCCTCACCGGGGAACGCACGGTGCCCGGACTGGCTGAGGAGAACTACTGGTTCCGCCGTCACGAGGTGGTGTACCAGCGGCTAATGGGTCGTTGCGAGGGACGCGATGTGCTCGAGGCCGGATCCGGTGAAGGCTATGGCGCCGACCTCATCGCGGGCGTCGCTCGCCACGTCATCGGTCTGGACTACGACGACTCCGCCGTTCGCCACGTCCGGGCCCGCTACCCCCGCGTGGACATGCGCCAGGGAAATCTGGCCGAGTTACCGATCGATGACGCCAGCATCGACGTCGTCGTGAACTTTCAGGTCGTCGAGCATCTGTGGGACCAAGGACAGTTCGTCGACGAGTGCGCTCGCGTACTGCGACCGTCGGGGGTGCTCCTCGTGTCGACGCCCAACCGCATCACGTTCTCCCCGGGCCGCGACACCCCGATCAACCCGTTCCACACCCGCGAGCTGAATGCCGCCGAGCTCACCGAGTTGCTGACCGACGCGGGCTTCGCGGTCGAGGCCATGCTCGGGGTGTTCCACGGAGCCCGACTGGTGGATCTCGACGCCCGACACGGCGGTTCGATCATCGACGCGCAGATCACGCGTGCCGTGGCCAACGCGCCATGGCCCTCGGACCTGCTGGCCGACGTCGAATCCGTCCGCACCTCCGACTTCGACCTGCTCGATGCGAGCGAGCGCGAGATCGACCAGAGCCTGGACCTGGTGGCCATCGCGGTGCGCCCGTGACGGAACGGGCCCCTCAGTCGGTACCCGGGCTCTTCACCCTGGTTCTGCACACCCATCTTCCGTGGCTGGCGCACCACGGCCGGTGGCCGGTCGGCGAGGAGTGGCTGTACCAGTCGTGGGCCGCGACCTATCTGCCGTTGGTGGGGCTACTGCGCAGGCTGTCCGACGAAGGCCGCAGCCACCTGATCACCCTCGGCATGACACCGGTCGTGACCGCCCAACTCGACGACCCGTACTGCCTCACCGGAATGAACCACTGGCTGGCGAACTGGGAGCTGCGTGGGCAGGAGGCCGCCGTCCCGCGCAGTGGCGGCGGTATCGGTTACGCGGCCCCGGAAGCCATGCGCGCGTTCGGTGTTCGCGAACGCGGAGAAGCAGGCAGGGCGCTCGACGACTTTGCCGTGGCGTGGCGCCACGGCGGCAGTCCCTTGCTCCGCGAGCTCATCGACGCGGAGGCGATTGAGCTGCTCGGCGGTCCGCTCGCGCATCCGTTCCAACCGTTGCTTCACCCGCGGCTACGAGAGTTCGCGCTCCGCGAGGGCCTTGCCGACGCGGGTCAGCGATTCGCCCACGTGCCCGGCGGCATCTGGGCGCCGGAGTGCGCGTACTCGCCCGGACTGGAGCGCGAGTACGCCGCAGCGGGCGTGACGCACTTCATGGTCGACGGCCCGACGCTGCACGGCGACACCGCATTGGGTCGTCCGGTCGGAGACTCCGACGTCATCGCCTTTGGCCGCGACCTGAAGGTCAGCTACCGCGTCTGGTCGCCCAAGTCGGGGTACCCGGGCCACACCGCCTACCGCGACTTTCACACCTACGACCATCTCACCGGCCTGAAGCCGGCCCGGGTCACCGGGCGTACCGTGCAGTCGGAGGAGAAGGCCCCGTATGAACCCGACCGCGCGAAGGCCGCCGTCGACGTCCACGTCGCCGACTTCGTCGACACGGTGCGTCGCAGGCTCGTCTCGGAATCCGAACGCATCGGCAGGCCCGCCCACGTCGTCGCGGCGTTCGACACCGAACTGTTCGGCCACTGGTGGCATGAGGGCCCGGTCTGGCTCGAACGGGTGCTGCGCGCGCTACCGGAAGCCGGGGTGCGCCTGGGCACGCTGTCCGACGCGATCGCCGACGAATTCGTCGGCTCCCCCGTCGAATTGCCTGCTAGCTCTTGGGGTTCGGGCAAGGACTGGCAGGTATGGTCCGGCGATCAGGTCGCGGACCTGGTGCACCTGAACACCGAAGTGGTCGACACCGCGCTGGCATGCGTGGACAAGGCGCTGACTCAGCATGCGGTGGTGGGCGCGCCCACTCCCCGCGACACCGTCGCCGACCAGATACTTCGCGAGGCGCTCCTCACCGTGTCGAGCGACTGGCCGTTCATGATCAGCAAGGACACCGCGGCCGACTACGCGCGCTATCGCGCCCACCTCCACGCCCATGCGACGCGGGAGATCGCGGGTGCGTTGGCGGCCGGCCGACGCCAACACGCCGAGCGCCTGGCGGGCGACTGGAACCGGGCCGACGGACTGTTCGGCGCGCTCGATGCCCGGCGGCTCCCGCGGTGAAGGTCCTCCTCGTCTCGCCCCCCACCTCCCCGCGAGCGTGCGTGTCCGTACCCGACACGCCGTCCACTCTTGGCATTCTGGGCACGCTCGCGCGGGACCGCGCCCCGGCCCTCAGCGCCTCGTGAAGGTCCTCCTCGTCTCGTGGGAGTACCCGCCGGTCGTCATCGGTGGCCTCGGACGCCACGTCCATCACCTCGCCACCGCACTGGCCGACGCAGGCCACGAGGTCGTCGTCCTCAGCAGGCGGCCATCGGGAACCGATCCGAGCACCCACCCCTCCGGCGACGACGTCAGCGAGGGCGTGCGGGTGATCGCCGCGGCCCAGGACCCCCACGAGTTCGACTTCGGCACGGACATGATGGCGTGGACGCTCGCCATGGGGCACTCTATGGTTCGCGTCGGCCTCGCACTGAAGACGCGGGAGCGACGCACCACCACGCCGTGGCGACCCGACGTCGTCCACGCCCATGACTGGCTCGTCGCGCATCCTGCGATCGCCCTCGCCGAACACTTCGACGTGCCGCTCGTGTCCACGATTCATGCGACCGAGGCCGGTCGGCACTCGGGCTGGGTGTCCGGCAAGATCAGCCGTCAGGTGCACGCGGTGGAGTCCTGGCTGGTGCGCGAATCCGACTCTCTCATCACGTGTTCGGCCTCGATGGGCGAGGAGATCACCGAACTGTTCGGCCCAGGACTGGCCGAGTCGCGAGTCATTCGCAACGGAATCGACTCGGCCCTCTGGCCATTCGCCCGCCGCGCGGCGCGCCGGGGGCCCGCGCGGTTGCTCTACCTCGGACGCCTCGAGTACGAGAAGGGTGTGCACGACGCGATTGCCGCGCTGCCGCGCATCCGGCGGACCCACCCGGGAACCACGCTCACCGTCGCCGGTGACGGCACCCAGTTGGAGTGGCTACTCGCACTGGCCCGAAAGCACACGGTAATCAGGGCAATCGACTTCGTTGGGCGCGTCGACCACGAGCAACTGGTGGCGCTGCTACACGACTGCGACGCCGCGGTGCTGCCTAGCCACTACGAACCATTCGGCATCGTCGCTCTGGAAGCCGCCGCGACCGGTGCGCCTCTGGTGACGTCCAACGTCGGCGGACTCGGCGAAGCGGTCCTTCACGGCGAGACGGGACTGTCGTTCCCGCCTCGCGACGTAGCCGCACTGGCAACTGCGGTGCGGGCCGTCATCGACGATCCCGTGGCGGCCCAGCGCCGCGCGGAGGCGGCCCGCCAACGCCTGGACTCGGCATTCGACTGGCACACCGTCGCCGCAGAGACCGCGCAGGTCTATCTGGCCGCCAAACGTGGTGAGCGTGAACCACACCGGAGGCGGCTCATCGTGGAGCACGCGCTACCCGACCGCAGCTGACGCGACGGGTCTACTACCGCGGGTTGGCCAGCGGGGACACCGACCAGTTCGACAGTTCCGACGGCCCGAGGATGCGATGCCTGGTCTGGCCGGCGCTGTAGAACGTGAACTTGGTTGCCCGGTAGCACTGTTCAAAGCAGTCGAAGGCCTGGCCGTCCGCGTCGAAGCTCACCCCGCGGATTCTTACGACCGGGTCCCTGGCATGCAACCCGAGCTGTTCGGCCTCCCAACTGTTGGGACTGTCGACCTCGAACGCCTGCTCGGTGTGTTCGTCGGTCAAACCGTATCGCTCCTGAACGAAGCGGTACAGGGAGTCGCCACGCGCGAGCCCGTCCTGGTCGATGGCAGGCACCCTGCTCAGCGGCAGCACGGCGCGTTCGAGAATCTGGTCGGGCACTTTGTCGGGGGTCTGGATACTTCGCTTTCGCCAGATCTCCCAAACCGGTTGCCCGGTGTCCACCCCAAGCGCCTTGGCGATGGTCGGGCTCGGCAATCCGACGGAGACGGCGATCAAGGACGTCGTGACCGTCGGCGAACGCCCGGGCTCGCCGATCAGCGTGTGCAGCAGCTCGCCCGGCCGGGTGGGGTCCGTTGCGATACGTGGCTCGGCGACGAACGTGCCAAGCCCCTGGTGCCTGCGGATCTTTCCGGCCCGCTCCAGTTCGTCGAGGGCGCGACGCACCGAGATGCTGCTGACTTCGGCGATCTCGGCCAGTTCCGCGGTCGACGGCAGGCGGTCACCAGGTTGCAACTCGCATTCAGCCATAATGTTGAGCACCAGTTCCTGCACTTGCTGGTAGCGCAGTTTGCGGTCACCCCCCGCCGCGGCGCCGCCTTTCGATGCCGGCATCCCGCCTCCCCTCGTTGTTAGGCCGTCAGTGCACATACTAACTATGCACCATGTATCGTCGCGTAGTTGCTAGGGCTCTGAACTCATGTGACTGTTGTTCAGTTACAAAAGCAGTCCGAAACAATGCGGATACCCCCACATAACTTCCCGACCTCACAATACTGTGTATGCACACTGGTCGGGGAAGGGATGGACTCATGGTCGAGATGGATCGGCGCAACTTCATACGGGCGTCGGCTGTGGTCGCCCTCGCCGTCGGCGGTGTTGCGGCCCTGGCCTCCTGCGCACCGGAGACCGCAACTCGAACGGTGCTGCGGGTGGGCTCGCTCACCGACATCGATTCACTGAACCCCTTCACGGCGTTCTCCACGCAGTCCTATGACGTGTTTCAGCTGATGTACGACAAGCTGATGGACTACGACGCAGAGCTCAACGTCGTTCCCGCGCTGGCCACCTCGGTGGAAAAGACCGATGGCGGAAAGACGTTCACCTACTCCCTGCGTTCTGATGTGACGTGGCACGACGGAAAACCCTTCACCGCCGACGACGTGGTGTTCACCTTCCTGCTGATCCGCGACAACGACTACGGCTCGTTCGGCGCCTACTTCAAGGACCTCACCGACATCACCAAGGTGGGCGACAACAAGGTCAAGCTCACATACGCGAACCCGCAGACACTCGAACCGGGCGTCATCACCCCGATAGCGCCGAAGCATCTGTGGGAGAGCGTCTCCAAGGACGACCTGCCCAAGTTCGCCAACGACAAACCCGTCGGCACGGGGCCGTTCAAGTACGACTCGTGGAACAAGGGCAGCGTCGTCACCGTCACCCGCAACGATTCGTGGTGGGGTCCCAAGCCTGCCGCGGAAAAGGTAACCTGGACCAAGTTCGGCAGCGACGACATCGTCACCCAGGCGTTGCGCACCGGCGACGTCGACATCGTGGCCGAAGTGCCGCCCACAATCTTCACCGGCCTCAAGGACGCTCAGAACGTCAAATCCACTGAAATGGAATCGTTCTCGTTCCACATGATCGGGTTCAACTGTTCGATGGTGCCGGGCTCCAAGGGCAACCGCGTCCTGCTTGATCCGGTGGTCCGTCAGGCCCTGTCCTGTGCGGTCAGCCGTCAGCAGCTCGTCGAACTCGCGATGGCGGGCTACGGCGAGCCGGGCACCGGCCTGCTGCCCCCTGCGTTCGGCGACTATCACTACGTGCCAGGGCCCGGCGCCGTGCTCGACAACAACCCGGGCAAGGCGGGTCAGCTGTTGGACGCCGCCGGATACACCCGTCGAAACGGGGACGGCATCCGGGAGTCCAAAGACGGCAAGCCGCTGGACTTCCGGATCCTCGCGATCGCGGACACCGCCGTAGACGTCAAGGCTGCGGACCTGTTCATGACGGCCGCCAAGGCGGTGGGCATCAACGTGAAACTGTCTACCACCGACGCCGACAGCATGGGTGCCACGGTGTTCAACACCGACGCCCCGGACTGGGACATCATGGTGTGGGGTTGGGATTCCGAGCTCTACGATCCGTCGTATCTGCTCGGCATTCCCACCACCGACCAGGTCGGCGGCAACAACGACACCTTCTGGACCAGTCCGCGCTACGACGAGCTCTACGCACAACAGAACACCACGATCGACCAGCCCGCCCGCGTCAAGCTAGTTCAGGAGATGCAGGGCATCCACTACGCGGCCTGTCCCTACATCGTGATGTGGTACCAGAAGAAGCTCTGCGGCACGCGCGCCGACACCTGGACCGGTTGGCAGGAGATGCGCGGCGGCATGATCCTCAACTTCCCCAGGGTGAACTACCTCGACGTCAAGCCCAAGTGAGGTCCGACCGCATTCCATGCCGCGTTACCTTGCAAAGAAACTCACCTACCTGGTGCTGACCGTGCTGGCTGTGCTCGCAACGAACTTCGTGATATTTCACTTGATGCCTGGCGACCCGGTCACGCACATCGCCAGGGGTCAGCACCTGGACGCCGCCGCGATCGCTCGGCTGCGCGCGTACTACGGCCTCGACGACCCGCTCAGCAGCCAGTTCGCCGAGTACGTCGGACACTTGATGCATGGCGAGCTTGGCTACTCCTACACCTACCAGTCCGCCGTCGGCCCAATCGTGCTCAAGGCGCTGGGCAACACGCTGATCCTCGTGACGGTGTCGACCCTGCTGGTGATCGTGCTCGGAGTGATCATCGGGGTGTTCGCCGGCTCCAGACGGGGCACCCGCACCGACGGTGCAGTGGTCATCGGCTCGCTCACGTTCTGGAGCCTGCCCACCTTCTGGGTGGGCATGCTGCTGATCTTCGTATTCGCCGTGACGTTGGGCTGGCTGCCGATCGCGGGCATGTTCACTGCCGACGCGCTGTATCCCACCGTGTTCACCCAGCTTTCCGATCTGGCCCGCCATCTGGTGCTGCCAACGATCGCGATGGTGCTGGTCGACATTGCGCAGTTCGTCCTGATCACCCGAAGCTCGCTGCTGGCAACCCTTTCCGAGGACTACATGACCACGGCCAAGGCCAAGGGGCTGCACCCCCGCCGGGTGCTGTGGCGCCACGGGGTACGCAACGCGTTGCTTCCCGTTGTCACGGCGACCACGCTATACTCCAGCGCCGTGGTCGGCGGCACCATCCAGGTGGAGACGGTCTTCTCGTGGCCGGGTATGGGCCAGCTGATCTACCTGTCGGTGCTGCGGCGCGACTACCCGGTGATGGAGGCGTGCTTCCTGATCTTCGCCGTCGTCGTCGTGCTGGCCAACTTCGCCAGCGACCTCGTCTACCGCCGCCTCGACCCCAGGGTGCGACTGACATGACCGTCTTCGAACC
Organism: Mycobacteriales bacterium; assembly: GCA_038244615.1. Taxonomy (GTDB): domain Bacteria; phylum Actinomycetota; class Actinomycetes; order Mycobacteriales; family Mycobacteriaceae; genus Mycobacterium. The sequence continues at coordinate 20,532 of JBBRTH010000053.1, read as the reverse complement.
GATCCCCGACACCACCGGGTGGCGCAGCACGGGCCGCCAACTCTGGCGAGCTCGGATGGGCCGCGCCGGGATCGTGATGGCAACGGTGGTCGTCGTCATCGCCGTCGTCGGCCCCCTCGTCGCACCGTTCGACCCCGGTGCGGTGGCCACGTCGCGCGCAGGCATCCTCCAGCCGCCAAGCGCGGCGCACTGGCTTGGCACCGACGAACTGGGTCGCAGCGTGCTGCGTCAGGTCCTTGCGGGAACATCGGTGTCACTCGAGATCGGTTTGGCCGCAGCATTCTTCACGGTGCTCATCGGGACAGTCGTCGGCGTGCTGGCCGGCTGGCTCATTGGATTCGCGGATGCGGTGCTGATGCGTATCACCGACTTCTTCCTGGTGCTGCCCAGTCTGCCGCTGATGATCGCACTGGGCGCCATCGTCGGGCAGAGCCTGCCGATGATCGTCCTGGTGATCGCGGTGACGAGTTGGCCGAGCACGGCTCGCATCGTCCGCTCACAAGCCCTCGCGTTGCGCGAACGCGAGGTGGTGTCGCGCGCGCGCACCGTCGGACTGTCGTCGCTGGCCATCCTGTGGAAGCTGATCCTGCCCGGCGTGCTTGCGCTCGTCATCGCCAACGCGGTGTTGGTGATCGCCGGATCGATTCTCGCCGAGGCGACCCTGTCGTTCCTCGGCCTCGGCGACCCGACCCGTTCGTCGTGGGGGCAGATTCTGCACGACGCGTTCGTGTCCGGCGCGGTGGGCAACGGGTACTGGTGGTACTTCCTGCCGCCAGGTATCGGAATCGTGGTCGTGGTGCTGTCGTTCTCACTCATCGGTCAGAGCCTGGAGCGCATCCTCAACCCCAAATTGGCGGCGGCATGAGCCTTCTGGAACTGCGCAACCTCGTCGTCACCTACCAGGGCGAATCGGGGCCCGTCCGCGCGGTCGACGGTGTCGACCTCGACGTCGATGCCGGTGAGGTCGTCGGGCTGGCAGGTGAATCCGGCTGCGGCAAGAGCACTTTGGCGCTCGCAGTGACCCGGCTGCTGCCACGCGACGCCAAGCTCGCCGCCGACCGAATGCAGTTTGCCGGATCCGACCTACGCGAGCTCGACGGACGCAAGCTGCGGGCGCTGCGGTGGCGGCGGCTCTCGATCGTGTTCCAAGGTGCGATGAATGGGTTCAACCCGGTGATGACGATCGGCGCGCAGATCGCAGAGGCCATCGCCACCCATCGGCCCGAGCTGAAGCGGCGTGAGCAACGCGACAGGGTCGGCGAAATGCTCGCCCAGGTCGGCATTGCACCCGACCGCGCCGCTGACTATCCGCACCAGTTCTCCGGCGGTATGAAGCAGCGCGCGATGATCGCGATGGCCCTGTCGTGCGATCCCGATCTGGTCATCGCCGACGAGCCGACGACAGCACTGGACGTGATGACACAAGCCCAGCTCCTCGAGCTGATTCGGCGCCTGTCCGATGAGCTCGGGTTGGCGATGCTCATCATCTCGCACGATCTGACGGTGCTCAGTGAGCTCTGCGATCGTGTGGCGGTGATGTACGCGGGCCGCATCGTCGAGCGCGGGCCTGCCGCGACCGTGCTCTCCGAGCAGCCAGGGCCCGCCCATCCGTACACGCGGCAACTGCTGGCCTGCTTCCCGCGCCTCGGCGACGGCGAAGCGTCGATCAGCGGAATCCCTGGGAGCCCACCCGAGCTCGCGCACCCACCGACGGGTTGCCGATTCCACGAGCGATGTGCGGTGGCGTTGCCCGAGTGCACCGACGTTGACCCTCCCCTGACCCAGCTGGCCGACGACGACAGCCATTTCGCCGCATGCCACCGTCTCGGCGCGGGGGCCGAGGTGCCGTGATGAGCGAGTCCGTGGTCGCTGAGATACGCGACCTGCACGTCCATTTCCCCGTGCGCCACGGTCGCAGGTTTCTGATCGCCCGTGCGGTCGACGGTGTGGACCTGTCCATTCACGATCGCGAGATCCTGGCGCTCGTCGGCGAATCCGGCTGCGGGAAGACGACGATCGCCCGCGCGATCATGCGGCTTCGTGACCCGACGTCGGGCTCGATCTTCATCGGCGGATACGACGTCACCCACGTCGGCGGCCACAAGCTAAGGAAGCTCCGACGCGACTTCCAGATGATCTTCCAGGATCCCTTCGAGAGCCTGCCCGCCAACGCCACCGCACTCGACGTGGTCACCACCGGGCTGGTGGTCCACCGCAAGGACCTCGAGCCGGACGCGCGCCGCGCCGCAGCGCTGGAGGCGTTGCACGACTGCGGTCTGCGTCCCGCGTCCTGGGTGGCAGGCAGGCGCATGTTCCAGTTGTCGGGCGGACAGCGCCAGCGCGTCGCGATCGCCGCCGCGCTCGCAGTGGAACCGCGATTGATGGTCGCCGACGAACCGGTGTCGATGCTCGACGTCTCGGTGCGCGCAGGCGTGCTGCGGGTATTACTCGACCTCCGTGAACGGCTCGGCGTAGCAACCCTTTTCATCACCCACGACCTGGCACTGGCCGGCGTCTTCGCCGACCGGGTCGCGGTGCTCTACCTCGGCAAGATCGTCGAGCAGGGCACGGCGGCCGACGTCATCGGCAATCCGCTGCACCCCTACACCCGAGCGCTGGTCGAGGTCATGCCCAAGCTCGGCGAGACACGCACCGGGCCGCGAAGGCTCTTGTGCGGGGAGCCACCGAATCCCACCACCGTCCTCACCGGGTGCCGATTCGCGCCGCGCTGCCCGCTGCACCAGGCGCTGGATCGACCCGAGCGCTGCCTGACCGAGGAACCCGCGCTGCGCGCTCTGACGGCCGACCACACCGTGCGATGCCACTTCTCCGACGCCCCCATCACCCAAACCGGTTCACCAACAACCACAGAGGAGCCCAACCCATGACCGTTACCCGCGAAGAGACCGTCGAACTACTCGAGGCCATGGTCCGCATCGACTCAGTCACGCCATGGCTGATTCCCGGCGGCGCAGGCGAAGGCGAGGTCGCTCGATACGCCGGGGACTGGTTCACCAAGCTCGGCCTCGAGGTCACTCTGGAGGAGGTGGAGCCGGGACGTCCGAACGTGCTTGCGTGGCTGCGTGGTTCGCTGCCCGGTCCGACGATCTGTCTGACCGCCCACAGCGACACCGTCGGCTATGCAGGCTGGCCGGACCGCGCCCTGAACCCCGTCATCGAGGGTGACCGGATGATCGGCCTCGGGGTGGCCGACGACAAGGGCGCTTGCGTAGCGGCAATGCTCGCCGCCGCCGAGCTCGTCCGCTCCGGCGAACCGCTGGCGGGCAACGTGCTCATCGCGCTGGCGATCGACGAGGAGGGCGTCAGCATCGGCATGGAGCATCTGGTCGCCAACCACGCCGACGAGATCGACCTGGCCATCAATCTCGAACCCGACGGTTCGCACACCATCTTCGGTGAACATCAGGGCTTCGGTTGGATCGACATCGTGGTGCACGGCGTCCCTGCGCACGGCTCGGCACCCGAGAAGGGGGTCGACGCCATCGTCCACATGGCCGAGGTGATCACCCGGCTTCATCGGCTGGACAAGACCCAGTGGACGCCCAATCCGGATCCGCGCAACGGCCGAACGGTGTTCCACACCGGAACGATTCACGGTGGCACCGACTACGCCACCTATCCCAACGAGGTGGTGCTCGGCATCGAGATCGGCACCCAGCCCGGGGAGACGCTGGCCAACCGCGTCGCCGAGATCGAAGCGATCTTCGACGAGATCAAGGCGGACGAACCACGCTTCTCCGGTGAGGTCCGGGTGCGCTTGGACCGCGATCCGTTCACCGGTGAAGGTAACGAGGCCCTGCTGTCCGCGCTCGCCGACGCGACCGAAGTCGTCAACGGGGTGCGCGCGAAGATCACCGGGCTGAACGCGTGGACCGACGCGGCGCTGCTTCAGAGCGCTGGTATCCCGACGGTGCTGTTCGGTCCGGATGGGGGCAGTTATCACGCTGCCGACGAATGGGTCTCGATTCCGGACGTGGTCGCCTCGGCCGAGATCCTGCGCCGCACCGTGGTCACGTTGATCGGCGCACCGGTCACCTCGGCGCGATGACATGAACACCATCGAAACGAAAGAGAGTCAGATGTCGTTCGCCGAGGCTTACGCGGCAAGGACGCCGCGTACCCAAGCGCTGTTCGAACGCGCCAAGCGCACCGTCCCAGGCGGCGCGGGGTCGACCGCCCGGCTGCCGAGAAACGGGTGGCGGCCCTACCCGCTCTTCATGGCCGAGGGCACCGGGTCGCGACTGACCGACGTCGACGGCAACACCTACATCGACTACCTGCTCGGGCTGGGACCGATGATCCTGGGCCATCGCCATCCAGTGGTGACCGCTGCTGTCACACAAGCGGTCTCCGATATGGGCACCTGCTTCGGGCTGCCCTACGAACTGGAGCTCGAAGCCGCCGAGAAGGTGGTTGCCGCGATGCCCGGGATCGAGCAGGTGCGCTTCACCAATTCCGGGTCGGAGGCGGTCGGCACGGCGGTGCGGCTGGCCCGCGCCACCACTGGGCGTCGAATCATCGTCCGGTTCGAGGGCCACTACCACGGCTGGCAGGACACGGTGTATTGGTCCAACCACGTCGATCCCGTACTGGCCGGGCCAGCCGACCGTCCGCGCCCCGTCGCGATGGGGCCAGGCGTGCCTAGCGAGCTCGAAGACACGTTGATCGTGCTGACGTGGAACGATCCGGACAGCTTCGTCGCGCTGATGGCGGAACGCGGTGACGAGGTCGCGGCCGTGCTCACCGAGCCCGCGGTGTTCAACACCGGGTGCATCCTGCCCGCGCCCGGTTATCTTGAGCTGTTGCGCAACGAGACCCGAAAGTACGGGGCGCTACTGATCTTCGACGAAGTGATCACCGGTTTCCGATTCGCACGCGGCGGCGCTCAGGAATGGTTCGGGGTGTTGCCGGACATCACCACCCTGGCCAAGGGGCTCGGTGGGGGTTTCCCGGTGGCTGCGATAGGCGGCACCGTCGAGGCGATGCACCTGGTCGCCGAGGGTGTCTATTCGCACTCCGGCACCTACAACGCCAACGTCGTACAGTGCGCGGCGGTCTCGGCCACCATGGACGTGATCGCCGAGCCCGGACTGTACGAACGTCAACGCGCACTGGGCTTCCGGCTCGCCGACGGATTGGCCACCCTTGCCACCGACCGAGGCCTGGACGCCTACGTCGAAGGGTTGGGCACGGTGTTTCAGCTGTGGTTCGCCGACGGCCCGATCCGCAACTGGCGTGACGCGGTCGCCCACGCCGACGAGGGCCTGTTCACCCGGTGGTACCAGGAGATGGTCATCCGCGGTGTGCTGTTCCATCCGCTGCAGTTCGAGAATCTGTTCGTATCGCTGGTGCATCAGGACCGCGACATCGACGAGACACTCACCGCCGCCGCCGATGCGCTGACCGTGGTCGCCCGCAGCCGAAGGCCCGTGCACCAGTCGTGACAGTCAACGCTCCCACCTTCCTCGGCGTCGACCTCGGCACGTCGGCGCTAAAGGTGGTCGCACTTGGCGTCGACGGGTCGCAACGAGGCTTCGCGCGCCGAAGCTACCCGACGTCCAGGCCCGAAACCGGCGCTGCAGAACAGGATCCGCACCACTGGTGGTCCGCCCTGGAAGCGGCGATCGGCGACCTTGCCGGTGAGGTCCCACCGGAGACGTGGATGGGGATGGGACTGTCGGCGATGCTGCCGACACTGGTCGAGCTCGACGAGCACCTCAACCCCTTGTCACCCGCATTGACGTGGGAGGACTCTAGGGCCGAAGTGGAGGCCTCGGAGTTTCGTGCAATGGTGGGCGACGCGGCGCTGTACCGCCTTACCGGGCAGCGCGTCGACGGCCGCTACCTTGCCCCGATGCACGCGCGGCTACGCCGCCTCGGCCTTCACGGCGCCCGGATGGCAGGTGCCAAAGACGTGCTCTTTCATCAGCTCACCGGCGAGTTGCTGACAGACCCGAGCACCGCCGCAGGCACCGGTTGCTACGAACTCGACCGGAATCGCTGGGACGACGAACTCGTCGCTGCAGCAGGAGCTCCGCTGCTACCCGACATCGCTGCGGCGGCAACTGCGCTACCGCTGCTCGAGAACCTGTGCCGTCGGTGGGACCTGCCCAACGGACTGCCCGTGGTGCTCGGCGCGGCCGACTCGGCGCTCGGCGCGGCCGGAGCCGGGGCCGCCCGGCACGGTGACGTCGCGGTCATCGCCGGAACCAGCGCGATCGTGCTCGGAGTGTGTGACACCGCGATCCGCGACGCCGAGCGACGCTTTCTGCTCACACCACTGACCGGTACTGGTTGGGGACTCGAAATGGACCTGATGGCCGTCGGATCGGCGTTCGACGGCATTGCGGAAATGCTTGGCCTGTCCGGTCCAGCCGACCTGCTGGCCGCCGCGGAGTCAGTGTCGCTAGAGGATGCGCCGCTGTTCCTGCCCTATCTGTCGCCTGGTGAGCAGGGGGCACTGTGGGATCCCGGCCTGACCGGGACGTTGCACGGGCTGACGCTGGGCATGGGCGCCGGTCACGTCGGGCGCGCACTGCTGACCGGTATGGTGATCGAATTGCGGCGCTGCACGGACATTCTCGCGGAGACGACGGGTCGGCGTGGCCCGATTCTGCTGGGTGGCGGCGCCGCGGCAAGTCCGCTGATGTGGCAGGACCTCGCCGACGCCACCGGGCGTGACGTCCTGGTCGACCCAACGCTGCGCTGCCACTCCGCGCTCGGTGCTGCCATGTTCGCCGCCGCTAGCCTCGGATCGCCGATCCTGCGAACCCCTCGGACACAAGGCATTGCCCCGCGCCCGGAAAGGACCCCGTGGTGGGCGGAGGCCGCCAGCCACCACGACTCGCTGCGCATCACGATGCAGTCGGCTCGGCCATGACCACAGTCGGAACGATCAGTTATCTGGTCGTGGACGAAGACAGCGTCGGCTCCGTGGCGGCCGACGTCATGCTGTCTTGCCTGCCCGCCGCCCTGGAGCCGCGGATCGGCGTCGCCACTGGCGCAACACCGCTACCGCTCTACCAGGAACTCGCCTCTCGTACCGCAACCGGAGCGGTAGACCTAAGCCGGGCGACGCTGGTCGCACTCGATGAATACGTTGGTCTGGGACAACAAAATTCACGAAGCTATGCCGCCTACGTGCGCGACGTGATCGCCAGGCCGTTGCAGGTCGACCCGGCGCTAGTGTTGGTACCCGACGGACTGGCCGCCGACCCCGATCGCGAGGCGGAAGCCTACGAACGGGCCATCCTGGCGATGGGCGGCATCGACGTTCAGATCGCCGGCCTCGGCGCCAACGGGCACCTGGGATTCAATGAGCCGGGTTCCGCGCTTGATTCGACGACGCGCACCGTAGCGCTGTCCGACCAGACCCGGCATGACAACGCCCGCTTCTTCGGGGATCGGCTCGTCGACGTACCGACGCGGGCCATCACTCAGGGCCTCGGCACCGTCAACCGGGCACGTTCGATCGTGCTGCTGGTCAAGGGCGCGAGAAAGGCGCCCGCGCTGCAGGCGACGCTGAACGGTCCCGTCACGTCGGCGGTCCCAGCCTCCATACTGCAGCGACATCCGCGGGTAACGGTGATCGCCGACCGGTCCGCGGCAGGCGAGCTGTGATCCAGAGGAGAGATGCCGTGACCGTACTCGACCTCTTCCCGCCGGGGACCCATACCAACGGCGACGGCACCCTGGTGGTCGGCGGATGTCGCCTCGACGACCTGGCAGCGGAGTTCGGCACCCCGGTTTTCGTCGTCGACGAAGGCGCGCTACGCCGCCGGGCCCGCGAGTACCTGCACGAGTTTCGCAGCCGTCGCCCCCGATCCGACGTGGCGTTCGCGTCGAAGTCCTTTCCTTGCAGCGCTATTCAGCGACTGATGGCCGAGGAAGAGCTGCACCTCGACGTCGCGGGAGGCGGCGAGATCGTCACCGCGTTGGCCGCGGGGGCCGACGCGGCGCGACTCGTGCTCCACGGCAACGCGAAGACCGACGAGGAGCTCGAACTCGCGGTGCGCAACGGGGTCGGGCTCGTCGTCGTCGACAACTTCGACGACATCGACCGGTTGGAGCGCATCGTGCCGACCGGGCACACCCAGCCGTGCCTGGTCCGGGTGATACCCGGCGTAGACGCAGCGACCCATGCCTCGGTCGCCACCGGTCACGCGGGATCCAAGTTCGGCCTGATGCCCGACGATGCCCGCGACGCCATCACCCGCATCGAACGCAGCAGCGTGCTGCGCTGCAACGGTCTGCACACCCACGTCGGCTCACAGCTGCTCAACGTCGAACAACTGGCAGCCGCCGTCGCGCCATTGGCGGCGCTGGGCACCTTCGACGTCTACGACCTGGGCGGTGGTCTCGGCGTCCGCTACACCTACGACGAGAAGCCGCCGACGCTGGCCGACTACGCCGAAGCCATGATCGAGGCCGCCGACGCGCTGCTGCCCGAGGACAGCCGGATCATCGTCGAGCCCGGCCGCAGCATGGTGGCGACCAGCGCCTGCACGGTTTACCGGGTGACGACCGTCAAGCACGGCGAGCCGACCCATGTCGCGGTCGACGGCGGCATGGGCGACAACCTGGAGGTATCGCTGTACGGCCACCGCTTCGAGGCGACCATCGCCAACCGCGTTGGCGGCGGCGCCCGCGTCAACCTCGTCGGACGGCACTGCGAGTCCGGCGACCGACTGATCGACGGCGTCGCACTGCGGGACCCGACGGTCGGTGACCTGGTCGCGGTACCGGTCACCGGCGCCTACTGCTACACGATGTCCAATCAGTACAACGGCGCCCGACGCATCCCGGTGGTGTTCGCACACGACGGGACGGCGCGCCTGGTGGTCCGCCGCGACACGTGGGACGACTTACTGGCGCGAGACGTCACCTGATAGCCGGTTCCCGACGAGGGGGCGAGGTGAGGTCCGCGAGCGTGCGCAGAGTGCCGTTCCCGCACGGCGTGTCGTGTGCAGACGCGCACGCTCGCGGTGGGGTGACTCGGGCTAGCGCGGGCTAGCGCGACGCCTTCTTGCGTTCGATGTCCGCGAGAGCGGCGGCCAGTTCGGCACGCTCGGCCGCTGAGGTCTCCCACGCCAGCTTGCGGTTCTTGACGACCTTCGCGGGCGCCCCGACCGCAATCGAGTAGTCCGGGATCTCACCCTTCACCACGGCATGGGAACCGAGCACGCAGCCACGCCCGACCGACGTCCCGCGCAGCACCGTCACCTTGGTGGCGACCCAGGTGTCCGGCCCGATCCGCACCGGCCCCTTCACGATGCCCTGGTCCTTGATCGGTAGATCGATGCTGTCCATCCGGTGGTCGAAGTCGCAGATGTAGCACCAGTCCGCCATCAGGACCGAGTCGCCCAATTCGATGTCGAGATAGGTGTTGATCACGTTGTCACGGCCGAGCACCACCTTGTCGCCGATGCGCAGCGACCCCTCGTGGCAGCGGATGGTGTTCTTGTCGCCGATGTGCACCCAGCGGCCGATCTCCATGGTGGAGAGTTCGGGCGTGGCCTGAATCTCGACGCCCTTGCCGAGGAACACCATGCCCCGGGTGATGACGTGCGGGTTGGCCAGCTTGAACTTGAGCAACCGGAAGTACCGCACCAGATACCAGGGCGAGTACGCCTTGTTGGCGAGCACCCACTTCAGAGATGCCATCGTGAGAAACTTGGCCTGCCGCGGGTCACGTAGTCGCGAACCCCGCCAACGCTTGTGAATCGGGGCGCCCCACATGGTGGTCATGGCGGCACAGCCTACTTGAGCGCTTCGCAACACATCCCGGGTCGCTACGCTCCTCCGCTCTGGTGCGCGGGATAGTCTCGGGACTCGATGCCTGCTCCAGGAATGACCGTGCGCCGCGTAGCAGCCGTGACGGTTGCGGCCCTCACGACGTTGATCTTGAGCGCGTGCGGCAACACCGACTCGTGGGTGGAGGCCCGCCCCGCCGAGGGCTGGTCGGCCCAGTACGGCGACGCGGGCAACAGCAGCTATGCGCAGGTCCAGGGGGCCAACGCCCTGCGACTGGACTGGATTCGCTCGGTGAAGGGCGAAGTCGCCTCGCAGGTGGCGTTGAGCTCCGGTGCCTACCTGGCCGTCAACGCCCAGACCGCAGCCGGATGCTCGCTGATGACCTGGGAGAACGGCAACAGGGCGCGCCAGCGCTGGTGCACCAGGCTGTGGCAGGGGGGTGGGTTGTCGAGTCCGTTGTTCGACGCCTTCGACAACCTCTACGTCGGGCAGCCCGGTGCGATCATGTCGTTCCCGTCGACGCAGTGGGTGCGCTGGCGCAACCCGGTCATCGGCCTGCCGTGGACGCCGCGCCTGCTGCCCGCCGGCGAGCTTCTCGTGGTGACGCACCTAGGACAGGTGCTGGTCTACGACGCGCACCGCGGCAACGTGGTGGGAACGGCGCTGGACCTCGTGGCGGGCGTCGACCCGACCGATTCGCAGCGTGGGCTCGCCGACTGTCAGCTGGGCAGGCCACGGTGCCCGGTGGCCGCCGCCCCGGCGTTCTCCGCGGCGACGGGGATCGTGGTGACGACGCTGTGGGAGCCGAACGCCGATGCCCCCGAGGTCGTCGGGCTCCGCTACCGGCCCGGCCAGACCCCCCTGCTGTCCAGGGACTGGACGAGCACCGCGGTCGGGGGCGGCCCGCTCAACAGTCCCGTCATGTCCGCCGACGGCAACACCGTTTACGTCAACGGCCGTGACGGGCACCTGTGGGCACTCGACACCGCGGACGGCAAGCCCAAGTGGTCGGTGCCGCTAAACTTCCAGCCGCAGACTCCGCCGTCGGTGTCACCGGACGGGCTGATCGTGTCCGGCGGCGGTCCGGACACCACGCTGACGGCGTTCAAGGACAATGGTGACCGCGGGGAGGTGGCGTGGACCCGCGACGACGTCGAGCCGTTGTCGACATCGAGTCTGGCCGGCAAGTCCGCCGCTTACACCGTGACGCGTGCCGCCGACGGCATGGCCCTGCTGGTGTTCGACCCCGCGGACGGGCACACGCTCAACAGCTATCCGCTACCCGGTGCCACGGGCTATCCCGTGGGAGTGTCCATCGGCCATGACCGTCGGGTGGTCGCCGCCACGAGTGACGGTCGGGTGTTCGGCTTCGCCCCCGCCTGATTCCGTCAGAGGATCATGGCGTCGACGGGCCCGCGAGGAATCGCGATCTGTAGCGCCCCGGCGGCCTCCGGCAGGACGTCGCCCTGGCTGAAGAAGAAGATCAGCTGGTCGTTGGTGATGGCGAAGTTCTGGTACATCGTCGGATCGAGACCCACCGCCGGCGCGAACGTCACCCGCTGGCCCAGTTGCTTGTCGACCTCGGCCTGCACCAACGGGAAGATGATGGGGAACGGCGCGGTGCTCTCCCGGAAGAGATTGTCGATCGTGATGGGCTTTCGCAGGCCCTGGTCCCAGTTGAAGGCCTTGTAGAAGGTCGTCGGGTGCGCACCGCCGACGCCCTGATACGTCTTGAACACCACGCTCTGGGTGCCGCGAGGCGGGACGGCCGAAGTGAACTCGGTTTCGGTGGTCTCCAGCTCGTACGGCATCGCCCGGGAGTCAGGAGTCTTCGCCACGTTGAGGAACCCGTCGCGCGTCTGCTTGACGTAGTCGAAGACAGCCGTCACGTCGGGGTAGTCGACCGGGTAGCTGATGTTCATCGAGTATCCGGGGTCGGAGGCCTGGATCTGACAAATCTGATTGGCGTCGACGACACCACTGAGATCGGTGCACTTCGGCGGCGCCGCGGAGGCGACCCCGACGCCCGACCAACCGAATACCGCGGCCGCCGAAACGGCCAAGGCCAGCGTGGACATGCGCATCTCTCGAGAACCTCCACCAGGGGAAGCGGCACCGGCGCCGCCGACGCCACATTACCTGCGGCCTCATCGCGACGGTCGGCAAACGTATGCCACCGCCCGGCTCGCATTTCCCGCACCGATTCGGGTGATCACCACGGACAGCCGTTGCGAACCCCGTAGCCGTAGCCGCGACCGCAGGACGTCGGGATCGACGGACACACCTCGGACCAAGATCTCCAACGCGCCCACGTCGCGGGCGGTGAGCTCTTGCCGCAACACACGTTCGGTGAATCCGAGTTCGGCGATCAGCTCGAATCCCCTTACCCCAGAGGGCAGTTCGTCACCAGATAGGTAGGCGATCGCCGGGTCCAGCTGCCACAGCCCATGCCGCGCGCCGTAGTGCCGCACCAGCCCTGCCCTGACCACCGCGCCATCGGGGTCGACGATCCAGCGGCCCGCCGCCGCAACGGGACAGTCGTCCGGTTGGGCGTCGGTGATCTCCTCGGCCCGGTCGAGGATGGTCGCCCGTCGGGTCACCTCGCGCGAGGACAGCCCGGGTGACCACAGGCAGGTCTCTCGGACACCGCCACCCGAGGACGTCACCTCGATCTCACCGTCGAATCCGAGCCGACGCACCTGGTCGAAATCGATTCCCGGAGCACACTTCACGACGAGGTCCCGGTCGGCGTACGCCGCGAGCAGGTCGTCCAAGGCAGGCGTGTAGTCACGCGGGTGAAACGTACGTCGCCCCGCGCTGCGTCGCGCCGGATCCGCGACCACGACGGTGCCCCGCGTGACGGGTCGCAGCGCGTCGGCACGGCACAGCAACACGTCCGCCCCGTCCCGAGCCACGTTGTGCCGAGCCATAGAGAGGCGCACCTCGTCGACGTCACTGCCCACCACGTCGCTGGCCCGTTGGCTCAAGGCCGCGAGTTCGGTTCCGACGGAACAGGTCACGTCGTGAACGGCCATGCCCACCAACCGTGCGGCGCGGTGTGCGGCCACTGCACCGGCGGTGGCCTGTTCCAGCGCCTCCTCGGTGAACAACCAGTCCGACGCGTCGGGGAACTTGGCCGCGGCCCTGCGACGCAGCAATGTCGTCTCGACGAGGACTGCCGTGCGATCGCCGAAGCGCGCACGCAGTGAGGCGATGTCGGAGATACGGCGGGCGTCGGTCAGCGCCAGCCCGTCGGCCTCGGCCAACGCACGCGTGCCCTCGTCGCTACCGAGGTAGGCGACGTCATCGAGCGTGAAGCGCAAGCCGCCCTTCAGGATCCGGAGGGGTCGAGCGCAGCCAGGGGGGAAGATTGCGGTTTTACCCCGGTGATCATCACGTTGTAGAACCAGCCCTTGGGCACGACGCGCCGCCACACGTTGGCGTCGACCCAGCTCAGCGCCGACCAACTCTTGAACGCGAACGTGGCCCAGCCCCAGCCCAGCTTGCCTGGCGGCACCGTCGCCTCGAACGTGCGCACTGGCCAGCCCAGCATTGCGGCGGTGAACTCTTCGCTCGCGGTGCGAACGTCGACGGCCCCGGCATTGACTGCCATGCGCTCGAGGTCGGCGGGGTCGAAGGTGTGCAGGTCGACGATCCATTCGAGTGCAGCGGCCCGCGAGTTCTCGTCCAGCGCTTCCTGCGGGAGTCGCCAACTGGCCAATCCGGGCAACCTCATCGCCTGAACCGTCGTCTTCCAGGTGAGGTCTGCCAGCACTCGCGCGTAGGTGTTCCCCACCTTGGTGGGCTCGCCGGCGAAGACGAATCGACCGCCGGGCTTGAGGATGCGAATGACTTCACGAAGCGACAGCTCGACGTCGGGGATGTGGTGCAGCACGGCGTGACCGACAACCAGGTCGAAGGTGTCGTCGTCATACGGGATGCCCTCGGCGTCCGCGACCCTGCCGTCGACGTCCAACCCCAGCGACAGCCCGTTGCGGGTGGCGACCTTGACCATGCCCGGCGACAGATCGGTTACCGATCCGCGCCGAGCCACGCCCGCCTGAATCAGATTGAGGAGGAAGAACCCCGTCCCGCAGCCCAGCTCCAACGCGCGGTCATAGGGCAAGTCACGCTGGATGTCGTCGGGGACGATGGCGTCGAACCGACCCCGCGCGTAGTCGATGCACCGCTGATCGTAGGAGATCGACCACTTGTCGTCGTAGCTCTCGGCTTCCCAGTCGTGGTAGAGCACCTGCGCCAGCTTGGTGTCGTGGCGCGCCGCCTCGACCTGTGCGGCGGTCGCGTGGGGATTGGGAGCTGGAGCGGCCCCCGCCGCGACATTGGACCAAAGAGCCTCGTCGCCGTCGACACCCGGCTCGCGATCGGTACTCGTCATGAAGGGCAGCCTAACGGGAAGAATCAAAGCGGTTCGCGCTAGCCGGTCGTCGAGCTGCCGAACGCGGCCTTTGCGGCGGCCAGTGCCTGCGCGGGCACGTCGACGAAGCGCTGCGCCCACGCCACCGCGGCGTCGTACACGTGGTCCGGTGCGACCAACTCGTCGACCAGACCGAGCTCCAGCGCTTCGGGCGCGCCGGCGAAGCGTCCACTGAACATCAGTTCCTTGGCCTTGCTGTCCCCGATCGCGCGGGCCAGCCGCTCGGCGTCGACTTCGGTGGGGGCCAGACCCTCCAGAATCTGCGTCGCGCCCAGCTTGACGTTGTCGCCGCTGATGCGCCAGTCGGCAGCCAGGGCGAGGGTCAGCCCACTGCCGAGCGCGTACCCGGTGACGGCGGCGACCGTCGGCTTCGGGATGGCGGCCACGGCGTCCACCGCGCGCAGGGCGACCTGAGCCGCGACCGCCACGGCGTCGACGTCGAGGGTGCGCAACTCGGGCACATCATCCCCGGCGGAGAAGATCTCGTGGCCACCGAAGACGATGACGACGGCCGCGTCGGTGCGTTCACCGAGCTCGGCCGCGGTCGCGGTGATCTCCCGGTACATCTGCCGAGTGACTGTGTTCGTCGGCGGCCGCGAGAGCAGAAGGGTGCCGATGCCGTCCTTCACGTGCGCGCTGACGAACTCGTTCACGTCGAAGATTCCCCGGTCGCTTCGCTCCTGCCCGCCGATGCCGCGTCGCGGTCGTGGCCATCCGGGGCGCGTCGGTTGCGGGCGGCGTTGTAGCGCTCGCTGTTGAAGAACGCGATGTCCCAGCCACCGTCCCGGGCGGCGAGGTTCGGCTCGATGGCCTCGATGCGCCGTTCCGTCGCCAGGACCTCGGCGACGGTGCGCCCGTTCAGTGACTCGAGTTGGGTCCACGTCGGTGGGAGCAGGAAGGAGCGGCCCTCGGCGAATTCGTCGAGACCCGCCTGCGGGGTGCTCCAGAAGGCGCGGTCCGTCTCGGAGTTGTGGCCGTCTGCCCGTTGCCCCTGCGGTAGCGCACCGACGAAGAAGAAGGTGTCGTAGCGACGGGTCCGCTCCTCCTTCGGTGTCACCCAGTTCGCCCACGGCCACAGCAGGTCGGCCCGCAACACCAACTTCTCGGTGCGCAGGAAGTCGGCGAACGACAGCGAGTTGTTGGCCAGCGCTGCCCGCGCGTCGCCGTAGACCGATGCGTCGCTCACGATTCCGTCGGGGTCATCGGCCGGTCCGGCGAA
This sequence comes from Mycobacteriales bacterium, assembly GCA_038244615.1. Classification (GTDB taxonomy): domain Bacteria; phylum Actinomycetota; class Actinomycetes; order Mycobacteriales; family Mycobacteriaceae; genus Mycobacterium. The sequence goes on along the minus strand of JBBRTH010000053.1, from coordinate 5,104 downwards.
CAGGACGCCCGACTCCTCGAACGTCTCCCGCGCCGCGGCACAGACGAGTGCTTCGGCGAGGCCGGTCTCGATGTTGAGGCGTTGCGCCCACCACGACGGTTCGGGACCGAACCAGGCGATGTCGGCGTGGCGATCGCGGTCGTCGACGCCGCCGCCGGGGAACACCATGACGCCCGCCACGAAGTCCATCGCCGAGTGTCTGCGCATCAGGAAGACCTCGATCCCGGAGCCGGTGTCGCGCACCAGCATGACCGTGGCCGCCGGCCTTGGGGGGAGCGGTTCCTCGACGGGCGCACCGCTCGACTCGGTCACGTGGCCCTCCTATGCGCGGCGCGAGTGCGGGTTCGACGTGCGAAGTAGCGCCCGTCGATGACGTCGAGGTCGATCGACTGACCGAACGCCTTCGACAGATTCTCGGATGTCATCACGTCGGTCAGCAGACCGGAGGCGACGACCGTGCCCTCGGACAGGATCAGGCAGTGACTGAACCCTGGCGGGATCTCCTCGACGTGGTGGGTGACCAACACCGTAGCCGGGGAGTCGGGGTCGGCGGCCAGGTCGGCGATCCGGGCCACCAGTTCCTCCCGGCCACCGAGATCGAGTCCGGCAGCGGGTTCGTCGAGCAGCAGCAGTTCGGGGTCGGTCATCAATGACCGCGCAATCAGCACCCGCTTGCGCTCCCCCTCGGACAACGTGCCGTACGTACGTTCCGCGAGGTGTTCTGCGCCAAGGCTTTCCAGCATGTCGACGCCCTGCTCGTAGTCGACGTCCTCGTACTTCTCGCGCCATCGGCCGAGCACGGCGTACCCGGCCGACACGACGAGGTCACGGACCACTTCGTCGTCGGGGACGCGTTGACTCAGCGCCGAACTACTCAGCCCGACGCGCGCCCGAAGCTCAGACATGTCGGTCTTGCCCAGTCGCTCACCAAGCACGTACGCGGCGCCCGACGACGGGTACTCCATGGCAGCGGCGATGCGCAGCAATGACGTCTTTCCTGCGCCGTTGGGCCCGATGACGACCCAGCGTTCGTCGAGTTCCACCGCCCACGTGACCGGTCCGACGAGGGTCTTCCCGCCGCGCCGCAGCGTGATCCTCGCGAAGTCGATCAGCAGGTCTGGGTCGACTGCGTCTTCTCGATCGTCGTGATCGCTGGAGGCGGCTGGCACTCGCCCATCGTAGCCAGGCGGGGTTCGGCGAACGCCCATCCGCTCGCGGCGAGCCACCGTGGCGGCGTCACCCGCAGAACCAGCTGCACCAACGGACCGATGCCGAACGCATAAACGAGGGTGCCGACGCCGACGGTGCCGCCGAGCAGCCACCCGACAGTCAGCACGGTCGCTTCGATGGCCGTGCGCACCAACCGGACCGACAGTCGGGTTCGCGCCACCAGCCCGGTCATCAAGCCGTCACGCGGCCCAGGCCCCAGGCCCGCGCCGATGTAGAGCACGGTGCTGATGGCGTTGAGCAGCACGGCGCCGAGCATCATCGCGGTGCGCACGGGCAGGCCGGTTGGCTCCGGCAGGAAGGCCAGTGCGGCGTCCACGGTGACCGCGATGACGATCACATTGGCCACGGTGCCGATTCCCGGTCGGTTGCGCAGCGGGATCCACGCCAGGAGCACGGCGACGCCGACCACGGCCGACGCGATGCCGATCGTCATGCCGGTGCGTCCGGCCAGACCCTGGTGGAAGACGTCCCACGGATCGAGGCCCAGCCCGGCGCGCACCATGACGGCCATCGAGAAGCCGTAGCCCACCAGTCCGACGAGGAGGGCTCCGGAGGGCAGGAGCGCAGCGAGGAGGGGGCGAACCCAGCTTCGCCCGAGTGCGCGCTTCACGAGTAGTCCGAGAACCGGGCGCGGATCGCGTCGAGCTCGATGCGCATCCTACGGGCGTCCGCATCGATCTCGAAGCGTCCGCGGGGTCGGGACGGGGTGCGTAAGGCGCGACCCATCTCGCGTGCTTTGTGCGCCACTCGTGAGGTCCAGTGTTGTGCCATGAGGCGATGTTGAGCCACGACTGGGCTTGCCATCAATATCCACTTGAGGCAAACTGGCCTCAAATGAGCATGGAACTGGCGGGGCGAAGGCTCGATGTGGTCCTTCTTGCGCGTGAACTGGGCAACTGGCGCACGTCCAGTGGCAGTGGACCGGCCTATCAGGGACTGGCCGACGGCCTACGCCTGCTGATCGTCGACGGCCGCCTGCCCGTCGGCGCGCAGTTGCCCAGTGAACGAGCCCTCGCCGACGCTCTCCGGGTGTCCCGGACCACGGTCACCGCGGCCTACACACAGATGCGTGAGGACGGCTATCTCAAGGGACGCCAAGGGGCGCGCAGCACCACGGCACTGCCCGTCGCCGCACCGATCGCGGCCGCCACCCTCGTCGGGACGGCATCGGCCAACCTTGCAGCCGCCACCCTGGCCGCGCCTGTCGCCGCCGTCTCCCAGGCGTTCGTGGAGGCCGCCGGACAGGTCACTCCGTACCTGCACGACATCGGGATCGAACTGCTCGGTGTACCTCCACTGCGAGTGGCAATCGCTGAAAGATATTGCGCGCGAGGGCTTCACACCGAGCCCGATGAGATCATGGTGACCACCGGTGCGCTGCACGCAATCGGCCTCATCCTGGCGACCTACACGCAACCCGGTGACCGTGTTCTCGTCGAGCAGCCCACCTACCACGGCGCCCTCGCGGCGATGGCCACCAAGGGAATCCGGCCGGTACCGGTGGCAATGACCCACGACGGTTGGGAGCTCGACGCCATCGACGCCGCGGTGCGTCAACTGTCGCCGAACTTGGCGTATCTGATTCCGGACAACCACAACCCGACGGGCATGACGTTGCCGCCCGCCGGCAGACGACGACTTGCGCAGATCATCGTCGAAAGCCGCACCCGCACGATCATCGACGAGACGATCACCGACATGTGGCTCGACGAGATGGTGCCCCCGCCATTCGCGGCCTCCATGGCCACGCGGCGCGATCTGGTGCTGACCGTCGGCTCGATGTCCAAGTCGTACTGGGGCGGTCTGCGCATCGGGTGGATCCGCGCCGAGCGCAGCGCGCTGACCACCATCGCAGCGGTGCGGCCCGCCGTCGACATGGGCACACCGATCGTCGAACAACTGGCCGCCGCAAGACTTCTCGGCCTCGGCGACGAAATCCTGTCCGAACGCCGCGAGACATTGCGCGTACGACGGGCGCTGCTGCTCGCCCTGCTCGAGGAACATCTCCCCGACTGGCGCCCCGACCTCAGCAAGGGCGGGATGTCGTTGTGGGTACGACTGCCCGTGCCCATGAGCAGTGCGCTGTCCGCGGCGGCCTCCCGGATGGGCCTCGAGATTCCGCCCGGCCCGCGGTTCGGCGTGGACGGCACCCTCGAGCGATTCATCCGGGTGCCCTACACCCTGCCCGACGAGCGGCTGACCGAGGCCGTCGAGCTACTCGCGCGGGCGTGGCGCAGCGTCACGGGCGCCGGCGCCGCCAGTGCGGAGTTCGGCGCGGTGGTGGTCTGACTCGGCGTCGCCCAGCGTGCGCGAACTGCCAACATTCCTCGGCGTGTTGCGCACCGACACGCACGCTCGCGGCAGAGAAGACTATTCGGGGATGTCGACCCGTCGCAGCGTGCCGTCGACGGCGTCGGCGGCCTCGATCTCGCCACGGGTCACCCCGAGGATGAACAGCACGGTGTCCAGGTAAGGGTGGTTCAGCGACGCGTCGGCAACCTCGCGCACTGCGGGCTTGGCGTTGAATGCGACACCGAGTCCCGCGGCGGCGAGCATGTCGATGTCATTGGCACCGTCGCCGACGGCCACCGTCTGATCCATCGGAACTCCAACCTGCTGCGCAAAGTCCCTCAGCGCCTTGGCCTTTCCCGCGCGATCGACGACGTTGCCGATGACACGTCCGGTCAGCTTGCCGTCGACGATCTCGAGCTCGTTGGCGGCGACGAAGTCCATCATCAGTTCGTGGGCCAGCGGCTCGATCACCTGACGGAAACCGCCCGAGACGATTCCGCAGTGAAAGCCCAGGCGACGCAATGTCCGAATCGTCGTCCGCGCACCCGGCGTCAGCTCGATCTGGTCGGCGACCTCGTCGAGCACGTCGGCGGGCAGCCCGGCCAACGTCGCGACCCGCTTGTGCAGCGACTCGGCGAAGTCGAGCTCGCCACGCATCGCGGCGTCGGTGACCTCCGCCACGGCGGCAAGCGCACCGGCCCGCTCGGCCAGCATCTCGATCACCTCACCCTGGATCAGGGTCGAGTCGACGTCGAACACGATGAGCCGCTTGGCTCGTCGCGACAGGCTGTAGTCCTCGAGAGCGATGTCCACGCTCTCGGCGACGGCCACCCGAGCCATGGCCGTCTGCAGCTGGCCATAGGCGGCACCCGGCGGTACCGACACACGCATTTCGAGCCCCGTGACAGGGTAGTCCGACACGCCGCGGATGCTGTCGATGTTGACGCCGAGCATCGCGACCTCTCGGGCCACCACCCCGAACGCCTCGGCCGTGATGGGCCTGCCGAGCACCACGATGGTGTGGGTGGAGGGCTCGCGCAGCACCGGCATGTCGTCGGAGCGTTCGATGGTGACGTCCAAGCCGACACTCCTGATGGCGGCGGTGACCTCGTCCCGCAGTCCGGTGCCCGTGACGTCACCGGGACCGGCAACCAGCACGGCGAGAGTCAGGCGGCCGCGAACGACGACCTGCTCGACGTTGAGCAGTTCGACCTCGTGTTTGGCCAGCACCTCGAACAGCGCCGACGTGACACCTGGCTGATCGACTCCGGTGACGGTGATGAGGACCGACACCCGTGACGTGTTCACCCCTACGAACAGCGTTCTATGGCCCGGTCAGGAACGAACCTTGACGTCGTCGAGCTCTGTGACGTCGCCGTGGCCCGGGTGCGGACCCTGGCCGACGTGGGCCTCGTCCCGCATCCGTTCGACCATGTGCGGGTAGTGCAGCTCGAATGCCGGGCGCTCCGAACGGATCCGGGGCAGTTCGGTGAAGTTGTGCCGCGGCGGCGGGCAGCTGGTCGCCCACTCGAGTGAGTTGCCGTAACCCCATGGGTCGTCGACCACCACTGGCTCGCCGTAG
>JBBRTH010000052.1:0-42528 GCA_038244615.1 Mycobacteriales bacterium | reverse complement strand
GATGGTGCGCGGCTGTTCGGTCATGGCGAAGGTCGGACGAGAAAGGGTGAGCGCCGGTCCGGCCAGCTGTACGTGCTGCGGCCATCCCCGGTCCGAGGTCGTCGCGGGAACGATGATCACCAATTCGGTAACTGCCTCCAAATAGCCAAGGGAGGCCACAACGACAGCCGGTCTGCGGCCGGCTTGCTCGCGTCCCACCGTGGGATCCAGGGTGACCCACACGACCGATCCGGGCGCGAGCGCGCCGGTCACTGAACACCGTCGCCATCGGCGTCCACCGTGGCCCAGTCCGCGGTCTCCAAACGCCAGTCGTTCAGCGTCTCGGCATCGGCGCCGCTCATGGCTGCGGCGACGGCCGCCAGGCGCTCGGACCGGTCGTGCTCGTCCATGACCTGTTCCATGAAATTCTGCACCGTTTGAGCACGTTGCGCGGCGGCCGCACTGATGCGGTCGCGCAGCGGCTTGGACACCTTGATCGTCGTGACGTCAGCCATTATGACTCCGATTGTACTACGAGTATCCCCTATCGGGATACTTTCAGTATGCCGATAACGTATCTATGGTCAACCTGCGTGCCCCTACGCGGAAGTGCGACGGCTTGGCCGCAACCCGCGAGCCTTTCACCGCCACACCGTCGACTGCGACGTGATTGGCATTGTCGACGCGCGGCGTACGCACGTCGTGCGCTCGAGTTGGACCGCGAAGAAGTACGCCAAGCACCGCAAGGTTCGAGTCGCCGCCACGCATCCGCCTATCGTCACTGTGACACATCGGCGGCTCAAACAGCTTGGCCCACAATCGATTTGATTCGTTTCATGGATGATTGTCATTATCCATGACAAAGTACGCCGTTTTCATCCGAGGAATCAGCACGACACCCCGCCGGGGCCTCGGCGCGGTTCGATCTGCGGCCGAGTTCTGTTCACCGGGCGGACCACACGCTGTTGACAGATGTCGGCGGACCCTTAGAGCGTCATCACCGGCGGCGGTGTGGCGAGCGTCGGTTCCGTCACGCTGATCTGGTTGACCGATGTGACGGTCACCGCTCCGGTCGCCGACACGGTGAGCGCGAAGACCGACCAGTGGTCGCCGGTCCCGTCGGGCGCGGTGAACATCGTCGGGGCTGCCAGAACGCTGCGGTCGGTGACCGTCACCGTCGCCGCGGACCCGGCCAATGTCCCAGCTCCGGCGAACCCTTTGACGTAGTAGAGGTATTCACCCGGTGTCCTCGTGTTGATCTCGGTCAACTCGGGGCCGAACCCGTCCATGTCCTCGCACACCAGGAACGCCGCCCACTCCGCAGCACCGTCGACGGTGCCGTCGACGTTGTAGGGCGACCTCATCCCTACACCGCCGCAGACACCCGCCACTCCCGGACCGAGGTCGTCAACGCACCGAATGACGTGCCGCTACTCAATGCCTACCGGCCGGTGAAGGCCCGTCGGATCGTCTCCGATGACTGAACTCCGTAGCCGCGGCCGCCCGCGCAGCGTCGGCGATCACGAATGCAGCCGATGCCACACCACATGGTCTCCAAGATTCGGGTGCACTGGCCAGAGGATCAGATCTACGGCCCTGCTCCACCACCGCGGCCCGCAGCTACGGTCAGCCCGTTGGGCCACCAACCCGTCAGGCGTGCCGATGTGTCGCTGCGGTTAATGGTGTCCGCCCATCGCCAAAACGGTCTACCGCGGATAGCGCGGCGCAGCGTAAGTTCACTGCTACCGCAACGAGGGTCCAAGGAGTGACATGCCGGTTGCAGGCCCGTCCGCCAGTACCTGGCTCCCAGCGGCCGCGCTGACTTTGGGAATCGGCGCGGTGTTGCTCAGCGGGTCACCGACAGCGGCTGCCGAAACCGCTGCATCGAGCGACGCCGGGCGAGCTGCCGCCACGGCGAGTGGCGAACCTACTCCGCCGCAGACCCATTCACCAGTCCCCGGTGCGGACGCGGCGAGTTCGGACACGCGTCCGGTTGGGCACCGGCAGGCACCGCCCGTCCGGTCAGGTCGCCCGGACAGCGCGCGTCCGTCGACTCCGCCGCGCGACGTCCCCACCGACGCCGCACGTCACCTCACCGCTGAGAGCCAGACCGGTGCCCCGCCCGTCCGTTCAGGCCGCCCGGACCGCGCGCGGCCGTCGATTCCGCTGCGTGACGTCGTCGCCGACGCCGATCGTCACATCGGTTATACCCCGTTTGACCGGCCGACGGCCAGCCCCAGCCAGGCCCGGGTGAGCGCCACCGGCGAGGTCACCGGAAACCTCACCGCCGAGAGCCAGACCGGGGCCCCGCCCGTTCGGGCAGGCCGCCCTGACAGCGCGCGGCCGTCGACTCCGCTGCGTGACGTCGTCGCCGACGCCGTACGTTACATCCGTTACACCCTGTTCAACCGGGCGCCGACGGCCAGCCCCAGCCAGGCGCGGGTGAGCGCCGCGGGCGTGGTCACCGGAAACCTCAACGCCGAGAGCCAGACCGGTGCCCCGCTGACCTACACCGTGACCCGTGCCCCGACCGCCGGCACCGTCAACCTCACTGACACGGGCGGCTACACCTACACACCGGATGTCGCGCTGGCGGCTGCCGGGGGAACCGACTCGTTCACGGTCACCGTGGACAACGGCGCTGCCCTTCGGCTGCCCGGACTGCTCGGTGTCATCCAAACCCTGCTGCACCGCGGTGCGCAGCTGATCGGGTTGAGCGGCCCGGATACCACCGAGGCGCGGGTGCCGGTGCGCCTGTCACCGGCCGACGTGCTGGTCGGCCCGCCGGTGGGTGGCGAGTCGCCACCGGGCTCGGGCTCGATCCAGGTTCTGGTCGGAGACGGGCCCATCGGGCTGGCCGTCAGCCCAGACGGCGGGCGCCTCTACGTCGCGGTCAACGGCGCCGACTCGGTTGCGGTGATCGACACCGCGACGGGTCGGCCCACCGCCACGATCGCGGTGGGCGTCGGCCCGGTCGACGTGGTAGGCAGCCCCGACGGCGCGCGAGTTTACGTCACCAACAAAGGCGACGGCACGGTGTCGGTGATCGACACCGCGACGCACACCGTGATCGGGACCGCTGCGGTGGGCGGCGTGCCGTCGGGGATTGCCGTCGCCGCCGACGGCAGCTCGGTCTACGTCAGCACCAACGCCGGCGACGACGGCTTCGTCGTGGTGCTGGACGCCGACGGCGGCATCTCGACCGGAATTCGCGTGGGCGCCAACCCAGCTGGCATCGCCGTCGATCCCAACGGGGGCCGGATCTTCGTGGCGCAGGCGGGTGGGGTGTCGGTGGTCGACATCAATCTCCGCGTCGTCACCGCCGTCGTCGACGTGCCCGGCCGGCCCTACTCGGTGGCGCTGGTCCGCGGCGGTACCGTGCTCTACGTCGCCGGCAACGACGTCAACGGCGTACTGGCGATCATTGACGCCGTCAACGGCACCTTGGTTGATACCCGTGGACTCGGAGGCGGCACCAGTGCGCTTGTCCAGAGCCCCGACGGACGCGTGCTCTACACGACGCGAAGCCTGCTCAACATCGTCGCGCAAATCGATGTCGACGGCGACGACGACCGAACCATCGCGGTGGGCAGCAGCCCCACCCGGGTGGCCGTCAGCCCCGACGGCTCACATCTGTACGTCAGCTACTACGGGAGCGACACCGTCGCACTGCTCGACCTTAACGAGATCTCGAACGCCTGACCCGAAGGTGAGCCGATGCCCGACACCAAGATCATCGTGATCTACGACAACCCCGTTGATGCCGACGCGTTCGAGGCAGCCTACGAAGCCGATTCGGAGTCCTCCAGCCCGCCGTGCCCATTGTCAGAGGAATACGACCGATGTCGATATGACCGTTATCCAGCGCCGCATATTCCCTATTGTGTTGCACACCAACGTAGTTCTTCACGGTTGCTGTCGGGTGACGGTGTAAGTGAGACTTTGACAACGGTGTTGGGATGCGATGACATCGGACTAAGACTGGCAACGCTCATGTCCCGTGGTCGATTGCCCGGCTCCGCACGACACGTCCCGCAACTGTTGGGCCGCGCCCCGCGCGGGTTTCCCAGACTGCTAGATCTTGTAGTTGTCGCGGCGCTTCTGAAATGCGAAAACTCGGGAATGCACCAACTGTCACACAACCTCGACGCCGCAGCCACCGTCATCGCTGCACTCCACCATGACAACACCTCGTTGCGTCAAGAACTTGGCCAGCAAGGCGAAGTTGTCGCTCTCAAGGCCGCCATGGGATCGGCAGCCGTGACGTACGTGGCGTTCGTTGCGATCGGGGTAGCGGTCATCGCGATCGGGCTGAGCTTCTGGCGAGTCCCCGTTACTGAGTCCACCCCGAATTAGAGTCGGGTTTGTTTGATCCGGATTCAGTTGATCTCGCAGGCGACCGGGGTGGGGGTGTGCCTGCACGCCGCAGCGTACTCGGCCGACGTTCGGTAGCCCAGCACCGAATGCAGGTGGCGGAGGTGGGCTCATCTTTGTTATTGCCGGTGACCGCGCCGCTTTGCCCAGACTGTTCAAATGGTGACGATTGGAGCTCGTTCCTTACGACAGCGGGCACGGGTTGTTCACCTTCGCCGACCGTACACCGGCCAGCGGGAACAATTAGACGACGATGCCCTTTACCGCATTGATTCAACGGACCTCTCGTCGGTTTTGCGATCATGGGTGTTGCTCGGGTGGTAGTTCAGGTCGAGGTAGTCGGCGACGGTGAGTTGTGGGGGTAGGCAAAGTTCTTCGACGACAGGTGCGGAGTCCCAGTGGGGTTGGTAGGCGGCGACGAACCCCATGAGTGCGAAGACGCTGGCCGCTGACGCGGAGAACGGTTGAGCCAGCCTCTGGTTGAGCCGCGCCAGCCGTGCCGGGATCGGAATGATGCGGATTTTGCGGCCGGTCTCGTCGCCGATGATGTCGGCGATTTGACGCCAGGTCAGCCATTGCGGGCCGCCGGCTTCGATCAGGACGTCTTGGGTTCCAGGCTGCAGTGCCGCGCCGACGATCATCTCGGCGACATCGCGGGTGGCGATGATGGGGGTGCCGTGTTTGGCGCCGCCGGGGGCCAGGAAGACGCCCCGCTTTTCGGCCAGGTCGCCGGTCAGCGATCCCCAGAGTTTGGTGAAGCCGTAGTTGCGGTCCACGGTGGAGTGTGCGGAGCGATCACGGGCTTGTGTGAAACCGCCCATGACCAGGAAGACGTCCATGAAGGCGGCGTTGCGCACGATGACCGACTGAATCGGCGAGGCTTGCAGGCGTGCTTCGAGCCGGCGTTTTCCGGCTAGTTCGGGCACGCGGCCTTCGTTGGGGTAGCTCGGTGTGGAGGACTGTACAAACCGGGTGACGCCAGCGCGTTGCAGATGTCGATGAACTTCAGGGCGTGGTCGTTGACGCTGGCGGCGGTGTCGGACTTCTTTTGCGGGACGATGCCGTTGGCGGTGGAGATGACCACGTCGATGCCGTCGACGGCCTTGATCATCGATGCCTCGTCTGCCAGGTCTCCGGTGAGGTAGCGGATGATTTGCTGGTGTGGATCGCGGATGGTGGCGCCATCCCTGCGTACCAGCGCGGTGACGTCGTATCCCTTGTTGGACAGGAGGATCGCGATCTTAGAACCGACGTGGCCGGTGGCGCCGACTACCAGGAAGCGTTGATCGTTCATGCTGTGCTCCGTTTCAGGGGTGGTTGTGGATGGGTGTCGTGGTCTACGGGGGCGCTGAGCAGCGCTGCTGGACTCCTGGCGTTCAGGGCGTACTCCAGGTACGGGTATGGCGGAGCTCGATGGTGCCGGCGTCGGCGCCGGGAATGAGGTGGAAGGTCACCGACATGGTGGGCGTGTGGGGTGCGGATTGCTCCCATTGCAGCCGGATGGGCGCGGTGCAGTCGGTGACGCGGCAGAGGGCTGTGTGCCCACGGCCACGGCCGTGGCGGTAGCGGGTGAGCCGAAACACCGTTCCGACCCTTAGTCGCGGGTCGGCGGTGTCGGGCTCCACGGTGTCCCAGGTGTCGTACCACTGGCAGATGGTGTCGGCGGTGGTGATCAGCTCCCACACCGTTTCGGATGGGGCAGTGATGCTGATCGCCCCGGACTGGGTATGGGGGCCGCCGCGACGTTGGCGGGGCCGCAGCGCGGTCACGCGGGGTGGCCCGACAGATTGGGCGCGGGTGAGAAGATCCCGCGATGCTTATCGACGAATTCGGCGACAGTGACGGGTTGTTTGCGGCCGATGCGCGCGACGACGTCGTTGGTGCCGGCGAACACGCCACGCTGGAAGTCTTGGGAGACGTGGCGCAGGTGCTGCACGAGATGATCGCTGGATCCGATGGCCGTCAGCGTGTCGGCGAAGTCGTCGTAGTCGATGGGCTGATAGTCGACGGGCCGGCCCAGGGCGGTGGAGAATTCCCGGGCGATCTCGACGAAGTCCATTTCCACCGGCCCGTACAAAGGGTAGGTGGCCCCGGCGTGCGGGTGAGGGTTTTCCAGGATGGCAGCGATCACGTGCGCCTGGTCTTCGGTGGTGATGGGGGCGTGGCGGCCGTGGCCAAGGGGCATGCGTATCGCCCCGTGTTCGGTGACGTCGTGGGCGCTGAGCAGGAGGTTCTCGGCGAAGAAGGTGGGCCGCAGGTGGGTCACCGGCACGGGTCCGCGGTCCAGCAGCCGTTCGGCGATCCAGTGTTGTTGCGCGGCATGACTTTTCGTGTGTCGGCGGGCCGAGATTTGGGACATGTTCACGATCGCGCCTAGACCGGCGTCGAGGGCGCCTTGGGCGAATACCGCGGTGGCCTCGATCAGCCCTGGGGCGATGAGGTAGACGAAGTAGCCGGCCTGGGTGCCGTGCAGGGCTGCGGCGACGTCGTCCAGATCGTGTAGGTCGCCGACGACGACGTCGGCGCCGGCGCGGGCCAGCCCCTCGGAACGCTCGTCGCGGCGGTGGACGAACGCCCGTACGTGATGTCCTCGTTCGAGCAACAGTCTGCTCACGCGGGCGCCGGTGGCGCCGGTGGCGCCGGCCACGAAGAGCGACGAGGTGCCGTCGGTGGCGGCGTGGTGTTCGGCGTGGGTCATGATTCCTCCGGGAGGGTGAGCGTTGTGGGGGGCGGTGCGGTGAGGTGGCTGTTAGCTGGCGACGGCGACGGCAACGGCTTGGATGAGCCGCAGCCGGTCTTCGCGGGCGTTGGCGAGGATGGTCCTTCCCTTGGTTTGAATGTCGGGGACGAGCACCTGCAGTCCCAGCGGGTCCGGTGGTGCGTCGAAGACCGGGGTCATCGCCGCGGCGGCGAAGTCGGTGAGGTCATTGAAGGTGTCGACGCGGAACTGGGCGTGCTGGAGGGCCTCGCGGAGTTGGTCGGGGGTGATGAGGTGGCTGCGCTCCGGGGTGTCGGCCCAGGGGACGGGGAAGTGGATGGGTTGATGCGGTCCGGCGGTGACGTCCCATAGGGCCAGGCGCCCGCCGGGGCGCAGTACGCGGCGCAGTTCGCGGTAGAGCAATCCCTTGTCGGGGATGTTCATCTGGACGTGCTGGGTGACGACGAGGTCGACGCTGGCGTCGGGCATCGGGAGGGCGCTGATATCGCCTTCGACGACGTCGATGCGGTCACTGAGCGCGACCAGGGCGTTGAGCCAGCGGGCGGTGTCGCAGTAGTCGGGGGTGAGGTCGACGGCGGTGACGTGGCAGCCGTGCTCGGCGGCCAGCAGCCGCGCCGTGCCCCCGATCCCGCTGCCGGCGTCGAGCACACGGTCGGCGGCGGTGACCGCGGCGGCCTGCAGCAGGCTGATGGTGCCCAGGCGGCCCAGGGAGTGGAAGTCCTCGAAGGTGGCGAAGTCGCTCGGCTGCAGGGCGGTGAGGTCTTTGCCGGCGGCGCGAAGCGCCTCTTCGATGCTGGTCCGGGTGCCTCCGGTTCCGTACTGTGCCTGCACATCTGGGCTAACGTCGGTCATTGGACCGCTGCCTCGGTGGTAGCGGTGTGGGGCGTGGGGACGGGGTGCAGCTGCCGGTCGGGATCGTGGGTGTCGTGCCAGTGTTCGGAGTCCGCGGCCAGGGTCCCGTACTCGAGACCGTCTTGGTAGGCGCTGAAGTAGCGGCTTCTGTTGGGTGCTGAGGTGAGCGTGAGTTTGGTCATCACGGTCATGGCGCGGGCCATCCCCGACGGGGAGCGGGTGGTGCCGGCCATGGTGTGCAGGTAACGCCGGGCGATGGTCTCCATGTCCTCCGGAGCGCGGCCGGTGAGGAGTTCGACGGCGTCGGTGGGGGCGCCGACGGCGAAGGTGCCACGCTTGAGTTCCTCGACGTACCACTTCAGTTGTACGGCGGTGTAGTCGTTGAAGCCCATCGCCTTGGCGGCCTTGGCCATGATCGGGAACGGCACGTCGACATAGCGGATGCGTCGACCGAAGATCCGGGACAGGATCTCGGCGAAGTCGGCGGCAGTGATCAGGGTCGGTCCGGTGGGGCGGTAGCTGCGGCCCAAGTGTGGGCCCGGATCGGCGAGCAGCGCCGCCGCGATGGCCGCGATGTCCTCATTGGAGGGTGGGGCGTTGTACCCGTCTCCGTACGGCACGGTCAGCACGCCGAACTGCGCGACCGCGTCCAGGGTGTAGGTGTAGTTCTCGGCGAAGAACCCAGGGTTGACCGTGATCGAGGCCACCGACGGCATCCGGGAGAACACTCGATCCGAGAGCCACTCGGTCCGGGTATGGGCGGAGGGATGCCCGGGATCGGCCAACCACTGACTCAACGACACCACCACTTCCAGGCGCTCATCGTCGGCGACGGAGGCGAACAAGGTCGCGGCCTCCAACGCGCCGGGCACCACTGGCGCGGCCCAGTAGGCGCGTTGCACCCCGTGCAGTGCACGCCGGACGTCGCGGACGTCGTTGAGGTTGCCGACCACGACCTCGGCGCCCCGGCTACGTAGCTCCGCGGCGCGGGAATCCTCACGGCGCACCAGCGCACGGACGGGCAGCCCGCGCTCAAGCAGGGACAGGGCGGTCTGGCGGCCGGTCTTGCCGGCCGCGGCGGTCACCAGAGTGATCGGCAGTGTGTGCATCAGGTGCTCCTAGCGGGATGGTCGATGGAGTAACGCTCCAGACACTACACCGAATTACTTTGTTTTCGAGTAGTTACTGCTATAAGGTAATGGAGTAATTTGACGAGCAGTAAATCGCAGCAGGAGGGTTTGGGTCATGGGTGAACGGCAGCGGACGCGCACAACGTCCCGGCAGAGCGTCGCGGGCTACCAGCAAGGCGGCTTGACATCAGCAGATGCCGACCTGCACCGTCGTGGATCATGACCGCGCCACGCAGCTACGGCCAGAACTGCAGTTTGGCCCGTGCGATGGACCTCCTCGGCGAACGCTGGACGGTCCTGATCGTCCGCGAACTCGCCCGCGGCCCCAAACGCTTCGGCGAACTGCACGACGGCCTGGCCGGGATTGGCACCACGATGCTCGCCGCGCGTCTCAAACGACTTGAAAACGCCGAGGTCATCGCCCGCTCCGAACGGAGCACCGGCAGCAGCAGCGGGTATCAGCTCACCGCCCGCGGCGAACAACTTGCCCACGCGCTCGGTGCGTTAATGCTGTGGGGCTTGGATCTACCCGAGCTGTATCAGCCCCAAGATCAGAGCCGCGCGGCGTGGCTGGCGATGAACATGCAGGCCGCCCTCGAGCGCGCCGACGCGCCTCCGCCAGCGGGCACCTACGCCTTTCAGGTGGGCGAGGAACGCTTCTGGCTGCACGTCGCCGAGGACGCACGCTCCGCCCTTCGGGACGGCACACCCCCCTACCCCGCCGACGCCACCCTGATCATCACCTTCGACGAATTGTATGCGCTGGCGGCGGGGACCCGACTCGACGACCTAACGGCCGCCATTCAGGGTGACCGCGCCCGGTTCCTGCGTGTTCTCGAAGTCTTCCAAGCACCAACGGTCACGGTGGCAAGTCCCCGACTCTAAGTCCTGCCGGTAGGGCTGACTTCGGTCCGGATTCAGTTGATCTGGCAGGCCGACGGGGCGTGGATGTGCCTGCATGCCGCAGCATACTCGGCTGGCGTTCGGTAGCCTGGGGCCGAATGCCGGTGGCCGTGATCGTGGTCGCGCTTGAAGTCCCCGATGACCACTCGGGCTTCGAACAGGGTGTTCCAGTGGTTGCGGTTGAGGCACTCCTTCCTGAGTCGCTTGCTGAACGATTCGATGTAGCCGTTGTTCCACGGAGTCCCCGGGGGAATGTAGATCATTCCGACCTTCCCGTCGCAAAACCGTTGCAACGCTTGGGAAACCAGTTCAGGGCCGTTGTCCATCCGCAGCACTCGGGGTGGGCCGCCAGCGGCGGCGAACACCGCTTGGAGCTCGGCGACGAGACGTTCGGCGGTGATCGACCTGTCGACGATGTTCAGCAGCGATTCGCGGGTGTGTTCGTCGATCATCGACGCGATCTTGACGCCTTGCCGTCGACGGTGGAGTCGAACTGGAAGTCGATCGCCCACACCACCTTCGGCGCATCCGCTGCGACCGGCGCAATCGAGGACACCCCGGCCCGCTTGCATGGGCTGCGCACCCGCACCTGCAGGCCCTCCTCGCGCCACAGCCGGTGGTCTTCTTGTTGACCTCACGCCCCTCGTCGTAGCGCAACGCCGCCCAGGCCCGCCGGAACCCATGGCACGGGCGTTTCGTGGCATACACGCGCAACCAGGCCCGCAATTGCGCATCAGGATCGGCCGGGGTCTGCGCCTGCGGGAGACAACGATAGGTAGATCTAGCAAGCCCAACTGCCTTGCACGCCAACCGTTCCGACAAGCTTAACGTGTCCTTGAGCATGTCCACGGCGCGCCGCTTGGCAAGCGCTGGGCCGATGAGGGGAGTCCGCAGCAGCAGCCGGAGCGCTGGATTGAGTAACCGGAGCATGGCTCGCGGTGGATGCGCGGCTTTGACCGCGGCAACCTTTCTGGCATCCCTTCACGATAGGCCGCGCCGCGGCTCGAAAGTGAAGTCGGCGGGTCAGTCGTGACCCCCGGCCAGGCGACGTAGCCGAACAATTCGCGGCGATGTATGACGCACCACCCCAGGGCAACCCGTCGCCGTCGAGGATTGCCGCTACCCAGACGAACACCCTCCACGCGAGCCCGACTCGCCACCCTTCCACAGGGCTGGCTAGCCGACTCCGCGGTTCAGCCAGGAGCTTTCACCCGTGTCGCCGCCACCGCGGTAGGCCTCGAGGGCCTCATCCCACGCAGTGCCGAGCACCGTGTCCATTTCGGCGGCCAGCGCGTCCGCGCCGGAGGCCATGAGTCCGCGCAGGCGCATCTCGCCAACCATCACGTCGCCGTTGGCGCTCATCACGCCGCTCCACAGACCAAGTTGCGGGGTGTGGCACCAACGATGGCCGTCTACGCCCTCGGTGGGGTCTTCGGTGACTTCGAAGCGAAGCACCGACCACGAGCGCAGCGCATTCGCCAAGGCGGCGCCGGTGCCGACGGGACCCACCCAATTGGTGACAGCACGAAGCTGTCCAGGCATCGCGGGCTGCGGTGTCCACTTGAGGTTCGCCCTCGCCGACAGGGTCGACGAAAGCGCCCACTCCACGTGCGGACATACCGCCGCGGGCGAGGCGTGGACATACACCACACCGGTGGCCGTGTCGGCGAACTGGTTCGATGCACGCATCATCTGCTCCTTCGGCTCCAAAAGGGACGTCTTCCCCGACGACCTGGCGTTGCCAAAAAGATGCAGTTGTTTCGTGCGTGTCTATTGTGCCCTGTGGGGCCACTGTTGCGCTAGTGTGTCCCGAATTCTCTCAGCACTCCATCAGAGAGCGCCGGCCACAGCGGGTGCGCCCAGTCGCCGAAGTCACGGTCGGTGAGTGCGACCAAGGCCAGGTCAGCGTTGGGATCCACCCAGAGAAACGTGCCCGATTGACCGAAGTGCCCGAACGTGCGACCCGAGTTCAACGAGCCCGTCCAGTGCGGCGACTTGCCATCACGGAGCTCAAAACCCAAACCCCAGTCGTTCGGTCGTTGAGCGCCGTACCCCGGCAGGACCCCCGACAGTCCGGGGAACTGCACCGAGATGGCGTCGGCGTGCATCTGCGGTGACACCAGTGCGGGCCGCAGAAGATCAGCGGCGAACAGGGCGAGGTCCGCCACCGTCGACTCACCCCCGAAACCGGCGGCAGTTGCGTCGCCCTCCAACGATGACGCGCCCATGCCGAGGGGTTCGAAGACCGCTTCGGTCAGATACCGGTCGAACGGAATCTCCGACGCCTGTTCGACCACACCGGCGAGGACGCCGAAGCCCTCGTTCGAGTAGACGCGCCGCTTACCGGGCTCGGCGATGACATCAGATGACCGCATCGACAGACCCGACGCGTGAGCGAGCAGGTGACGCACTGTCGATCCGGGCGGCCCCGCCGGAGTATCGAGTTCGACGACGCCCTCCTCCACCGCGACCTGGACCGCGCGGGCGACCAGCGGCTTCGTCACCGACGCGAGCGCGAACCTGCGACCGGTGTCGCCGAACTCCGCAAGAACCCCGGACGGCC
Source organism: Mycobacteriales bacterium (assembly GCA_038244615.1). GTDB lineage: Bacteria > Actinomycetota > Actinomycetes > Mycobacteriales > Mycobacteriaceae > Mycobacterium. Next base: position 30,008 of record JBBRTH010000052.1, on the reverse strand, counting down.
CAATCAACGCGGCCGCCGCAGTCAGGACCGGCCAGTCTGCGAGGGCTTCGAGAGCGGACATGCTCCAGGAGCCTAGTGAGACGTCAGTCGGCGCCAGATCGCCGCCACGTGGCGCGCGTCGGTGCCGCAGTACCAACCGAACACGATCGCCGCGGGCAATCCTTCCCGCAGTGCAGCGGTGCCGGCGCCGAAGTCGTCGGGGTCGCCCTCGTCGAGTTCCTCCGCCTCGTCCAGTTCGGCATGACTCCTCGTCGAGGCGTTCAGCCTGAGCCCGACCAGTCGCCGAAGCCACTGACCCCCTCGTCGAAACTCGTCGCACCACCAGAATCGCGTCGGGCTGCGGTAATCGCGCCGACCACCCGGCCAACTCGGCCACCCAATTCTCGTCGTCGACGAGTGGCGGTGCGCCGTGGGACAGAAAGAGGGCGGGGATCACTGACCAAGTTTCCCACCTCGGCCGCTAGGTTGTACTTCATGAGTCAGACGGTGCGCGGCGTCATCTCTCGGAGAAAGAAACAGCCTGTCGAGTTGGTCGACATCGTCATCCCGGACCCCGGTCCCGGTGAGGTGGTGGTGGACATCATCGCCTGCGGCGTGTGCCACACCGACCTGACCTACCGCGAAGGCGGCATCAACGACGAGTATCCGTTCCTGCTCGGCCACGAGGCCGCGGGCACCGTGGAATCCGTCGGCGAGGGCGTCACCAACGTCGAACCCGGCGACTTCGTCATCCTGAACTGGCGTGCGGTGTGCGGGCAGTGCCGGGCCTGCAAGCGCGGCCGCCCCTGGTACTGCTTCGACACCCACAACGCCACCCAGAAGATGACCCTGACCGATGGCACCGAGCTCACCCCTGCTCTGGGCGTCGGCGCCTTCGCCGACAAGACCTTGGTCCACGAAGGCCAGTGCACCAAGGTCGACTCAGAAGCCGATCCCGCCGTCGCCGGCCTGCTCGGCTGCGGGGTGATGGCTGGCATCGGCGCGGCCATCAACACCGGCAACGTGAGCCGCAACGACACCGTCGCGGTCATCGGCTGCGGCGGCGTCGGGGACGCCGCCATCGCCGGCGCCGCGCTCGTCGGTGCCAAGACGATCATCGCCGTCGACACGGACCACCAGAAGCTGAACTGGGCGCGAGATTTCGGCGCCACCCACACCATCAACGCCAAGGAGTTCGACGTCGTCGAAACCATTCAGGACCTGACCGACGGTAACGGCGCCGACGTCGTCATCGACGCCGTCGGACGCCCCGAAACCTGGAAGCAGGCGTTCTACGCGCGTGACCTGGCCGGCACCGTGGTCCTGGTCGGCGTGCCGACACCGGACATGAAGCTTGAGATGCCGCTGGTCGACTTCTTTTCCCGCGGCGGCTCCCTGAAGTCCTCCTGGTATGGCGACTGCCTGCCCGAACGTGACTTCCCCACCCTGATCAGCCTCTACCGCCAAGGCCGCTTGCCGCTGGAGAAGTTCGTCTCCGAACGCATCGGGCTGGATGGCATCGAAGACGCCTTCCACAAGATGCACGCCGGCGAGGTCCTGCGCTCGGTGGTGATCCTCTAGTGACCGCCATCCAACGACTGGTCACCAGCGGCACCTTCGAGCTCGACGGCGGCAGCTGGGACGTCGAGAACAACATCTGGATCGTCGGTGACGACAAGGACGTCGTGGTGTTCGACGCCGCCCACACCGCCGAACCCATCATCGAGGCCGTCGCGGGCCGCAACGTGGTCGCCGTCGTGTGCACCCACGGCCACAACGACCACGTCACCGTCGCCCCCCAACTCGGCAAGGCCCTCGACGCGCCCGTCCTGCTGCATCCCGCAGACGACGTGCTGTGGCGCATGACCCACCCTGACGACGACTTCCGCAGCGTCGACGACGGGCTGGTCCTTCAGGCCGGCGACGTGGAACTGCGCGCGCTGCACACCCCGGGCCACTCCCCGGGCTCGGTCTGCTGGTACGCACCCGACCTCGGCGCCGTGTTCAGCGGCGACACCCTGTTCAGCGGTGGCCCCGGCGCGACGGGACGGTCCTACTCCGACTTCCCCACCATCCTGGAGTCCATCTCCGGACGCCTCGGCACCCTGCCCGGCCCGACTGTGGTCTACACCGGGCACGGCGACACCACGGTGATCGGCGACGAGATCGTCAACTACGACGAATGGGTCAAGCGGGGGCACTGAGGCTCCTAAAGGCCGTCGAGCATCCGCTCCTTCTCAGCCTCGTACTCGTCCTCGGTCAGCGCGCCCGAATCACGCAGCCGGGCAAGTGTATTGAGCGTCTGGATGCGGATGCCCTCGTCCGAGGGGGTGTACGTCGGGACTGCCTGGATCGGCGGCGGCACGTCGTCGCCTACGGTCCACGCCGGGGTGGCCTGTCCGCTCCGCCTGACCCGCGCCGCCCAGACCCGCGCGATCAGCAGGTCGACGACGCCAAACCCGAAGACCGCCGCTAGGATCCACGGCAGACTTCCGAAGCTGGTGCCGTGCCCGAACGCGAGCGTGGGGTTGAGGTACGCGCTGACGTTTCCGTCGAGCTCGATGTCGTAGATGCCCTCGACGGGGACGTGGAGATACCCGATGCGAACCCGCGCGGCGTTGTTCACCGTCGTCGTGCTGCCGTAATCCTCGGTCAGCTGCACATCGACGCCGTCCGGCCCCGTGATGCGGTACTTCAGGGGCGGAACGGGCAGGCCGTTACCGCTGCCGCCGATGAGCACCGTGTGAAAGGTGACCGTCGCGTCGCCCGCGGGTAGCTGAAGGCTGCTCGATCCCGGGATGGGAATCTCGCCGTAGGCGTCGTACTCGTCGAACACGAACGCGTTGAGAATCAGCACGAGGACGAACCCGATCGCGGCGGCGACCATCGTGAGTACGGCGACGAAGGTCAGGATCCGGGGTGCTGTCCGGCTCTTCATGAACCGCAGTCTGTCACGTCGGCGCGCTGGACGGGTTACCGTTTGCGGTATGCCCCAATCGAGTGTCGTGGTGCAACCGGAGCCCATGGACAGCGGCCGTTACACCGCCTCTTCGCGGCTGCAGGCAGCCGGATTGCAGCGGGCGATAACGCTTTTCGAGCACGCCGCCGAGGCGGTGCCCCTCCCCCGGTCGCCAAGGCCCATCGTGATCGCGGACTATGGCGCGGCAACCGGGCACAACTCGCTGCTTTCCATCGGGGCGGCGATCGCCGTGTTGCGCAAGCGGACCCGGCCCGAACACTCCGTGCTGGTGACGCATACCGACGTGCCGGAGAACGACTTCACCGAGCTCTTTCGCACCCTGAGCGATGACCCCGACACCTACCTCAAGAAGGACCACGCAACGTTCGCGTCCGCGGTCGGACGGTCCTTCTACTCCCAGATCGTGCCGTCCAATAGCGTGAACCTGGCCTGGTCGGCCTGGTCGATCCAGTGGCTGGCGCGCACGCCGATGCCCGTCCCCGATCACGTCCTGGTGGCGTACAGCTCCGACGAGGAGGTGCGCACCGAATACGCCAGACAGGCGGCGCATGATTGGCACGAGTTCGTCGCGTTCCGCGGCCGCGAGCTCAGCCCGGGTGGACGGCTGGTGGTGATGACGATGGCGCTCGGCGAGGACGGCGACTTCGGCCACCGGCCCGTGCTCGACGCCGTCTACGACACGCTGATCGACCTCGTCGCGCGGGAACTGCTGACCGAGGACGAACTACGGGGGATGACGCTGCCGATCGTCGGCCGCCGCGCCCGTGACTTCCTCTCCCCCTTCGCCCCCTCGGGCACCTTCGAGAAGCTGACGGTCGAACACGTCGAAGTGTTCGACGCCGAGGACCGCTTCTGGGCTCAGTACCTGGTCGACAAGAAGTCCGACTCACTCGGTGCGCGATGGGTGACGTTCCTGCGCGTGACAGCGTTCCCGACCCTGGCCGCCGCGCTGCCAGCAGAACGCGTCGCCGGTTTCCTCGACGAACTCTCCTCAGGTGTCGCAGAACGGTTGGCCGCGTCGCCCGCCGAGGTACGAATCCCGCTGGCGCTCGTCGTCATCGAGAAGACGCAGCGCGCGAACCATTGATCGTCGGCCGCCGCGCCCATTGCCACTCGCCCTCGTGCGGAGGACGATGAATCCCGACGGCGGCGCCGTCTAGACGCTGCCCCGTCCAGAGGAGGCAGATCATGTATGCACGAACAACCACCATCGAGGCCATGCCCTCGTCCGTAGATGCAGGCATCGCCTACGTCCGCGATGCAGTGATGCCCAAGCTCGAGGACCTGGAAGGCCACATCGGCATATCCGTGTTGGCCGACCGGTCGTCTGGCCGCTGCATCACCACCAGCGCATGGGAATCAGAGGAGGCGATGCGCGCCAGCACCGACGCCGTTCAGTCATTGCGTAGCCGCGCTGCGGAGATCATGGGCGGCAGTCCGACCGTCGACGAATGGGAGATCGCGGTGCTGCACCGTGAACACGCTGCGGGTGATGGCGCCTGCGTCCGGGTCACGTGGGTCAAGGTCGCTCCGACCCAGGTCGATCCGGGTATCGAGATGTTCAAGACGACTGTCCTGCCCGCACTCGAAGAACTCGAAGGTCTTTGCAGCGCAAGCTTGTTGGTCGACCGCACGTCAGGCCGTGCGGTCTCCTCGGCGGCCTACGACAGCGTCGAGGCGATGGAACGTAACCAAGTCCAATTGGATGAGCTCAGAGCCTCAGCATCCAGGGACGCGGATGCCCAGGTCCTCGACGAGCACGATTTCGAGTTGGTGATCGCCCACCTACGAGTCCCCGAGATGGCCTAGGCGCGCGTCAAGCGCACCTACGACCGGTCAGGGCGCCATCTCGTAGGCGCCGTCGTAGGCCTTGACACGCTCCCACACGCGGCCGAACCGCGCGGCGTCTGGCACAGGCTTGCGGATCGCGCCGCGCGCCCAGTCCTGCTGCGCCTGTGTCGAGGTCGGCTTACCCTGCAGCGCAACGGCATAGGTGTTGAAGTCGTTGATCTGGAAGGTGAAGATCTGATCGACGATGTCGTCATCGAGCCCAGCGAGTGCGGCCTGCTCGAGGATCAGTTGGCCGTAAACGATCAACGAGAACACGTGCCCGACGTTCAGCAGGAAGTCCAGGTCCTTGGCCTGCTCGGCGTCGGGCGCCGCCGTCACGAGCATCTCCCGGAACGCCCGCGCCTGCTCGTAGAACCGGGCCACGTTCGGAATCCGGGTGTGGCTCTCGTAGACCGGAGTCCAGTCGGCGAACTGGATCGCACCTGCGCCGCGGGTCGGTCCCTGGTTCCAGAAGAAGGTGTCGTTGACGGCGTCGTTGCGGGTCGGAATCTCCGGGTACGCCTTGGGATTGAGCATGTAGTTCGGCATGAATTTCAACACCAGGCCGACGTTGACGTGCGCGGTGCCCTCCAGCCGCGGCAGGCAGCCGATCAGCTGGGCGACCTCGCGGAACATGGTGTTCTTCTCGTAGCCCTTGGCGGCGATCACGTCGTGCAGTGACCGCATGACCGTCTCACCCTCCATCGTGACCTTGGCCTTGGTCATGGGATTGAACAGCAGGTAGCGCCGGTCTTCGAGGCTGGCACTGCGGAAGTAGTCGATCGCACGTCGACTGAACGCCTTCATCGCGATCATGCGCGAGTAGGCGTCCACGAAGTTGACCCGGACGTGACCGAAGTCGGTCACGGGGTTGCCGTAGAGGATGCGGTTCTGCGCGTGGGTGATCGCCTCGTAGAAGGCGTGCTCGCACATGCCGATCGACGACGAGCACAGGTTGAACTTCCCGACGTTGACCGTATTCAGTGCCGCGGCAAAGGCTTCTACGCCGGTGTGCAGGATGTCCTCGGCCCGCACCGGATAGTTCTCCAGACGGAACGTGCTCACGTAGATCTGCATGTGCACTACGTTGTCGATCAGGTGATAGTTCTCGTGTCGGCTGTCGGCCGCGAAGAACACGTAAGCATCCTGGCCCTCGACATCCCCACGCCTGCCGAACACCGACACCAGGCTCGCGACGTTGCCATTGCCGATGTAGTACTTCTCCCCCGACGCGCGGTAGAGGATACCGTCGGCCTGGTCTTCCTCACTCGCCGGTGTGAGCACCATGTCGGTGCTGTAGACGTCGGCGCCGTGTTCGCGCTCGGACAGCCCGAACGCCATCACCTCGCCGGCGTCGAGGTCGTCGGCGGCCCTGAGTTTGGCGTCCTTGTTTTCGCTCTGCCACACCGGCCCGAGGCCGAGGATGGTGACCTGCTCGGTGTACCAGTACGTCAGCCCGTAGAAGCCGAGGATCTCGGCCAGCGCGGCGTTGCGCGCGCCGTCCCAGCGCTTGTCGGGGTTGCCGTCGGCGAATTCGGAGGGCGTCAGGAACGTGGCGAAGAGCTTCTCCCGCTTGACGAACTCCACGAAGTCGGCGGGCCACTGGGCCTTCAGGTCGTCGTCGAGGACTCGTTTCTTGCCCTGACCCTCGAAGAAGTCGATCGTAGCGCGGAGTAGTCGCCGCGTCTCGGCGTCGAACTCCGCCGGGTCGTAGGTGTTCGGGTCGAACAGCAGGCCGTCCCGGTGCTGGGGGTACCCCCGCTTGCGGGGGAGAGCGGAGCGACCGGGGGGTGGGGCAGCAGTCATGCCACCAATCCTAGGGCGAGGGAGGTTGGATCGGTGCTGGAACGAACGGCAGACCCGGGATGGTCTGGTAGGGCAGCGTCGGGATGACCGGCGCCTGCGACGCCGATGTAGGGGGCGGCTCCGTCACCGTCACCGTGGTGGGCGCGGTCGTCATCGTCGGCGGCGGCGCCTCCGTCGTCGGCGGCGGCGCCTCCGTCACGACGGGCCGTGGCGGCGCCTGCTGGTAGACGGTCTGCTCCGGTGCTTGGGTGGCTGGCGGCGGAGCCTGCAGGGAGGGCGGCGGAGCCTCTGAGACCGGAGGCGCGGTCGTGGTCGTCACCGGGGTCGACGAGGGTGACGGCGCCTGGAACTCGGCGCCCCGCAGCACGTAGAGCGTGGCGGCGCCGATGGCCAACAACAGCGCGAGCACGCCGATCGCGAGGATTCCGACCGGGCGGCGGTACCACCGCACGGGCGCATCGGCTGCCTCTGCGTCGGCCTCGTGGTCGGCGAAGGCGATCTGTGGCCGGGGGTCGTACGGTTCGTACTCGGGTTCGTCATTCCTGGGATCGGAGTAGCCGGGGTCCGCGGGCGCCGGCTCGGGTATGTCGCCCGCGTCCGACCACGCGAGAGCCCGAAAGGTCGACGACGCCGGTGCGCCCCGATCGACGGGAGGCAGCGGGACGGGGGCGACCGCCGCCGGCGCCAGTGAGGTCGCACCGTCGGGAACCAGCCCGCGGACGGCCTTCAAGCCGCCGCCGATCGCGGCGGCCAGCTCCGGTTGCGCGGACGTAATGATGGGGACCCGCAGCTGCTCCGACAGCGACGTGACGAGGATCGGGACGCGCGCCCCGCCGCCGACCGCGGCCACGGCGACGAGGTCAGTCGGCCGAATCCCGCTGCGCTGCAGGGTGTCCTGTAGCAGGTCGAGGAACCCGTCGAGCGGCTGCCGGATGGTCTCGTCGAGTTCGGTGCGGGTGATCCTCACTTCGGTGCGATGCCCCGGCAGTTCGACGGCCAACGACGTGACCGACGACGTCGACAGCCGTTCCTTGGCCGCTCGGCACTGCCCGCGCAGCCTGCCCAGGTTTCCGATGGCCGACGTCCCCGTCAGGTCCACCGAGCCCGAGGCGGCGAGATCACCGACCACCCGGCTCAGCAGGGCCTGATCGATGAGGTCGCCGGAGAAGTCGGGGTGACGGATCGTCGGACCGATCGGCTGGAGACCGTTGGCGGCGTCGGCCAGGGTGATGCTGGCGCCGGTCCCACCCACGTCGCAGAGGGCGATGATGCCCCGGGTGGACAGGCCGGGGTCGGCCTGCAACGCGGTGAGCGCCGCGACGGCGTCCGAGGTCAGCAGAGTAGGCCCGTCGAGTGCACCGCGCAGCGCTTCGACGGCCGTTGGACGCCAGTGCGCCGGATGGGTGATCCCGACCGGTTCGGCGGGCGGTCGGCCGCCGGTCAACGCGTGCTGTAGCGAACGCAGCGCGTCGGCGAGCAGGACTTCGGCGGGATGCGACGAGCCGTCGGCCGCGACGATGGCCACCGGATCGCCGACGCGGTCCACGAAGTCGGTGATGATCAACCCGCGCTCGGCGAGGTGTGGGTTTTCGCTGGGTAAGCCGACCTCGGCGGGCCGGTGCGGATAGCGCGTCAGTACCGGCGATCGGGTCACCGCGGACCGGCCGACCGCGACCGCCCGCAAAGCGCTAGCACCGACCGAGAGCCCTATTCCGTCTGCCACGTCATCGAATTGTGCCCTGTCCAGCAATCAGCGGTAGATCCAGAGGGGTCACCCACCCCGGCGGCAGGTCGTTGACGGCGGGCACGGCGTTGAGCGCGCGTAGTCCCGTGGCGAGGCAACCCGCCGCCGCGGCATCGCGCCCCGAACCGTCGGTGAAGCGGAACGCCGTCTCCTGGAAGATGCTCGGCGTGCCGTCGATGTCGACCCGGTAGACGTCGTTGTCGGTGCCCGAAGGCCAATCCGGAGCGGCGTCGGCCCCGATCCTGTTGACGTGCTCAAGCTGGATCCGGGTTTCGCCCTTGTAGACGCCGTTGATGGTGAATCGGACGGCGGCGACGTTGCCCGGTGCGATGACGCCCTTGACCGTCTTGCGCTCGTTGGGCGTGACCCACTTCTCCCACGTCGTGGTGATCTCGTCGAGTTCGATGCCTGCGGCGTGCGCGATCATCGGAACCGTTGCGCCCCAGGCGAAGATGAGGATCTCCGGGGTCTCCAGCAGCGGCCGGTGCTCCGGCGGCTTCCCGATGCCCATCTCGAACTCGTAGTCGCCCTCGTAGTTGGTGTAGTCGAGAAGTTCCGACGCCCGCACCGTGCGGATCTCCGAACACAGACCCATCAACGTCATCGGGAACAGGTCGTTGGCGAATCCGGGGTCGATGCCCGTCGTGAAGCACGATGACCGGCCCGTTTCGCAGGCGTCGGTGATCGGCTGAATCCAGTTCAGCGGGTTGAGGTGCATCGCGGGCCACACCCACGGTGTCATCGACGTCGAACACACGTCGATGCCTGCTCTCAGGAAGCGCGTGATGAGCGTGATGTTGTCGTCGGCGTGCGCGGCCGTCGGCCCATAGTGGACCACCGCGTCGGGCTTGAGTGCGATCAGCGCGGCCACGTCGTCGGTTGCGGTCAGCCCGATCGGAGCTTCGAGCCCGCAGATTTCGCCGACGTCGCGGCCCACCTTTTCGGGGTTGCTCACGCCGACGCCGACGAGGTCGAACGAGGGATGCTTGACGATCTCGGCGATCACCATCTTCCCGACGAAGCCGGTACCCCAGACCACTACTCGTTTGGTCATGTCAGCGGCACCGCTTCAGACCGCCGAGGTCGCAATGGAGCGGACACCTGTCGATGGGAATGGGCAGCGGCCCGGCGATCCTCATGCCGCCGAGTATCGCAGTGGCGTCGGCTCGAAGTCACGGTTTGCCTCGACGCGGTGGCGACGCACGTTCAGCGCCGTGAGAAGGTCGATCGATGAGTGCTCTGGACGGCAAGGTCGCGTTGATCACCGGGACGTCGGCGGGGCTCGGCGCCGCCACGGCACGGATATTCGCCGAGCGTGGCGCCTCGGTGTTCGGGATCGCCCGCGACGCCGAGCGGATGGCCGAGGTGTTCGCCGAGGTGCCCGGCGGGGAGTATGCGTCCGTGGACATCACCACGCCCGCTGCGTGCAAGCAGGCTGTGGCTGACTGCCTCTCGGCGTTCGGCAGGCTCGACGTGCTGGTTAACGTCGCGGGCTTCCATCAGATGCGCCACACGCCGACGATGTCCGACGAGGACTGGGAACGCGACCTGGCGGTCAACCTGAATGGTCCGTTCTACCTGTGTCGCGCGGCGTTGCCGCATCTGCTGGAAGCAGGCGGCAACATCGTCAACGTCGCCTCGATCGCGGGGGTCGAGGGCGAGGTCTACTCGGCGGGTTACTGCGCCGCCAAGCACGGACTCGTCGGGCTTACGCGTGCCCTCGCCGTCGAGTTCACCAAGGACAAGCTGCGCGTCAACGTGGTCTGCCCCGGTGGCATGCCGACTGCGCAGGCCACCGAGTTCCAGGCGCCGGAGAACGCCGACTGGGATCTGATCATGCGGATCGCGTCACCCCGCGGATTCATGGAGACAGCCGACGTCGCCAAGGCGATCGCGTTCCTGGCCAGTGATGACGCGGCGGCGATCCACGGTGCGGTGTATCGCGTCGACAACGGCAAGGGTGCAGGTTGAGCAGCGGTCACACACTCGTGGCGGGGCGTTCACCGATGCGATGTCCGCTGCGGGTGCGCCGTGCACGCCTAGCTGCCACAATTTCGCGGTGACCGACGTCGTAAACTCAGCTGCTACAGGCACGCTGGACGGCGCCAACGCGGAGATTCGCGAAGAGGCCGGACCCGAGAACTTCTTCCTGTTTGGTGTGAACGAATCCGAGGTCGAGCAGCTCAAGCGCGACGGGTACCGTCCCGCCGACTACATCGACGGCAACGACGAGCTGAAGGCCGTGCTGGGGCTGATCTCCGCCGGCCAGTTCTCCCACGGTGACATCGAGGTGTTCCGCCCACTGGTGGACAATCTGTGGCACGACGATCCGTTCCTCGTCCTGGCGGACTACAAGTCCTACGTGGATTGTCAGGACGAGGTGGCCGCCGCGTGGCAGGACAGGGACACCTGGTCGCGGATGTTGATCTTCAACGCCGCACGCAGCGGGAAATTCTCGTCCGATCGCGCCATCACCCAGTACTGCGACGACATCTGGAACGTCGGTCCCGTGACCGTCGAGCTCTGACGGTCAGGAGCACGTGGGCGTCGGCCCGGAGTAGTGCACTCCGGGCATGCCGTTCACCGTCACGAAGTCGGTGCCGGTGTCCCACGTCGTGCCCGGATTGATCCAGGGCGGCGCGCCCTCGGGGTACGCGATGGTCAGGTCCGAGTAGAACTGCACATCCGGCGGACAACCCGGCGTCGTGGGCGACTGCGGGTTCCACGCGTGCACGACGATGGGGTTGATGAGCCGGGCACCTTGGGCGCAGTTGGGCTGACACTCGATGGCATTGTCGGTGCCGTGCCGCGCGCCCCGTTTGGACCCCACGACGATCACGTCATGTCCTGCATGACGCAGGTATGGTCACAGTTTTAGGCGAACCGGGTGGGCTTCACCTGCGGCACGTCGCCGGCGGAGAAGCACTGGCCGATGGCGTACCCGGCCGGGTCGATCGGTTCCGCGGCGGCCTGCCCGGTGACGGCGAACAGCGCGAGCGCGGCGCCCACCAAGGATGCCGCGGCGAGACGTATCATCCCTGCTCAGCGGGCAGCGGCGCGCCTGCGGGCTCGGATCCCGCCTGGGGCCGTCCGGCCAGGCTGTCGACCACGAACCGCTGGTCGGGGCAGTAGTAGTTGATGCCTGCAGAGAGGAACTGGTAGATCTGCTGCTCCGAGGTGCCGCGCTGCAGATTCGTCTTGAGGAACACTGCGGCCTCGGCGGCGTTGGCGTCCAGGCCGGTGCGCAGGCGCTTGCACTGGATCTTGCCGATCCAGGCGTTGAAGTCCTTCTGGCCATAAATGCTGTACGAGTGCAACTCATTGGCGAAGTCACTATCGGGATCCGCCTGCGCCGGCCCTGCCGCGGCCGCGGCCAACGAGAAGGCGGCAATTGCCGCAGCAAGTCCAGTCCGCGTGAGCGCCTTCATGCCGGGATCCTAACGTCGATCTCAAAGATGTTGCAGGAGTGCGCGATCCGAGTCAGCTGGAACACATGTTTAAGCGGTTGTACTTGACGTCACGCCCATTCGGTCATTTGGCCACACGTCGTGGTTATCCACAATACAGTTATATAGGCTAATCTCTCATTTTAGTCTCAGTTAGTCGTTTCGGGCAGGGGTCATGACCAAGGTTTTGCGAAGAGCGTGGATCCCCATCGTGATCATCATCGTGGTCGTGGTCGCCGGCTTCACCGTCCACCGCGTGCGCACCTTCTTCGGCGCCGACGGAATTCTGGTCACGCCCAAAAACTTTGCCGACGACGCCGAACCCTTCAACCCCAAGGTCGTCAAGTACGAGATCTTCGGGTCGGGCAGCTATGCAGACATCAACTACCTCGACCTGAACTCCAAGCCGGTGCGGGTCGACGGCGCCGCTCTACCGTGGTCACTGACGTTGAGCACCACCGCACCGTCGGTGCTCCCGAACATCGTTGCGCAGGGCGACGGTAGTGCCATCTCCTGCCGCATCACCGTCGACGACGAAGTCAAGGACGAAAGGACGACCGACGGCGTGAACGCCCAGACGTTCTGTCTGGCGAAGAACGCATGACCTCGCCCGACAACCGCACGCCCGACCGCGAGCCCACGACCGACACCATCCCGACCGCGAAACATGCGGCGCCGCCGGCCCGGCATCGCCTGCCGCGGTTCATCCGCACCTTCGCGCTGCCGATCATCCTCGGCTGGATCGTCATCATCGCCCTCGGGAACGTGCTCGTTCCGCAGCTGGAGGAGGTCGGCAAGCTGCGGTCGGTGTCGATGAGCCCGGACGACGCTCCGTCGGTGATCTCGATGAAGCACGTCGGCTCGACCTTCAAGGAGTTCACGTCCAACAGCTCCGTCATGATCGTGCTGGAGGGCCAGGACAAGCTCGGGCAGAACTCGCACGACTTCTACGACGAGTTGGTCAAGAAGCTCGAGGCCGACACCACCCACGTCGAACACGTCAACGACATGTGGAGCGACCCCCTTACCGCAGCGGGCTCGCAGAGCAACGACGGCAAGGCCATGTACTTCCAGGTGTACCTCGCGGGCAACCAGGGTGAGGCGCTGGCCAACGATTCCGTCGAGGCCGTGCAGAAGATCGTCGCCAGCCTTCCACCACCTGACGGAGTAAAGGCCTACGTCACCGGTCCCGCTGCGCTCTCCGCCGATCAGAACATCGCCAGCGACGAGAGCGTAAAGGTCATCGAGGCCGTGACGTTCACCGTCATCATCGTGATGCTGCTGCTGGTCTACCGGTCGCTCGTCACCGTGGTGATCGTGCTCGCCATGGTGGTGCTCGAACTCGCCGCCGCGCGGGGCATCGTCGCCTTCCTCGGCTTCCACGAGATCATCGGACTCTCCACGTTCGCGACCAACCTGCTCGTCACCCTCGCGATAGCCGCGTCGACGGACTACGCCATATTCTTGTTGGGCCGATATCAAGAAGCGCGAAGTACGGGCGAGAGCAGGGAAGACGCCTACTTCACGATGTTCAACGGCACCGCGCACGTCGTGCTCGGCTCGGGTCTGACCATCGCGGGCGCGACCTTCTGCCTGAGCTTCACCCGGCTGCCCTACTTCCAGACCCTCGGCGTCCCGCTGGCGATCGGCATGTTCATCGTCGTGCTCTGCGCGTTGACCCTCGGTCCCGCGGTCGTCACGATCGCCAGTCGCTTCGGGTTGCTGGAGCCCAAGCGGGCCATGCGCACCCGCGGATGGCGCAAGATCGGCGCCCTTGTGGTCCGCTGGCCCGGCCCGATTCTGGTCGCCACGATCGCGCTGTCCCTGGTCGGTCTGCTGACCCTGCCCGGGTACAAGACGGACTACAACGACCGGCACTACCTGCCCGCCGACCTCCCCGCCAACGAAGGCTACGCAGCCGCGGACCGGCACTTCTCCCAGGCCCGGATGAACCCGGAACTGATGATGATCGAGAGCGATCACGACCTACGGAACTCCGCGGACTTCCTCGTCATCGACAAGATCGCCAAGGCCGTCTTCAAGACGCCGGGCATCGGGCGGGTGCAGGCGATCACCCGGCCATTGGGAACACCGATCGAACACACGTCGATCCCGTTCCAGATCAGCATGCAGGGCACCACCCAGCAGATGAACCTGAAGTATCAGCAGGATTCGTTCGCCAGCATGCTCAAGCAGGCCGACGAGATGCAGGGCATGATCGAGAACCTCGAGCGCATGTTGGTGCTGATGAAACAGCTCAACGACGTGACCCATGACCTGACGCAGAAGACCAAGGAGACCGTCGCCACCACCAACGAACTGCGCGACCACATCGCCGACTTCGACGACTTCTTCCGGCCGATCCGCTCCTATCTGTACTGGGAACCGCATTGCTACGACATCCCGCTCTGCTGGGCGACGCGGTCCATCTTCGACACCTTGGACGGCATCGACGCCCTCAGTGATCAACTGGGCAGCCTCGTCGTGAACCTGGACGAGCTGGACAAGCTCATGCCTCAGTTGAGTGCGTCGCTGCCGCCGATGCTCGTCACCATGAAGTCGATGAAGCAGATGATGCTGACGATGTATCAGACCCAAAAGGGCATGTCAGACCAGATGGCGGCGATGCAGGAGAACTCGGCCGCGATGGGTGAGGCCTTCGATGCCTCGAAGAACGACGACTCGTTCTATCTTCCGCCCGAGATCTTCGACAACGCCGAGTTCAAAAAGGGCATGAAGAACTTCATCTCGCCCGACGGGCACTCGGTGAGGTTCATCATCAGCCATGAGGGCGATCCGATGAGCGCGGAGGGCATCTCGCACATCGACGCGATCAAGCAGGCCGCGAAGGAGGCGATCAAGGGCACGCCACTGGAGGGGTCCAAGATCTATCTCGCGGGCACCGCGGCGACGTTCAAGGACTTGTCCGACGCCAACATCTTCGACCTGGTCATCGCGGGAATCGCCTCGCTGGCCCTGATCTTCATCATCATGCTGATCATCACGCGGGCGGTGGTCGCGTCCGCCGTGATCGTGGGCACGGTGGTGTTATCGCTCGGCGCCTCGTTCGGCCTGTCGGTGCTCATCTGGCAGCACTTCCTCGACACCCCGCTGCACTGGCTTGTGATGGCGATGTCCGTGATCATCCTGTTGGCGGTCGGCGCGGACTACAACCTGCTCCTGGTGGCCCGGTTCAAGGAAGAGATACACGCGGGGCTCAATACGGGCATCATCAGATCGATGGGCGGGACCGGCTCCGTGGTGACCTCTGCCGGCCTGGTGTTCGCGTTCACGATGATGTCGATGACGGTGAGCAGCCTGACGATCATCGGTCAGATCGGGTCTACGATCGGTCTGGGGCTGCTGTTCGACACGTTGGTGGTCCGGTCGTTCATGACACCTGCCATCGCGGCGATGCTTGGCAAGTGGTTCTGGTGGCCGACGCACGTGCGGCAACGGCCCAATCCCGAACCATGGCCTAGTCCGGCAACGGAATCCGAACCCGCCCCGACAGTCTAAGGAGACAGTCCATGATGAAGGCCTTGCGCAACATCGCGATTCGTAGTGGTCTGGTGGTCGCCGCATGTGGTTTCGCCGCAACGACGTTGGCCGGCACGGCAGCGGCCGATGCGACGGACGACTTCCCGATCCCCCACCGGATGATCATCACCACCTGCGATGCCGAGCAGTACCTGGCCGCCGCGCGCGACACCAGCCCGGTGTACTTCGAGCGCTACATGATCGACAAGAACAACCGGCCCGCCGACATCCAACTGATGGCCGAGGACCGCATCCACTGGTTCTTCTCGCTCGACGCCGCAGCACGCCGCCAATACTCCGAGGACACCGCCACCAACGTCTACTACGAACAGGTGGCCACGCGCTGGGGCAACTGGGCCAAGGTGTTCTTCAACAACAAGGGCGTCGTGGCCAAGGCCACCGACGTCTGCATGAACTACGCACCCGGCGACACGTCCGTCTGGGCCTGGCCCGTCACCCCGTAGTAGCTCGGATCTCGGTGTTGTGGCCGGCCTGGATCGCTTGTCCCGCAGGCGTCGTGACCACGATGGACGTCAGAACGCCCCTGCGGTCGGGCACGGTATCGCCCGCAGGCGACTGATGGGCGGGGACGGACCACATCCCGTGACATACGGTGATATCGGCAGCCAGCGGGCGTTCGCGAGTCTCCGTAAAGAGGAACGCGCCGGAGGCTAGCAGACCGGAGAAGGCCGCGACATGGGACTGGCGGATGGCGTCCCGTCCCTGCGCCCAGTGGCCGAGGAGATCGACGAAATCCCCCTCGGGAGTGAACAACTCAGCGAGTCCGGTGGCATCACGGTCGTTGAGCGCCGTGGCGAACGCCGTCAAGACTTTGCAAGCGGTGTCGGATTGTGTTGTTACCGTGGACGTTTTCTCCATCAGAACATTCCCCCGTTGGCCTGAATCACTTGTCCGTTTACCCAACCTGCCTCCTCGCTGGCCAAGAAGGCAAACACTTCGGCAACTTCCTGAGGTTGCCCAAGTCTGCCCAGCGGCGTCTGCGCGACGAGTCGCTCACGGGTATCGGTGGAGATCAGCATCCCATCGGTCTGCTTCACTCCGGGCGACACGACGTTGACCGTGATCCCACGTGGACCGAGTTCTTTGGCCAGCGCGAAGGCGATGCGCTCGCCGACCGCCTTCGACGCCGCGTAGAGGCCACCGGCGGGGTGAGGCACTTCCGTGCCACCGGTCGAGGTGTGAATGATCCGCCCGCCATCCCGGACCCGACGTGCCGCCTCCGCAAGCACGTACAGCGCTCCCGCGCATTGACGGCGAAGACGCGGTCGAAATCCTCGTCCGTGACGTCGACGGTGAGCTTCTCGACGAACTCCCCTGCCATGTTCGCCACAATGTCGATCTCGCCGAAGGTGTCACGGGCCGCGTCGAAGATCTTGACGACGTCGTCGTGGCTTGCCACCGACCCTCGCACGGCGACCGCCTCGCCTCCCGCAGTGGATGTCGTCGACGACATCCTGGGCTTTTGCTGGGTTGCCGAGATAGTTGACCACGACGGCTGCGCCGCGCCGGCCGAGCGTCAGAGCGACCGACCGATGCGGCGACTGGCCGCAGTCACCACGGCGACTCTTCCCTTAACACCGGACATGCACTGCCTCCCTCGTCGCCCACATTCTAGACACATTAGTCAGTGTAGGTGACTATTTCCTCCACTGACGATCGGCTCGGTTGGCGTTGCCTCAGGATGCGCGGTCGTCATACTGGTGCAGATGGTCAACCAGGATGAGACCGGCGCCGATAGTGCCGTCGCCGCCCCGGAGTCGGTGCTGGGGTTTCTTCTCAACCAGGCCGCTGGGGTCGTGCGGGAGCGCACCGCCGCCGCACTGGCACCGCTGGGGATCACCCCACGAAGCCTCGGAGTGCTGCTGGCGCTGCATGAGCGTCCGGGAGTGAGTCAAACCGAGCTACGGGCTCGGTTGCGCATCGACCGCACCACCACCAGCCAACTGATCGATGACCTCACCAAACGCAGGCTCATCAAGCGCGCCGTGGCCCCTGGCGACCGAAGAAATCACCAGCTCAACCTCACCGCTGGCGGCGTGCGCACCCTGCGCCTCGGAAGCGAGGTGGCGCATCGGGTCGAAAGTGAGTTCACCTCTGGACTATCCGACGATCACCTGGCGGCGTTCAAGGCCACCCTTGCGCAACTTCTCGAGTCGGCCTGCCCGCCACCCGCTAGTGCAGCGGACGCCGCCTTCGACCCATGAAGACGGCCAGGGCGACGGCGCCGATGCTCAGTGCGCCGCACGCCACGGCGACCGCGATCAGGTAGACGTCCCGCTTGTTCATGCCCGACGCTGACTCGTCCGAGGCCAGTGTCAGCTGGTAGTCGCCGGGCAGCGGCCCTGGCTGCGGATCGTCCAGACCCGGGAACTGTTGGGTCTTGTGCACCTCGAAACTGCGCTCGCCGGAAGGAGTCTGCCTCCACTGGCCCCATGCGGGTGTGACACCGTCCAGCAAGACCTTCTGCTCGCCGTATTGCTGATCAGGACCCACGTCGACGATCTTCGAGACCCGGAAGGGCTCATAGGTGGCGTTGGGATAGCGCACCTGGACGGGCACGTTGGCGAAGTTCAACAGCGGCGGCGGCGGCAGCGGCAACGGCAGCCCCACCCCCGGGAAGAAGCCACCTCCGAAGAAGCTGCCGACCGCGACGTTGACCGCCTGGTTGATCGTGTTGGTGACCACGGCCGTGAAGCTGTACGCAGCGAACTGGGCGACCTCGAGGACGATCCTCGCCAGCGGCGGGATCCACACCACGCGAGGCGCGTTCTGGTAGACGTAGACGATCCGCACCGGGTCGCGGTAAGGATTGCTCAGCACCGGGCGGTAGTACTGGTCGTACTCGACCCAGTCCGGTTGCCACTGACGCACGTTGCGGTCCCAGCTGCCGGCGAGGCGCACCTGATCGTCGTTTCGCTGCCCGTTCTGGTCGAGCGGCCCCCGGTCCCGGTTCGGCAGATCGATCACGCGCGAAATGTCGGCG
The DNA here is from genome assembly GCA_038244615.1 of Mycobacteriales bacterium. GTDB lineage: Bacteria > Actinomycetota > Actinomycetes > Mycobacteriales > Mycobacteriaceae > Mycobacterium. The sequence goes on along the minus strand of JBBRTH010000052.1, from coordinate 11,679 downwards.
ATCTCCCGCTTGGGCGCCTCGGCGGGCTTCTCCTCGACGATCTTCGCGGCCTTGGCGATCTGGACGTCCGTATCGGGCGCCTCGAGCGTTTGCGGTGCGACCTTCTCGATCACCCGCGGCGTCGCCTCCCTGGTCGACGAATCGGCCGACGTGGAAGCACTCTCGCTGCCGTTCCTCGCCGACTTCGACGCGGAATCGGACGACGTCGAGGACGATTCGGGCGATCCGCTCGTCGAGGAGGTTGAGCTACTGCTCGAACTCGACGTCTCGATCGTGGTCACCGGGTTGGATGTCGTCGCACTCGTCGTCGTCGTCGACGTCACCGGTGGCGGCGTACTCGACGGTGTGGCGCTGGACGGTGCGGTCGTCGGCGGTGCCGGTCGCGCCGGCGTGATCATCGGTTCGGAGGTCGGCGCAACGGGTTCGGGGGCACGGGTCGGGGTCGGCGCAACGGGTTCGGGGGCACGGGTCGGGGTCGGCGCCTCGGGTGGCGGGATGTCCGCCGCCGCGGTCTTCTCGACGGGATCCTGCGTCGCCTCTACGGTCGGCACGGGCGCGATCGTGGTCGTAGGGACGACTGGTTGGGTGCCCGGCTCGGCAAATGCGGGCGCGACACCACCCGTGAGCGCGGTCAGTGAAATGACCACTCCAGATGCCAGAACAGCACAGGCGGTTCGCTTGCGACAAATTTTCAACGGTGCACTCATCGTGCAGCGACTCCTTCGACTCTCCCCCGACACTGGTCACGGACCAGCGGCCGCACAGCGTCATTCACCAAGAACATCGGCGTGCGGACGGATTCGTTACACCCGCGAACGGGCCGGCGGCACGGCTTCGTCAACCCGGCGACAAGATCTACGGCGCCGGCTACTCGCAAGGCGCCGGCGGAGCTTCGGCGGCACTGACCAAGTTCGAGGCCGACAGCGAGGCAGACGGTGTCGACTACACCGACGCAGTCGAATTCGTGCTCGCCGCCGACCCGCGGCGCAACGACGGCGGCATTCTGACCCGCCTTCCCCCACGGGTCTACGTGCCGGTACTGGGCGTCACGTTCGGCTGGGCGTCGTTCGCGTCAGTACTCGCGCAACGGCGTGCGGACGTTCAGACGCGGCTTCGCGACCAACAACTCGCCTATGCGGTGCCCACGGGCGAACGGGCTGACGGCTGCTATCAGGCGGGCAGCTTCGTGGCCGATCGGTTGAGCGATCTGTGCGCGCTCATCACCCAGGTCGAGGACTTCATGCTCAGGCCCGCGTTCGCCGGGGTGTTCGGTGACCCCGGCGACGAAAGTGCCGCCGACGCCGACGGCATCGTGCACGTGGCGAACCGAATGATGGACTTTCACGAACGCTTCCTGGTGCTGGCTGAGCGGTGTCGTGGCCTCAGCGCACCCGTGGATTGTACTGAGCTGCTTCGCAATTGCGGGCTGCTGATGGACATCCCGCTTGAGAGCTATCGCAACTTCATCGACGATTTCGCCGAACGGGTTGCCGAGATGCCGGAGGTGCTGCGATACGCGCGGAACGGTCGCACTGGATCCGGTGGTGCTGCACATGGATCCGGACGACGCACTGCTCGACCGCATCACCAAGGAGTTGGGGCTGATCGCAAGGTCGTGTAACGCCTGACGACGTGGGGACACCAAGTCATCATGAAGCTGTCGATGAAGTCACTGAAGCTCGTCAACCTTGCCCTGTCTTCGATCGCCGTAGGTGCCGCCGTCTCGATCGCCGGGGCGCCGTCCGCGGCCGCCGACCCGATCCTGCCGACCGCAGGCAACGGTTCGGCAAGTGATGCGGTGTCGCAATTGCAAGCCGCGGGATACGACGTGTCTATCAACTTTCTCGAGGGCAATCCCAACGTCCCGCTCTCGGAATGCCGGACGCAGAGCATCTCGGGTCTGAAGGGAATGACCACGGCCACCGACGTCATGATGATGTTGATGGACGGCCAGTTGTCTCAGGTGTCGATCGACGTCACCTGCCCGAACGCGAAGTGACCCGGGGGTCAGACCATCTTGTCGCGCATCGCCAGATGCGTCGGCTGCCTGTCGCGCTCGATGTGTGCGTAGGCCACCGACTCGGCGACGCGCTCGTTTCCCGACGCGATCGCATCGCGTAGCAGCACGTGGTCGTGGAACGCCTCGTCGGCGGGCAGCCCACTGGTCAGGAAGAACAGCCAGGTGATGCGGCCGGAGATCGACTGCATCAACCTGACCATCAGTTCGTTCGAGGACGTCTCGATGACGGCCTCGTGAAACGCGGTGCTCGTCTTGGCGATGGCGTACGCGTCACCACCGGCCACCGTCCGCTGCGCCTCGTCCAGCGCGTGGTTCAACGCCTCCATCGGACCACCGAGGGAGATCTGCCTCGCCGCGTAGCGGGCCGCCCCCGATTCCAGGGACAACCGCACGTCGAACAGGTCGTCGATGGCCTTGGCGTCCCAACGGGCCACCACCGCCCCCCGTCGCGGTCGGGAGTGCACGAAGCCATCCCGCTCGAGCCAGGGCACCGCTTCCCGCAGAGGGACGCGGGATACGTTCAGTTCCTCACCGATTCGTTGCTCAGGCAGCCTGCTGCCCTCCGGGTACTGGCCGAGGATGATCCGCTCCCGGACCGTGGAGTAGATGTGCCGGGACAGCGACGGCGTCGAGGCGTCTCCGGTCATCTCCCGGGTCGCTTCGCTCCTGCCCTCCGTTCCGTCACCCGGCGATACCGAGCAACGAGAAGTTCAGCTCGTTGGCCCCGATGTTCTGGCTCTCCGGCACTCCGGTGACCCACTTCTGCGCGACGACCCAGTCCCTGTTGTAGGACAGGTTCAGGAAGCATCCGGTCTTGCCGTAGAGATCCCCGGCCTTGACGTAGGTGGCGGTGTCACCGGTGCCGAGCCCCTGGTCCAGCAGCCCGTTGACTTCCTTCGACTCGCAGCCGAAGTAGTTGATGCCACCGGAGGCGTCCCAGAAGACGTGGCCCCACATGTACGGGTCGCCGCCATCGGGACCGTTGTTGCCGTCGATGAACGCGTCGGGACCGGTGGGCGGGTCGTTGATCCAGCCGAACACGGTCGAGGTGTCGTAGCCCTGCGCAGACGCGGTCAACCCATCAGTCTGCAGATTCGCCACCACGATGTTGGCCATCGACTGCGCGTTGACGTTGCCGTTGGCGTATCCGATCACCAGCGTCTTGGGCGCGTTGGCGGGCAGCGCCGCCACGTAGCCCTTGAGTGCGCCGCCGTCGAACGAGATCGCCTGCTTGTCTTCAACTCCGGGGATCATCCCCTTCCCGTACATGGTGGTGGCCACCTCGGACCGCTTGCCGAGGACCTGGCTCACCAGCGTGGCCTGATCGATCGACTTGAGGAACGCCACCCTGGCGTCAGCCGTCTTGAAGAAGTCGTGGCTGGGGTTCACCGTCACCAGCGCACCCTGCAGCGTGGGCAGGAAGTAGTTCGACACTCCTGTCGCGTCGGCGTACTTGGCCAGGCTCGAGGAGGGCAACGCCGCGACGATGGTGTCGACGGTGCCGTTGTCGAATGCCAGCTCGAGCGCCGATTCGTCTGTGTAGACCGGCAATTCGATCTTCTTGAACGGCGACTTCGACCCCCAATAGCCGTCGAACTGGGTCATTTCGTACGTGACCCCAGTCTGCGCGGTGGTCAGCTGATACGGGCCGGTGCCCAGATCGTGGGAGGACAGGTAGGTCTGGGCATCGTCGGAGCCGGCGTTGGCCTTGAGTCCCTCCGGCGATTCCATCTTCGGGCCGAACGGTGAGGCGAGGTAACTCAGGAACGCGGTGTTCGGCTTGGTGAGGGTGATCACCGCGGTGTGATCGTCGGGTGTCGCCACGCTCTTGACCGCTTCGACCATGTACGACGCGCCACCCTTGACCGCGATCCGACGCCTGAACGCGACGTCTACCGCGGCGGCGGTGAACGGCGTTCCGTCGTGAAAGGTCACTCCCTTGCGAAGGTGGAAGGTGTACACGTCGTTGGTTGGGTTGACCTCCCACGTCTCGGCCAGCCGCGGCGCGATCTCGACGGTGTCGGTGTTGTTCTTGTACTGAACCAGGCCCTCGTAGGCATTGATCATGATCGCGGTGCCGTTGTTGGCGTAGTAGATGTCAGGGTCTGGCGGCTGGCCGATGTCACCGAGCAGTCCGACGGTCAAGGTGCCGTCGGTCGGTGCCGCGCCACCGTCGCCCCCCGACGAGTTCGGGGTGCCCGAACTACACGCGACCATGCCCAGTGACAGGGCGGCGCAGGCGGCGATGACGCCGGTGCGCGCGGTGAGCCTTCGGATGTGCATTGCGGTGCTCCTTCGTGGGGTTGTGGAGTGGGAGTTCATTCGGCGGTCACTCGCGGATCGGCGAGCGCCTGCAGAAGGTCGACGATGACGTTGGACAGGATGTAAATCGTTCCCAGTACTAGCGTGACCCCGGCGATCGCCGGGAAGTCTGCGACCGGGATGGACGCGGCAAGGTAGTTACCGATGCCGGGCCAAGAGAAGATCTGTTCGACGACGACGACGCCGGCGAACATGAATCCGAGTTGCAGTCCGGCCATCGACAGGGCCGGGCCGATCGCGTTTCGGACGACGTGGTGGATAACCACCTGCGTCTCGGTCAGCCCCTTCGAGCGGGCCGTTCGGACGTAGTCGACGCCCAGGACATCATGCAGGGACGACCGGAACACCCGACCGATCGCGACCGCAGGCGCAATGGACAGCACGGCCGCGGGCAGCAACAGGTGTTGCAGTGCATCGGCGAACGCGTCGGTCTGACCGTGCAGCAGGGTGTCGAGCAGTTGTATGCCGAACGGGCCCGGGTCCTCGAAGTCGCCGACCCCTCTGGCGGGCAACCAGCCGAGTTGGCCGAAGAAGACGATGATGCCGACGAGTGCCAGGAGGAACGGCGGCGCGGTGGCCAGCACAAGCAGGACGCCCCGGCCGACCGAGGCGCCCGGCCAGTGCAGTGCGCCCGAGAGGGCGTACAACGCCGCCAGCGCGAGCGCGATGAGGAAGGCCGCGACGACGAGTTCTGCGGTGGCGGGAAGGTAGGTGGCGATGTCCGCGGTCACGGGTTGCCGGGTACGAAGCGACCGGCCGAGGTCGCCGGTGAAGAGCCCGCCGACGAATCGCACGAACTGCTCGAGCATCGGATCGTTCAGCCCGAGTCGCTCTCGCTCCGCAGCGACCATCTCGGGGGAGGCATTCGCCCCGACGTATGCGCGGGCAGGGTCGCCGGGTGACACCGACTGCAGCAGGAAGATGACGAACGAGAGGATCAGCAGGATCAGCACTGCGGTCGACAGCCGACGTACGAGAAAGGACGTCATCGCTACCTCCGCACCGGAATGAGGCTGCGGATGGCGTCGCCGCCGAGGTTTGCCACCAGGGTCAGCAGCAGCACCGCGAGGCCCGGGATGCCGGGTACCCACCACTGACTCAGCAGCTGGCTCAGCGTGCGGGCGGTGTCGGCACCGAGTTCGGGAGCGGGTGCCTGCTGGCCGAGTCCGAGGAAGGACAATGCGGCGAGAAGTAGCACGACGTTGCCGATGTCGAGGCTCGCGGTGATGACCGCCGTCGGTACGACGCCGGGCAGCAGGTGGCGCGTCAGAATGCGGGTCCGGCTGACCTTGGCCAGCCTGGCGGCCTCGACGTGGGGCCGGGCGGCCAGTCCCTTGACCTCGCCGCGAACGATGCGTGCGTAGTACGGCCACCAGACGAGTGCCACCCCGATGAGGGTGTTGGTGAGCCCGGAGCCCAGTGCGGCGACGATGGCGATGGCCACCAAGGCGCCTGGCAGGGCGAGGAACAGGTCGGTGATGCGCATGAGAAGCAGGGAGTCGACCCAGCCTCCGGTCGCACCGGCGATCAGGCCGATGGTGCCGCCGATGAGTAGGCCGCCCGCCACCACGACCAGCGCGCTCAGCCAACTTACCTGAATGCCGATCAGTTTGCGGGACAACAAGTCTCGACCGATTCCGTCGGTACCGAGTAGGTGCCCCGGACTCAGCGGGGGCAGGTTGAGGGCACCGACCGGCTGGATCGGGTCGTACGGGGCGAGCAGCCGGGCGAAGACGGCGACGAGGGTCACCAGAACCAGCAGCCCGACCAGCGCCCACGCCATCGGCCGGCCGAGGTGCGCTCCCCCGATCGCGACGGGCTTCTGCCGCCAGCGCGGCACCGGAAGCGTGGTCATGACGCGATCTCGGGCACGGCGGCGAGCAGGGTGCGGGTGTAGTGCTCACGGGGTTCGGAGACCACCTGCTCGGCGGGACCCAGCTCGACGATGCGGCCCGCCTGCATTACGGCGATGCGATCGCCCATGAGTCGCGCGACGGCCAGGTCGTGGGTGACGAACAGGACCGTCATGCCGATCCCTGCCCGCAGATCTCGGATGAGGGCCAGCACGCTCTTGGCCAGGGACGCATCCAGCGCGCTGGTCGGTTCGTCGCACAGCAGCACCGACGGCGGGATCATCGTCGCGCGGGCCAGGCCGACGCGTTGGCGCTGACCGCCGGAAAGCTCGCCGGGGCGGGCCTTGGCGACCTCAGGCGGCAGATCGACCGCGGCCAGCGCCTCGGTTACGCGACGTCGGACCTCGCTGCGGGACAGCTTGAGCGGACGCAACCGCTCCCCCAGTGTCTCGCCGACGCTGAGCCACGGCGTCAGCGACGAGCCCGCGTCCTGGAACACCATCTGTGGTCCGCCGTCGCCTGCCAGCGTGACCGATCCGGAGGTCGGCCGTTCGAGTCCGGCGACGATCCGCAGCAGAGTCGACTTACCCGATCCGCTCTCCCCGACGATCGCCACTGCTTCGCCCGAGGCGATCTCGAGGTCGACGCCGTCGACGGCGGCGATCTCTCGCGAGCCGCCCCGTCCACGTCGGACGCTGAACGTCCTGTGCAGCTCCCGGATCGTGACCGCGGGTTCGGTTGGCGCCGAGCTTGATTCGGACGTCATGAACCGATCGTCGCGGGGCATCGTCAGCGTGAGTCGCGACGCCAGCAGCGAGCGGGTGTAGGGGTGTTGCGGATTGCGCACGACGTCGGCGGCCTTGCCGATCTCGACCAGTTCGCCGTGATGGAGGACGGCGAGCCGGTCGGCAATCTGGTCGGCCACGCCCAGGTCGTGGGTGATCAGCAGAACCGAGCAGCCGAACTCGTCGCGCAATTCGCGCAGAAGATTCAACAGCTGCGCCTGCACGGTCACGTCGAGTGCGGTGGTGGGCTCGTCGGCCACGATCAGTCGCGGGCGTGCCGACTTCCCGTCGCTTCGCTCGCCTTTGTCCGCGACCGCGATGGCCGCCATCACGCGTTGCCGAAGTCCGCCGGAGAGTTCGTGCGGATAGACCCGTAGCCGGAGTGCGGCGTCGCGGACCCCGACGGTCTCCAGCAGCCGAACCGACTCGGCGTCGTCGTGCGTGGACTCGCCGATCTGCCTGCCGATCCGCATGGTCGGGTTCAGCGACGTCATCGGGTCCTGGAAGATCGCACCGAGCACCTCGCGACGAACCCGGCGCAGCTCGTCGCGTCGGGCGTGGAGCAGGTCCACTCCGCTGACCGTGACCCGTCCCTCGGTGACGGGATGCGATTCGGGTGGCAGCAACCCGAGCAGGCTGAGCGCGAGAACGCTTTTGCCGGAACCGGATTCGCCGACCAGCCCGAGGATTTCGCCGGGCCGGATCTGCAGGTCGACGTGCTCGAGGACCTGAATGCGGACGCCATTGCGCACCAGCGACAGTGAGAAGTCACTGACCACTGCCACTGGGCCGGCCACGGGATCACTCACCGAACAGCTCCGGAGAACCGACTACCGCCCGGTGAATATCGCGTGGCGTGGTCAACCAGACTCCCTCGCTGGCAGCGATGCGCTCAAGCGCTCGACCGATCGCCCGAATCCGGAACGGCACCCCACTGATGAACGAGTGCAGCACGACGCTCATCACCAGTGGGATCTGATTGGCCGCCGCGTGGAGTTCGGCGAACTCGTCGTCGATCATGTCGGCGAAGTCGCGAGCGGACACGTTGCGGCCCACCATCGTCGACGAGTCGTTGAGCTCCGCGGCGTACGGGATCGCCAGTAGCGGGCCGGATTCGGTGCTCAACCAGACGGGCTGGTCGTCCAGGCGAAGGTCGAGAAGGTACCGGTAGCCGCTGGCGACCAATGAGTCCAGTGTGGACGGCGTGTGGCTGAGCCACGGGCTGGACCATCCACCGGGCGCTGAGCCCTCCTCGATGCGGATGCGGTCCGCGACGTCGGTCAGATACGCCCGCTCGGCGTCGGGCGCCATCCCGGACAGAACGTCGGAGTTGGAGCGGCCGTGCCCGACGATCTCGGCGGAGGCAGCGCGCGCAGCTTCAATGACGGCGTGCGCTTCGTCGTAGACGTCGGTGTTCAGCAGCACCGTCGGCGGGATGCCAAGGCGCCGAAGCATGTCGAACAGCCTGAAGGCAGCGACTCGGTTGCCGTAGTCCCGCCAGGCCGTGTTCACCAGATCTGGTGTGGGCACGTCGGTCAGCACGTCCTCGGTGAGGCCGTCGTCGAACCGATAGGACTCGATGCCCACGCACACGACCAGCGCGAGCCGGGCACCGTTCGGCCAGCTGCCGACCGGACGGCCCGGGAGCGGGGTGTATCCGTAGTTCGCCGGGTTGGTCGTTCGGTTGGTCGTCATGGCGCGACCCAGCGGCTGAAGCCGACATCGGTGGCGGCCGCCTTGCGGACGATGTGCTGGTAGGCGGGGAACAGTTCGTCGGCGCTGCGACGGGCCGCCTGGATCGCAGGGAGTTTCGCGGCGAACAGCTCACGGGCCTCGTCGAGCAACGCGATCTCGTCCACGCTGGTGAGGTGGCCGTGTTCGGCGACCACCCGGCCCGCCACCATGGTCAGCACGACGTCTCGGCCGTCCTCGCAATGCACCAGTTGCTCCCGGAGGTCGTTGAGTGGGGTGAACGCGATGGCGTGCAGGTCGATCAGCGCCACGTCGGCGAGCATGCCGGGTGCGACCGCGCCGAGGTCGTCGGGCCGCCGCGTCGCGCGGGCGCCGCCGGACCACAGCGCGGTGAGAACCTCAGTGGCCGTTGGCCAGTCGTCGCTGTCGAGGCCTGCAACGTTGTGGATCAGGCCGGCGGTCTTGGCGACGGTCCAGACGTTGATGGAGTCGTCGCAGATGGCCTCATCGGTGCCGAGCGCCACGGGGATGCCGTGCTCCAGCATGGCGCGCCATGGCAGCACGCCGCTGCCGAGCCTCATGTTGCTGACGGGGTTGTGCACCACCGTAGAGCCGGCCGCGGCGATGGTGGCCATGTCGGCGTCGTCGACCCACACGGCGTGGATCACGTTGGTGTGAGGTTTGAGAAGCCCTGCAGCGGCGGTGTATTGGACCAACGATCGTCCGGCGAACCGGGGCTGTTCGGTCATCAGGGTGCGCTGCACCTTGGTCTCGAGCATGTGCGCGTAAAGCGGAAGCCCGTGGCGCTCGGCAAGATCGTCCAGCGCCGCGAAGTACTCCAGGCTGACGCGTTGCGGCGCGGAGATCGATACCGCGGCCCGGATTCGGTCGTCGGCTGCGCCGTGCCAGGTGTCGATGAGATGGTCGTAGGCCTCGAGCAGTCGAGGGGCGGCCGCGGGTGCCGCTGCTCCGAACGCTTGGCGGGTGGCGGGAGCGAGGTCCTCGACGAAGGGCAGCTTCTCGGCCTCGGTCAGCTCCGGCTGATCCAAGGCGAGAAAAGCCCGTATCCCACTGTCGCGGTAGGCCGAAGCCACTGCGTCGATGATCTCGGGATCGGGAAACGGCATGAGGAACGCGTCGTCCTGCACGCAGGTGATCCCGCGTTGCAACATCTCGATAACGCCCAGCATCGTCCGCAGGTAGGCCTCCCGCGGGCTCGGCGTCAGGGCGGGGTCCGACGGCGACTCGAAGAGCATGAACAGTTCCAGCGGCAGACTCGGAACCGACCCCTTGAGGTGGTTGGCGGGCGAGTGGAAGTGCGCATTGATCAGACCGGGTACCAACAGTTTTCGGTTGGCTCCCTCTACGATCTGGGCCTCGGGTGGGGCGGCGAGGCCGTCGCCGATCGCACTGATCCGGTCGCCCTCGACCAGCACGTCCACCGGTCCGGTCATCGCGGTCGCAGCGGCGGCATCGTAGATCAGCACCCGCCGGAAGAGGACGCTCATCGTCCTTCCCCCTCGCGCAGTTCGAAGGTGGGTAGATCGGGCACCACGGCGAACGTGTTGGCGCGCGACGTGTTCAGCCCCATCGTCACCAGACCGGTCGCGATGCCGACGGCGGCGGCCACCCCATCGATGACCGGCACGCCCAGCGCGCGGGTCAGGGGCTCGACGAGGTCGGCAAGACCTGCACAGCCGAGAACGACGGCCTCGGCCCCCTCGGTCGCCATCGCCGCGCGGGCGGCCTCGGCGAACGCATCGAGCAGGTGGGTGGAGCCACCCACCAGCTCCGCGACGGGCACGTCGACGGCGACGACGGTGCAGCGGTGCTCCAACCCGAGGGCGTGGACGACGCGGTCGCTGTGGGCGACGGTGCGGGCCGGAAGTGTGATGACGACGAACCGATGTGCCACCAGGCAGGCGGTCTGCAGGGCGGCCTCGGTCATGCCGACGACCGGGCACGTGGCGACCTCGCGGGCCGCCTGCACGCCGGTGTCGCCGAAGCAGGCGATCACGTACGCGTCGGTGTCTGCCTGATGTTCCCGCACCTGCTCGAGCACGCCGACGGCCGCGATCGCCTCCTCGGCATGACTCTCGACGGTGGGTACGCCCACCGCCGGGTTGGCACCGGCGACCGTCACACCCGCACCCGCTACGGCCCGAGCCGCAGTGGTGATGGTGTCCGTCAGAGCCCCGGAGGTGTTCGGGTTGATCACGGTGATCCGCATCATCGATCCGCCCCGCTGGGCGCGGAGACGGCGGCGAGGAGGGCGCTGACGCCGGGGCCGCTGACCGCGATCCGGGCCGCCGCGGCGCCGGCGCGTGCCGAGGCGTGGGCATCGCCGCTGCGAAGGTGCTCAGCCGCGAAAGCCCCGCAGAACGCGTCACCGGCGCCGGTGCTGTCCACCGGTTCGACCACGTCGGTGGGAATCATGACGGGTTCGGGATGCTGGCTGGTCGCGACCAGGCAGCCGGCCGCGGCCAGCTTGATCACGATCACCCGCGGACCACGCGTCAGGAAGGTGGCCGCGGCGGCGTGCAGGTCTGAAGTCTGCGCAAGGGCGGCGGCTTCGACCGCGCTGGGCAGGAACACGTCGCAGCCGCGCACGGCAGCCAGCAGTTCGGCTTCGTGGCCCGTGATGTAGTCCTCTTGCGGATCGAAGTAGATCGTTGCCGAAGTGCGGGTTCGCAGCCACGCGGCCAGGTCGAGTTGAGCGTGCAGGGCCATCGCGGACAGGAGCACGCCCGACGCGGCCAGTGCGCTGGCGGGAACGTCGGACGGTTGCACCGAGAGCGCCTCGAAGTGCTCCTCGCCGAGGACCAGATCCCACACCCTGCCGTCCGCGGCGTCGTAGCGAATCACGTTGCGCACCATGGGCAGATCGCGGCGGGGCAACGACTCTGGATCAGTCCCGGCCGAGCGGATCGCGGCCAGCAAGGCGGGAGGTGCGTCGACCCCCAGCGGAGCGAGGATGACGGGATCTGCGCCGGCCAATCGGGCGGCG
>JBBRTH010000051.1:0-42909 GCA_038244615.1 Mycobacteriales bacterium | reverse complement strand
CTTGACCCCCAGTCAAGTGCGCTACCAAGCTGCGCCACAGCCCGCGGCGCTGCCGGGATCGCCGGCAGCGGTCGAAATGCTACCGCAGCCACCACCTGCAATCCCAACCGCCGCCCGGTGCGCGTCGTCGATGCACGCTCGTAAGCTCGAACTCAATGACCGACACTGCGCGCGACGACACTCCCCTTTGGCTCTTCGCCGACCAACTCGGGCCTGCGGTCCACGGCGGCGAGCATGCTCACCGCGAGGTACTGCTCGTCGAGGCCACCTCAGCGCTTCGGAAACGCCGCTATCACCGCCAGAAGCTGCACCTCGTCCTCTCAGCATTGCGCCACGCCAACGACGACATCGGCGACCGTGCCACCCTGCTGCAGGCCGACACCTATACCGACGCCCTCGAGCAATTCAGCCGTCCCGTCCTGGTCCACGAGCCGACGTCCCACGCCGCGGAGCAGTTCGTCCATCGTCTGCGCAAGCAGGGCCTCGTGGCCAATGTCCTCCCGACGCCGACATTCGCGTTGTCCCGCAGGGACTTTCAGCAGTGGGCGGGCAATCGCCAAAGGTTCCGCATGGAGGACTTCTACCGCGACCAGCGCCGTCGCTTCGACGTCCTCATGGACGGAAGCGAACCCGTCGGCAGCAGGTGGAATTATGACGAGGACAACCGCGAGTCGCCACCGAAGAAGCAGAAGACGCTCGGCCTGCCCAAGCCCTACCAACCCCGTGAGGACGACGTCGACGAGCAGGTCCGCCGCGACCTCGACCGGATGAACCTCGACACGGTCGGCGTCGACGGTCCGCGCCTGTTCGCCGTCACCCCCACCGAGGCCCGTCGCGCCCTCAACAGGTTCATCGAGCACCGCCTCCCTGCGTTCGGCCGCTACGAGGACGCCATCATGGGCGAGGACTGGGCCATGTCGCACTCCTTGCTATCAGTCCCCCTCAACCTGGGCGTCCTTCACCCGCTCGACGCCGTCGAGGCCGCGGAGCACGCCTACCACCGCAACGACGCCCCCCTCGCCGCCGTCGAGGGCTTCATCCGGCAGATCCTCGGCTGGCGTGAGTACATGTGGCATCTGTACTGGCACTTCGGCCCCGAGTACACCCGCAACAATGCGCTGGGAGCCCAAGCGCCCCTGCCGAATTGGTGGACGGACCTCGATGCCGACTCGATCACCGCCGAGTGTCTACGCCACGCCATCGGAGGTGTCCGCGACCGCGGCTGGAATCACCACATCCAACGGTTGATGGTGCTCGGCAACCACGCACTGCAGCGCGGCTACAAACCCGACGACCTCACCGAGTGGTTCGCCACCTCCTACGTAGACGGCTTCCGATGGGTGATGCCGACCAACGTCATCGGGATGAGCCAGCACGCCGACGGCGGTCTGCTCGCCACCAAGCCCTACGCGTCCGGCGGCGCCTACATCAACAAGATGAGCGACCACTGCGGCGACTGCGCCTATGACCCGAAGAAGCGTCTCGGCGACAATGCGTGCCCGTTCACGGCCGGCTACTGGAACTTCGTGCACCACAACCGCGACGTGCTCGCCAAGAACAACCGGACCCAACGGGTGGTCGCCAACATGGACCGCCTCAAGGACCTCGATGCCGTGCTCGAGCAGGAGGCCCACCGCCAGGAGTTCTGACGCGCCGTCGCCGACCCGGAGCTTTCACCTACCGTTTATGGGGGGTGCCTACGTTATAGGGGGTACCTACGATGACTTGCATGGCCGACGAACTCGCGATCTCCGACGTTCCCTTCACTCACGATCCATGGGTGGCGGCAGCCGACGGCCACTTCTCGTCCGGTGGTGCAGGGGCCCCGTTCGCACGGGCATTTCTTATCGAGTTCACGGCTAACGCTGACGGCCACACTCAGCTAGACCGCGCAAGATCATAGGTACTAGAGAAGGACGGAAGTTCACCGAGAGGGCCTTTGATGATGACGACGACGCACGCGGACGATACGACTGTCATCTCGCTTGAATCACACCGAGCCTCGCGCTCGGCTCGGCGGCGTTCGCTGGAGCTCCGCGACGCGATGCGCAGGCATCCGTCCTTTCAAATTGCGCCCACGCGCGAGGAGTCCGAGAGCTTCACAGCCGTGGTGCTGACCATTCCGAGCCGCTGAGGCGAGCCTGGTTTTGCCCAACCTACCGTTTGGCAGCGAATCGTCCGCGCGGTTTGCCCCACTTTGTAGGCTTTCCCCCATGCCGTTCAATGACGGTGACATCTTCGCCGGTTACGTCATACAGCGGCTGCTGGGCGCTGGTGGCATGGGAGAGGTCTACCTCGCCAAGCATCCGCGCCTGCCCCGCCTGGATGCGCTGAAGATCCTGTCCATGGACGCCACGCGCGACGAGGAGTTCCGGGCCAGATTCACCCGGGAGGCCGAGCTGGCCGCCACGTTGTGGCATCCGCACATCGTCGGTGTGCACGACCGCGGCGAGTTCGACGGTCGGCTGTGGATCTCCATGGACTTCGTTGACGGCACCGATGCCCGCGACATGCTCGAGCAGCGCTACCCGGCGGGGATGCCGCACCAGGATGTGGTGGAGATCGTGACGGCGGTCGCCGAAGCCCTCGACTTCGCCCACGAGCGACGACTTCTGCATCGCGACGTCAAGCCGGCCAACATCCTGGTGACCACCCCGTCGGACGGCGCGCGCAGGCGGGTGCTCCTCACAGACTTCGGCATCGCCAGGGAGACCGACGACATGGACGGTCTCACCGAGGCCAACATGGCGATCGGCACCGTCGCCTATGCAGCGCCCGAGCAGCTCACCAGCAAGTCACTCGATGGCAAGGCCGATCAGTACGCCTTGGCCGCTACCGCGTTCTATCTGTTGACCGGTGCCCCACCGTTCGACCATTCGAATCGTGCGGTCGTGGTCGGCGACCACCTCAACACGCCGCCACCCCGGCTTTCCGATCGCCGGGCCGAACTCGCCCACCTTGACGCCGTGCTGGCGAAGGCCCTGGCCAAAGACCCTCACGACCGGTACCCGCGGTGCCTCGACTTCGCCCAGGCACTCGCCAGGCAACCGGATGCAACGGCCACTCCCCAGCACACCCCGGATGGCGAAGCGCGCTCTGCTCCGTCTGATCCTGGCGAGCACACCGCGCCCTTCGACGCTGCCGCCGATCGTGGTCCAAGTACGCCGTCGCACACCAAGCGCCTGGACCTGATGACGTTGCTCGGCACCGCACGTGCGGTGCAGAAGCGACCGACTGGACCCGGCAATGACGAAGAGATCTGGTCATTCAGCGTGGAGCGGTACGAGGCGACGGGGGAAGCGCACACCGTCGTTCCGGTGGAACTGCGTGGCAACTCCATCATGGGCGAACTCTCCGACGGAGACGTGGTCGAGGTCAGTGGCTTGTGGGATGACCGCACCCTGTTCGCCGACGCGGTCATCAATCGGTCCGCCAGCACTCGCGGCCGACGTCGGCCGACCTCGTTCGAGGTGAAACCGGGCCATGCCCCCGTGTCGAAGTCCCGCAAGGCCCGCAACGTCGCCGTGGGCGCAGCCATTGCGGTGATCGCGGCGTTGGCCATCTTCCTCACCAACGGGTTCGGGCTGTGGTCGGACGGCAGCCCAGGACCGATCGTGAAGCCAGAGCGAGCATCGGTGTTCTCCCCCGGCGGCACGCCCGACCATCCGGGACAGGCAGGTCTGGCCATCGACGGCGACCCGAACACGTCATGGCCCACCGACACCTACCGGGACGCCGCACCGTTCCCCACGTTCAAGGAGGGCGTCGGCCTGATTCTGAAGTTGTCCGAGCCCACCGCGCTGAGTGCGGTCACCATCGACGTGCCCAGCACCGGAACCGAGGTGCAGATCCGTGCGGCCGACAGCGCGACACCGGCCAGCCTGTCCGACACCACCGAGTTGACCCCGAGCGTGCCGCTGCGGCCGGGAGACAACACCATCACGGTCGATGACCAGACGCAAACATCCAACGTGCTGGTATGGATCAGCAAGTTGGGCAAGACCGACGGTCAGAGCCGCACGGACATCTCCGACATCACGCTGAGGGCCGCGAACTGAGCTGCGCAGCTCACCGCTCACCTCGGTTGAGGTGCTACTACGCGGAAGTTCCTACAGTCCTTGATGTTTCGGCCCGCCGCGTCAACACGGCCAGGGCGGCCGCGACGATCAGCAGGGCAGGTACGTCACCGAGCAGATGGCCGCGCTCTCCCGAGTCGATGATCGCCTGAACCGCCATGATGGCAGCATGCACGATGCTCGACACCACGGTGAACCAGATCAGGCTGCCGTTGGCAAGCGGGTCACGAACGGCAAGCAGCAGGAACACACCAAGCGTGGCGTAGACACCGATGATCATGACCAGATAGTGCGATGACCCGTGGCCCCAAGCCCAACCCGAGGGCCAAAGAACGGTCAGCGGGTAGATCCCGACCACGAAGATCAATCCGACGGCAACGAGTGCAATCCGGAGCGCACCCAGTTGGCCGCGGCTAGTGGTGTTGTCACCCGGCATCTCGGAGCACCCCCTCGTGGTTGCGCGGCTCATCCAGGGACACGATCTTACTGCTGCTCACACCGCTGCTGGGTGGATTCGTCGCGCGCCGAGCCATCCTCGCCACACCCAGTCGGAAGCTAAAGCCGCCACTTGGTATCGGGGAACGATCCTCACGGCTACCGGAGCGTGGCGGAGGATCTTCGACGCCGCCAAACCGAGGAAGACGTGGGCCGCCGGGCCAGCAGCCCCTAAGCCGAGAACGAGCATGTCGCCGGGTTCCCAGGCGACGGCTTCCACTGCCTCTCGCCAGTCGTGGCCACTGCCGACCACGACGTCCACGTCAGGAACCGGGATGCGAGCGCAAACGACGTCGAGTAAACATGCGGAACGGCCTGGGCGCCCTCGCAACCGGAAGCCCTGGCGCCAGTGTGCCGTAGCGACGGTTGCGTGGGAGACGTCGTAGCGAGCGCCGAATCCGCGAGCGAGCGGCCAGCGGCATCGAGAGGGGCAGCTTCGCCAGCGTCATATTGATGCACGATTTCGGCGACATCTTGACCAGTCAGGAAGCGCTTGGAGCGAGATTTCGGGCCGTTCAGGTCGCCGTTCGGACGACCACCGGCGTCACGGTCCAGCAAGCCTTGTCGGTGAGGGGTTCCATACCGGCGAGCGGTGTTGAACCTCAGGCGTGATCCGAGATCCGCCGTGGCATTCCACGCGGTGGATGGGTCGATCGACAGCGCGTCACGGTGGCATCGTTTTTCTCGGCTCGTCCGGGGGCCACCGGGATACGTCGGGCGCGACACCGCTGAACCGACCCATAGCGTCAGGAGTTCGGCGACGGTCTCTTCGCTGGACGTCGTGGTGAATACCGCGTCTGGTCCAGGGCCGTTGATCGTGCGGCGGCGGTTCATTCGGACGGCAGGTCCTTCCTGTTAGGTGGGGGTTGGCCGGTCTGATCGAGGGTATCGCCGGTCGGTGAGCGTGGGTTGGTGATTGCGATGCCGACGGCGGCGAGGACCATCCATGCGGTGATGTGGGTGAACGCGGCGGTCGGTGAGACGGCGGTCCAGAGCAGTCCGGCGATGGCGCTGGCGGCGAGGTTGCCCAGGCTCTGGATGGTGGCGAGAAGGCCGAAGGCGGACCCGCGTAAGTCTGGCGTGACAGAGGCGGTCGAGCTGGTGATTAGCTTATGTATCTTTGCAGTTCAGTGAACACCTTAAGAGGTGACCCTGGTCCGAGTACGTTCCTTTTGCCTCCTCCCATAACTGCAGTTCAGAGTGTATTTTCTCGACAGCTCGTCAAACACTTCGACATTCCGCTCAGTAGTTGCGGGCACGATCAGATTCGCATCATCGTCTATGAAGCCGGGGGTTGTCCGCGACGTCAGGATTGGAGTCGCTCTGCGCGTCGATTGAATCTAAAGGGATGCGCCCCTTCATGTTTCGGACCTGGGCAGGTAGTACTTCAGTCCGTCCATGGTGGTCCAGCCAGCAGTGGGTCGCTGACTGTCTGCAGCGACTGCTGATATTCCACGACCCACTGCCCCTGGTGCGCGTGCCATGCCGATTCACTGTGCAGGTAGCGCCCCAACACCGATCGGCGCTTGCGCAGACTCTTGCCAAGAGCGTAGCGCTCGACCCGCGTTACCGGTCGCTGGCGCAACGACCGATACGCTCCGCCGTCGGCCTGGGCGAGCACCATGTGCCTACCGTTCGCTGCATTGCCCTCCATGTCAGCTGGATACCTCGTTGATTGGGAATAGTCCACCCGGGCGGCTGGGAATGGGACCTGCGGCGGTTGGCCGCTAGTATCTGGGTCGCCGGGCGCCACAACAGAACGTCTGAAGAGCACTGCGGTAACGCTGCGCCTCGTCGAAGTCGTTGAGATCGGTTACCAGATCCCGCTCGGGAGATGCGCGGGTGCCTCGCAAATCGTTGGCTGACTGGACGGCACCCTCTGACCGGCCGGACCCCGTCGACATGATCAACGTCAGCCACCATGGCAGGCTCGACCGACTGATCCCGATCCGGGTCGGGCGCATGATCGACTCGCCGTACGGGTTTCTGCGCGGCACCGCCGTGGTGATGGCCGAGGACGTCGCGCATCTGCCTGCAACCGGAATCACACCCGTGGTCTGCGGTGACTCGCACTTCGGAAACTTCGGGTTCTACGCGGCGCTTGCCATCCGGTGCGCGTCGCATTGCTCGATCGAGCCGGAATGTCGCCGGCATCCGGCTCACTCCCGGTACGGGGGCCAACCGATTTTGTGACAGTCAGTCGTCCTTGGCCCAGCTGGCTGTAAAGGAGACCGTCACGTCATCGGCGACCTTGAGCGAACCCATGAAGAGCGAATACGGCTTGACCCCGAACTCCGACTGGCGGATGACGGATTCACACGACACGCGCCACGCGTCGCCGAGGTCCTCGGTATGCACGTCGATCGTCCGCGGCCTGGTCGTGCCGTGAATGTCGAGCGCCCCGGTGAGGCGGTAGCCGTCGTCAGTCTTCTCGATGTCGTCCGACTGAAAGCCGATCGTGGGATGGCGCTTCACGTCGAGCGCACCCAGCGCGTTCGACCGCGCGAGTGCCTTCTCCGGCCCCGATAGCGACTTCACCCCGCCGTCGCCCCGCAGCACCTCGAGCGACGACACGTCGACCGTCAGTTCCATTGCAGTCGGCTCGTTTCCGGCCCAGGACACCGTGGCCTCCCACGCGTTCATGGCGATCGTCAGGTTGTGACCCAGCCGGGCCGCGCGACCCGCGACACCCGTGCGCAGAAGCAACTGACCGACGGAGGCATCCAGCGTCCGTGACGTGGAACTCATGCGCTGACTGTATCCCCCTGACCCACGCGGACCCTGGTGCCCGCCGCGCCGCCGACGATGGCGGTGATGTCTCCGAGTGATCCGATGACGGCTTCGTTGCCGGTGTTGCGCGCAAAACCGCACGCGGCCTGCACCTTTGGGCCCATTGATCCGGCCGGCAGCTCCAACCCGGCGATCTCGTCCGGTGTGATTCGGCCTAGGCGCGCCTGTTCGGGCGTGCCCCAGCCGGTGTAGACGCCGTCGACGTCGGTGGCGATGACGAGCAAGTCGGCGTCGAGATGCTCGGCGAGCAGCGCCGACGCGAGATCCTTGTCGATGACGGCCTCGACGCCATGCAGCTTGCCGTGCTCGTCATACATCGTCGGGATCCCGCCTCCGCCGGCGCAGATCACGATCGTGCCCTGCTCGAGCAGGCTGCGGATCGGCCCGATCTCGAAAATTCGCAGCGGTTTTGGGCTGGCCACGACCCGACGGAACTTGTCGCCGTCGGGGGCGATGGACCAGCCGCTGGCGGCCGCGAGGCTCTCCGCGGTCTGACGGTCATAGACCGGACCGATCGGCTTGGTGGGATGGCCGAACGCCGGGTCGTCGCGGTCCACCTCGATCATCGTCAACAGCGTGGCGAGCGGCTGCTCGCTCGGCAGCAGATTGCCGAGTTCCTGCTCGATGACGTAGCCGATCATCGCCTCGGTCTGAGCACCGAGCACGTCGAGTGGGTACGGTGCCACCCCGTGACCCAAATCGTGGTAAGCCGCGGCCTGAAGCGCCAACAACCCCACCTGCGGCCCGTTTCCGTGCGCGACGACGATCTCGTTGCCAGGGGTCACCGCGGCGATGCACTCGGCCGCCACGCGGATGTTGGCCCGTTGGTTGTCCGCGGTCATCGGCTGCCCGCGCTGCAGCAGCGCATTGCCACCCAGGGCGATCACGATCCGCATTCCGGCGGGCCGCTCAGCTGAGCGCGGCCACGAGGACCGCCTTGATCGTATGCATCCGGTTCTCCGCCTGATCGAAGGCGATGTTCGCCGGGCCCTCGAAGACGCCGTCGGTGACCTCCACGCCATTGGCCAGAAATGGGTACTGTGCCGCGATCTCGGCACCGACCTTGGTCTCGGAGTTGTGGAACGCGGGCAGGCAGTGCATGAACTTCACCCGCGGGTTGCTGGCGGCGGCCATCAGTTCCGGATTGACCTGGAAGGGCAGCAGTAGGTCGATCCGCTCCCCCCAGGTTTCCACCGGCTCACCCATCGACACCCACACGTCGGTGTATATGAAGTCGACGCCGGCGACCGCCTCCTTCGGGTCGTCGGTGATGGCGATCCGCGCCCCCGAAGCCACCGCGAACTCTCGACACATCGCCACGTGCTCGTCGGTCGGCCACAGCTGTCGGGGCGCACCGATCCGAACGTCCATGCCGAGCTTGGCGCCGACCAAGAGCAGGGAGTTGGCCACGTTGTTGCGGCCGTCGCCCACGAACGCATAGGCGATGTCGTGCAGTGGCTTTGGGCAATGCTCGGTCATGGTGAGGACGTCGGCCAGCATCTGCGTCGGGTGGAACTCGTCGGTCAGGCCGTTGAACACCGGCACGCCGGCGTAGTCCGCCAGTTCCTCGACGATCTCCTGGCCGGCGCCGCGATACTCGATCGCGTCGTACATCCGGCCCAGGACCCGTGCGGTGTCCTTCATCGACTCCTTGTGCCCGATCTGCGACGACGTCGGATCGATGTAGGTGACGTGGGCGCCCTCGTCGTGGGCCGCCACCTCGAACGCGCACCGGGTGCGCGTGGAGCTCTTCTCGAAGATCAGGGCGATGTTCCTGCCCGCCAGGCTATTTCGTCGGGCACCGGAGTACTTCGCCCGTTTGAGGTCTCGCGACAGGTCCAGCAGATAGAGCAGGTCTCGATCGGTGTGATGGACCAGGCTGAGCAGGCTGCGGTTGCGGTTGTTGAATGCCATGACCGGTTCGTCCTTAATCGAGAACGGATGTCGAAGAATGTTCAGGTGTAGAGCGGATCGCGCAGGATCGGGCAGGTCATGCACCGGCCGCCACCGCGACCCCGACCCAGCTCGCTGGCGTCGATGGTGACAACCTCCACGCCCGCCTTGCGCAGGGCCGTGTTGGTCAACGTATTGCGGTCGTAGCCGATGACCACGCCCGGCTCGAGCGCAACCACGTTGTTGCCGTCGTCCCACTGTTCCCGCTGGATGCCGTACACGTCGCCGGCGGTGGTAACGACCCGGAAGTCCACGCCGACCGCTTCGCCGATCGTCGCGACCAGACCCTTCTGCTCCCGCCGAACGTCCAGGCCGGACGGTGACTTGTCGTCCGGCCGTAGGCTGATCGGCACGATTCCGTCGACGACGGGAGGAAACGCCGTCACCAGGTCACGGTCGCAGAAGGTGAACACCGTGTCGAGGTGCATCGCCGAGCGGGTCTTCGGCAGTCTGGCGATGATCACGCGTTCGGCAGACCCGGCTGCGAACAGGTTGCGCGCCACCTGGGTGATCGCCTGATGCGAGGACCGCTCGCCCATGCCGATCACGACGAGCCCCTTGCCGATCGGCATCACGTCGCCGCCCTCGAGGCTGGCCATGCCGTGATCGGTGGGCCGCCCATCGGTATCGCCCAGCCACACGTCGTACTTCTCGTCGGCGAAGGCGGGGTGGAACCTGTACACCGCGGTGGTGAGCAGCGTCTCCTGACGCCGGGCCGGCCAGTACATCGGGTTCAGCGTCACGCCGCCGAAGATCCAGGCGGAGTTGTCGCGCATGAACTGTGTGTTGGGCAGCGGCCGGATGACGAAGCCCGCGGGATCCAACTCGTTGAACAAAGCGAGGAAGGCGCTGTCCACCTCGTCGACCACGTCCTGGTAAGCGACGCCACCAATCAGGAACTCCGCCAGCCGATCCGGAGCCAGCTCGGTCAGCCAGGACCGGATCTCGTGGGTGAGCCCCGGCCCGACCAGATCGTCGGTGACCTCGCGGTCCAGCACCCAGTCCCGGGCATCGGGCTTAGCCACCACGTCGGCGAGCAGGTCCTGCAGTTCCAGGACCTCGACGCCGCGGTCGACCATCTTGGCGACGAAGTCGAAGTGGTCGCGGCGAGCCTGCTGCAGCCAGATGACGTCGTCGAACAGCAGTTCGTGGCAGTTGTCGGGGGTGAGTCGCTGATGGGCAAGGCCCGGTGCGCACACCATGACCCGCCGCAGCCGGCCCGCCTCGGACCAGACGCCGAGCCTGGATTCGGTCGCGTTCACAGGACGGAGAGGGTGCCGGTGGCCATTAGCAGGACTGCCGCCACGGAGGTCAATGTGATCACGGCGAGCACCCCCCATTCCAGCTTCGTGAAGCTGGGCAGGTGGTTCTCCCGACGGGCCCACACGTAGAGCGCCGTACCGACGAGGTAGCAGATCGCCGCCACCAGCAGGTACTGCCAACCCCCCGCGTACACCAACCACACCGCATATCCGAGGGCAACGACACCGATGGCGAGATCGCGGGCGCGTCCACCGCCCGACTCGTACGTCTCGCCGCGGACCGCTAGCAGCACCTGGTAGGCCGCAGACCACAGATACGGCAAGAGGATCAGCGACGTCGCCAGGTACACCAACTGGGTGTAGGTGCTGGCATTGGCGAGCGTCCACAGCAGCAGCGCCTGGACCCACAGGTTGGTCAGCCACAGCGCGTTCGCCGGTGCGCCATGGGCATTCTCATTGGCGAGGAACCTCGGCATCACGTGGTCGAGGGCGGGCATACGAAGGATCTCGACGCACAGCAGGACCCAGGCGATCAGGGCGCCGAGCAGTGAGACGACCAGGCCGATCGAGATGAACGCCGCGCCCCAGCTGCCGACCTCATTCTGCAGCACGCCGGCCATCGACGGGTCGGGAACGCCAGCCAGTTCGGCTTGCGCCATCAGGCCGTAGGACAACAGGTTGACCAAGAGCAGCAGCGCCAACACCACGGCGAAGCCGAGCACGGTGGCTCGACCGACGTCCTTGCGCCTGGCAGCGCGCTGGGAGTAGACGGAGGCGCCCTCGATGCCGATGAACACCCATACGGTGATCAGCATCATGTTCTTGACCTGAGTCATCGTGTCGCCGAGCGAAGCGCCCTCGATCTGCGTGGCGCGGCCCCAGAAGTCGGCGGAGAAGAGTCCCGCCTTGAATCCGACGGCGGCGATGGCGATGAACACCAGAATCGGGACCACCTTGGCGACGGTCACCACGACGTTGACGAACGCAGCAGTCTGCACGCCGCGAAGCGTCATGGCGTGCACGACCCACAGCACGATCGATGCGCCGATGATCGAGGGAACCGTGGCGCCGCCCTCGAACGCGGGGAAGAAGTAGCCGAGCGTGGAGAACAGCAGCACCAGGTAGGCCACGTTGCCGACCCAGGCCGAGAGCCAGTAGCCGAAGGCCGAGGTGAAGCCGATGTAGTTGCCGAAACCGGCACGGGCGTAACCGTAGACACCGCCGTCGACGTCGGGCTTGCGGCTGGCCAGGGTCTGGAAGACGAACGCCAGGGTCAGCATGCCGACGCCGGTGATGCCCCAGCCGATCAGCAGGGGGCCGGGAGCGGCGCTGGCGGCCATCTGTGAGGGCAGGGCGAAGATGCCGCTGCCGATCATCGAGCCGACGACGATCGCCGTCAGAGCGGTCATACTGAGGCCGGCGGCCTTCGCGCCAGCGCTGCGCGGCGCCTCCGGAGGCGTGGAAACAACGGTGTCTGACATGACCTTCTCCCCGTTCGGGTGGATGCCGGGCCATTGACGTGACCCCGCATCAGTGACGTTAGGAGAGCGGCCCTCCGCGCTGAGGGGGCTTAAGTCCCCGATCGGTAGCCGTAAGTCCCGGGAAATTCGGGACTACTGCTCGCCCAGGCCCATCAGCTCGGTCACGCCGTGGTCGCGGCCTGCGGTGTAACCGCCGTCCACCGCGATGGCCTGACCGCTGACGAAGCTGGCGTCGGCCGACAGCAGGAATGCCGCCACCGAGGCGATCTCATCCGCGCGCCCGAAACGCCGGAGCTTGTGCTCGTGGCGCAGCCCCTCACGCGGTGCCTCGAAACCCGGCTTGCCCATCACCGAGTCGAACATCGGCGTCTCGATGAACCCGGGGCAGATCACGTTGACCCGGATCCCGCTCGGCCCGTAGTCGATGGCGGTGTTCTTGGTCAGCAGTACGACACCACCCTTGGAGGCGTTGTAGGCGCTGCCGCCGGCCGTTCCCTCGAGACCTTCGATGCTCGCCAGGTTCACGATGGCGCCTCGCTCACCGTTCACCCGATCCTGCTGCACCATCTGCGCGAGTGCGGCGCGGGCCACCACGAAGGTGCCCTTGAGATTGACCCCCACGACCCGGTCCCATTCTTCGTCGGGCAGGACGTGGACCGGTCCGCCCCCGGCGACACCTGCCGCGTGCACGACGCCGTCGATGCGACCGGCCGCTGTGACGACGGCGGCCACCGCGGCGCCGACGGAATCCGCGTCGAGAACGTCGACCGGCCGGTAGAAGAAGCCCTCGGCGCGGAGGCCGGCGGACACATCGGCGCCGAGGTCGATGCCCACCACACGGGCACCCTCGCCAAGCAGGCGCTCGACGGTGGCCTTGCCGATGCCCGACGCCGCGCCGGTCACCAGAACGCCCTTGCCCTCGAACCTGCTCATCGCGTCTTCTCGGTTGCCATGGTTGAACATCCTGCCCGGGTCGCCGACGACATTTGGATAGACGACATAACTACCCATGCGAAAAAGTGGCACCGGCGGTGCGTCCCGTTCGCTGGGCGCGCTGGCCGGCTTCGTCACGGCGATCCTCAGCGGCAGGTTCATCGACCGCTTCGGCGCCCGCCGATCCTCGTCAGCGGGGCGATGGCGGGCGTCGTCGGATTCCTGTGGCTGGCCCTGGCGCACTCCCAGCCGTGGCAGGTCATCGTCGCGGGATCTGGACCAACGCCTACATCAGCCTCGCTTACGGCGCCCTGCCCGCACTGGTGGTCAGTGAGGTCGAGAGCAACGAGACCGGCGTCGCCACCGGCGTCAACGCCATCGCACGAACGGTCGGGAGGTCGATCGGCGCGGCGCTGGTGGCCGTATTACTCGGTCGAACCGATGCCGCGACGGGCCTGCCGCCCGAACACGGCTTCGTGACGATCTTCATGGCGGGCGCAGTCACGGCGGGACTGGCGATGCTGCTGATCGCCGGATCTCGCAGCGGCCGACGCGACGTGGTGTCGGCGGAAGCCACCGTCGACTCCCGCGCCATGAATCACGAGTGGGGCTGACGCACCTTTAACATTCGGTACTCCGCAGCAGCCTGGCTGAAATCGCTCCTGGGAACCCGACGTGGGCAGTCGACGAAGACCCGATGACATACGGAAACGTCTCCACGCTCACCGCCGTGGAGGACGGCAAGGGGGTGATGCCCTTCGGGAATGCCGCATTTCGCTTTCCGCTCCGACCCTTCATGGGGATGATGGGCGTGGCCTACGCGAGCGCCCCGAAACTGACGTCGCCCAATGCGAACTCGATCCCTCCGACGCTAGGCGACGGGAACATCGACATCAGCCCGCTCGGACCAGGTTCGACGGTCTATCTGCCCGTCTTCGCCGACGGAGCCCTCTTCTACGTCGGCGATCCCCACATGACGATGGGTGACGGCGAGGTCGCGCTCAACGACCTGAACGTCGCGATGCGGCGCGCGGTGGTCAATGCATTGAACTTCCTCGAAGAGGGTCGCGGCATGGACCGTGCCACCGCTTACGCATACCTCTCGGCCACCGCCGACTTCGCCGTATTCAGGTGGTCGACAAGACCGTGGGTGTGCACGCACGCATTGCCAAGTCTCACTTCGGCTAACACCTTCGACGGAAACTGCGTGACAAGATCGACACCGGTCGTTCACCCAACCGATGGCACGCCAGCAGTCATGATGGCCTCGAGTTGGGTAGCCTCTAGCCCAGGCTCGACCGCGTACTGCGGCGGCCACGCCGATTGGCAACGGCTCTACCTCGACAGCGGAGATGTCCTGAACGAGCACAGATCGGCTATGACATGAGCGGCATGCTCACCGAATCCGCCAAAGAAGCACGGGCGGCGGACAAAGACACCCCAGAGATCCTGCGGGGTGACGACGACCTACCCCAGGTCCTCGCGGATACGGTCACCGACTTCTTTCACGCACCGCGCGCCCGCGGCCTCATTCACGTGGTCTGCGCGATCGGCGCCATCGTGGCCGGCGCGGTGCTCGTGCCGGTCGCCTGGCTGGTCGCGTCTCCCAAGGCGGGCGTGGCGACCTTGATCTACACGGCGACCATTGTCGGGATGTTCAGCGTCAGCGCTGTCTATCACCGCGTGAAATGGCACAATCCAGCAACTTTCAAGTGGATGAAGCGCGCTGACCACTCGATGATCTTCCTGTTCATCGCGGGCAGTTACACACCCTTGGCGCTGCTGGCCATGCCGCCGCACACTGCGAAGCTCGTCCTGACCATCGTGTACTCAGGCGCAGCAGCGGGCGTGGCCCTGAAGATGTTCTGGCCGTCCGCGCCCCGTTCGGTGGGCGTACCTCTCTACCTGCTGCTCGGTTACACCGCAGTCTTCTTCGCCCCAGCCCTTTTGGCGGGCGGTGGCGTCGTCGTCGTCGTCATGCTCATCGCCGGTGCCGTGCTGTACAACATCGGAGCCGTGCTCTACGGCGTGCGCTGGCCAAATCCGTGGCCGCAGACGTTCGGCTACCACGAGTTCTTCCACGCGTTCACCGCAGCAGCGGCGGCCTGCCATTACGTCGCGATCTGGTTCGTCGTTCTCAGGTAGGTCGCTGAACGCTCCCGACGTCGGCTTACTTGAGCGGCAGCCCCGTGATCGCCCGTGCCATGACCAAGCGCTGAATCTCGCTGGTGCCCTCGAAGATCGTGAAGATCTTCGCGTCGCGGTGCATGCGCTCGACGGGATAGTCACGGGTATAGCCGTTGCCACCGAGGATCTGGATGGCCTCGTCGGTGACGTAGACGGCAGTCTCGCTGGCCGCGAGCTTGGCCATCGACCCCTCGGCGTTGATGAACGGCTTGTCGTTGTGCGCCATCCAGCCGGCACGCCACACCAGCAGTCTCGAGGTGTCGATCCTGGTCTTCATGTCGGCGAGCTTGAACGCGATGGCTTGAAAGTCGCCGATCTTGCGACCGAACTGCTCGCGTTGCTGGGCGTATTCCAGTGCGTACTCGTACGCCGCGCGTGCGACACCCAACGCCATCGCGCCGACGGTCGGGCGGGTCCGCTCGAAGGTCTTCATCGCGGCTTGACCCGCGGAACTCTTACCCGCGCGCGCCGTGGCGATCCGCTCCTCGAACTTGTCCCTGCCCCCGATGATCAAGCGGCCGGGAATGCGGACGTCGTCGAGTACGACCTCGGCGGTGTGCGAGGCACGGATGCCGTGCTTCTTGAACTTCTGCCCCTGGCTGAAACCCTTGGTGCCCGGCGGAATGATGAACGTCGCCTGGCCACGGGACCCCAACTCGGGGTGAACCGACGCAACGACGATGTGCACGTTGGCGATGCCGCCGTTGGTGGCCCACGTCTTCGTGCCGTTGATGACCCATTCGTCGTTGGCTTCGTCGTACCGCGCGCGGGTGATGATGGCCGATACGTCCGAGCCGGCCCCGGGCTCCGACGCGCAGAAGGACGCGAGCAGCGGTTCGTCGACGGTGCCGAACATCTGGGGCAGCCACTCCCCTAGTTGCTCGGGTGTTCCAGTCGCCGCCAGTGACGCGGCGGCGAGCCCGGTGCCGAGGATCGAGAGGGCGATGCCCGCGTCACCCCAGAACATCTCCTCGAACACCGTAAGCATGCCCAACCCCGAGGGCTCGGCGGCCTGCGTGGCGAAGAGCTCCACCGAGTACAGGCCGATCTTGGCGGCCTCCTGGATGATGGGCCACGGCGTCTCCTCGCGTTCGTCCCACTCCGCGGCTGCGGGCCTGACGACCTTCTCAGCGAAGTCGTGCACCCAGTCTCGAACCTCGATCACGTCGTCGGACAGCTCAAGGGAAAACGTCATGCGAGTGGTCCCTTCGGCGGATTCATCCCGCACGTAAGTGGTCGAACTGGGCGCGCGTGGCAACCACGACGGTATTCGGTGAACGACTGTACACAGCCCGTGGTGCCCCGTCCAAGCAACTCGCGAAGTCGTGACGCCTTGACAATTATTACGGCGCGCCGTAATAATCAAAGTCGTGTCGAACCCGGCCATCGTGTTGCTCGCCGTCGTCGTCTTCCTCGCGTGCGCACAGTTCGGCGGCGCCCTGTACGAGTACCGCGTTCTCGATCCGGTCTGGCCCCATCGTCCGGCGATCGTTCAGCCACGCCACGGCGGCGTCTCCCGCCGTAGATTCTGGCTTCCCGCGCATGTTGCACTCGAGGTTCTGCTAATCGCTGCGGTCGTCGCGACCTGGAGCCATCCCCAGGTGCGGGCCGCGCTACTCGTCGCGACGGCAAGTCACGCGGCCATGCGGATCTGGTCGTTCGTCGACCTCAGCCCGAAGGCCACCGCGTTCGAGAAGGCGGACCCCGCGACGATCGATCGCGGCGCCGCGGTGCGTTGGTCGAGACGCAGCCTGCTCCGACTCCCCCTCGGCTCCATCACCTGCGCTGCCACCCTCATCGCCCTGGTGGCCGCCTCGTGAACGAGAACCTCTCGAGGACACAGCTTCTCGCGCAGCTCCGTCGCGTCGGCCGCGAGCACAGCGACGCCACCGTCCTGTTCCACTCGGCGTTGGCTGCTCAGCTCGGCCTACATTCCACTGACTACAAGGCGCTCGGTGCGCTTCACCGTCTCGGGCCCATGAGTGCCGGTGACCTGGGCCGTCACACGGGCTTGGCGGCCGCGTCGGTGACCAACCTCATCGATCGTCTCGTCGCGAAGGGATTCCTGCGCCGCGAACCCGATCCCGACGATCGGCGACGCGTGCTTCTGCACAACGAGGTCGACGAACTGACAGACAACGAGTTCTTCGCGTCATGGCAACGGTCGGCGGCCCAATTGTGGCAGCGTTATTCCGACATGGAACTGGCCGTCATCCTCGACTTCCTGACCGTTAGCGCCGATCGACTGCGTTCACGCACCGATGCGGTGACGGGCGTCGGGGCCGGCGCCCCGAGCAACCAGGAACGGCGCCCCCATGCCGCACGAGGAAGCGGGTGAGCCACGTCGGACGACGACGGCGTGTCTGGGCGCGCGCTACACGACGGGACTGACGTTCGCGCACCTGATGACGACGACCGAAGTCCTGGCCGTCGTGTGGTCCCTGACCGGCCAGGCGTTCGGCAACACCCAGGTGCTGCTGACTCGGTCGAACCTCGTTCTCGTCGCAGTGGTCATCGTGGTGGGCACCGTCGCGGTCGCAGTCGGGGGCTACACGCACATCAGGCCGTCCCTGCGCTGGTTCCTCGCAGGGACCACACCAGACGTGCTGCTGCTGGCCAACGTCGACGCAGGGATCGCTCCCGCGATGCTGATCGCATTCGCGGTCGCCTTCGGCGGAACGTCGACCGTGAGTACCAGCCTGCTCTTCACCCAACGCATCTACCGACCCGTCGTCGCGGCCGCCACCGAGGACTCGTTCAGCAACCGCATCACCGCACCTGGCATCGCCACCCGACTGGTGCTGATGTGGTTGGTCAACAGCGCATTGCCCAGTGCGACGATCGTGGCACTGATCCTGTGCAAGTCCAAGGGCTGGTTGATCCCGACGACCGCGTCGGTGGACGTTCCGATCGTCGTGCTGGCGGTGGTCTCGGTTGTGCTCGGATTGCGCGCACTCATTCTGGTGGCGCGTTCGATCGCGGATCCCGTTCGAGACGTGGTCGACGGCATGGCCGAAGTCGAGCAGGGGCGCATCGGACGCACCGTCGACGTGTACGAGCAGTCCGAAATCGGCAGCCTGCAGAACGGATTCAACAGCATGGTGAAGGGTCTCGCGGAGCGCGACCGCATCCGTGACCTGTGGTCGTCTTCGGAAGGGACCGCCCGGCCATCGCGGCGCTCGCCACCGCCCGCGCCCTCTCCGCAGACCTCCGCAGGCTGCCGGTCGTCGACTTCGGCATCGGCGTCTCGGCCGGGCCCGTCTTCGCCGGCGACATCGGCGCCGAACCGCTACGAATACACGGTGATCGGCGATCCGGTCAACGAGGCTGCGCGACTTGCCGACTCCGCGAAGACCATCCTGGGCCGAGCCATGGCCTCCGGTGCGGCCATCACCCGCGCCGACGACACCGAACGAGAACAATGGATCGCCCACGGCTCGACCATGCTGCGCGGCCGGGGCGAAGCCACCCAGGTGTCGATCCCCCGCGACCGCGAGGAGAGAATTGCCGTCCATGACGACCGTTTCGCCATTCCGCATCGCCGTGCCCGATGACGTACTGGCCGACCTGCGCCGCCGTCTGGCCGACACCCGGTGGCCAGAAGCAGAATGCGTGGACGACTGGAGCCAGGGCATTCCCCTGGCGTACACCCGCGAACTCGCGGCGTACTGGGGCAACCACTACGACTGGCGACCCCGTGAGGCCGCGCTGAATAAATTCGACCAGTTCACCACCGAGATCGATGGTCTCCCAATCCACTTCATACATCAGCGATCTCAGCACCGCGACGCCTTCCCCCTCGTCATCACACACGGGTGGCCGGGCTCGATCGTCGAGTTTCAGAAGGTCATCGCACCGCTCACCGACCCCACCGCTCATGGGGGCAGGGCGCAGGACGCATTCCACGTGGTGTGCCCGTCGCTACCGGGCTACGGATTCTCCGGGAAGCCAACCGCGACGGGTTGGAACACCGACAGGATCGCGCGGGCGTGGGACACGCTGATGGTGCGACTCGGCTATGACCGGTACGGGGCGCAGGGTGGCGACTGGGGTGCGGCCGTCACGACCGACATCGGACGAAACGTCGGCCACTGCGTCGGAATCCACACGAACATGCCGATCGGCAGGCCACCGAACAGTGCGCTGGAGCACCCCACCGACGAGGAGAAGGTCGCGCTCGCGGCGCTCAAGTACTTCCGTGACGTCGATTCGGGCTACTACAAGCAGCAGGCCACTCGACCGCAGACGCTTGGCTACGGGCTGGTGGATTCGCCTGCCGCACAACTGGCCTGGATCATCGAGAAGTTCTGGTCGTGGACCGACTGCGACGGCCACCCCGAGAGCGTGCTCACCCGCGACGAACTGCTCGACAACGTCACGCTGTACTGGGTGACCGCGACCGGCGCGTCGTCGGCCCGCCTCTACTGGGAGAGCAGAGGTGCCTCCGGGACGGGCGGCCGCGTCGAGCTGCCGACGGGCGTCGCGTCGTTCCCCAAGGAGATCAGCCGTCCACCACGTGCGTGGTGCGAAGCCAACTACAACATCACCCACTGGACCACCATGCCGCGCGGAGGCCACTTCGCGGCGTTCGAACAGCCCGGACTATGGGTCGACGACGTGCGGACGTTCTTCGCGACCGTGCGCTGAGGCGCTCAGCGATTGAGCCACCAGATGCTGCTCGACAATGCCGTCGCGAACGTGCACCACAGCGGGTAGGGCAAGAGCGCCCTCGCCGGAGCACCGTTCACACGGACCGCCCGTCGAGTCAGGTCAGCGCTGCTGACGGCCAGCGCACCCGCCAGGATCGCCGACGGTCCGAGTTGGCGACGGTTGAAGAAGAGCCACGACCAGCTGCCGTTGAGCAGGAGGTTCCATGCGAGTAGACCCGCGAACTTCCGAGCCTCTTGCTTGTTTCCCCTCTCGCCGAGCTCGTCGATGGTGGCGGCCGAGACCACGGCGATGTCGGCGTAGAGCAGGGGCCACACGATCGGGAAGGCCTGCTTCGGTGGTTGGAAACTGGGCTTGCGCAGCTTCTCGTACCAGTCGGATTGAACGGCTGGGCCAGTCGCGAGACCGCCGATCAGGGCGGTGGCCGCGGCGGCACCTGCAGTCTTGGCAAGGGTGAGTGCGCGCATGCGAACTCCTTTCGGCTACCGGAACCTGCCCGGGGGGTTTCCGCTCAAACGACTTGAGGGCCTTCAGGTTAGCGTGGCACAGGGCACTGAGACCTCAGCGCCCCGACCGCAGTGTGCGGTAACCGCCGTAGAGCACCAACGCCACGACGAAGTTGACGAAGTACGCCACGTCGGCGCCGTGCCACTTCTCGGCAATGACACCCACGAAGATCGAGGTATTCATGAACGGCACCGCCACGGCGTACGCCACCACGAAGGTCAGCAGTGCAGCGACCGCATCAGCCCGCAGCGTGTGCGCCTGCGCGGGATCGATGGTGTCGCGGCCCCGGCAGGCCTCGTCGGCTCCTCGCGCAAGCGCTCGTCGGCGCTCGTCGGCTCCTCGCGCAAGCGCTCGTCGGCGAAGCCACCAGTCCACGGACACGATCGCCACGAACGCCGGAATCCAGTAGCTGACGAAGAGCAGCACGTTCTGAAAGCGTGCCGCGGTGTCCGCGGCGTGCAGCCACAGGATGAGGCCGAACGCCATTACCGTGACGACCACCGACGACAGCGGTCTGCGGACCCTGACGCCGAGCGTCTGTAGTGCCAGCGATCCGCTGTAGTCGTTCATCACCCCCGAGCCGATGGACGCCAACGCAATGATCAGCAGCGCCAGCCCGCCGAGGAAGCCGCCACCCATGACCTTGTTCACACCCTCGGCCGTCTGCTCCGAAACCAGTTCGCCCGCCGCGATGCCGATCCCCTGCACGAAGACGTAGGCGACGAAGATGCCGGCAAACGTGTATCCGAAGACGCGCAGTCGTGAAGACCGCGCAGGGAGGTATCGGCTGAAGTCGGAGGCGTAGCTCGCCCACGACACCGCCAGGCTGAGTGAGATCGTCACCTCGAGCACGAAGGCACCGACCAGATCGGGACCCTGCGCGACCGGCGCAGTCACGATCTCGTGCCCGCCGACGAGCTTGACGGCGAATACCACGAACGTAACGAGCAGCACGACGGTCAGCACCGCCTGCAGACGGTGGATGACCTCGTAGCCGAAGAAGCCGACTACACCCTGGACGCCGAGGACGATCAGAACGGCAGCCCAGAACGGGATGCCGAGCAACAGCGCCAGGGCCTCCCCGCCGAACAAGCCGACCAGCGCGTCCCAGGCGACCGACGACAGCCACTGCAGCGCCGCGGGCAGGACGACGCCACCACCGAAGGCCATCCGCGAACTCGGCAGCTGCGCGGTTCCGGTGCGCGGGCCCCACGTCGACAGGTAGCCGACCACGAGCGACCCGAGAAGCGTGCCGATGACCATCGCGAGCAGGCCGAGCCAGAATCCGAGCCCCAGCACGATCGCGAGTGCACCGGTGAAGACACCGGTCATGTTGACCTGCGGAGCGAACCAGACCGTGAAGAGCCGGCGCGGAGTGCCGTACCGCCGGTCGCTGGGCACCGGCGCAATGCCATGGGTCTCGACCGACAGGTCGCCGACGCCGTTGGGGGTCTTCCCACTGAACGGCGACGCGGTGAGCGCGCTGTGCGGCGCCCTTGGTGCCGCAGCTTCCTGAGTCATGCGTTCATTCGATCATGGTCGTGGTCGTTCACTTTTCAACGCAGGGCCTCGCAAGCGGAATCGGCGTCATGGCAACCTCCGCGGCGAGGGATTCGATTGTCCAAATGTAAATTCGTTGCGGAATCGCTTGCGAAGGTCGCTCACATCGGCGAAGGTTTAGCCACAGCGCACGGGGCTGGACCGGGCCAAGCTTCGCTCCAGGGCGACCCGCACTTCGTGCCGAGAACCAGGGAGGTCGTCGTGAGCGGCACACACGGCACTGCCGTCGACAGCGCAACGGGAGAAGGCGCGGTCACTCTCGATCCGGGCCAACCGGTCATCGAGATCGACCACGTGACAAAGCGATTCGACGACTACGTCGCCGTGGCAGACGCCGACTTCTCCATCGCCTCCGGCGAGTTCTTCTCGATGCTCGGCCCGTCGGGCTGCGGGAAGACCACCACGCTCCGCATGATCGCGGGCTTCGAGACCCCGACGGAGGGAGCGATCCGCCTCGAGGGCGTCGACGTCTCGACGGTTTCCCCGCACAAGCGCAACGTCAACACGGTGTTTCAGCACTACGCCCTGTTTCCCCACATGAACGTGTGGGACAACGTGGCATACGGTCCGCGCAGCAAGAAGGTCGCCAAGGGCGAGGTCAAGAAG
Source organism: Mycobacteriales bacterium (assembly GCA_038244615.1). Taxonomy (GTDB): domain Bacteria; phylum Actinomycetota; class Actinomycetes; order Mycobacteriales; family Mycobacteriaceae; genus Mycobacterium. The sequence continues at coordinate 20,391 of JBBRTH010000051.1, read as the reverse complement.
CGAGTCGACGACCTCCTCGAGATCGTCCGCCTGACCGACTTCGCGAAGCGCAAGCCGGCACAGCTCTCCGGTGGGCAGCAACAACGCGTAGCGCTGGCCAGGGCGCTGGTGAACTACCCGAGCGCACTTCTTCTCGACGAACCCCTCGGTGCCCTGGACCTCAAGTTGCGCCATGCCATGCAGTTCGAACTCAAGCGCATTCAGCGCGAGGTCGGGATCACGTTCGTCTACGTGACCCACGATCAAGAGGAGGCGCTCACGATGAGTGACCGCATCGCGGTCATGAACGCAGGAAACGTCGAACAGATCGGCAGCCCGACCGAGATCTACGACCGGCCGTCCACGGTGTTCGTCGCAAACTTCATTGGGCAGGCGAATCTGTGGCCGGGCCGGCAGAACCGGATGGACGGCAACCTCGCCGAGCTTTCGGTGCTGGGCACGACTCTGCGGGCCAAGCCGGGCGACACCGCCATCGAATCCGGCGGACACGCCACTCTGATGGTGCGACCGGAACGCGTCCGGGTGTCGATCGATCGCCCCGACGGCGACGTCGCCACGGTGTCCGCGACCGTCACGGATCTGACGTTTCAGGGTCCCGTGGTGCGCCTGTCGATGGACGCGCCCGACGGCTCTCCGATCGTCGCGCACATCGGGTCCGAACAGAATCTCCCCCTTCTACGGCCCGGTGACCAGGTCCACGTCGCCTGGGCACCCGACGCCTCGCTGGTCCTTCCGGCCGCCGACATTCCCACCACCGAGGACTTGGAGGAGATGTTCGACGCTCCCCTGGAGTCGTAGTGGTCGATCGAACCCCACCTCTTCCGACAACCTCAGCAGAACCACGAAAGGCACCTCCATGGCAGATCGGGTCGATCCAGTACGGATCACGTCGTCGCGCACCTCGCGGCGACGATTCATTGGGGGCGGCGCCGCCGCGGCAGCCGCGCTAGGGCTGGGCGGATCGTTCCTCGCCGCCTGCAGTTCGTCCAGTACGCCAGAGTCAGCGGGACCCTCCGTCACCGAAGGTCCGGCAACCGGCACGCTCCGGATCTCCAACTGGCCGCTGTACATGGCCGACGGATTCGTCGCCGCGTTCCAGAAGGCCAGCGGCCTTACCGTGGACTACAAGGAAGACTTCAACGACAACGAGCAGTGGTTCGCCAAGGTGAAGGAGCCGTTGTCGCGCAAGCAGGACATCGGCGCCGACCTGGTGGTACCCACCACCTTCATGGCCTCGCGCATCCAGCAACTCGGCTGGCTCAACGAGATCACCGCTGCCGGCTGGTCCAACAAGGGCAACCTGCGCCCCGATCTGCTTGAGGCGAGCGTCGACCCCGGCCGAAAGTTCACCGCGCCCTACATGTCCGGGCTGGTCGGCATCGCCTACAACAAGGCCGCGACCGGGCGGGACATCAAGACGATCGACGACATGTGGGATCCGACGTTCAAGGGCAAGGTCAGCCTGTTCTCCGATGCCCAGGACGCGCTCGGCATGATCATGATGTCGCAGGGCGGATCACCTGCCGAGCCGAACTCGGACTCCATCAAGAAGGCCGTCGACCTGGTCAGGGAACAGAAGGACAAGGGCCAGATCCGCAAGTTCACCGGCAATGACTACGCCGACGACCTGGCGGCGGGCAACATCGCCGTCGCGCAGGCCTACTCCGGTGACGTGGTGCAGTTGCAGGCCGACAATCCCGACCTGCAGTTCGTCGTTCCGGAGTCCGGCGGTACCAGCTTCGTCGACACCATGGTGATCCCCTACACCACGCAGAACCAGAACGCCGCAGAGGCGTGGATCAACTACGTCTACGACCGGGCGAACTACGCCAAGCTCATCGCCTTCGTCCAGTACGTGCCGGTGTTGTCGGACATGACGGACGAACTCAACAAGATAGATCCGAAGCTTGCGTCCAACCCGCTGGTGAACCCCCCGAAGTCGACGCTGGACATGGTGAAGAGCTGGGCACCGCTCACCGATCAGCAGACCCAGGAATACAACGCGCTGTACGCGACCGTCACCGGCGGCTGAGGGTCGGCGATGGCGGGTGTAGCCAGTAGTAGTCGCCAGCGGAGCAAGATCGCTCCGTATCTGATGGTCCTGCCGGCGCTCGCATATCTCGCGCTGTTCTTCGTGGTGCCGTTCTGGTCGCTCATTCGTACGTCGTTGTCGTCGATGGGCGGCTCGGTATTCCTTCCGACGCTGTCGTTCTCGTGGAACTTCGCGAACTACGGTCACGCATTAACGGTGTATCAGGACCAGATCATCCGCTCGTTCACCTACGCGTTGATCGCCACGGTGGCGTGCATCGCGTTGGCCTACCCGCTGGCGTATGTGATCGCGTTCAAGGCTGGGAGGTACAAGAACCTCATCCTCGGCCTGGTCATCCTGCCGTTCTTCGTGACGTTCCTGATCCGCACGCTGGCGTGGAAGACGATCCTCGCCGACGACGGATGGGTGGTGAGCGTTCTCGGCAGCGTCGGACTGCTACCGAGTGAGGGCCGACTGCTCTCGACCAGTTGGGCCGTGATCGGCGGTCTGACCTACAACTGGATCATCTTCATGATTCTGCCGCTGTACGTGAGCCTGGAGAAGATCGACCCGCGCCTGTTGGAGGCCTCGCGGGATCTGTACTCGAGCAACGCTCGTTCCTTCGGCAAGGTGATCCTGCCGCTGTCGATGCCCGGCGTCCTCGCGGGCAGCTTGCTCGTATTCATCCCGGCAGCAGGCGATTTCATCAACGCCGACTATCTGGGTAGTACACAGACGACGATGATCGGCAACGTCATTCAGAAACAGTTCCTGGTGGTCAAGGACTACCCGGCGGCGGCTGCGCTGAGCTTCGTGCTGATGGCGTTCATTCTGGTCGGCGTGCTGCTCTACACGAAGGCGCTCGGTACGGAGGACTTGGTATGACGCTTTCCGCGGGACCTCTGATCGTCGATGCCGTGGAGAAGGCCGAGGCGCCCAAGCGACGTCGTAGCCTGCGCCGCTTCAACTTTGGCGACGTTACCTTGCGCATCGTCGCCGGCCTGGTGCTGTTCTATCTCTTCCTCCCGATCTTCGTCATCATCCTGTTCTCGTTCAACCACCCGGCGGGCAAGTTCAATTACAGCTGGCAGGGCTTCACGTTCGACAACTGGTTGAACCCGTTCAAGTACCCCGCGCTCACCGAAGCGCTGAAGTTGAGCATCAATGTAGCGGCAGTGTCCACGGCGATCGCTCTGGTGCTCGGCACCCTGGTGGCCATCGCGCTGGTGCGCCAACGGTTTCGGGGCAGCAAGGCGATAGACACTTTCCTGGTCCTGCCGCTGACCGCGCCCGAGGTGGTGATGGGCGCGTCGCTGCTGGTGTTGTTCCTCGACTTCGGGTGGGCCACGGGTTACGTCACGATCCTGATCGCGCACATCGCCTTCGAGGTCAGCTTCATCGCGATGACGGTCCGCGCCCGCGTCCGTGGGTTCGACTGGACGCTCGAGGATGCGTCCATGGATCTCGGGGCCAGCCCCACACGCACGTTCTTCAAGGTGACACTGCCGCTCATCGTTCCCGGCATCGTCGCCGCCGCGATGCTGTCGTTCGCCCTCTCCCTCGACGACTTCATCATCACCTACTTCGTCAGCGGTTCGACGGTGACCTATCCGTTGTACGTGAACGCCGCGGTCAAGGCAGCCGTCCCGCCTCAGATCAACGTCCTTGCCACCGCGATCCTGCTGGCCAGTTTGCTGCTCGTCGCCATCGGAACGCTCTACCGCCGCAAGCGAATCGACGCCTGAGCCGCCCGCACCCGCGGCGAGAAGGTGCGGGGATCGGGTTCGCAGAGTGAGCGAGTGTGGTGCTCAATCCGTCGCCGGTCGATCCGGGCCATCTCGACGGCGATCGAACCTTCATCTCGCCACCTCGCCAACTGCCGGCATGCGTCTCTGCATTGACAAGAGTCAGTGCGAGATGACGACTGCCGTCGCCCACCACCGGCGATCTCCGATGCGAGCGAGGGAGTAACTCCGATAGCTGGAAACACCGCGACGAGTTGCTGACGCTCCACGACCCGTGTCGCCGATGAGACCCAATCCCGGCGCGGGAGCCGACTACCTGAGTTGGACCGTCACGGTTACCCGGCCACGCTCGTCACGGACAGCGACGGCGTGCCCCGAGCGGTCCCGTCCGTCGAGTCCGACCAGCGTGATCGGACCACCCCCGTCAAGGAAGTTCCGCCACCACTGCTTGGCGTCGGGCATCCCGACCGGGATGATGATCGACTCGTCGGTACGGCGGTAGCCGACCGGGATCTCGAAGGTCTGGCCTGAGCGGCGGCCGACGTAGCGGATGGTGACAAGTCCACGCCGGATCAACCCGCCGACCAAGGGCAGGTCCATCGACGCCACCGTCAGCTTGTTGACCGTGCGGACGAATACGTTGTCGGAGAATCCCCGTGCCATGCGCGCGAGCCTAACCACTCACGTGACGTCGACGAGCCCCGGTGTCCTGGCACCAGCATGCGCGGCGCCGATCCCGGCGACGACGACGAGGCAGATCCCGACCACACCCACGCCCCCAGGCGCCTGCGACAGCACCAGGAATCCGACGACCATGGCCAACGCGGGCTCCAGGCTCATGAGGGTCCCGAACGATGCCATGGTCAGCCTGCGAAGGGCCATCAACTCCAAGGTGAATGGGATCACCGGCAGGAGAATCGCAAGACCGATTCCGAACAGCAGGATCTCCGGCGTGACCCGTGGAAGCACGGACGATCCGACGACGAGGGTCGAGAACACCGCGGCCACGCCCATCGACACTGCCAACCCGTTGACGCCCTCGACTCCGTCGCCGACCCGTTGAGTCAGCAGAATGTAGCCGCCCCAGCAGCAAGCGGCGGACAATGCGTACAGCACCCCGATCAGATCTATGGCACCCGCCCATGGCTGGGTCAGGAGCACGACACCGACGGCGGCCAGTCCCGGCCAGACGAAGCGATGTCTGCCCTTGCCCTGGACGACCGCGACGCCGAGGGGGCCCAGGAACTCCACGGCGCTGGCGGTACCCAAGGGAATTCGGGCGACGGCGGCCATGAACAGCATGGTGACGGCCGCAGTGACGACGCCGAGGATCACGCACGTCAGAAAGGTGGTCCTGGTGAACGCCGAGGGGCGCGGTCGAACGATGATCAGCAAGAGCGCCCCCGCCCAGACCAGCCTCAACCACGCGGCTCCCTCGACGCCGATCTGGTCGATGAGGCCGATGGACAGCGCTAGGCCGACCTGAACGCACAGCATCGACCCGGTCGCCATCAACACACCGGTGCGGGCCTCGTTCGTGGTCACCATTGCATTGAATGGCAGTATCACCGTTCGCGTCCACGTGTTATTCCAGGACATACCGTTCACGAAGTCCGAACGGTGGGCGGGCCGCTAGAGCGCTGCGGCCACCGCATCGGCGTCGGCAAAGTCGATCTGCGCGGCGGGATTGCTGATGGCCGTGATCAATCCCGTGCCGAAGGCGCCGATCCGGTCGTACAGCGTGGCCGAACCGGTGCTGATGCCGTCCGCCACCCAGTGCGAGTCCGCCTGTACGCAGATCAACTCGTCCACCGGCAGACGAGCCAGCGCCACCGTCAGGTCCCCGTTGATGTAACCGATGCCTGCGGTACCGAGGTTGGCGACCAGGCTGGTGCCCTCCGCGGCGTACACCGCATTGACCAACGGCGTGTTGACCGAACCCTCGACAACGTCGATCGCACGATTCAGAAAGCGCTTTCGCGAGACGTTCCGATGGTCTGCGATATTCGGGCTCCAGCCACCGCCGTCGCTGCCCACCCGCAGGCGACTCGAATCGTCGACATCGTCCGGCAACGGGAGATCCATTGTTGCCGACCACTCTTCGCCGCGGGGAGCCGACGATCGCCGGTACTGGACCAAAGTGGCCCGTGCCACCGTGACACCGTCCTGGATGAGGTCGCATTCGGAATTGCGTACCCGCCTGCCATCGCGGACCAGCCGGGCCGTGGTGGTGGTCGGGACCGTGCGGGCCGACTTGAACAGGTCGACCGTGAGGCGCGCGGGCATGAACTCGTCGAGACCGAACTGCCCTTCGATCGTGCGTGCCGCCAAGCCAACCAGGGCAGGACCATTCAGCTGATCGGCACCCCAACGGCTTCGCGCATGTGGCATGGGAAGAAACACATTTGATGCCGTTTGGACGAAGTGCGCCGGACGTGCGGTCATTCCGGCATCGTTGCACGACACACATTCGCGATCAGCGGGACACCTATCGATCACGCCCACACCATTCACGAATCGCCGACAATGGCGACAATGGGTGGGTGGACACCCGCCGACTGCAGCTGCTGCTCGCGCTATCCCGTCTGGGATCGATGCGCGCTGTCGCCGAAGCCCATCACCTCACCACCTCGACGGTTTCCCAGCAGATCGCGGCGCTCGCCAAGGATGCCGGAGCAGCGCTGATCGAGCCCGAGGGCCGACGCGTGCGCTTGACCCCCGCAGGTCGTCGACTCGCCGATCATGCCGTGACGATCCTCGCTGCCGTCGACATGGCGCGGCTCGACCTCGATCCCGACGCGGAGCCCGCGGGCACTCTTCGCGTCGGCGGTTTCGCCACCGGTATCCGGGTGTCACTGCTACCCGTCCTGGCGGACCTCGCCTCCAGTCATCCTCGGGTTGACGTGATCATCAGCGAGTATGAGCCCGTCGAGGCCTTTCGGCTGCTCGTCGACGACGACCTCGACCTGGCCCTCATCTACGACTACAACCTGGCGCCGGCGTCGCCGGACCCCGCGCTGGACACGATGGCGTTGTGGTCGACTCCGTGGGGGCTTGGCGTTCGTGTCGGCGATGTCAACGGCGACTCTGCCGACTTGAGCCACTATGCCGACTCGTCATGGATCGTCAATTCCCGCAACACCGCCGACGAAGACGCCGTCCGTACGCTGGCCGCTCTGACGGGGTTCACGCCCCGCATCGCGCATCAGATCGACAGCCTCGACCTGGTCGAGGATCTCATCCTCGCCGGTGATGGTGTCGGCTTGCTGCCGCTGAACCGCCCGGTGCGCGACGGCATCATCGTCCTGAAACTCACCGAGCCGACCATCATCATGACGGCCTACGCCGCGACCCGTCGTGGGCGCGCGAACTGGCCACCACTACGGCTCATCCTGGACGGCTTGCGCCCGCGGGAAGCGGCTCTGCCTCAACACAATTGGCCGTCGGACGACCGCTAGCAACCCCTTGCGTCGCGGCGCTGCCCCAGCGTGGGCGGTTGCGCTGCCCGGTAGCGTTCGAGCACCTCGGGCGTCGACTCGAGCGGGCGCCTCCGCCCACCATGATCACCCGTCCGACGTCGATGCCCTGATGCGAAATCTGCTCGACGCAGAACTCGATCGAGGCGAGCAGGCCTTCGACAGCGGCACGGGCTACGTTGGCAGACTGCAGGTTTCGAGTAGTGATTCCGTGCAGCGCCCCCGCCGCGTCCGGCAGGTCGGGCGAGCGCTCACCGTCGAAGTACGGCACCAGCGTCATCCCGTCGGCGCCGGGCGGCGCGGAAAGCGCGAGCCGGTCGAACTCGTCGAAGTCCACGCCCAGCATCTTCGCCACCGCGGCCAGGACGGGTGCGCCGTTGAGAGTGCACACCAGTGGCATCTGACGCCCCGTGGCGTCGGCGAACCCGGCGACCAGACCGGCGGCGTCGTGCGGAGCGGAGTCACCCACCGCGCTGACCACTCCGGAGGTCCCCAGGGAGACGACGCAGTCCCCGGGTCCGACCCCGAGGCCAAGTGCCGCAGCCGCATTGTCCCCCGCCCCAGGTCCGAGCACGGCCCCGGTCGCGGTCCGCCCCGCGGCGTCGAACGGTCCCAGGACCGGCGGCACCAGTGGACGACGCCCGCGCGTCGCCCGTTCGAGGAGGTCGGATTGATAGCTACTGTCCTCGGCCGCGAAGTATCCGGTGCCGCTGGCGTCGCTGCGATCGGTGCGGATGTCCCCGACGTCGGTCGAGCCGGACAGCCGCCACGTCAGCCACTCATGCGGTAGGCACACGGCGGCGGTCGCATCGGCGTTCATGGGTTCGTTGTCGGCCAGCCAGCGCAGCTTCGTCGCGGTGATCGCCGCGACGGGAACGACACCGATCCGCACCGCCCATTCCTCGGGGCCGCCGAGCTCGTCGATCAGCGCCGCCGTTGCGTCGCTCGACCGGGTATCGTTCCACAACAGCGCATCTCGGACGACGTTGCCAGCCGTGTCGAGACAGACCATGCCGTGCTGCTGGGCTCCGACCGAGACCGCGTCGACGTCGTCCAGACCGCCTGCCATCACCGCGGCGTCGCCGAGGGCGGCCCACCACGCGGTCGGGTCGACCTCCGTGCCGCCCGGATGCGGTGCGGAACCGGAGCGCACGATGTCACCGGTTTCGGCGTCGCAGATCAAGACCTTGCACGACGACTGTGTGGACGAGATTCCCGCGACGAGGGCCACGCCGACCTCCTTGGTTCTTGAAACCTGCGGCCTAATGCGAAGCTACCTGGATGAAATGGCCTCTGGTCGCCGCCGCGGTGATCGTCCTCGGATGCACGGGATTGATGACGCCACCGACCGCAGTGGCCGACGATCTCCAGACCCGCGTCGCCACGGCAGACGCCTATCTCGCCACCCGCCCCGGTTCGGTTGGCTACGTGCTCAGGGATCGCGCAACCGGCGTGACGTATCGCAACGCGCACGCCGGCGATCTGGTGTGGACGGCGTCCACGATCAAGCTGGCGATGGTCGTCGATCTCTTGACGCGTGCTCGGGCGGGCGCGATCTCGTTGACGGATACGGACCGAAGCCAGATGGCCACGATGATGCGTTCGTCCAACGACGACGCCGCAGACGCCTTGTGGTCGCGCTTCGGCGGCCCCGACCACATGGCGTACAACACCGCGTTCCCGCGGTACGGCATGACGGACCTGCAACCGCAGAAGGGCTTCAGCAGTGTCTACCCGTACTGGGGATTCCAGAAGTCGACCGCGAACGACCTTGACCGACTCATCAGCTACGTGCTGACCCGGCTCGACCCGGCACAGACCTTCGCGATCGTGTACGAGTTGCAGAACGTCGCCCCCAACCAGCAGTGGGGGGTCTGGGGCGCGGGCCCCGCGATGGCTCCCGGCAACAAGGACGGGTGGTCGTCGGAGCAGGGTGGATGGGTGACCAACTCGGTCGGCTTCGCCGGCGCGGGTCAGCGATACACGCTGGCCATGATGAATTCTCTCGGCGGAGCTGGCGGCTACGACGACGGTGTCGCCACGACGAGCCGCCTCGCCCAGATCCTCTTGGCAGGACTCGAATCCACCTGACACCACCCTTCGGAGGACGCCTCCCGATCAGGGTTTGGAACCGGCTCTACCGGGTATCATCCGCCCATGCTGATCCGTAGAATCGCACGTCCCATGCTGGCCACCACCTTCATCACCCGTGGTGTGGAGGCGTTGCGGAGTCCCAAGCCTGCCGCTGACGCCGCTCGCCCCACCCTGGAGGGCCTCAGCAAGCTGCCGGATCCCGTCGGCGCCAACGTGCCCACCAACGCCGAGACCGTTGCCAAGGTCACGGCTGGTGTCCAAATCGGTGCTGGCCTGCTCCTCGCCGCGGGCCGGCTGCCGCGCCTGTCCTCGGCGGCGCTCGCCGTCAGCGTCGTACCGGGAAGCCTTGGTGGGCATGCCTTCTGGAACGAGACCGATCCCGCAAGGAAGGTCACCGAGCGGCGGGCACTGTTTGCGGACATCGGCCTCATCGGCGGCCTGATCATCGCCTCCGTCGACACCGAGGGCAGGCCCTCACTGGGCTGGCGCGGCCGGCGCGCCGCGCGCAATGTGACGGAGCGGGTGACCGCTGTTCTGCCGAGCGCGCCTGAGACGCCGAACGCCATCATCGACAGCGAACTGGTCGACCGGGTCGGGCAGGGGCTGCACACTGGACTCCACATCGGCGCAGAACGAGGTCGCGACATCGCCCACGTCGCGCTGGAGCGGGGCGCCGAACTGGCCGACGCCGCTCGTGAACGCGCGCCCCAGTTGGCGAAGGCGGCCCGTGAACGTGGCACCGAGCTCGCCACACTGGCGCAGGACCGTAGTTCAGAGCTCGCCACCGCAAGCCGCAAGCAGGCCAAGCGTGCTCGCAAGGACGTGAAGCGCGCGCAGAAGAAGCTCGAGAAGCGCACTCACTGAGGGCTCCCGCCGCCGGTAGATTGATCCCATGACTACCGGCGGCTTCGACCCGCAGTACGGCGCACCGCAATACCACCGGGTCGAGGCAGGCGGACTGCTGCCCCGCTTCTTCGCCAGGGTGATCGACGGTCTCCTCGTGGCCATCGTCGGCGTCCTCGTCGGCATCGCCACCGACACGTGGTCGAACATCATGGTCACCGGCCTGTTCACGGGCCTTCTGATGTTCGTCTACTTCGTGGCGTTCGAAGTCACCAAGGGCTGGACGCCCGGCAAGAAGGTGCTCGGTCTCTACGTGCACGGACCCGCAGGTACACCGAAGCCGGATCTGCAACAGTCCGCGATCCGCAACGCCTTCACCCTGCTGCCCATCGTCCCGTTCGTCGGCGGGTTGCTCGGAGTGATCGCCATCATCGTGATCGCCGTGACCATCAGCGGCAGTCCCACCAGACAGGGCAAGCACGACGAACTTGCGGGCGGCACCCAGGTGGTCAAGGGCTGAGGCCCGCCGGCCCGTCAGATCACGAGATCCAGCAGCAGGACGACGGCCAGACCGCTTACCGACAGAACGGTCTCCATGATCGACCAGGTTTTGATCGTCTGACAGGCGGTGAGCCGGAAGTACTGGTTGACCAGCCAGAAGCCGGCGTCGTTCACGTGTGAGAAGAACAGCGAGCCTGCGCCGACGGCCAGCACCACCAGCGAAACCTGACCCGTGGGCATCCCCTCGACCAGTGGAGCGATCAGCGACGAGGCGGTGATGGTGGCGACCGTCGCCGAGCCCGTGGCCAGTCGGATCAGGACGGCGATGACCCACGCCAGCACGATCACGGAGATGTTCGCGCCCTCGGCCCAGCGGGCGAGCAGTCTGCCGATGCCGCTGTCCACCAGCACCTGCTTGAATCAACAGCCCGCAGCGACGATCAAGATGATGCCCGTGACGGGCGGCAGTCCCGACTCTATGCACTTGGTGATCTCGTCACGCCCCATGTCGGCGCCCCGGCCGAGGGTGAACATACCGACGATGACCGCGATGCCCGCGAGGAACGCCAGGATCAGCTGCGTGCCGGACGCCACCGGCTCGGTGAGTTTGGGGGGTCGTCGGCGAGAAGGGCAATTCCTGAAATCATCTACTCCTCCCGTCTGGTCAGCGCGACGTATTCGTGCACGATGGAGTCGATGTCCTTTTCGACGTCGATGTCGACACCGTGCTCGTCGGCCGTCAGCGGCTCGAGGGTCTCGAACTGTGACGCCAGCAGCGACGCGGGCATGAAGTGGCCCGGCCTGCTCGCCTGCCTGCGACCGATCAGCTCGGGTGTCCCCGCCAGATGCAAGAACTCGACGTCGACGCAATGGTCGCGTAGTTGATCTCGGTAGGCACACTTGAGCGCCGAACAGCTCATCACCCCGCCCTCGGTGTGAGCGACCAGCCACTCCCCGATCGAATCCAACCAGGGTCGCCTGTCGTCGTCGTCGAGCGCGTGCCCAGCGGTCATCTTCGCGATGTTCGCCTCGGGGTGGAAGTCGTCCGCGTCGGCGAAGGGAACTCTCAAGCGCTGTGCCAGCGCCGCGCCCACCGTGGACTTACCTGACCCCGAGACACCCATCACCACGATTGGTGACTTCATTGCCACCTCCCGATCCGTTGCTACCCGTTTGTGTCTGGCATCACACAGAGTGCCTCAATGATCTGCTCATTGCAAGTATATCTGTCAAAGATATGTCTTTAATACTATTGGCGAACTCTATGACAAGATGTATGCCGTGGCCGTCCCCTCAAACGTCAGCGCCCTGCACGACAACGTCCTGACTGGACTCGGTGCCGAGATCGTGTCGGGGACGCTGCCCGGAGGCGGTGTCATCAACCTCGAGGGAGTCGGCGCGCAATATGGCGTATCTCGCAGCGTGGCCCGCGAAGCCGTGCGAGTGCTCGAGTCGATGGGCCTGATCGCCTCTCGCCGCCGCGTCGGCATCACCATCCAACCCGCGGATCGGTGGAATGTCCTCGATCCCAGGGTAATTCGATGGAGGCTCGAATCCGGCGACCGCACAGCACAATTGGTGTCGCTGTCGGAGCTGCGCCGCGGGTTCGAACCGGCCGCGGCAGCACTGGCTGCCCGCCGTGCCGATCCGCATCAATGCCGCATCATGGCAGCCGCCGTCTCGGACATGGTGATGCACGGCCGATCGGGCGATCTGGAGTCGTACCTGTTGGCGGACAAACTCTTTCACCAGACCCTGCTCGAGGCCAGCGGAAACGAGATGTTCCGCGCCCTCAACGGCGTCGTCGCCGAGGTGCTGACCGGGCGTACCCATCACGGTATGATGCCGGAGACACCGAACCCGGTCGCCATCGCGCTGCACGACGAAGTCGCGCGTGCGATTCGATTGCGCGACGAGAAGGCCGCAGAGCGCGCGATGCGGGAAATCATCGACGAAACGATGAGCGACGTCAGTTCGTCAGGAGAGTGAAGCAGATGGGTAGAACGCCGACGACGGCCCGCAGGCTGTTCGACCGCTTCGAACCAGTCCACGCACTGACGTACTTCGCACCAGAATCCCGCGACGCGTTCGAGCAGAAGGGACTTCGCGGATTCTGGATGGGCTATTTCGGGGCCCGGTCAGCTCCGCTGGGTCCGGTAGCCGCAGACGTCGTCACCGCCATCTTCTACAACTTCGCACCCTCACACGTGGCACGTGCACTGCCCGCCGCATGGGATCTGGCCAGCCCGGCGGATGCGCTACGGGCACGTGAGGCGTCGGCCGTGGCAGCCCTGCGGCGCTGCGGCGTGACCGACGACGACGCCGTGCGCACCGCCGCCGACCTGTTGGCGAAGGCCGCCGCAGGCGCACCACTGGACGGCCGACCGCTCTTCGCCGCCAACCATGCGTTGCCATGGCCGGACGAGCCCGTCGCAAAGCTCTGGCACGCCACCACCCTGCTGCGCGAACAACGCGGAGACGCCCACGTCGCCGTCCTCGTCGCGAACGGCATCGGCGGCCGCGACTGCAACGTCCTGCACGCAGTCGCCGACCGGGTACCCCGGGACTTCATCATGCGCAGCCGTCAGTACGACGACGAGGAATGGCACGCGTGCGCCGAACGGTTGACCGCGCGAGGAATCCTCGATAGCGAAGGCGCACTGACGGATTCGAGACGCGGGTTCAAACAGAACCTCGAGGACTCGACCGACGAATTGTCCCTGCCGGCGTTCGACGCACTCGAGGACACCGAGTTGGAACTGCTCTTTCGCACCCTCACGCCGATTACCCGGGCGGTGATCGGCGCCGGCGACATCCCCACCGCGACGCCCATGGGGCTTCGTCGCGACGACCTCGATGACGACGGCGCGCACCTCGACTAGCGCGGGGCGTACATGATCAGGCCGACACCCGCGAGGCAGATGGTCGCGCCCATCACGTCCCAGCGGTCCGGTCGAAACCCGTCGGCGACCATGCCCCACAGCAGCGAACCTGCGATGAAGATCCCGCCATAGGCGGCCAGCACCCGCCCGAAGTGCGCATCGGGCTGAAACGCCGCGACGAATCCGTAGGCGCCGAGTGCCAGCCCGCCGGCACCGGCCCAGAGCCAGCCCCGGTGCTCCCTGATGCCCTGCCAGACCAGCCAGGCGCCACCGATCTCCAACAGTGCGGCCACGAGGAACAGCGCGATCGACCTGAGGACCATCACGATTGGTTGCGGTTCCACTCCACCCATCCGACGCCGGTGCGGCCGTCGGCCGTGGTGACGGTGCCCCAGGCGCGCGGGAACCTGCTCACACGGCCGTCGGTCGACGTCAGGAGTACGGGAGCATGCCCACGCACCTCGAAGGTCGCGATGGTATCGCCGGGCGACATCTCGAGTGTCGTCCCGAGCGGTAAGTCGTTGTCACCGAAGCTCTCCCGGGCCACTACCGACTCCAGCTCGACGAGCTCACCGGCACGCTGCGAGTACCCAACGCCCAACGGTGGCATTCCAGGGATCCTCATGTCGACCCCGTGCAGGTGCGTGCCGTCGTCGAGGTGCAGGGCGCTCCACACCCACTCCATGCTCCACCAGTCCCGTGCTGCCCACGAATGGTCGCGCTGACCGGCGACGTCGGCAAAGGTGAACGAACGACCGTCGGCGGTGATCGTGCCCGACACCGTGCACGGGATCTCGTAGCGCGGCGAGATGCGGTACAGGTACGGCACGCCCGCCGTGGTCCAGGTCAGATCCAACTCGACGTCCACGCGACGACCCGATTCGCCACGCAACAAAGCCGCCGGATCGTCGTAGGCCTCCCCCCGTCCTCGAAGCGACACCTGGTGGGACTGAAGCGGTTCGACGGCATCGAGTCTTAGGTCGATGTCGTCGGTGCGGACGTGGGTGTAGTCAGCAGGCAACTCGGCCTCGAAGTCGAGGACCGCGATGGTCGGCATGTTCGGACCGCACAGCAGCGCATTGATCCAGGCGTGACCCTGGTTGGGTATCAGCCCGAGCCGGAGCCATCCGCCGACGTCCTGGCCGGGGTCGGCGAAGTCGAAGTATCTGCTCTCACTCCACATTGCCTCGTCAGTCGGGGTGTGCCCGCCTTCGTCATCTGCACTGGGCTGCAACGGTTCCGGCGTGGAGGGCTGCGGGAGGATGGCCAGCGCATCGGTGTCGATGACGTGCTGGCAGTGCCTCTCGATCATCGTCATGAACATCCGGTCCCCGCGCTCGGTCCGCGCGACCAGCATCGGTGACACGATCGACATCATCACGCCGAAGAAGGCTTGGCGACGGACGCCCTCGCGGACTTCGTCCATCGTGAGGGTGGCGTCCGGCCCGAGCGCCTCGTGATAGGCGCGCACCAAGGCGTCGCCTTGGTCGCGGCGTCGCTCGACGGGCAACGCGCAGCCGAGGAAGTAGGCCACGTCGGTCAATGCCGGGCCCCAGGTGACGGTCTGCCAATCGACCACGGTGAGCGGGCGATCGGCGCCGTCCTCACCGAAGAGCATGTTGTCCAGGCGATAGTCGCCGTGAACTAAGCCCTGCTGCCTGCCTGATTCCGCCTCGGCAGAGAGGTAGGCGTCGAAACTCTCCACCAACCTCTCGCATACGTCGCGATGTTCGGGCGCGATGTCATCACGGTAGCGGTCGATGAACCCGGCGTAGAGGGCGGCGATCAGCCCCTGGTTGAGCGGTGACTCCCGATTGAGCCACTCGGCGCCGGCCAGGACAGCGTTGTTGAGTAGGGGCCCGTGTACGCGGCCGAGCTCAATCAGCGCCAGAGTCGCCTGTTCGACTGTGGCGCCGCTGATTTCGTCACCGACCACCGCCGGTGCCGCGTCACCGAGCAGCAGGTCGAAGACACCGGTCGCCGCGTCATAGGCGGCGTGATGGCATGGCGCGACGGGGCCGTGCAACCCCGGTGCGATGTCGGTGTAGAACCGCACCTCCCGCTCGTAGAGGCCCATCGCCATGCCGGTCTGCCTGCTACTGGCGTCGGCGGCGGCCACCTTGAGAACCACCGACGTAGGTCCGTGCTCGCGGTCGGCGTAGGTGAGCACGACGCGGTAACACTCGCTCATCTGGCCGGTGCCGATGCGGTCGAACGTGAAGTCCGAGACTCGTCCCGCGCCGATCGCGGCCGTCAGCCAGTCAGCCGTCAGGTCGGTGGTTCGTTTGATCGGGGGGGCGTGCACGTGATCAGTTCTTGGCGTGGCAGGCGTCGGACACGGTGGCCGGCACGTCCAGGGACGGGTTGCGGTCGAAGAATCCGAACGGTTTGAGCCAGAACGACACGATGTCGACCGGCATCACCGGCCAGTCCTCGGGACGGGTGATGTGGTGCAGGCCGAACACGTACCAGAGCACGACGTCGGTGTTGTCGATGGAGCGGTCGGCCTTGGTCCACTGCCCAAGGCCGGTGTCCTCGGCCGACTGGTTGACGAACTCACCCGCGGGCCAACGCTCGTCGGCCGAGTTCGGCGTGACCCAGACGGTGTGCCCGATCACGTTGGCGCGCTTGAGCACTGGTGACGCGGGGTCGAACATCGGCGGGATCGCGCCACCGGGCACCAGCTTGTAGGCAGGGTGGGTACCCACACCGTTGGTGACGTTGGTGTTGACGACCTTCCAGGTGCGCTGGGTGGCGAAGTTGAAGTCCTGCTTGCCCTCACTCTCGCTGCGCAATGGCACGTTCCGCGTGACGAGGGAGAGTCCGTACGGATTGTCGGGGCTCATGGGCTCGGCGTAGGACTCCGACATGAACACGGTGTTGTCACCGCCGTCGATGTCCATGTCGAGGCGGGCGACCAGGAAGTGTTGATGGAAGGGCGCATAGGTGCGCTCGTCGACGAGAGTGCCGTTGGGGTTCGGTGCGCCGGCCGCGAGTGGCGTGGTGACCATGATGCCGGTGGCGCGGACCTCGCACTCGATGTTGCCGTCCTGGTACAGCCGCCAGTAGACGAGGTACTCGTAGTTGGCGACCGTCACGTGGAACGAAATCGTCAGGCGACGCACCCGTCGTACCTCGGCGCCCGCGTCGTGGTCGACGTGCTTCCACAGCACGGCGCCGTCCTCCTCGTGAATGCAGATCGCGTTGGTGATGGTGTACGGATCGCCCTTGCTGTCGTGCAGGACGGCGTCGAGGTAGCGGATCTCGCCGAGGCAGTCGCAACCGAGTTCGAGCGAGGTCGTCATGAAACCGAGGCCCCACTCACCGATGTCGAATGCGGTGCGGCGGTAGTGATCGGCCGACGAGTCGCGGTACGGCACGATCATCTCGGCGAACGACATCCGGTGCGCGACCGAGCGCTCGCGATCGCCGTCGCGGTAGCGCACCGTGTGCAGGGTCATGCCCTCCCGGTAGTTGAAGCCGATCCGCAGCGACCAGTTCTGCCACCGCAGGAGGTTGCCGTCGAGCGTGAAGGACGGCCCCTCCGGCTGAGTGATGTGCAGTGGCTTCAGCGGCTCCCGGGTGGAAGCCGCCCGGATGCGCTCCGGGACGTGCTTCGGCACGTATTCGCCCATCACGGCCGGGGTTTCGACTCCCCCGGAGAAGGGACCACCGTTCTCTACCCGCAGCACCTCCATGGTGTTCAGGTCGATGACGCAGTGCAGGCCGCTCACCAGGTGTGCGTAGGGATTGGCACCGGGGGCTTCCTTGCGCCACGTGTCCGACCAGCCCAGCCTGCGGTCACGGTATTCGGGCGGGGCGACCGCATCGCCGAAGGTCCAGGTATCCATGAAGACGTTGTCGAGATCGGTGATGCCCCGGGTGGCGAGCGCTGCGATGAGGTCGGGATGCTTGCGCAGCACCTGATCGCATTCGACGAACTCGTCCACCGTGAAGTTCGCCTGCACTCCAGGGACGTGGTCGAAGGTTTCGACGCGATCGTCGCTGAGGGAGACGACGCTTTTGTAGGTGGCGTTGGACGACCTGTTCAAGCAGATGCCGATCGCGCGACGCGCGGGTACGGTGCCACCCTTCTCGAACGTGCGCAACTCGTCCTTGCTCGGTTCCACCAACTCGATCGAGGCGAACCGCCAACCCCACTCGGAGGTTGCCGTCGGTGCTGCTCCCACCTCGTGCTCGCGGTGCAACAGCGCAGCGACAGCGCTGAATTCGTCGGTCGAGAGTGGATCCAGTGGGTGCGTCACGTCACCACTCGACCACATCGATCGCGGACCCGCAGGGGGATCACGAGAAACTTGCCATCGGCCTCAGTTGGCGGCCAGCGTGAACCCCTCCCACGCCTGTCGACGGTCGGCGTCGGGGTCGAATTCAAGGTGCGAATGCCTATCGAAGACCATCACCGCGCGCTCGTCCGCGGTGTACTGCGGCCACTCGTCGCCGGGCACTCCGGTACGGCTGAACGCCCGCCATCTGGCCTGTACGTCGTTACTGACCCGGCGAGCCGAGCGGCGATCGGCGGCCGCGGTCATCAGCGAACCGAATCGGGTCCGGTAGACGTCGAAGACGGCGAACAATTCGGTGGCGTGCGTCGCGCCCAACCCCGACCAGTGGAAGGTGCGCGGTGCGTAGTCGTACCGGTAGACGTAGGTCGGCGCATGCCTGCCGTGTGTACTGGCGATCTGCCACGCCGCGGTCCCGAAGGCGAAGTCGCCGCCCAGCTGGATGCAGGCACTCGGACTCGGGTAACCGGGATAGGCCTCGGTGATCCGGCCCCGCGACTCGACGTCCAAGTCGGCGAGGAGCAGGTCGATCGCGGGCTCGGTCATCGGCAACAGCTGCAGGAAGCGGGTGAACAGCCGACCCTCGTCGGCGTTGGTGCCCACGATGAGGGGGACCCGATGCGCAGTGCCGTTCCGCATGGCCTGCGCCGGGTCCTGCGGCAGGAATTCGGTGTCGAAGGTCGGACCGACGACGAACGCGCCGCGCATCTCCTTCATCCCGCGTCTCATCACCAACTCGAGCGCGTCGACCAACTCGACGGGCCGCGCCGTCATCACGGCGACGGCAGCGTCCGGTGCGTCGACTCCGAGGGCACCGACGAAGTCGGCGGCGAAGGCTGCGGCGACGTCGGGCGGGCCCGACATGCCGCTCGCCGGACTCTCGGAGATGGCTTGCGCGAAAAGCCCTTCGGCTGCGGGCACTGCAAGTAGCGTCGCGACGGCGTGCGCACCGGCGCTCTCGCCGAAGATCGTCACGTTGTCGGGGTCGCCGCCGAACACCGAAATGTTGTCGCGGACCCACTGCAACGCCATGACCAGGTCACGCAGGAAGAGGTTGTCGTCGACGGGATTCTCCGGCGTCGACAGCGCGGAGAGGTCCATGCATCCCAGCGCACCGAGCCGGTAGTTGACCGACACGTAGATGCAGCCGCGTCGGGCCATGGAGGCACCGTCGTAGATCGGCGTCGCCGAGCTGCCGAGGATGTATCCCCCGCCATGAATGAAGAACATCACCGGCAGCGGCTCGTCCGACGGCGTCTCAGGTGCAACGACATTGACCGTCAGGCAGTCTTCGCTCATTGGCTGATACCTGCCGACGCCGAGCAGCGTGTACCTGCGCTGCTGCGGAGCGCAGTAGGTGAATCCGTGGCAATACCGCACACCGGGCCAAGGCTGCACCGGCTGAGGGGCACGGAGGCGCAGCCGCCCCACGGGAGGACGGGCGAAGGGGATCGATCGCCAGCGGTGGACACCGTCGGCGGTGAAACCCTCGATGACCCCACTGTCGACGGTCACGCGAATGGTGCGTTCGTGCATGACCCGACGTTAGCGAAGAACCGCGGGCCCGACGTGCCTAACATGCCTGGCGTACCGATCGCATGGTGCCCGCTACCCTGGTCGGCATGCGAATCGCCTTACTCGTCGCCGTATCTGCGCTGGTCGCAGGCTGTTCTACGGGAAGTGACGGGTCGGCGGACCGAAACGAACCGACGGCAACCGCGGGCACCCCGACGAGTTCGAACCCCGTGCGTACCTCGACGCCAACGTCAGCGAAACCTTCGCTCGTTCCCACCTCCCCTCCTGCGCGAGGTGCCGCAATCGCCGACGTCATCCGATGGATCGAGGCGGGGACGCCCGCTGACGTCGCCGGCTACCACTCGATGACCCGCGGCGGCGA
The DNA here is from genome assembly GCA_038244615.1 of Mycobacteriales bacterium. Classification (GTDB taxonomy): domain Bacteria; phylum Actinomycetota; class Actinomycetes; order Mycobacteriales; family Mycobacteriaceae; genus Mycobacterium. The sequence goes on along the minus strand of JBBRTH010000051.1, from coordinate 620 downwards.
AACCACGGCCCTGGGCGAGGGAGTGGCCTTCATGACGGCAGGGACCGCGGCCAATTGCGTCACCAACCGGTACCGGGACGGTGCACTGGCGTGCCTGGTGAAGCTGACCGACCCGCCAGCGCGTCCGGCCGGCATCGAGTCGGCGTGGAAGTCCAATTGGGTGGACTTCGCGGGCACGACGGTCGACGTGGGGTCACCACATGGCGATCCGGGTCCGTTCGGCGATGGCACGGGTGCGGAACTGCCTGTCGGCCAGACATTGGCGTTCGGTGATTACCGATGCCGGGCTGACGCGGCAGGTCTGTTCTGCGTCGATTACGCGCACCGGACGGCGGTCAAGTTGAGCGCGGCCGGCATCGAGCCGTTCGGGTGCCTCCAGAAGACGACTCCGCCTGCGGAGATCGGCCTGCGGTTCAGCTGCTGACCCGCTCTCTCAAGCGGCGCGATTCGCGATGCGCACGCCTACCCAGAACTCGACTTCGCTGAGGTCGATTCTGAGGGGGCCGGGAAGCGGTGGCGCGGTGCTGCGGTGTCGGGTGCCGGTGGGTGTGGTGAATTCGGCGGTGTGTCGGCCGGTGTCATCAGTGGTCGTGACGACCCAGCCGGGTGCTTCCTTGGCG
>JBBRTH010000050.1:0-43174 GCA_038244615.1 Mycobacteriales bacterium | reverse complement strand
GGGGATGGCGACGGGGCGAGCGAAGCGACGGGGGATGGCGACGGGGCGAGCGAAGCGACGGGGGATGGCGACGGGGCGAGCGAAGCGACGGGGGATGGCGACGGGGCGAGCGAAGCGACGGGGGATGGCGACGTCGGGCTGATCATCGCGGTCAAGCGTCTCGATGCAGCGAAGACCCGCCTCGCCCCCGCCTTCGCCCCTGGCACCCGCGTCGGCGTGGTCCTGGCCATGCTGATCGACACCATCGGCGCGGCGTCGGCCGTTCCCGCGGTACGCCAAATCACCGTCGTCACGCCCGACAACGCGGCAGCGGCCGCAGTCCGCGAGCTCGGCGCGCACGTGATCACCGATCCGACGCCGCGGGGGCACGCCGATCCCCTGAACAACGCTCTCTCGATCGCCGAGGCCGCCATCCGCGCCAACACACCGAACATCGTTGTGCTGCAGGGAGATCTACCGGCCTTGCAACCGTCGGAGCTCGCCGAGGCGATCGCCGACGCACGCGGTCACGCCCGCAGCTTCGTCAGTGACCGGCACGGCACCGGAACGTCGGCACTGTTGGCGTTCAGGGTGCCGCTAGACCCTCGGTTCGGCACCGATTCGGCGCAACGCCATGCAGATTCGGGCGCAGTCGAGCTGACCACGGCCTGGCCCGGCCTACGGTGCGACATCGACACTCCCGACGACCTGGCGACGGCCCTGAGGCTAGGCGTCGGCCCGACGACCGCGGCGGCCGTCGGCCGCGGCTAGCCGAGCTCACCCTCGATAGGGGATGATCGACGACGTGACCGAAGCCGAGACACGAACTGCCGACGCGGACTGGGCATCGGATGGCAGCACGCCCGAAGCCCCGCCGGCGACCACCGCGGACGCAATCGACTCCTCCCAGTCCGAGCCCCTGCCCGACGACCGCTACCTCAACCGGGAACTGAGCTGGCTGGACTTCAACGCCAGAGTGCTTGCACTGGCCGCCGATCCGTCGCTGGCGCTGCTGGAGCGGGCCAAGTTCTTGGCGATCTTCTCGTCCAACCTCGACGAGTTCTACATGGTCCGCGTCGCCGGTCTCAAACGCCGCGACGAGATGGGTTTGTCGGTGCGCTCGGCCGACGGGCTGTCGCCGCGCGAACAGCTGCGCCGCATCGGCGAGCGGACGCAGCAGCTCGCCAGCAGGCACGCCGCGGAGTTCATGGAGTCGGTGCGTCCCGCGCTGGCCGACGAGGGCATCATCGTGGTGACCTGGGCTCAGCTCGACGACGACGAACGTTCTCGTCTTTCCAAGTACTTCCAAGAGCAGGTGTTCCCAGTGCTCACCCCGCTGGCGGTCGATCCGGCGCACCCGTTCCCCTTCGTGAGCGGGCTCAGCCTGAACCTGGCGGTCACCGTCAGGCAGCCCGAGGACCGCACGCAGCACTTCGCCCGCGTCAAGGTGCCCGACAACGTCGACCGGTTCGTTGAATTGGGCCCGCGCGAGGGTGGCGCCGCCGTTCGATTCCTGCCGATGGAGGAGCTGATCGCGGCCTTCCTGTCGGTGCTGTTCCCCGGGCTGGAGATCGTTGAGCACCACGCCTTCCGGATCACCCGCAACGCCGACTTCGAAGTCGAGGAGGACCGCGACGAGGACCTGCTCCAGGCGCTGGAACGTGAACTCGCCCGCCGTCGCTTCGGTTCTCCCGTTCGCCTGGAGGTCGCCGACGACATGACGGAGAACATGCTCGAGCTTCTGCTGCGCGAGCTCGACGTCCATCCCGGTGACGTCATCGAGGTGCCGGGCCTCCTCGACCTGTCATGCCTGTGGCAGATCTACGGCGTCGACCGTCCTGACCTGAAGGACCCGCCGTTCGTTCCCGCCACGCCTCCCGCCTTCGGCGAACGGGAGACACCCAAGAGCATCTTCGCGACGCTCCGGGACGGCGACGTCCTGGTCCACCACCCGTATGACTCCTTCTCCACGACGGTGCAGCGGTTCATCGAGCAGGCGGCGGCCGACCCGAATGTGCTCGCCATCAAGCAGACGCTGTATCGGACCTCCGGTGACTCGCCGATCGTCAGCGCCCTGATCGATGCCGCAGAGGCGGGCAAGCAGGTCGTCGCGCTGGTCGAGATCAAGGCGCGGTTCGACGAGCAGGCCAACATCAAGTGGGCCCGCGCGCTGGAGCAGGCGGGCGTGCACGTCGCGTACGGGTTGATCGGACTCAAGACCCATTGCAAGACATGCCTGGTGGTGCGCCGCGAGGGCTCGACGATTCGGCGCTACTGCCACATCGGGACCGGCAACTACAACCCCAAGACTTCCCGGCTCTACGAAGACGTGGGCCTGCTGACCGCCTCGCCGGACATCGGTGCGGACCTCACGGATCTGTTCAATTCGCTGACCGGCTATTCGCGCAAGGTGTCCTACCGCAACCTGCTGGTCGCTCCGTACGGTGTGCGCAGGGGCATCGTCGAGCGCATCGAACGTGAGATCGCCGCCCACAAGGACGGCGCGGACGCGCGAATCCGTCTGAAGGCCAACGCGTTGGTCGACGAGCAGGTCATCGACGCTTTGTACCGGGCCTCGCAGGCAGGGGTGCCCGTCGAGGTCGTCGTGCGTGGAATCTGTGCGCTACGGCCGGGTGCACCAGGTTTCTCCGAGAACATCACCGTACGGTCGATTCTCGGCCGGTTCCTTGAGCATTCGCGAATCATTCACTTCCGCGCCATCGATGAGTTCTGGATCGGCAGTGCCGACATGATGCATCGTAATCTCGACCGTCGCGTCGAGGTGATGGCACAGGTGAAGGATCCGCGATTGTCAGACCGACTCGACGACATGTTCACCTCGGCCCTGGATCCCGCCACCAGGTGCTGGGAGCTTGGTCCCGAAGGTCACTGGACCGCGTCACCGCACGAGGGCCAGACCGTGCGCGACCACCAGGTGTCACTGATGGAACGTCACCGGCATCCGTGACGTCACTCGTCCGCGAATGACCTGCAGGAGTTGAGGTGACGAAGAAAGCCCCGTCGTCGGCGGCCAAGGCCATCCTCGCGGCAGGCGCCGTGCTGTGGCGCCCCGACGAAGACGGGATCGACGGAGTCGCCGATCCGTTGGTGGCGGTCGTGCACCGCCCCCGGTACGACGACTGGTCGCTGCCCAAGGGCAAGGTCGAACCCGGTGAGACCGAACCGGTGACCGCGGTGCGCGAGGTCCTCGAGGAGACCGGCTACGCCTCGGAGTTGGGCCGAGGGCTAGTCGCCGTCAGCTATCCCGTCGAGGGTGGCGTCAAGCACGTGCGCTACTGGGTGGCGCGCACGCTCGGCGGCAAGTTCACCCCGAACGACGAGGTCGACGAACTGCTCTGGCTGCCCGCCGCGCACGCGCTGAAGCGGCTTCAGTACGCCGACGACCGGAAGGTGCTGCGACGCTTCGTCAAACAGCCCGCCAACACCCGGACGGTCCTCGTCGTCCGGCACGGGACCGCAGGCAGCAGGGCCAGATACAAGGGCGACGACCGGATGCGACCGCTGGACAAGCACGGCCGCGCACAGGCCGAATCCCTGGTGGGGCAGCTCTTGGCGTTCGGCGCCACCGAGGTCCACGCCGCGCCCAGGGTGCGGTGTCAGCAGACCGTGGGGCCGCTCGCCGAGGAGTTGGGTGTGCCGATCCACGACGAGCCGATGCTCACCGAGGAGGCGTACGCCGACAGCCACGGTGCGGCCAGAAGACGCATCCTGGAGATCGCCAAGGCGGACGGCACACCGGCGATCTGTTCTCAGGGCAAGGTGATTCCGGACCTGATCGCGTGGTGGTGCGATCGCGACGGCGTGCGGCCGGACAAGTCCCGCAATCGCAAGGGCAGCACCTGGGTCCTGTCGCTGGCGGGTGACAAGCTGCTCGCGGCCGACCACATCGGCAGCCCGCTGGCCGCCGACCGGTAGGTCACCCGAAGACACGCCGCGGATCTCATCGATCCGCGGCGTGCCCTGTACCGGAACTGTTTCCGGGACTGCTGCTACTTGCGGCCCTTCTTGGCGGGCGCCTTCTTGGCGGGCGCCTTGGTGGCAGCCTTCTTGACCGGAGCCTTGGTGGCGGCGGCCTTCTTCACGGGCGCCTTGGTGGCAGCCTTCTTGACCGGAGCCTTGGTGGCGGCGGCCTTCTTCACGGGCGCCTTGGTGGCCGCCTTCTTGACCGGAGCCTTGGTGGCGGCGGCCTTCTTCACGGGCGCCTTGGTGGCCGCCTTCTTGACCGGAGCCTTGGTGGCGGCGGCCTTCTTCGCGGGCGTCGCCTTCTTGGCTGGCGCCTTGGTGGCGGCGACCTTCTTGGCCGGCGCCTTGGTGGCAGCCTTCTTCACTGCCTTCTTGGCCGCGACCTTCTTGGCCGGCGCGGCGGTAGCGCCACGCTTCACCGCGGGACCTTCCGATGGGAGACGCTGTGCGCCAGACACAACCGCCTTGAACTGAGCCCCTGGACGGAATGCCGGGACGGATGTCGGCTTGACCTTGACGGTCTCGCCGGTGCGCGGGTTGCGCGCAACTCGGGCGGCGCGGCGGCGCTGCTCGAAGACGCCGAAGCCGGTGATGGTGACGCTGTCGCCCTTGTGGACGGCACGCACGATGGTGTCGACGACGTTCTCCACGGCGGCGGTCGCCTGCCGACGATCGGTGCCCAACTTGTCCGTGAGGACGTCGATGAGCTCTGCCTTGTTCATGCAAAACCTCCGAAGCCAGTGGCCCACCTTGAGCCAACTGAAAGCTACGGTAAACCTTTACACCGCTTATTTCCAAGAGCCACGCCCAATTTCAGGGATAGCTGATATCAGATCGGCAATCAGGTTGCCCCACAACGGCGGTGGTACGCCGGTCCCAAAGCGGGCTTGCTGGGGACGATTTCGGACCCGCCCGGCCCGCTGTCAGGCCGGCAGAGTGCACGGCTTCCAACGCGGTCGACGCTGCTCGAAATCGGTGATCTCGTTCTGTTTCCGCAGCGTAAGGCCTATGTCGTCGAGCCCTTCGAGCAGTCGCCATGCGGTGTAGTCGTCAATCGTGAACGGCAACATGACCGTTCCCGCGGTGATGCTTCGATCTTCCAGATTCACAGTGATTTCCAGCCCCGGCTGCTGCTCGATCAACTTCCACAAAAGTTCCACATCGTCTTGGGCGACTTCGGCTGCCAGAAGTCCGGCCTTCCCCGAATTTCCGCGAAAGATGTCGGCGAACCTTGAGGAAATCACCACCCGGAATCCGTAATCCATGAGGGCCCACACCGCGTGCTCGCGGGACGAGCCGGTGCCGAAGTCGGGCCCCGCCACCAGAACCGATCCCTTGTCGAAGGGCGGAAGGTTGAGGATGAACGACGGATCGTTGCGCCAGGCCGCGAACAACCCGTCCTCGAAACCCGTTCGGGTTACCCGCTTCAGGTACACCGCGGGGATGATCTGGTCGGTGTCGACGTTCGACCGGCGCAGTGGGACGCCGATTCCGGTGTGGGTGCGAAAGGCTTCCATGGCTGTCTCCTAGCGATTCTCGGGCAGGTCGGCGGGCGAGGACAGGGTTCCGCGCACGGCGGTCGCCGCCGCGACCGCGGGCGAGACGAGGTGGGTACGCCCGCCCTTGCCCTGCCGCCCTTCGAAGTTTCGGTTCGACGTGGCCGCGCAGCGCTCGCCCGGCGCGAGCTGATCGGGGTTCATGCCCAGGCACATCGAGCATCCGGCCTGGCGCCACTCGGCGCCCGCCGCGGTGAAGATCTCACCGAGGCCTTCGGTTTCGGCTTGCGCCCGCACCCTCATGGACCCCGGCACCACCAGCATCCGCATCCCGGCGGCGATCTTCCTGCCCCGCAGGATGTCGGCGACGACCCTGAGGTCCTCGATGCGCCCGTTGGTGCACGAGCCGACGAACACCGTGTCGATGGCGATGTCACGCATCGCGGTGCCGGGCTGAAGATCCATGTAGGCCAGGTCCTTCTCGGCCGATTGACGTTCCCCCTCGTCGTACATCAGTTCCGGGTCCGGGACGGCGGCGCTCAGTGGCACACCCTGGCCGGGGTTGGTCCCCCACGTGACGAACGGGCTCAGCGTCGCGGCGTCGAGGGAGACCTCGGCGTCGAATTCAGCTCCCTCGTCAGTGCGCAACTGACGCCAGGCCTCGACGGCGACGTCCCAGTCGGCACCCGTGGGCGCATGCGGCCGACCGAGTAGGTACTCGAAGGTCGTCTCGTCCGGCGCGACCATGCCTGCGCGCGCGCCGGCCTCGATGCTCATGTTGCAGATCGTCATCCGGCCCTCCATCGACAGCGCTTCGATGGCGCTGCCGCGGTATTCGATGACGTACCCCTGGCCGCCGCCGGTACCGATCTTCGCGATCACCGCCAGAATGACGTCCTTGGCGCTGGTGCCCGCGGACAGCACGCCGTCGACGTTGATCGCCATCGTCTTGAAGGGACGTAGCGGCAGTGTCTGAGTGGCGAGCACGTGTTCGACCTCCGAGGTGCCGATGCCCATCGCAAGCGCACCGAACGCGCCGTGCGTCGAGGTGTGACTGTCGCCGCAGACGACCGTCGTACCCGGTTGGGTGAGGCCCAGTTGCGGTCCGATGATGTGGACGATGCCCTGCTCGACGTCGCCCATCGGGTAGAGCCGGATGCCGAATTCCTCGCAGTTGCGACGCAACGTCTCGACCTGGATGCGCGATACGGGGTCGGCGATCGGCTTGTCGATGTCGATCGTCGGCACGTTGTGATCCTCGGTCGCGATCGTCAGGTCCGGTCGGCGAACGGGACGGCCGGCCAACCGAAGTCCGTCGAACGCCTGCGGGCTGGTGACCTCGTGGACGAGGTGCAGATCGATGTAGATCAGGTCGGGTTCGCGCGCCGCGCCTTCTCCGGAGCCGGTGACCACGACGTGGTCGGCCCATACCTTCTCTGCCATGGTGCGTGGGGTGTCGGTCATGACAGTGTTCGTTCCTTCGGGCGATGTGCGGAGGGCGCTGCGGATATCGCGTCATGTCTCAGTATGCGGGACGCTAGTATCTCCCTATGAGACAGGATAGCGGCATCGGCGTGCTCGACAAAGCGGTGGGCGTGCTGCACGTCGTGGCCGAGTCGCCGTGCGGTCTCGCCGAATTGTGTGAACGCACGGGCCTGCCTCGGGCCACCGCGCACCGCCTGGCCGCCGGCCTCGAAGTCCACCGCCTCCTGGCCAGGGACAACGAGGGCAGGTGGTGCCTGGGCCCCGCACTGAACGAACTGGCCGGCCAGGTCGACGATCCGCTGCTCGCCGCGAGCGCCGCAGTGCTCCCCCGCCTTCGCGAAATCACCGGGGAGAGCGTGCAACTGTATCGGCGAGAGGGCATGTCGCGGGTCTGCGTGGTCGCCCTCGAACCCCCCGCCGGTCTGCGCGACACGGTGCCCGTGGGCACGCGACTGCCGATGACGGCCGGATCGGGCGCCAAGGTCCTTCTGGCCTACAGCGACGCCGCGACTCAGGACGCCGTTCTTCCGACGGCCAAGTTCACCGACCGCACGTTGGCCGAGGTGCGCAAGCGCGGCTGGGCGCAGAGCGCGGCGGAACGAGAACCGGGCGTGGCGAGTGTGTCGGCACCGGTCCGCGATGCGCGCGGCGCGGTGGTGGCCGCCGTCTCCGTCTCCGGACCGATCGACCGCATGGGACGAAGACCCGGAGCGCGCTGGGCCGCGGACCTGCTCGCAGCTGCCGAGGCGCTGACGCGGAGATTGTGAACGCCGCCACCGCGAGATTTGCGCTACGGCAGCGATTCGCGCCGGATCGCGACCGAGGCGCAGATCTCAACGGAAGTAGGCGATCCCCGAAGACGAAAAGGCGCCCGCATCGAATGCGGACGTCTTCACCGGTTGTACCCCCGATGGGATTCGAACCCACGCTACCGCCGTGAGAGGGCGGCGTCCTAGGCCGCTAGACGACGGGGGCTAGAACTGATTCCGGTTGGCTAGCATAACTCAGGTGAACAACGCCCACCTAATCACTTCGACATCGCCACCACACCACCGGAATTGGCTGGGGTACCAGGACTCGAACCTAGAATGGCGGTACCAGAAACCGCTGTGTTGCCAATTACACCATACCCCATTGGCCACCTATAACCGCTGGTCACAGGCTTTTTGCCGATCGAACACCAGCTGGCGTGAACCAGCGGCTGCATTCACCGACCGACGAGCACACTACCAAAGATTTCAGCGTCCACATTCACGCCTCCGCGGCAGCGTAGTCGCGACCACCTCGCAGCCGGGCGATGCTGCGGTCGCGGCCGAGCAATTCCATCGACTCGAACAAAGGTGGGCTGACCGAGGCGCCGGTGATGGCCACCCGGAGCGGACCGAAGGCCTTGCGCGGCTTGAGCTCGAGGGTCTCCAGCAGAGCGGTCTTCAGCGCCGCTTCGATGCTCTCGGTGGTCCACTCGCCCACCCCCTCCAGAGCGACGAGCGCCGCGTCGAGCACCGGTACCGCGTCGGTGCGCAACTCTTTGGCCGCAGACTTCTCCTCCAGCGCATAGGAGGCGTCGTCGAAGAACTTCAAGAGCTCCCACGCATCACCGAGAACGACGATTCGCGTCTGCACCAGATCGGCGGCCTCGGCGAACCCGGCGTCGTCCAGGCTGGTGTCATGACCGTGCGCGACGAAGTAGTCGCGAAGGCGCGCGGTGAAGTCGACGCGGTCGAGCAGACGGATGTGTTCGGCGTTGATCGCGTCGGCCTTCTTCTGGTCGAAGCGGGCGGGATTGGAGTTGACGTTCTTGACGTCGAAGGCCGCCACCATCTCGTCGAGGCTGAAGAGGTCGTGATCGTCGGCGATCCCCCAGCCCAGGAGTGCCAGGTAGTTCAACAGCCCTTCCGGAATGAAGCCGCGGTCGCGGTGCAGGAAGAGATTCGACTGCGGGTCGCGCTTGGACAGCTTCTTGTTGCCGTCGCCGAGAACGCTTGGCAGGTGGGCGAATTCGGGTAACCGATCGGCGACGCCGATACGCATCAACGCCTGGTACAGCGCGACCTGGCGAGGGGTGGACGGCAGGATGTCCTCCCCTCGAAGCACGTGCGTGATCTTCATGAGGGAGTCGTCGACGGGGTTCACCAAGGTGTACAACGGATCCCCGCTGCCACGCGTGATGGCGAAGTCCGGCACCGTCCCCGCTCCGAACGTCGTCGGCCCGCGCACCAGGTCGTTCCACGTGAGGTCCTCGTCGGGCATCCGCAGCCGCAATACGGGCTTGCGCCCCTCGGCGACGAATCGGGCACGCTCGGCCTCGCTCAGCGTGCGGTCGTGATTGTCGTATCCCAGCTTCGGATTTCGGCCCGCCGCGACGTGACGCGCCTCGACCTCTTCGGCTGTGGAGTAGGCCTCGTAAACCTCGCCCGCAGCGAGCAGTCGGGACACGACGTCGCGGTAGATCTCACTGCGCTCCGACTGCCGGTAAGGCGCGTAGGGGCCGCCGACCTCGGGCCCCTCGTCCCAGTCGAGTCCCAGCCAGCGCAGGGCATCGAGGATCGCGGCATAGCTCTCGGCGCTGTCGCGGGCGTCGTCGGTGTCCTCGATGCGGAAGACGAACGTGCCACCCGTGTGGCGTGCGTAGGCCCAGTTGAACAGCGCCGTGCGCACCAGACCGACGTGGGGCGTGCCCGTCGGGGACGGACAGAAGCGGACCCTCACCGTGGTGTCGGTCATGACGACGTCCCCTTGCGCACGACGGGATTGGTGAGTGTGCCGATGCCCTCGATGGTGATGCTCACCGTGTCCCCGTCTTCAATGGGACCGACACCCTCCGGCGTTCCAGTCAGGATCAGGTCACCCGGCAGCAGGGTCATCACGGCGGAGGCCCACTCGATGATGGCGCCGATGTCGTGGATCATCAGCGACGTGCGACTGTGCTGGCGCACCTGACCGTTGACCTCGGTGCGGAGATCGAGGTCGAACGGGTTGACGTCGGTGTCGATCCACGGACCGACCGGGCAGAACGTGTCATGCCCCTTGGCGCGCATCCACTGGCCGTCCTGCTTCTGCTGATCGCGCGCCGACACGTCGTTGGCGATCGTGTAGCCAAGGATGTTCTCGGCGGCCTTCGACGCGGGCACGTCCTTGCAGGGCCTGCCGATGACGGCCGCCAGCTCGCCTTCGTGGTGCACGGGATGGGCATCCGCCGGGAGCTGGATGGGCACGTTGGGTCCGATGATCGCGGTGTTGGGCTTGAGGAAGATCACCGGGTTCTCGGGCGCTACACCGCCCATCTCGGCGGCGTGGGCAGCGTAGTTCTTGCCCATGCACACGACCTTGCTGGCCAAGATCGGCGCGAGCAGGCGGACATCGGCCAGCGGCCACGAACGACCGGTGAAGGTGGGGTTGCCGAACGGGTGCTCGGCGATTTCGCGGGCGACCGCATCGGATGCCGGGTCCCCCTCGATGCTCACGAAGGCGACCCCATCTGGGCTGGCAATTCGACCGAGGCGCATTTTCAACAGCCTAGTTTGCGCCGATCAAGCGGGCCGCCGAGGCCCGTCGTCGGCGATGAATACCCTGTCCGTTCTCATGATTTGGGATTTGGGTTCGGCATCGTGAGATGGATCTGCCACCATGGACGCCATGAACACCTCGACGATCGGCCGAGTTCGCCGGTGGTCGATGCTGGTGATCGCACTCACCGCGACCTTGTGTGCCAACGTCTTCATCAACGGTGTGGCATTCCTGATTCCCACCCTGCACACCGAGCGCGGACTAGACCTCGCCGAGGCAGGCCTCATCTCCGCGCTGCCCAGCTTCGGCATGGTCGTCACGCTCATCGCCTGGGGTTATGTGGTCGACAGATTCGGTGAACGCCTCGTGTTGGGCGTCGGCTCGGCGCTGACCGCGGCCGCCGCGTTCGCCGCCGCCTCGGCGCACTCCCTCGTCGCGGTCGGCGTCTTCCTGTTCCTCGGAGGCATGGCGGCCGCGAGCAGCAACTCCGCCAGCGGACGTCTGGTGGTCGGCTGGTTTCCGCCACACCAACGCGGACTGGTGATGGGCATCCGACAGACTGCGCAGCCGCTCGGAGTCGGCCTGGGCGCGTTGGTGATTCCGCAGCTGGCCGAAGCCAACGGCGTCACCGCCGCCCTGTTGTTCCCCGCGATCGCCTGCACCGCGGCCGCAGTCGTCAGCGCCGTCGGCGTCCTCGACCCGCCGCGCCCCCTGCGGGCGGAGGCGCACGCCGACGATCTCGCCAACCCGTATCGCGGATCCACGACGCTGTGGCGGATTCACGCGGTCTCGGTGCTGCTCGTCGTGCCGCAGTGCGTGGTGTGGACCTTCACCCTGGTCTGGTTGATGACCGACCGCGGCTGGTCGGCGGCGTCGGCGGGGGCGATGGTGACCTTCGCTCAAGTCCTCGGCGCCGCGGGCCGGATCGCTGCGGGGCGATGGTCGGACAAGGTCGGATCACGACTGCACCCGATCCGGGCCATCGCCATCGGCGCAGCCATCTCGATGGGCCTGCTGGCCGTCACCGACCTGATGCACTCGCCGCTGGCGATCGCCGTGATGGTGGCCGCATCCGTCATCACCGTGTCCGACAACGGTCTGGCCTTCACCGCGATCGCCGAACTGGCGGGCCCGTTCTGGAGCGGTCGCGCCCTCGGCACGCAGAACACCAGCCAACTGCTGACTGCCGGCATCGTGCCACCCGTGTTCGGCGCGCTGATCACCGCGGCCGGGTTCCCTCTGGCGTTCGCCGCGTGCGCACTGTTCCCGTTGGTGGCGCTGCCGCTGGTACCCGTCGATGCCGACCCACTGCGGAGTCAGTCGATTCCTCGAGCCGAGTGACGTCGTGGCAGGACGAGCAACGCGGCGGTGAGGAAGCACAGCGCCCCAAGGAAGGTGCCAAGGTTCGCGAGCGCCTCGTCGGCGGTGCTACCCGTCTTGTACACGAACGCCCCGACGGCGCTGGCGGCGAAAGCGATGCAGCCGATCATGTTGACCCACTGCGCCTGCCAGTCACGCGACGTCGGCTCCCATCGTCCGACGCTTGCGGTGACGGCGACGATCCCAAGCACGGCGCTGATGAGGAAGGCGAGCGATCCGGTGGCGTCGGGGGCCCACACCAGCCTGCGCTCGGCCATCACGGCATGGGCCCACACCGAGGCGCCGGTGCTGACGTTGAAGAGCACGGTACCGCCGAACTGCACTGCTGCCGAAAGCCATTCGACGCTGCCCTCGGGACCCGAGCGCACCAACTGAATCCACGCCGCGCTGGTGAAGAACCAGGAGCCGACGAAGCACGAGACGTTGGCAGCGCCGACTCCGGCGGTAGACGCGAATCCAGGAGCGGTACCCATCGCGAACAACGTCGATCCGATGATGAACAGCCAGCACTGCTGACCCAGCGTGACCTTCACGGGCAGTCTCGTGTTCAATGGGCCGGGCCGTTCTCGAGATTCTCCGCGCAGTGGATCAGCAGATCGGCTAGTTGCTGCCTCGCACTCGTCGAAAGTCCCTTAACCATGTCATGTTCCACACCGACGACAGCGTCGTGACCGATCGCCAGACGCTTGCGCCCGGCGGGGGTCAGCGCCAGCGCGCTGGCCCGACCGCGCCCGGACGACGACGCCGTCCGCACCAGCCCGGCAGCTCGCAACCCGGTCAGCACTTCGTGCAGCGACTGCCTAGTGACGAAGCAGAGCCGCGCCAACTCGGAGGCCGAGGCGTCGGGATGGTCGGCGAGTGCGCGCACAACCGCGTACTGAGCCAACGACAATCCGGTGGGTCGTAGCGCGGCATCGCAGCGGCGCCGCATCGACTGCTGAACCCGCTTGACCAGATGCCCCGCGCCGCCCTCGACCTCCGGTTGGGACATGACAGGAACCTTACATTGCATCTGCTATGCGTAGGCAAGGACTTGCCTTGGCCCACTCGATCAATCGCCGGTATTCGGCGAGCGACTGGGTGGCCGGATCCGACGCGGTGGCGGTGTGGGTGGACTCGTGCGGATGGATGCCAATGACGATCGTGCACCGCTCACCACCCCGTACGGCCTGTTGCTGCCGCCAATGAACTGTTCTGCATCGATGTGAAGACGTAGCCGAAGATGTCTACCGTGGCGGGCGACACGGCGAATTCCGAATAAGACAGTGCCCTGTTCTGTGCGGTAGGCGTCAAGGAGCCGCTGCGGGGTGAAACTGCTTGTTCCGCAGTTGGTGATCTCGTCGGGCCATAGCTTGGCCAACTCGAAGGGGATGGCGGCTGCGGCCGGGTCGTAGCAGTAGATCACGATGGTTCTCAACGGGACAGCGTTGGTGAACGCCGAACGCACCTGCGTCTCTGCGTATCCCGGACTCTGCGAGCAGACAAAACGATCTAGGCCTTCCGGTGCTGGCGTCTCGCTCACTTGAGTCGAGTCCTTACGTCGACCATCTCGCAGATCGTGATGTCGACCGCTGCGCCACCGAGCTGTCACAGGTCGAGGACAACGGCCTCGTTGGGTTGTGAGCAGCAGATCAGGATGTTTCCCACCGCCGGCGGCTCCAGCGGTTCAGGGTCGTAGCGGACCGTCCCGGACAGCAGGGCGGTCTCGCAGTTGTGGCAGACCCCGGTCCGACACGACCACCGGGTCGGTACGGCGCACGCTTCGGCGAACTCGAGCAGGCTGGCGTGCGGCGGCCCCCACGGAGCAGCGAGGCCGCTGCGCGCGAATGATACGTCGGGGCCAGGGCCGGGCAAGCCCGGCGGCAGGTGCGGTGGGACCGACGTCGCGGCGATCCCCGGGGTGAGGGCGGCGGTCGCGCCGAAGGTCTCCATGTGAACGCGGGCAGAGTCCAGACCGTAGGCGGCCAGACCGGCACCCAGTTCGTCCATGAACGCCACCGGGCCGCAGAGATAGGCGTCCGCGGCGCGGGGTAGCCCTACCTCGCTGATGGTCTCCGGCGAGAGCCGACCCTTCTCGGTGTAGTCGACACCACGCTGGTCGGTGCCAGTAGGCCGACTGTAGAACACTCGGGATTTACTGTTGGGCAACTGATTCAGTAGAGCACGGGCTTCCTCGGCGAAGGGGTGCTCATCGCCGTTGCGGGCTCCATGCAACCACCAGATCTCGCGAGTCGAGCCTTCCGCCGCGAGCTCGTGCAGCATCGAGAGCACCGGGGTGGCTCCGACGCCGGCGGACAGCAGGATTATCGATGCGTCACCGTCGGTCAGGAAGAACGTGCCTCGTGGCGCCGCGACATCCAGTACATCACCGGGCTTGACGTGGGCGTGAATGTATCGACTGCCCGCCCCGTGCGCTTCCCGTTTGACGCTGATCCGGTAGTAGGTCGAGCCCGGCCGGTTGGACAGCGAGTAGTTGCGGATCAGACCCGCACCCCCCGAGTTTGGGAACAGGCGCAGCGTAATTGACTGTCCTGGCATCCATTTCGGCAGCAACGCTCCGTCGGGCGCGGCCAGCGACACTGAACGTACATGGTGGCTCTCGTCGTGGATGTCGGTCACCCGTAGCTGCCGGAACCCCTTCCATGCGGGCGGCGGGCTGCTTGCGGCGGCCGTCAGACCGACGTTGCCCGACGACGCCCCTTCGGCTTGGTCGGCGAGGCTGCGCAGCGACGTCTTCCAGCCGGGGCTGAGCGCGGGGATGCGAAGCGCGCGCTCGAGCGCGTTTCGAGAATGACCGGGCAGGTAGAGCAGCGCGTCGATCTCGGCGACGCTCACCTGTTCCGGACCGGAACCGATCTTGACGATCTCCTGGCCGGCTTCGACCTCGCCTTCGGTCAGCACCCGGCAGTAGAAGCCGGGTCGCCGGTGCGCGACGAGAAGCGCAGCCATCCGCGGTTCACCGATGCGCATCCCCGCGCGATAGCAGGTGACCCGCGGCTGGGTGACCTCGAAGACCGCCGTGCCGATCCGGTACCGGTCGCCTATGCACACCTCGTCGTCGGGCAATCCGTCGACGGTGAGGTTCTCCCCGAGATACCCGGGTACCAGGTCGTCGCGACGGAACTCTCTGGCCCAGTGCCGGTAGGACTCGAGTTGATAGACGAGAACGGCGCGGTTTTCTCCGCCGTGGCCGCCAAGGTCGCCCTGGCCGTCCCCGTCGACGTTGAGTCGCCGGACCATTCGCGGCCCGTCGACGGGAGCCTTCCATGCACCGGTATACACGGTGCGATTGCTCCAGGAGATGTCCTTGGGCAAACCGACGTTCACCGACACCAGCGTCGCCATCCCGCGGTCTCCTTCGCCTGCAGGGTCGGTTCGAATCACGTCAGGGGCGGATTGTAGGGGGAGGGCATGGCTGTGTCGCTGTGGATGTCCAACGCTGGCCCCGTTGCGATGCGATCGATGCTGAATCTGACTCTGCGGCCAGTGTTCCCGTCGTCACCGTCGATTCCGGGTTGTGTCCACTCGACGACTGCGGTGCCGGAGAGATGAACGGCGGCACCGGTGTCGAAGTCGACGAACAGCAGCGCTGCGGTGTCGTCGACGGCGAGGTTGCCGAAGCTGTTGAACATGTTGTTTCCGGGGTAGTCGGGCCACCAGAGCGTGCTGCCCTCGACCCTGACGAAGCCGGGCGGCCCGCCGCGATGAGACGCGTCGGCGCCTCTGGTGGGATGGAGGGTCCCGAGGAAGAACGTGTCGGCGTGGGTGATCTGATTGATGTGGTTTGCCGCCAATGAGTTTGGGCGTGCTCCCTGCCCGGCCGCCGACGTTCCCGAGTGTTCGAGGTGGCGTTGCTGAATGTACTGCGGGCAGTTGCCGTAGGCCTGGTCCACGGCGATGTCCAGTCCGTGGTTGTCGGCGCGGGTGAGGGTGCCGTTGACGCGAAGCCGTCGTCGGGTGGCGAATTCGATGGCGAGCAAGCCGAGGGGCTGGCCCGCCTGCATCGTCGATAGTGGATCGCCGGGGGGTGGAGTGGCGTGAACTGCCAAGGTGGTGTCGTGGGCGTCGAGGAATCCGGGTTCGGCGAACAGTGGCGATGTCCACAGGCGGTGTTCGTGATCGCGTCCGGTGATGACGGCGAAGTCGCGTTCGGCCAGAAAGTTGCGCAGCGCGCCGTCGAGTTCCGGCGGCGCGAGCATTCGGGCGAGTCGGGCCGCCTGTGCGCGGACTCCGGCGTGATTCTGGACGGCTAGTTCGCCGTCGTGGAAGCCTGCGGCCATCCACTGTCCTCCCCTAGGCTATTGTAGTGCAGCGGTTTCCACGGCAACCACGAGGTCGTCGGGCCAGACGACTGCGTGCGCGAGGAAGGCGTCGTTGACCAGGGCTGCTTGATGGCCGTTCGAGGAGGTCGCGCAGAGCGATTCGACACTCCTGTCGGCGAGCATCCCGCCGAGCAGCACCTTGCCGATCCTTCGTTTGCGGAGCAGTAGAACGAGGTCGTTGGTCTGGGAGCCGAACACCTCGCGCGGGCTGGCGACGGCCGGGTTGGTGCGGTTCCATTGCGTTGCCGTGCCTCTCTCGTCGGACGATGCCCAGGGACGGTATCGGTCTTCATTTCACGCGCGCGTCGAGGCATTGGTCAAGTGATTAGGGCGTGCCAGCGAGCGGGTCCCTTGCCAAGTGCGCCGATTCGCACCCCACCGCGCCGCCGCCGAGCGGCGTTCATCGCGAGTCGAGACGAAGACCCGTTATTGGAGGTAGCCACGTTCGCACCCACTTTGGTAGAACTGTGGTGCGCGTTCGCCACATAGCCACCGCTGTGAAAGGCCGCTATGCCCGCCGTCACCGTCGGTCAGGAGCAGGGAAACTACGCCGAACCGGGCGCCGAACCGGTTCCCGTGCAACTCACGCGACGACCGGCACCGGCGATCACCGGGTGCCGCCACCTCCGGCTCTGGCTGACCGCCATGCGGATCGTCTCGCTGTCCGCCGCAGCGCTTGCGGCGGCAGGCGCGGAGCCACGTCGCTGGGTGCCGTGATCGACCCCTATACGCCGTGGTCGGGGCACTACGACGAGTTCGGGGCGCTGCTGCGATCCATGATCAGCGACACCACCGACACTGGCGGTGACGCTGTGGCAGCGCAAATGGGCCCGCCACGGCTGGTACCCCACCTTCGTCCCCGTGGTGTTAATCGCACCTGCCACGGTGCTGGCATTCGGCGGCACCGCGGCGACCACCGCACGCCCATCCACCGTTCGAACAGGAGACACACGACATGAATGCCTTTGCCACGCGATACGACACGGCGACGATCGACGGACTCGAGGTGTTCTACCGCGAGGCCGGCGACCCGGCGAACCCGACTCTGCTGCTGCTGCATGGCTTTCCGTCTAGCTCACACATGTTTCGCAACCTGATCACCTCGCTCGCCGACCAATACCACCTGGTCGCCCCCGACCACATCGGGTTCGGCCGCTCGGCAATGCCGACGACGACCCAGTTGGAGTACAGCTTCGACCACCTGACCGAGATCACCGAGAAGTTGATCGAACACCTCGGCCTCGATCGCTTCGCCCTCTACATCCACGACTACGGCGCGCCGATCGGCCTGCGGATCGCCAGTCGGCGCCCCGAACGCATCACCGCGCTGATCACCCAGAGTGGCAATGCCTACGTGGAGGGCTTCACACCGTTCTGGGACATCCTCTTCGCCCACGCCAAGGACCGTGCCGCCAACGAAGAAGGGGTGCGGGAGAAGAAGACCACTCAATGGCAGTACACCCACGGTGTCCCCGCGGATCGCCTGGATCGGATTGCTCCCGACGCCTGGATGCTCGATCAGCTCGGACTCGACCGCAAGGACAACGACGCGATCCAGCTGCAGCTGTTCTGGGACTATCAATTCAACCTCGACGGCTATCCCGCGTTCCAGGAGTACTTCCGCAAGTACGAACCGCCGCTTCTGGTCACGTGGGGCAAGAACGACGAGATCTTCGGCGCTCCGGGCGCCGAGGCCTTTCGCCGCGACTTCCCCAACGGTGAATTCCACCTGCTCGACGCGGGACACTTCGCCTTGGAAACCCACGGGGACGAGATCAGTGGGTACATCCGCGACTTCCTACCCCGCGCCCTTGCGAACCCGGCCGTGACATCGTGAGCCTTTTCGACGGCAAGACGGCCTTGGTGACGGGCGGCACGACGATCTGGTCCTTCAACTCCGAAACGCGCCGTCTTCAAGGACATCCTGTGCATGCTGGCGAACATGTGCGTGGAATCGCTCCTACGGGATCTCCTCGAGGCGGGCTTCGAGGTCTTTTTGGTCCGCGATGCCACCGCTGGCCCCCTGGCACCCGAACCGGGGCGACGGCGACCAGGCGGCGCTCATCAATTACGCGTACCTCGCGCATGCCGTTCCCTCGACCGAGCAGATTCTGGTGGCCAAGAAGGATTCCAGCGCCGTTGAGTAGCGGCCCAACCGCAGCGAGTTCTGCACCAGGGTCGCGAAATCAGTCGGACGACGACCGTGACGCAGAACTCGGCGGAACGGCCTTGGCGCTTTAGAGCAGGCCCACGATGCGGTCGCCGACCGCCGACGTCGAGAGCTTCGCGCCGCGAAGGGTGGCGAGGTGTTCCTCGACGGCCTTGTCGACCCGCGCCGCGGCCGCGGCATCCCCGACGTGCGCGAGGAGCAGGGCCACCGACATGACGGCCGCGGTGGGATCGGCGATGCCCTTGCCCGCGATGTCGGGCGCGCTGCCGTGCACCGGCTCGAACATCGACGGGTTGGTCCGCGTCGCATCGATGTTGCCGCTGGCGGCCAGACCGATGCCACCGGAGACCGCCGCAGCCAGGTCGGTGATGATGTCGCCGAACAGGTTGTCGGTGACGACGACGTCGAAGCGGCCCGGGTCGGTGACCATGTGGATGGTCGCCGCGTCGATGTGCTGATAGGCGACCTCGACGTCGGGGAACTCCGTGCCGACCTCGGCCACGATCCGCGACCACAGCGTGCCCGCGAACGTCAGCACGTTGGTCTTGTGCACAAGGGTCAGGTGCTTGCGACGCGCCGATGCCCTCATGAACGCGTCGCGCACCACCCGTTGCACGCCGAACGCGGTGTTCAGGCTTACCTCGGTGGCCACCTCGTGCGGCGTGCCGGCCCGGATCGCGCCACCGGTTCCCGTGTACGGACCCTCGGTGCCCTCGCGCACGACGACGAAGTCGATGTCCACGTCGCCCAGCGGGCTGGTCACCCCCGGGTAGAGCTTCGACGGCCGCAGGTTGACGTGGTGATCGAGCTCGAACCGCATCCGCAGCAGCAGTCCCCGCTCGAGCACGCCGCTGGGCACCGACGGATCGCCGATGGCGCCCAACAGGATTGCGTCGTGAGTGCGCAGTTCGTCGACCAACCCGTCGGGCATGACCTCACCCGTGGCGTGATAGCGCCGGGCGCCAACGTCGTAGGTGGTCTTCTCGACGCCGGGCCTGACGACGTCGAGCACCTTGAGGGCCTCGTCGATCACCTCGGGTCCGATGCCGTCGCCGGCGATGACGGCGAGTTTCACGACAGGTCAACCAGTTCGAGCGTCGTCGCGCCGACGTCGGTCCCGAGTGCCGCGAGCACGCCGCCCGGCACCTGGCGGTCCAGTCTCAGCATGATCGTCGCCCCCTCGCCATCGGCGTCCTGACTGAGTTGGGCGGCGAGGATGTTGACCCCGGCGCCGCCGAGCCGCGTTCCGATGGTGCCGAGCGCTCCTGGCTGATCGCTGTAGTTGATGATGAGGTTCACCCCCTCGGCGCGCAGATCCAGGTTGCGCCCGTTGATCTGAACCACCTTCTGCACCTGCTGCGGACCCGACAGCGTGCCTGCCACGTTGACCGTCGACCCGTCGGCGGCCACTGCGCGCACGTCGACGACGCTGCGGTGATTGGGGCTCTCCGGTGCCGTGCTGATGGCGGCCTCGACGCCGCGCTCGGCCGCCAGCGACGGCGCGTTCACGAACGTCACCTGATCTTCGATGACGGCGGAGAACAGCCCGCGCAGAGCTGAAAGTCGAAGTACCTCAACCTCTTCCGAGGCCAGCTCACCCCGAACCTGGACGGACAGACTCGTCGGCAGCTCCGCGGAGAGCGCACCAACCAGCAGCCCCAGCTTGCGCACCAGGTCCAGCCACGGCGCGACCTCCTCACCGACCACGCCACCTCCGACGTTGACGGCATCGGGGACGAACTCGCCGGCGAGCGCGAGCTTCACGCTCGCCGCGACGTCCGTGCCTGCCCGATCCTGCGCCTCGGCCGTCGACGCCCCGAGGTGCGGGGTGACGACGACCTCAGGCAGCTCGAAGAGCGGGCTGTCGGTGCACGGCTCGGTGCAGAAGACGTCCAGCCCGGCGCCGCGAACGTGGCCGCTGATGATCGCGTCTGCGAGCGCCTGCTCGTCGATCAGCCCACCACGCGCGGCATTGACGATGATGACGCCCGGCTTGGTCTTCGCCAGCGCCTCCTTGCCGATCAGACCCGCGGTCTCCTTGGTCTTCGGCAGGTGCACGGAGATGAAGTCGGCGCGACCCAGCAGCTCGTCGAGCGTCAGCAGTTCGATGCCGAGCTGCGCGGCGCGGGCCTGCGATACATAGGGGTCGTAGGCGGTGATGTGGGCGCCGAAGGCGGCCAGCCGCTGAGCGACGAGCTGTCCGATGCGACCGAGACCGACCACGCCGACCGTCTTGCCGAAGATCTCGGTGCCGGAGAACTTCGACCGCTTCCAGGTGTGCTCACGAAGCGTCGCGTCGGCGGCAGGGATCTGGCGGGCCGCGGCGAGCATCAGGGCCAGGGCGTGCTCGGCGGCACTGTGGATGTTCGACGTCGGCGCGTTGACGACCAACACGCCGCGTGCGGTTGCGGCGTCGACGTCGACGTTGTCCAGCCCGACACCGGCACGGGCGACGATCTTCAGCTTGGGTGCCGCGGCGATGACCTCGGCGTCCACCGTCGTCGCCGAACGCACCAGCAGGGCGTCGGCTTCGGGGACTGCAGCCAGCAGCTTCTCCCGGTCGGGGCCGTCGACCCAGCGCACCTCGACCTGGTCTCCCAGGGCAGCAACTGTCGACTCGGCGAGTTTGTCGGCGATCAAAACAACGGGCAGGCTCACGCGAACAGCGTAGTGCCTGCCTCCCCGCACGCCTTCGTCGCGTACGGGGGCCTGAGGGCGAACCCGGCGACGACTTAGCGGCCGTCGACTGCCGTCACCGCAACCCCGATGAACTGGTCGTCGTCGAGCTGATCGAGCAGAACGGTTGCCAGATTCCTACGCGACAGGGTCGACCGCAACCCAGTCAGCACGTCGGGGCCCACCTCGACACGCTTTTGGTCTGGCTCATCGGTCAACCGAGGAGGACGAACCACGGTCCATCTCAATCCCCCTACGGACGAACGAATTTCACGCTCCGCACGGTCCGCCTCGCCAAGTCGGTCCCGCCCGACGATCAACGGCCACGACCACCTGGCAGTTCGCGTCTGCGTCACGGCGCTCGACCCAACGCCGACCGTGGAGACCGAAACGAGGCGATCGACAGCGTGCAATCGCATCTGCGTGACCAGGTTCCGTGTCCCATCGGACCGGACGGTCCCGGGTTTCTGGCCACGACGCACACCAAGACAACACACCACGGCATCGACGTCGGCGAGGGCTGATCCCACTGCCGTCGCATCTAGCACGTCGCCCACGAGGACGTCGGCCGTGGCCAACGAGCTGGTCGGTGCGGCCTCGCGCACCAGCACCGTGACCCGATGTCCGCGCTCCATCGCCTGTCCGACGACGTGCATGCCGGTGCCACCCGTGGCACCGATGACGAGAACCTTCATGACCGCTCCGTTCGTTCGTTAAAATTCGGATAGTGCTGCTATCTTAGAGGGATAGTAGCGCTATCTACTATCCGTCGCCAGCTAGGGTAGGGCAATGCGACTCAGCGAACTCAGCCGCGCGGCGGGGGTCTCCCCGGCGACGGTGAAGTGGTATCTGCGCATAGGACTGCTCTCCCGGGGCGAGGCGACCGCAGTCAACCAGGCCCACTACGGCCAAACCCACCTGCACCGCCTCCGGCTGATCCGTGCTCTCGTCGACGTGGGCGGCCTGAGCACCGAGGCCGTCGGCCAAGTTCTCAGCGCAATCGACGACCCTGGCGGATCGGTTGCCGACGTGCTCGCGGTCGCCCATCGCGTCACCGCAAAAAGTGCTGCCGGCGACGCAACGGTCGAGGCCGTCGCGCTCGTCGATCAGTTCATCGACCACCGGGGCTGGGAAGTGCCCCACGATTCGCCGGCGCGCCGGGAACTCGCTACGGTGCTCGACGCCATCGCCGCCTTCCGGCCACCCACCGGCATCGCGACCACGGCGGTCGCACCCGACGCCAGCACGGCCGAGGCGGTCTTCGCCCTGATGGACCCCTACGCCGATGCCGTCGAACCGCTCGCCGCAGCCGAACTCGCCAATACGCCAAACGATCTCAGCCGCGACCAGCTCGCCGAGCGAGTCGTCGCCGGCACGATCCTGCTCGACCGTGCACTCACCGCGCTGCGCCGGATGGCACAGGAGAGCTACGCCACTGACCGCTACCGACGGTGACCGATCCCCCGCCGCCCATGGCCAACTCGATCTGCGGTGTACTTAGGTGTGGACGTCACCGTCGTCGGTAGTGGACCCAACGGCCTGAGCGCCGCCGTGATCTGCGCAAGAGCCGGATTGTCGGTGCGCGTCGTCGAGGCGCAGCCGACGGCGGGCGGTGGGGCGCGGACCATGGCCGACCCCGAGTTCCCCGGCGTCAGTCACGACATCTGTTCGGCTGTGCACCCGCTGGCGCTGGCGTCGCCGTTCTTCGCCGAGTTCGACCTGCGGGCCCGCGGCGTCCAGTTGACCGTCCCCGAGATCGCGTACGGCAATCCCCTGCCCGACAGGCCGGCCGCGATCGGGTACACCGACCTCGGCCGCACGTGCGACGAACTCGACGACGGCGCGTCCTGGCGGCGCCTCCTCGGGCCACTCGTCGCCGACTGTGACGGCGTGGTCGGCCTGATGCTCGGCGACAAGCGTTCCATACCGCCATCGATCCCGGCCGCCCTGCGCGTCGGTCCGCGGCTCCTCGAACAGGGCACCCCACTGTGGCGCGCGCTGACCGGGGAGGACGCCCGCGCATTGTTCAGTGGCGTTGCCGCGCACACGATTTCGCAGATGCCGTCACTGGTGTCCTCCGGCGCCGGGTTGATGCTGGCCACTCTCGGGCACGCAGTGGGGTGGCCGATACCCGTCGGTGGGTCCCAGGCCATTCCCGACGCCCTGATCGCCGACCTCCGTTCCCACGGGGGCGAGCTGGTCCTCGACGAGGAGATCACCCGGCCGCCGGAAGGCGTCGTGTTGTACGACACCGCACCGACCGCGCTTCTGAACGTCTACGGCGACGACCTACCGTCGCGGTACGCGAAGGCGTTGCGCCGCTACCGATTCGGCCCGGGGGTGGCGAAGGTCGACTTCGTGCTGTCCGGCGAGATTCCCTGGCGTGATCCACGACTGGCGCAGGCGCCGACGCTGCACCTAGGCGGCACCCGCCCGCAGATGGCACTCGCCGAGAAGGAGATCGCCAACGGCCGCCTCGCCGACTGGCCGATGGTGCTCGCTGCCCTCCCCCACCTCGCCGACCCCGGCCGCATCGACGCGCAGGGCAGACGTCCGCTGTGGACCTATGCCCACGTGCCCGCGGGTTCCACCGTCGACGTGGCCGAAACCGTGACGCAGGTCGTCGAACGCTTCGCACCGGGGTTCCGCGACATCGTGGTGGCTGCCCGCAGCGTTCCCGCCTCGCGACTGGCCGGCCACAACGCCAACCTGGTCGGCGGTGACATCGGAGTCGGCGGCAACAACATGTTCAGCGCGCTCACCGGTCCGACACTGCGCCTCAACCCGTGGACGACGCCGATTCCGAGGGCCTACTTGTGCTCGTCGGCCGCACCGCCGGGTGGCGGTGTGCACGGTATGGCTGGCTACTACGCGGCTCGCACGATGCTGCGCCGCGAGTTCGGCATCAAGAAGCTGCCCGACCTCGCCCCCTAGAAGCGAATCGGGGGAGTGGGTGGGATAGGGGGAGTGGGTGGGATAGTGGGTGGGATTAGGCCGTTTCGGTGATCGGCCGGTCGACCCAGCTCATCAGGTCGCGCAGCTTCTTGCCGGTGACCTCGATCGGGTGCTCAGCGTTCTCCTTGCGCAGCTTCTCAAGGCGCTTGTTGCCGCCCTCGACGTTCGCGACGAGCTCCTTGACGAAGGTGCCGTCCTGAATGTCCTTGAGGATGGCGCGCATGCGCTCCTTGGTATCGGCGTCGATGACGCGCGGGCCGGACAGGTAGCCGCCGAACTCCGCTGTGTCGGACACCGAGTAGTTCATCCGCGCGATGCCACCCTCGTACATCAGGTCGACGATGAGCTTGAGCTCGTGCAGCACCTCGAAGTAGGCCATCTCGGGGGCGTAGCCCGCCTCGACCATGACCTCGAAGCCGACCTTGACCAGTTCCTCGGTGCCGCCGCACAACACGGCCTGCTCACCGAAGAGGTCGGTTTCGGTCTCTTCCTTGAAGGTGGTCTTGATGACGCCCGCACGGGCGCCGCCGATGGCCTTCGCGTAGGACAGCGCCAGCGCCTGGCCCTCGCCGGTGGGGTCCTGGTCCACGGCGATCAGGCAGGGCACGCCCTTTCCGTCGACGAACTGACGGCGCACCAGGTGGCCGGGGCCCTTCGGGGCGACCATGCCGACGATGATGTGCTCGGCGGGCTCGATCAGGTTGAAGTGGATGTTCAGGCCGTGGCCGAAGAACAACGCGTTGCCCGCCACCAGGTTCGGCTCGATGTCGTTCGTGAAGATCTCGGCCTGCGCGGTGTCGGGCGCCAGCAGCATGACCACGTCGGCCCACTTGGCGACCTCGGCCGGGGTGTCGACCTCGAGGCCCTGCTCGGCGACCTTCTCGCGGGACTTGGAGCCCTCCTTGAGACCAACCTTCACCTGAACGCCCGAATCGCGCAGCGACAGCGAATGCGCATGCCCCTGGCTGCCGTATCCGATGACGCCGACCTTGAGTCCCTGGATGATCGACAGGTCTGCATCGTCGTCGTAGAACATCTCAACTGCCATTTTTTGATGCCACCTTAACTTTCCTTTTCTCTACTTTGTTTCGAAGGGTTGATTACTTGACGCCGAAGATGCCGCGCGGGCCGCGGGCAAGCGTCACGAGCCCAGACTGTGCGATCTCCCGAATGCCGTAGGGCTCGAGTAGCGCCAGGAGCGCCTCGAGCTTGCCCGGCGTGCCGGTCGCCTCCACCACCAGCGACTCGGCCGACACGTCGACGACCTTGGCGCGGAACAGGTTCACCGCTTCGATGATCTGTCCACGGGTCACCGCATCGGCGCGGACCTTGATCAGCGCCAGCTCGCGAGAGACCGAGTTGTCCTCGTCCTGCTCGACGATCTTGATCACGTTGATCAGCTTGTTGAGCTGCTTGGTGACCTGTTCGAGCGGGAAGTCCTCCACCGAGACGACGATCGTCATCCGGGACAGGTTCTTCTGTTCGGTGGCGCCGACGGCCAGCGACTGAATGTTGAACCCACGCCGGGAGAACAACGATGCCACACGCGCGAGCACGCCGGGCTTGTCCTCGACGAGCACCGACAGGGTGTGGGTCTTGATGGTCATCAGATTCCTCGGTTCTTCGCGCAAGCGCTCATGCCCGGCGCTCGGTTCTTCGCGCAAGCGCTCATCACGCATGCCCCTCGTTGCACTGGTCGTCGAACAGCGGCCGAATGCCCCTGGCGGCCTGGATCTCGTCGTTGCTCACGCCCGCCGCCACCATCGGCCACACCTGGGCGTCGGCGCCGACGATGAAGTCGATCACCACGGGGCGGTCGTTGATCGCTCGGGCCTGGTTGATGACGTCCTCGACGTCTTCGGCTCGCTCACAACGCAATCCGACACAACCCAGCGCCTCGGCCAGCTTCACGAAGTCCGGGATGCGATGGCTGTGCGTGGAAAGACCGGTCTGGCTGTAGCGACCCTCATAGAAGAGGGTCTGCCACTGCCGGACCATCCCGAGGTTGCCGTTGTTGATGACGGCGACCTTGATCGGCGCGCCCTCCACGGCACAGGTGGCCAGTTCCTGGTTGGTCATCTGGAAGCAACCGTCGCCGTCGATGGCCCACACCTCGGCGTCGGGTCGGGCGAACTTGGCGCCCATGGCGGCAGGCACCGCGTAACCCATCGTGCCGAGACCGCCGGAGTTCAGCCACGTCCTCGGGTTCTCGTACTTGATGAACTGCGCGGCCCACATCTGATGCTGCCCGACGCCTGCCACGTAGACCGCATCCGGTCCGGCGATCCTGCCGAGAGACTCGATGACGAACTCGGGGCTCAGGCTGCCGTCGCTCTGCGGCCCGTAGCTCAACGGAAAGGTCGACTGGATGCCGCGCAGGTACTCCCACCAGTCGTCGATGGTGAGCGTGCTCCGCTCCTGCCCGGCGGCGTCCCGGCGCAGCGCCTCCAGCAGATCGGTGATGACGTTCTTCACGTCGCCCACGATCGGCACGTCGGCGTTGCGGTTCTTGCCGATCTCGGCCGGGTCGATGTCGGCGTGAATCACCTTGGCGTCCGGCGCGAACGAGTCCAGCTTGCCGGTCACGCGGTCGTCGAAGCGAGTGCCGAGCGCGATCAACAGGTCGCTCTTCTGCAGGGCGCCCACCGCTGCGACGGTGCCGTGCATGCCGGGCATGCCGAGGTTCTGCGGGTGGCTGTCGGGAAAGGCGCCACGGGCCATCAGCGTGGTGACGACGGGGATCCCGGTCAGCTCGGCCAGATCCATCAACCCGTCGGTCGCCTCACCGCGGATGACACCGCCGCCGACGTACAGCACCGGCTTGCGGGCTGCCGCGATGAGCTTGGCGGCCTCGCGAACCTGCCTGCTGTGAGGCTTCGTGTTCGGCTTGTAGCCGGGCAGGTCGATCTTCGGCGGCCAACTGAACGTGCACTGTGCCTGCAGGACGTCCTTCGGGATGTCGACGAGCACGGCACCCGGCCGGCCGGTCCGCGCGATGTGGAACGCCTCGGCCATCACCTGCGCGATGGCGTCACCGCTGCGGACCAGGAAGTTGTGCTTCGTGATCGGCATGGTGATGCCCGAGATGTCGGCTTCCTGGAAGGCGTCGGTGCCGATGAGGGCGCGGCCGACCTGTCCGGTGATCGCGACGACGGGGATCGAGTCCATCTGGGCGTCGGCCAGCGGGGTGACGAGGTTGGTGGCGCCGGGGCCGGACGTGGCCATCATCACGCCGACCTTGCCGGTGGCGTGCGCGTATCCACTGGCGGCGTGACCGGCGCCCTGTTCGTGGCGCACCAGCACGTGACGGAGCTTCTGCGAGTCGAACAGCGGATCGTAGACCGGCAGCACGGCACCACCGGGGATGCCGAAGATGATCTCGACGTCGAGTTCCTCGAGCGACCGGACTACTGCTTGGGCGCCCGTCATTTGTTGCGGGGCAACCTTTTTCGGCTGCGGTGCGGGCGTACTCGCGATGGCGGGCGTGCCATTGGCGCGTATGCCCGGCTCGGGTGGTCGCGTGGTCGGTGCGCTCACGGTGTCCTCTGCGTCCTCGTTGGATGTTGGCGGGGTCTGGTGGTGGATGTTCTGGGGCAACAAAAAACCCCCGTCAGCGGATGCTGCACGAGGGTTGCGCGTCGGTGCTCGTAGGCTCTGACCAATTACTCAGTCGGGTTACGCACCAACGCGCGAACCAACTACTACGAGAATTTCGAGGGTCTGCATGAGATCCGACGGTAGCCTCCGCACTGCTCAAAGGTCAAATTCCCGCGCGCCGTCGAGTATGCGGACGGCGCCAGGATGTAGTCCGGTGGAAGGATGGCGGGGTGAGTTCCCCATCCGCCTCGGCTCCCTCGGCCCCCGTCGTCATCAAGATTTCGCCGATGGCCCACTTTGCGGTCGGCTTCCTCACGCTTGGGTTGCTCGCATTCGTGCTGGCCAATCCGACGTGGTTCACCGCGCTGTTGATCATTCCCATCGCGGCCTCGCTGGCGGTCGTCCGCTACCGCACGACCGCCGACCGGGAGACCGTTACGGCGCGCTCACTGCTCGGCAGCCGGACAGTCGCCTGGGACGAGATCGACGGGCTGCGCTTCGACAGGGGGTCCTGGGCGTCGGCGCATCTCAAGGACGGCTCAGATCTGCGGCTGCCAGCGGTGACCTTCGCCACGCTGCCGCTGCTGACGGCCGCCACCGACGGTCGCGTACCCAACCCCTACGAGTAGGTCCTCAGGCGAGGGGGTTGGCGCCGTTCAGCAGCACCCAGACACCGACACCGACGCCGATGCCGGTGACCAAAGCTGCGGCAGACCCCACGAACGGGCGCCTGGCCCACCCGCGACCCGCGTCGAATCCGTACTTGCCCGGGCCGGTGAGCACGAGGGCGGCGGCCAGCACCAGGAGCATGAGCAGGTACTCGTGCCCGTCCGGAGGGAAGAACGAGAAGTAACCACTGTCGGGCTGTGCCGCGACGGCCGCCAACAGCGAATTGATCAGATAGGCGACCGCGGCGGCCGCGGCGAGCGGCGTAAACAGTCCGAGCACGAGGAGCACGCCCGCACCGATCTGACCGCCGACACCGACGTAGGTCAGGATGTTCGCGTGTTGGTAGCCCATGTCCTCGAGTGACTGCTGAAATCCGTCGAGGCCCTGACCCCCCCACAGACCGAACGCCTTCTGCAGCCCGTGCGCGATCAGCAGGGCGCCAAATCCGACGCGAAGCAGCATCAGGCCGAGGTCTTGGGTACCTCTACGGCCCTCCGCATCCGTCCTGCCGACGTCGTCTGGCTCGATCTCGGTAGGTTCAGCGGAGTGCGCCTGGTGTCTGTCCGCGGGCTGGACGTAGGGCAACGGTTCCGGTTCGCCGAGCAATCCGTACCCGGAATGCTCCTGACTGTGCGTGCCCGAGTCGTAGCGCGGGATTGCGGTTGTCTCGACGTCGCCCACATATGGGGAGACGGGCAGGTCGTCCTCGGGGTCGACCAGGCGAGCCGACGCAGGGCGTGCGGCGAGGTCTTCAGGTCTCTGCCATGCGCGCGGATCGTGAGAAGTACTGGTCACGTTTCCCAGCGTAAGTGCTCATCACCTGCGAATCGTGGATTGGCGCGGTCCTTTTCGCCCTGATGTTCGCCACGCCGCGGGCGCACCCCGCACCCACCGACGTGGCGCGCACTGCCTAGCAATCCGTAATCTGGCGGCATGAGTGTGCATCGGCCGACGCGGAGTGTGCTGGTGCTGCTGTGCGCGGCGTTGCTGGTCGGGTCGGGCTGCGCCCGGTTCGACGACAATCAGTCGCAGCCGTTCACCACCGAGCCGCAGATGGCTCCGCCCCCGAGCGAATCACCGCCGCCGCCCCCTCCCCTGCCCGCTCAGCCCTTCCCGAAGGTCTGCGACGCGAAGGGGGTCATGCAGGGCTGTCTGGAAAGCACCAGCGGGCTCATCATGGGCCCCGACAGCAAGTCGGCGCTGGTGGCCGAGCGGACCACGGGCGCGGTCAAGGAGATCGCGACGAACGCCGAACCCAAGGTCAAGCTGGTCATTCCCGTCGATCCGTCCGGCGACGGCGGCCTGATGGACATCGTGTTGTCACCTACTTACGGGCAGGACAAGTTGATGTACGCCTACATCAGTACGCCGACCGACAACCGCGTCGTCCGCATCGCCGACGGCGACGTTCCCAAGCCGATCCTGACGGGCATCCCGAAGGGCGCGACGGGCAACATGGGCGCGCTGATCTTCACCAGCCCCACGACGTTGCAAGTGCTCACCGGCGATGCGGGCAATCCCGCCCAGGCGTCCGACCCGGGTTCGCTGGCGGGCAAGCTGATCCGCATCGAACAACCCACGACCGTGAACCAGGCACCGCCGACGACGGCGCTGAGCGGGCTCGGCGGCGCCGGCGGGCTGTGCACCGACCCCGCCGATGGCTCCCTATTCGTCACCGATCGCACACCGACCGGTGACCGACTTCAACGCATTACGAAGGACTCGGTCGTGTCGACGGTGTGGACGTGGCCGGACAAGCCGGGGATCGCCGGCTGCGTGGTCACCGACGGCACCGTGCTGGTGAACATGGTCAACACCAAGCAGACCGTCGCCGTCCGCATGGCACCCGATACGGGCGCGGTCACCGGCGACCCGGAAGTCATCAGGCAGGACACCCATGGTCACGCGTGGGCCTTGCAATCATCGCCCGACGGCAACGTCTGGGGCGGCACGGTCAACAGGACCTCGGGTGACGCCGCCAAGGTCGACGACGTCGTCTTCCCGCTCTTCCCGCAGGGCGGCGGATTCCCACGCACCAACGCCGAGAACACCTAGTAGTCGAGCCGCCACCGGCGGCGGAGCTAGCCCTCGACGCCGCAGGCGGCCAACACGAGTTCCCTGACGCGCGCGGCGTCGGCCTGGCCCTTGGTCGCCTTCATGACGGCACCGACCACCGCACCAGCGGCCTGAACCTTGCCGCCGCGGATCTTCTCGGCGATGTCGGGATTGGTGGCCAGCGCCTCGTCGACGGCAGCCTGGATCACCGAATCGTCGCGCACGACCGCCAGACCACGGTCGGCCATCACCCGATCGGGTTCACCCTCGCCCGCCAGCACGCCTTCGATCACCTGGCGCGCGAGCTTGTTCGACAGCTTGCCGTCGTCGACCAGCTTCACCACCGCGGCGACCTGTGCCGGCGTGATGGCCAGAGCGTCCATCTCGATGCCCACTTCATTGGCCTTCTGCACGAGGAAGTTTCCCCACCAGGCGCGGGCGGCCTCGCTCGAGGCGCCGGCCGCGACCGTGGCGGTGACCAGATCGATCACCCCGTTGTTGACCAGGTCGCGCATCACCTCGTCGGAGATGCCCCAGTCCTCCTGAATCCGACTGCGCTGCAACCACGGCAGCTCCGGGATCGTGCCCCGCAACTGCTCGACCAGCTCGGCACTCGGCGCGATGGGTTCCAGATCGGGCTCGGGGAAGTACCGGTAGTCCTCCGCCGTCTCCTTGCGACGGCCGGCGCTGGTGTACCCGTCCTCGTGGAAGTGCCTGGTCTCCTGGATGATCTCACCGCCGGCCTCGAGAACCGCTGCCTGGCGGCGCATCTCGTAGCGGACCGCCACCTCGACGCTCTTGAGCGAGTTGACGTTCTTGGTCTCGGTACGGGTGCCGAACTGTCCTGCGCCGATGAGCCTGAGCGAGAGGTTCGCATCGCAGCGCATTGAGCCCTGATCCATCCGGACGTCCGATACGTTCAAGCCGCGCAGCAGATCCCGCAGCGCGGTGACGTAGGCACGGGCAATCTCGGGAGCGCGTGCGCCTGCCCCCTCGATGGGCTTGGTGACGATCTCGACCAGCGGCACACCTGCCCGGTTGAAGTCGAGCAGTGACGTGGTGGCGCCCGCGATGCGACCGGTGGCGCTGCCCAGATGCGTCAGCTTGCCGGTGTCCTCCTCCATGTGCGCACGCTCGATCTCGACGCGCCACGTCGTGCCATCATCGAGTGGGGCGTCCAGGTAGCCGTTGACCGCGATGGGCTCGTCGTACTGGCTGATCTGGTAGTTCTTGGGCTGATCGGGATAGAAGTAGTTCTTGCGGGCGAAGCGTCCCCACGGCGCGATGTCGCAGTTCAACGCGAGCCCGATGCGGATTGCGGACTCGACGGCGGAGGAGTTGACCACGGGCAGCGACCCGGGCAGCCCGAGGCATACCGGGCACACCTGCGTGTTGGGCTCGGCGCCAAACTGGTTGGCGCATCCGCAGAACATCTTGGTCGCCGTCGACAGTTCGACGTGGACCTCCATGCCCATCACGGGCTCGTAGCGCGCCATGACATCGTCGTAGTCGAGCAGTTCGGCGGAGGCGACAGTCATGTCTCGATCTTAGTAAGGCCGCTCAGTGCTAGTCGATTCGCTCGCCGAGGCTCTTTCAGCCGAAGAACTCGGCGGCGTCGTCGTAGCGGCTCTGTGGCACCAGCTTCAACTGCTTGACGGCCTCCGCCAGCGGAACCCGGCCGATCTCCTGCCCGCGCAGCGAAACCATCATCCCGTACTCGCCGGAGTGCGCGGCATCGGCCGCGTTGACACCGAACCGGGTGGCCAGCACCCGGTCATACGAGGTCGGGGTGCCTCCGCGCTGGACGTGGCCGAGCACCGTGGTGCGCACTTCCTTCTTGATCCGCTTCTCGATCTCGATGGCGAGCTGCTGGGCGACGCCCGTGAACTTGACGTGCCCGAACTCGTCGATACCGCCGTCACGCAACTGCATCGAGCCCTCGGCGGGCCTGGCGCCCTCCGCGACCACGCAGATGAAGTGCGAGTCACCGCGGACGAACCTCCGCTTGACCAGACGGCACACTTCTTCGACGTCGAACGGCTGCTCGGGGATGAGCGTCATGTGCGCACCGGAAGCCAGCCCGGCGTTGAGTGCGATCCATCCGGCGTGGCGGCCCATCACCTCGACCAACATCACGCGCTGATGCGACTCCGCGGTGCTGTGCAGCCGGTCGATGGCGTCCGTAGCGACTTGGAGTGCCGTGTCGTGACCGAACGTCACGTCGGTGCAGTCGATGTCGTTGTCGATGGTCTTCGGCACGCCGACGACGGGGACGTTCTCCTCCGACAGCCAGTGCGCCGCCGTCAGCGTGCCCTCGCCACCGATCGGGATCAGCACGTCGATGCCGTTGTCTTCCATCGTCTGCTTGATCTGATCCAGGCCGGCGCGCAGTTTGTCGGGGTTGACCCGCGCGGTGCCCAGAATGGTGCCGCCCTTGCTGAGCAACCGGTCGTTGCGGTCGTCGTTGGCGAGCTGGATGCGGCGGTCCTCCAACAGACCGCGCCAACCGTCCAGGAACCCGACGACCGTGGACTTGTACCGAACGTCGCAGGTCCGCACGACAGCCCGGATGACCGCATTTAGGCCGGGACAGTCGCCTCCGCCGGTGAGAACTCCAATCCGCATGGTTCCATCTTCCCCCGTCAGATCGCGGTCGGCAGCGGACCGCGAGCCGCCTCGTAGGCGGCGCCTACGCGGTAGAGCCGGTCGTCGGCCAGAGCGGGGGCCATGACCTGCAGACCAACGGGCAGTCCGTCGTCCTGCGACAGCCCCGAGGGCACCGACATTCCGCAGTGTCCGGCGAGGTTCAACGGCAGGGTGCAGAGATCGAACAGGTACATCGCGAGCGGGTCGTCGACCTTCTCCCCCAGCGGGAACGCCGTGGAAGGAGTGGTCGGCGTCACCAACACGTCGACGCTCCGATAGGCGCGCTCGAGATCCTGAGCGATCAACGTCCGCACCTTCTGCGCCTGGTTGTAATACGCGTCGTAGTAACCGGCCGACAATGCATAGGTGCCAATCATGATGCGGCGCTTGACTTCTGGACCGAATCCGGCGGCCCGCGTCATCGCCATCACTTCCTCTGCACTGTGGGTGCCGTCGTCGCCGACCCGCAGCCCGTAGCGCATGGCGTCGAAGCGGGCGAGGTTGCTCGACACCTCCGACGGCAGAATCAGGTAGTAGGCCGCCATCGAGTAGTCGAAGTTCGGGCAGTCGACCTCGGTGATGTCGGCCCCCAACGCGGTCAGCTGATCGACTGCGGCGTTGAACGACGCCAACACCCCCGGTTGGAAACCCTCACCGCTGCGCAGCTGCTTGACCACGCCAATGCGGACGCCTGTGAGATCGCCCACCGCACCCGCCTTGGCGGCGGCCACGACGTCCGGCACCTCGGCGTCCACCGAGGTCGAGTCGCGCGGGTCGTGCCCGGCGATGACCTGGTGCAGCAGGGCCGTGTCCAGCACTGTGCGCGCGCACGGTCCGCCCTGGTCCAGCGACGACGCGCAGGCGATGAGCCCGTACCGCGAGACCGTTCCGTACGTCGGCTTGACGCCGACGGTGGCGGTCAGCGCCGCAGGCTGGCGGATGGAGCCACCCGTGTCGGACCCCATCGCCAGCGGGGCCTGGAACGCGGCGAGCGCCGCGGCGCTACCGCCACCAGAGCCGCCGGGGACGCGTTCGACGTTCCACGGGTTGCGGGTCGGGCCGTAGGCGGAGTTCTCCGTCGAGCTGCCCATCGCGAACTCGTCCATGTTGGTCTTGCCCAGGATCGGGATCCCCGCCGCCCGCAGCCGCGCGGTCACCGTCGCGTCGTACGGAGAGCGCCAGCCCTCGAGGATCTTCGAGCCGCACGTCGTGGGCATGTCGACGGTGGTGAACACGTCCTTGAGCGCGAGCGGCACCCCGGCCAGAGGCGACGGCAGCGTCTCCCCGGCGGCCACCGCGGCATCGACCTTGCCCGCCTCGGCCAGCGCCGCCTCGCCCGCGACGTGCAGAAACGCGTGGTAGCGGTCGTCGGTCGCGGCGATCTGGTCGAGGTACGCCTGGGTGACCTCGGTCGAGCTGACGTCCTTGGCCGCGATCTTGGCGCCGAGCGTCGCCGCGTCGAGACGAATGAGGTCGCTCATTCGGCCTCTCCCAGGATGCGCGGAACGGCGAACCGACCGTCGACCGCGTTGGGTGCGGCGGCCAGCGCCTCTTCCTGCGTCAGGCTCGGCGCGACGGCGTCGGGTCTCGTTACGTTGACGAGTCCTTCCCCGGGTCGCTCCGCTCCTGCCCGCCGAGCCGTGAGTGGGTTGTCGGTGGCCTCGACGCCGGTGACGTCGACGGCCTGAATCGCACTGACGTGCGCAAGGATGGCGTCCAGCTGGCCGGCGAAACTGTCGAGTTCGCCGTCGGTCAGGGTGAGCCGGGCCAGACGTGCCAGGTGGGCGACGTCATCCCGCGAGATCTGCGACACGACCACGAAGCCTAGTCACCGCGGCCGGACGCGCCGCGCTTGAGCCTGTCGGGGCCCCTCCGGTCACACTTCCCGAGTCGCTCCGCTCCTGCCCTCCGTCACAATTCCCGAGTCGCTCCGCTCCTGCCCTCCGTGACACTTCCCGAGTCGCTCCGCTCCTGCCCTCCGTGAAACAGTGATGCCCGTGCCGTCATATCTGCTGCGGGTCCAACTCGCAGACCGGCCAGGCAGCCTGGGCTCGCTCGCCGTGGCACTGGGCTCGGTGGGCGCCGACATTCTGTCCCTCGACGTCGTGGAGCGCAACGCCGGCTACGCGGTCGACGACCTCGTGGTCGAGCTCCCCCCGGGGGCAATGCCCGACATGCTCATCACGGCCGCCGAGAAGCTCACCGGCGTCTACGTCGATAGCATCCGCCCGCACACCGGGTTACTCGAAGCGCACCGTGAACTGGAGCTGATCGATCACATCGCGGCCGCCGGCCATAAGCAGGACAAGCTTCAGGTGCTCGCCGACGAGGCGCCGAAGGTGCTGCGCGTCGGTTGGTGCATGGTGCTGCGGCTCGGTGGCTCCGGGCTCGACGTCGTCGCGGGTAGTCATGGAGCACCGGAGACGGCGCCCGAGTCCGCCCCCTGGCTGCCGCTCGAGCACGCCGAGGCATTGGACGGCAACGCGGACTGGATACCCCAGGTCTGGCGCGACTTCGACACCACGTTGGCCGCCGCGCCGCTCGGCGACCACCACACGGCGGTCATCCTCGGCCGCCCCGGCGGGCCTGCGTTCCGCCCGTCCGAGGTGGCGCGGCTGAGCTACCTCACCGGCATCGTGGCGACGATCCTGCGCTGAGCCCCGACCCGGTCAGTCGCCGACGCCTTCCTGTGGACCGTCCTGCAGTAGCCGCCGGAACCCGTCCTCGTCGAGGACCGGCACACCGAGTTCGATCGCCTTGTCGTACTTGGAGCCCGGCGCATCGCCCGCGACGACGTAGGCCGTCTTCTTGGAGACGGACCCTGCGGCCTTGCCGCCGCGCGCCAGGATGGCCTCCTTGGCCTCGTCGCGGGAGAACCCTGCCAGCGATCCGGTGACGACGATGGACAGACCCTCCAGCGTCCGCACGATGCTGGCGTCGCGTTCGTCGTGCATGCGCACACCCGCCGCACGCCACTTGTCGACGATGGCGCGGTGCCAGTCGACGGTGAACCAGTCGATCACCGCGGCGGCGATGGTCGGACCGACTCCCTCGCTGGCGGCGAGCTGCTCCTCGGTGGCCGCCTCGATCGCCTCGAGGCTGCCGAACTCACTCGCCAGAGCACGGGCCGCGGTCGGCCCCACGTGACGAATGGATAGCGCCACCAGCACCCGCCACAACGCCTGCTGCTTGGCCTTGTCGAGATTCGCGAGCAGACGCTTGCCGTTGGCAGACACGTCCCCGCCCTTGACGGTGAACAGTTCCGTGCGCAGGAGATCGTCCTCCGTGAGGTCGAACAGGTCACCCTCGTCGGTGATGACGCCCGACTGCAACAACGCGATCGCGGCCTCGTAGCCCAGGCCCTCGATGTCGAAGGCGCCGCGACCTGCGACGTGGAACACCCGTTCGCGCAGTTGGGCGGGACACGTCCGTGACTTGGGGCACCGGATGTCGGCGTCGCCTTCCTTGGCGGGGGCCAAGGTGGTACCGCACTCGGGGCAGGTCGTCGGCATCTCGAACTCGCGCTCGGTGCCGTCGCGCACGTCCACCACCGGTCCAAGCACCTCGGGGATGACGTCGCCGGCCTTGCGGATGACCACCGTGTCTCCGATGCGCACGCCCTTGCGCTTGACCTCCGAGGCGTTGTGCAGCGTCGCGAGCCCGACCGTGGACCCCGCGATCTTGACCGGCTCCATGTACGCGAAGGGGGTAACGCGACCGGTCCGGCCGACGTTGACCCGGATGTCGAGCAGCTTGGTGGTGGCTTCCTCGGGCGGATACTTGTAGGCGATCGCCCAGCGCGGGGCGCGTGACGTTGCACCGAGGCGGCGTTGCAGTGCGACGTCGTCGACTTTGACCACCAGACCATCGATTTCGTGCTCGACGTCGTGGCGGTGCTCACCCCAGTAGGCGACGCGCTCGGCGACCGCGTCGATGCCCCTGACGTGCGCGGTGTGGTCCGAGACCGGCAGCCCCCATGCCTTGAGCGCAAGGTAGGCATCGTGCAGGGTCGCCGGGCTGAAGCCTTCGGCGCGGCCAAGTCCATGGCAGATCATCCGCAGCCTGCGCCGCGCCGTCACCGCAGGGTTCTTCTGTCGCAGCGAACCCGCGGCGCTGTTGCGCGGGTTCGCGAACGGCGCCTTGCCCTCCTCGACGAGGCCGGCATTGAGCACCTCGAAGTCGGCCAGGCGGAAGAACACCTCGCCGCGGACCTCGAGCACGCGCGGGAGGGGGTGCTCCTCGCTGTGCACCAGGCGTTCCGGGATGTCGTCGATGGTGCGGGCGTTGAGCGTCACGTCCTCGCCGGTGCGTCCGTCTCCGCGGGTGGCGGCGCGGGTCAGGAGGCCGTCGCGGTACACCAGAGCGAGCGCCACGCCGTCGATCTTCAGCTCGCATAGGAACTCGGGGTCAGCCCCGACCTCACCCGTCAACCGCGCCGCCCACGCCGACAACTCCGCGGAGTTGAAGGCGTTGTCGAGACTCAACATTCGCTCGAGGTGGTCGGCCGAGCTGAAGTCCGTGGCGAAGCCCGCCCCGCCGACCAACTGCGTCGGCGAATCGGGGGTCCGCAACTCGGGGTACCGCTCCTCCAGAGCGGTCAGCTCACCGAGCAACCGGTCGAACTCTCCATCGGAGACGATCGGCGCGTCCTTGACGTAGTAGCGGAACTGGTGGCCCCACACGTCGTCGGCCAGCTGCTGCCACTCGCGACGGATGTCGGCGTCAGGTGAGCTCACCTTCGCAGGCTATCGGAGCCGTGCGACACGTCCGATGACCGCCGCGATTCGACGGGACGAACGGCCTTGGCACGTCCACACCGCTCGGACCGGGGACGGCCGAGAACCGCAGCGCCGAACACTTTGTCCAGCAGAGGAATTGCTTGGGTCGCCGATAGAATGCTCAACGTGCCACACCCAATCATGTTCAGCGACGACGATCCCGGGTTGGCGGAGTTGCGCGCCATCGCACTGAGGTACCCCGGGGCGTCCGAGAAGGTCTCGCACGGCAGGCCCGCATTCTTCGTCTCCAAGATGTTCGCGATGTACGGCGGCAGCTCGAAGGAGACCGGAGAAATGGTGGCCGTCCCTCATTGCGCGATGGTGAAGGTCGACGCGTCCGACCGCATCGCGCTGGAACAGGACGGCCGCTTCTTCCGTCCCGCGTACCTGGGCCCGGCGGGCTGGCTCGGGCTGGACTTCACGTCCGCCGACATCGACTGGGAGGAGGTCCGCGAGCTCGTCGACGCGTCGTTTCGGCTCGTTGCGCCCGCGCGAATGATCAGAGCGCTCGACGACCGCTAGATCCCTGTCGGCTGTTCGTATGGGGGGCCGACACGGCCGACGCCACCTCGAAGCGTGACGGACGTCCCTTTGTGGTTCGATCGGAGACACGATGAGTTTCTCGAGCCCCTTCGCCCAGGTCCCGATTCCCACCACCAGCGTCTACGACTACCTCTTCGGCGCCGTCGAGGACGCCGATGCCGACCGGGTCGCCTTGGTCGACGCGACGTCCGGCACGGAAACGACGTACCGCGACATGATCTCCCGCATCGATGCGTTCGCCGGAGCGCTCGCAGCACGCGGGATCGGCGTCGGCGACGTCATTGGACTGTTGGCGCCCAATAGTTCGGCGTTCGCCATCGCGTTCCACGGCATCCTTCGCGCCGGCGCCACCGCCACCACCATCAACGCGCTCTTCACCGCCAAGGACATCGCCAAGCAGCTCGCGGACTCCGGCGCCAGGATGCTCGTCACGGTGACACCCCTGGTCATCCAGGCCGCCGAAGGCGCAGCATCACGCGGACTGTCCAGTGACCGGGTCGTGGTGCTCGACGGGCCGGGCGTCGCAGTCGACGGACATCCCAACTTCGACGACCTGCTCGGACCGGGTCTGGGAGCTCCGGAGGTCACCTTCGACCCCGCCACGCACCTGGCGGTGCTGCCCTACAGCTCGGGCACGACGGGCAATCCCAAGGGGGTGATGCTCACGCACCGCAACCTCGCGGCCAACGTCGCGCAGATCCGACCCCT
Source organism: Mycobacteriales bacterium (assembly GCA_038244615.1). Taxonomy (GTDB): domain Bacteria; phylum Actinomycetota; class Actinomycetes; order Mycobacteriales; family Mycobacteriaceae; genus Mycobacterium. The sequence goes on along the minus strand of JBBRTH010000050.1, from coordinate 4,224 downwards.
GCAAGGCATGCAGCCGGACGACCGCATTGTGGCCGTGCTCCCATTCTTCCACATCTACGGCATGACGGTGCTTCTCAATGCCGCCCTGCACGCCCGCGCGCGGCTGGTCATCATGCCGAGCTTCGATCTCGAGGGATTCCTCGGCAACGTCCAGAACCACGGATGCACCTTCGCCTTCATCGCGCCGCCGGTCGCCGTGGCGCTCGCCAAGCACCCCGTGGTGGACTCGTACGACCTGTCGAGCCTGCGCAGCATCATGTCCGGTGCGGCGCCACTCGACGAGGAACTCGGCAATGCCGTGTCGCAGCGGCTGAACTGCCGGGTCGTCCAGGGGTACGGCATGAGTGAGTTGAGCCCCGTCAGCCACATCACGCCACCCGACGGCGGCCGGGGACTGATCGGGATGATCGCGCCCCTGGCCTCCTGCGGATGGACCGTTCCGAATGCCGTCAGCAAGATCATGGATCCCGCCACCGGTGCCGAAATCGATCCTCCGACATCGGGACTCAGTGAGGCGGGCGAGCTCTGGTTCAAGGGCCCGAACGTGATGGCCGGGTACCTCGGCAACGAGGAGGCCACCCGCGAGACCGTCGACGACGAAGGTTTCCTCCATACCGGCGACGTCGCCCGCGTCGACTCGGCGGGGTGCGTCTACATCGTCGACCGGCTGAAGGAACTGATCAAGTACAAGGGTTATCAGGTACCCCCTGCCGAACTCGAGGCGGTTCTGCTCACCCACCCCGGTATCGCCGATGCCGCCGTCATCGGTGTCACCGACACCGACTCCGGCGAAGAGGTACCAAAGGCGTTCGTAGTCAGGCTATCCGGCGCCGAGCTGACCGAAGACGAGGTGATGGAATTCGTCGCCGGGCACGTGGCCCCATACAAGAAGGTTCGCCAGGTGGCCTTCATCGCGGCCATTCCCAAGTCCGCCTCGGGCAAGATCCTTCGCAAGGAGCTTAAGCCACCGGCTACGTAGAAAGTGGTTCTGAACTGCAACGATACTACGTTCAGGAATCAACTGAACATGGACACCGCTTAAAAGCAAGATCCTCTTAAAATTTCAACCATGACCGACGTGCCCAAACTTGCCGCTGTACTGCCGTGATGGGAACTTGCCCTACGCGGGCAGAACAAAGCCGCCCCGACGCTGAAGAAGTACCTCACTGGCGTCCGATTCTTTCTCCGCTGGTGCGCCGACAACGACCACGTTCCCGTTTTGGATCGCGGTCTGGTGTCCACCTGGATAGCCGAGTTGTTGACGAACGGTGCTGAACCGGCGACAGCCCATGCGCGGTTCCCTCTCTCAAGATGTTTTCCGTGTGGCTCACTGAGGAGGGTGAACTCGACACTGATTCCCCTACTTGGTATGTCGCCGCCCCGGCTGGACGTGAAGATCGTCGAATCCCTCACCGACGATCAGCACGGGAACTATTAAAGTGTTTTCGGGCAGGAACTTTCGTGATAGCCGGGACGAAGCCATCGTGCGGCAGATGGCTGAGACGGGTCTACGGGCGGCGGAACTGTGCGCCTTGTCCTGCGCTAGTAGCACTTTGTTAGGTCGGGAAGGTGTGGTGGCATAGCGGGCAGGTGCCGATCCAATGAGCAAGTGCGCGTTGGAGTTCGCGCACGATGCCGTAGAGGGTCAGCCCTGCCCAGTGGCTTTTGGGTGGGTCAGCCGCAGGGTGGTGATGAACAGGTGGGCGGCGCAGACGAGGGTGGCGTGGTGGTGCCAGCCGGTCCAGGAGCGTCCCTCGAAATGGTCCAGGCCCAGAGCGGTTTTCAGTTCCCGGTAGTCGTGTTCGATGCGCCAGCGGATCTTGGACAGGCGCACGAGCTCCTTCAGCGGTGTGTCGTGGCCGAGGGTGGAGATCCAGTAGTCGGTGGGCTCTTGCGCGCCGGTGGGCCATTCGGGCGAGTAGCCAGGCTTGGGGCAGGCTGCCGTCGTCGGCGGGGATGATGTCGCGGTTTGCCGGGTGGATCCGCAGGGCCAGGAATCGGGAGCGCATCGCCGCGGCCGGGTTGTCGGGGTCGGTCTTGGTGCCGTGGCGCCAGGTCACCGTTTTGAGGAGGGCGCGTCCGGCGGCCACGGCCAGGTCCCTGCAGGACTGGTGCGGGTCGCGGTAGCGCGGGGTGGGGGGCGTCCACGGCCGGCGTAGGGGGCGGTCTGCGGCGTCGCGTCACCAGCATGGGCACTGGTGGCGCCCTTGACGGCAACGACGTAGCCGATCTCACGGTCGGTCAGCCCCTGCCGGAATGCGGTGGTGTCGCCGTATCCGGCGTCCGCCGGTCACCACCGGCGGGGTGCGTCCCCACCTGATCAACTCGTCGATCATCTCCAGGGCCATTTGCCACTTCGGCCGGTGATGCTCGCCCTCGGGGATCGGGCAGCGCTGACGGCGGAGGGCGGCCGCAGCCACCTCGGCGGGGTCTGCGGCGCACCGGTCGTCCCAGCGTTCGGGTAGGTACAGTCGCCAATCCAGCGGCGCGGAGGCCGAATCGGAGGCGGCGTGCACGCTGACCGCGACCTGACAGTTGCCCACCTTGCCCAGGGTGCCCGAGTACTGGCGGGCCACACACGCCGAGGCGTCCCCGTCCTTGAGGAACCCGGTGTCGTCGATCACCCACGCATCCGGTGCGATCAGGGTGCACGCCTTGCGGGAGGGCGTCTTGCCGACCGGCTCCACGTCCCACGGCGAACTGGTCACGAACTACTGCAACCACTGGTGATCCACCCGCAGCCGCGCCGCCATCGGCTGCATCGACTTGCGCCGGCCGTCGAGCATCAACCCCCGCACATACAACCCTGCCGTCGCTCGCCGATCCTTGCGCTCCAACGATGAGAACACCTCGCCGACAAAGGATTCCAACTGTTCATCGACAACGTACGAGACCGGCCGCATCCACCCTCCGATTCTCCCAGAGGTCACACCGAAAGCCATTGCGACACAACGAACTAACAAAGTACTACTGGGAGACTGCTGAACAAGTGAGTTTTTTGTGGCTTGGCGTCTCGAGCGCTCGGTGGCGCGTGTGAAAGTCGGACCCTGGGGTCGACACGGAGATCGCCCCGCCGTATTCGAGGGTTGCAGTCCGCATGTGGCGCAGGCAAGCCCTTTCGGGCCGCGTTGTTAGGCGATGGCCCAGTTGGTGCCGGTGTGGTCCAGGCCCGGGGTGATCAATCGGCGCAAGGTGATCGCGGCGGCACGGTGGGCAGCCAGGGATCGTTCTTGACCACGCCGCGGCAGCGGACCTTGCGGTTCCTGCGGGTCAGCCAGGCGATGCCGCGTTCGACCATCGGTCGGTATTGACGATATTCGTTCTGCCAGTTGATGTTTCGCGCTGATACCTGGGCCGCTCTTTGTAGTGCGTCGTGCGGTCGCAGGTGCAGTGTCTTCCCGGTGGCGCTGGTGGTGCAGCGGGCCCGTATCGCGCAGCCGCGGCAGGCCGAGGTGAATATTGCGTTGCCGGCGGCGGTGATGTTCCTGGTTGCTCCGGCAGGACACGTCGCGGTCGGGTTGGTGTGGTCGACGGTGAGGATTACTGGACCGAGACGCCGGTGGTCGTCCGAACCGCGACCTTACCCGCACCACCGACAGTGCCGGCGACCGCGAAGGGGCCGCCGCTCGCGCTTGCCTTGTTGTTGCTGCCACCGAGGTTGAACGCGGTGTTGAGGCCCGGCCTCGTCAGGGCCGTCCCGCCAAAGGCTTGGACTTGGTTCAGGTTACCGCCGAGGTTGTAGGCGTTGTTGGCGACGCCGGCTGCCACGACCACGCTGTTCGAGCCTCCGACGTTGGTCGCGGCGTTCAGGGCGCCTATCGCTCCCACGAAGTTGCCGTTGCCCAGGTTGACCGCGAGGTTGCCAAAGCCCGCCTGCTTGCCGCCGCCACCTGCAAGCACGTTGCTACTGTTGCCGACGTTGATGGCGGTGTTGAGGACATCGCCAGCGTTCTGGCCCGCAATGGCAGTGGAAGTATTACCGAGCACGATGGCCTGGCCGAAGTTGCCGGTTGACGTTGCTGTTGAGCCGGTGCCGATCGCCGCGGCGAGGTTCAACGCGCCCGCGGAGGCCGCCGTGGAATTGGTGCCCACCGCGACGGCGGTGTTGAGGAGCCCCGAGGCGGTCGCTGTGGTGTTGGTGCCCAACCCGACCGCGACGCTGGACACGGTGCTGGTGCAGCCCGCACCGGCGCTGATGCCGCTGATCGACGCGCACGTCGCGTT
>JBBRTH010000049.1:0-43899 GCA_038244615.1 Mycobacteriales bacterium | reverse complement strand
GGCGTTGGCGTGCGGGCAGCTCTGCTGCACTGGCAGGCCGCAGTAACCGTTGGGCAGGGCCTGGGTGGCGCGGCCGAGGCGCTGCTTGGCCCAGGCAGCCTCGGCGATCGGCCCTGCCGGATCGAAAGTGATTGTGGCGCCGTGGATGTTGACCTTGCGGGCGGCTTCCCAGTGGCGGCGCACGGTGGTGTCGTGCAAGCGGGCGTAGTGCCCGGTCATTTGCGCGGAGTCGTGGTCGAGGATGCGTCGCACGACCTCTTGGGGAACGTCGCGGTTGATCAGCCGGGTGCCCAGGGTATGGCGCCACTGGTGCGGGGTCAGGTGCACCGGTTGGCCGTGCGCGTCGCGGATGTCGCAGACCGACAGCCAGCGCAACAGCGCCATCCGGTAGGTGGGGCTGGCGATGGGGTAGGCGCCGTCGATGTTCTTCGTTGGCCGCGGGAACAACCCTGGTGTCCCCGCTGGCCAGCGTTCGGTAGTCCGGGTGCGGTGTTCGGCGATCAACTCCGGTAGCTGCTCGTCGATGGGTACCAGTGCGTCGCGCTTCATCTTGTGGTTGAAGTAGCGGACATAGGGCGCGCCTTCGGCGTCGGCGACTACGCAGTCGCTGCGCAGCCGCAGCGCGTCGGTGATCCGCAGTCCGCATCGCATCAGGATGATGGTGATCAGCCGGTGGGCCGGGTTGGCGAATCGGGCAAGGTTGACCGGATCTTCGAGCTGGGCCATGACCTGTTCAGCTAGTGCCCGCGGCAACCGTTCTTCGCGTTTCGGGTAGTCCTCGGTGAAGAACATCGCTTCTGCGGGAAGAGCTGTGTCCCAACGGTGTTGGCGGATGGCGGCGAAGAACCGGTTGAGCAGCCCGATGTGGGCACCGCGACGTTGGGCATGAAGGGAATCGCCGCGCAGGTCGGCGAGGTAGCGTTCCAGCACGGATCGGTCGATTCCGTCGATGCGCTCGACGCCGATGTCGGCGAGGAACTGCGCGAAGCGGGTGAGCACGACGACGGGCCGACCGCCGCCAGCTTCCAAGCCCATTCCAGTCGATAGCCGCCACCGCACCCACCGTTTTGCTAGTTCGCGCAGCCACGGCTGGCTGATCCCGGTGAACCGCAGTGTCCGGTCACCGTCATAGCCGAGTCGGCGCATCCGCCAAACGTCGCGGGGGTACTCGGCTTCCCAGCCCCCGCCCTGGGCCAGGTCGGTGATCACCCGGCAGGCGTAGCCGAGGAACCCGCGGGATCGGCTGTCGTTGATCGTCAGCCGAGTTCGCTCCTGCCAAGCGTCCTCCCCGTGGTCGAGCAGCGAGCCCACCTCCGCGGCGGCCAGGGCCCGGACCACGCGCATGACCACGTCGGGAGTGAGCTTGCCCTGCCGATCATCGTGGCGACATTGCAGCACGTACTGCATCTCCAGTTTCAGCTGACCGGCCAGCCGGTCGAGCCGGATCACCTCGCCAGCCAGCAGGGTGTTCGTGGCGAAGCGGTCGGCGAACTCGTCGATGGCGGGTCGCCCGTTGACTTTCCAGGTGTTGGTGTGGGTATGGCACAACGGCGAGGTTGCCTGCGGCCAGAGCTCGCAGTGCGCGATGCGGCAGCTTGTGCCCGCGGCGGGGCGTTTGAATGGTTGCGGCTCGGCCAACCACTCATCCAGGTCGGGGCGCCCGGCCCGTTCCCATCGTTGTGCGTGCAGACCGCACATGCCGCCACGTGCAGAGCCGTAATGGCAGTCGGGCACCCGGCACCGTTGGTTGGGCTGTTGGCGCCGCCACCGCGGATCGGTCGACACGGCGAACTGTGCTTGGTCCGGGCGTCCCTGGTCGTTCCAGCGCTGCAGATGCCCTTGACACAGGCCGCGGCCGCGAGCGGTTCGCTCACACTCGGTGACCCGGCATGCAGCTCCACCGAAGACCGGGTCCTCGGAACCGAATTCCAATACATCGCTGCGGAATTCACTGCGAACTGAGCCCATCAACTTACTCAGCAGCCCCGAGGATCCGGCAGGCATCACCGACGGCGCGGTCATGGACGCACCTGTCCATCGGTGAACCAGCCGACCTGCTCCATGACCCGCCGAGCATCCTCCACGGTGAGATGCCCGTAGATCGCCGACGTTGTGGCCACGTTCGCATGCCCGAGCAGATGTGCGACCACCTCGATACCGACGCCGTCGCGCAGCAGCCGGGTCGCCGCCGTATGCCGCAGCCAGTGCGGGTCGAAGTCGAGCCCAGTCTTACGGCGCAGTCGCCGCACCAGGTCATAGACCGCGTCATAGGTCAGCGGATGCCCGCGCGGGTGTGCCCACAGGTTGACGAACACGTAATCACTGTCCAGGTCGCCATACTCAAGGTGCAGATAGTCGGCATACAAGCGGATCAACTCGGCGCCGACCGGGATCGTTCGCGCGGTCCCTGGCGACTTCGCGCGAGCACCGTTGGCGTTATCACGGCGTTGCACCGTCACTTCACCCTCAGCGGCAGCGATATCGTTGTGCCGCAACCCTAGTGCCTCACCTATCCGCATCCCGGTTTCATACAGCAGGGCGAACAGCAACCGATCCCGCAGTCGGTCGCAGGCGTCCAGGACCAACTGCACTTCGATCGCAGTGAGCACCCGCGGCAGCTTCTTGGGCGCCTTCAACGCGATCACCCGCCGCGGGGTCGACGCGCTCTTGCTGATGTGATGCAGAAACGGCTTCCACCCGCCACGCCCCCCACCGACCTGCCACGACATCAACAGTTCGCCGACAGCCACTCCATCACGTGCGGCGTAGACGTAGAACGCACTGACCGCCGAAAGCTTCCGATTCACAGTCGATTCCGTGCAATGATGCGGCACTGACGGCAACACCGCGACACACCCGTCGCGCGCTTGCAGCGGCAACCGCAGCCAGGCCACGAACTCGCCGACATCCTCGAGCCGCACCGCCCGCCAGTCCAGCCCTCGATCGACCAGAAAGCCGAACCAGTCCTTCAGATCGTGTGCATAGGCCTTGACCGTGTTCGGCGACCGCTCGATGTCGGTCAGATACCCCAGATACCGATCAACCGGCGCGACCGGAAGATCGTCCTCACCAAGAACCGTCCACGACTCACGCGACGAGACCGGTGAAATGACTCGAGCAACTTGCATCCGCCCTCCACAGGCTGTGCCTCCTGGACAACTGCAGATAACCACGTCCAGCACGCCGAACCAGCGACCCCGACCCCGCGTGTCGGACATCGAGGACGCCGCGAAACGAACCCCAGATAACGATCGGGTTGGTGGTGCGCAATGGATCCAGTGCTCGGCGCGATACTTGTAGAACTCCAACAGGACATCGGCATCATCGACGATCTTGGCGACTGCTTTGGGGTACTTGGCGACGTAGTCGATTTCGAAGGCGTTGATGGCGAGCTGGGCCTTGTCGATGTCCTCGGCGTTGTAGATTTCCTTGATCGCGGCAAGCGCACCGGGATGCGCTGACTTCGGCAGCGCGGCAAGCATACTGGCTTGCTCATGGAACCAGCACCGCTGCTCTACTGTGGCCGGGAATACCTCGCGGATCGCCTCCCAGAATCCCAGTGCGCCGTCGCCGACGGGCAGCACCGGGGCGGCAATGCCACGGCGGCGGCGCGCCAACGCCGGTCTTGATCGACTACCTGATTCCAAGATGATCATCCTCGGGAAGGTGCGCCCACCTTCACGCCACCTCGCCGAGCCTCATCCACAGACCTCCGATCATTGCTCCCCGGCGATGATGATCAGCTCCTGCTGGCCGGCAAGCAGGCGTGCCGGTTGCTCTACACCGGCCAGCCCTCACAGGCCGTGATCGATACGACGACAGCTCAGTTCGGTGCGGACCCACGCGTGGTCGCGGTAGTCGTTGACCGCGTCATCGTCAACGCCCACAGTATCGAGACCGACACCCAGTCGTACCCACTCCGCACCAACAAGACCCCCGCAGCCGAAACCGCGAACTCGCCTTAAAGCACTCCGCCGCCGAGACTTTCACTCAGCGGGCGGACCCACTTCATTCGCCGATTCGGGAAGCAGTCGTTTCCAGAAGAGCACCATGTCGTCGCCGTCTTCATGAAAGTCGCGCACCCGGGCCTCCTCGTCGTAGCCGGCGCCACGATAGAAGCGCCGGGCTCCTTCGTACGCAGGAAGTGCAGATGTCTCGACCAGCAAGAGCCGTTGCCTTCGCTCCACGAGTTCGGTTTCCACGGCCCGCAGCAGCGCGCTATCAGCGCCTGTTCGTTGCGTGGTCGGTCGCATGGCGATCATGGTCAGATACCAAACTCTGTCGGCAGCGGATGTTGCTTGTGCGTAGGCAATTCCGTCGAGTGAAGACCCGTTTTGGCTCACCAAGCAGAGCTGGCCGTCAGTTGAGCTGGTGAAGTAGTTGTCGAGTAGATCGGAGACGATGCCTATATCGTCGGCAGCGAACAGCCCGGCTGCCAGGACTATGTCAAGCGCGGGTGCGGTGTCATCCTGCACAAGGGCTCGGATCCTTTGCCCGGCGTCGGTGTTCATCACGGTGACAGAGTTTCCGCGGCGGTGCCGACCGTTACGCATCGATTGATTGTCCTTCACCGACCAACGGGCAGACTGCGCCAACGCACGCCCGATGGGGGCAGACTTCGTGCCGGTGGGTTGGTGATGACACGGTGAAATTGGTCGCCGCAACTCACCGTACCGGCGGCAGCGCGACATGGCGGGTACGGACCAGACCGGCCAGCATCAGCACGCAATACGTGTACGGCATTATCAGAGCGGGCTGCCCGGTCGCCTGGAAGAACCGAGTCGCCATGAACGCGTCGTGCAAACCGACCCAAAGAAAACAAAAGGCCAAGAAGTACCACGACCACCGCTGCCCCTCTCGCAGTCCGAACCATGCCACCGCGCTGACCGCAAGACCCGCGGCGGTCACATTCACTCCGCCCACCGAGCCGGTCAGTTCCAGCCAATCCTGTGCCCCGGAACCGGCCGCCGACACACTCGAAAATGAGAAGCCAAGCGTTCCCAGGCCAGTCCACCACGCCGAGTCCGCGCGAGCGACCCCGACCCATGTCGCCAACAAAGTACTGAGGCCGGCAACCACCGGAACGAACCCCGCCGCAAAGTTCAGCCACCAACCGGAAGAGGCACGATCCCCGCCATGGTCTGGGTTGCCAACTGGCGCGGCAGGACGCATCGGCTGACTCGACATGGCTGTGAACCTCCGGTTGCTCGACACATTGATGGGCACTGCTCGGCGCGATCGCAAATCGCCGCGTCTGTAGGTACGTGTCGACGCCGCGGGTCGGCGTTACGGTGAGGGCACCTGCGCACGGCCGAGGGGCAGGTTGCCGCAGCGTTTGCGCACCGCCAATTCTGGCTGCGATGCCCAGGAAGACCGCTTCGTCAGGTCCCTGACTGGGCTCAAGCGTTCACTGCTGAAGGGGAGCGACGGGTAACGTATCCACGGGTGCGACGGTCGTTGACTTGCGCTGTTGGTACACGGTTTTCGCGACGTAGCAGACGGCGCTGGTGAGGTAGAAGCCCGCGACGAGCAGGAGCCAGCGTTGGAGAAACGGCTCCTGGGTCAGGCCGGTCGCGGCGTAATAGGTGAAGGCGCCCTGCCGGATGATTCCGGGGTAGAACAGTGCGAACGTCAAAGCGGTTGCCAGCGTGGGCAGCCGGATGTAGTTGGTCAACGGCACCCGGTGCGGATTGGTGGGTTTCGCGTCACGGCGCTCCTTCGGCAGAGCCCTTTCCGCCAAGGCATAGAGCGGGAACAGGATGAGGTCGTGACCGATCACGGCGACCGCGAACCAGACGGCGATGGACTGCCACCACACCTTGGGGTTGAACAATTGATCGAGCCCTAGCACCGAGATCGTGTAAGCACCAAGCGCGAGGGCACCGAGGAGCACGATCAGGTGTAGGAGGTGCTCGCCGTACAGCCGCCGCACCAGTGTCGACAGGTTGTCCATCAGAGCTCCCGGAAGTCGATGGACGCGACCCACTTCGTGCAATGCACACCGGGAAGGGCGGGCACGATGATCCGGGCCGGATAGCCGTGATCCAAGGACAGGTCGGCGCCGTTCACCCGAAACGCCAGCAACGAATCTGGGTTGAGGACCTGATTCCGCTGCAGCCGGGCGTGATTGAACGCTCCGAACCGCTCAAGCGAAGACACGACGGCCGAGCCCGGATCCGGCCGGCCGGCAGCCGCGGCGAGGTCTGCCAGTCGGACACCCGTCCACGTCTCGACGGTCGACCAACCCTCAACGCAAGCCAGTGGCAGATCCGCCGTGTGCTGCGGCATCGCGGCCAGCATGGCCTTGTCGAGCACGACCGGTTGCGGGCCGCCGAGCAGTTGCAGCCGCCATCGCTCACCGGTCAGGGCCGGGTCGATGCGGGCCGCGAAGGCCGTGCGGTTGATCTGAAAGTCGTTGGGACCGTCGCCATAGCTACGGCCACGCGGGAGCAGGATCGCCAGCTGGCGGGTCCAGCCGCCGATGGTCTGGCCGGCCGTCAGCACCGCGACCAACAGCGCGCCACCACCGACGACGGCCAGGATCCCTCGCCGACTCAAGGTGGGCGGGTCGGGATCGCGCGCAACCAAGCCGTCCTCGTCGAGAGGCTCGGGAACGGTGTCGGCGCGCGAGGTCCGCAGAACCTCGACGAACGACCGCGACCGCAGGCTGCGGATCATGGTCGGCAGCTTGATCGCGACGTGGGCGACGAAACCCGCGATGAACACCCATGCACCGAAGTAGTGGGCGGTATAGAAGCTGAACCCGAAGATGTAGTCGTACTGAATGTTCAGCACGCCGGTGACGATCTCGAACAACACCCCGCCGACGATCATCAGCAGCGAGACGCGCTCGAGCACGTTGGCCGCAGAGCGGGCCGGCGGCCAGGTGAACAGCCGGGGTATGACCGACCAGAGCTTGGCCAGCACCAGGGGGATCATGATCAGCCCCAGCCCGACGTGCAGGCCCTGGGTCAGGCGGTACAGCCACGTCGGGTTGCTCGGCCAGTCGAACGACGGCAGCTTCAGCCAGCCCACCTCGGCGGGAATAGCCATCCCGAACTTCGGTCCATACGCGATGTAGGACAACAGTCCGGTGATGATGACGATCGGCAGGATTACCAGCAACACGGCCCCGAACACCGAGGTCAGCCAAGGTCCCCGCAGCGGGCTCCGCCATCGAATCCGCGACAGCCCCGGCGGCGGATGATTCTCCAGCGTTCGCCACACCCCGGCCGGAAACCCGTGCTTGGGGTGCTCATGAGCTGCGTCCGCGGCGTCGGTGCCGTCCACGTCCGAGGGGGAAATAGCCGCTGCGTCTCCGGGGGGCGGCTCGGCGGTTGTCATGTCACTCCTCGTCGACGTCGAGTGCCGCTCGACACGCGCCGCCCGTGGGCCGGGGTTGATCGCATCCGCCCTTCACTGTACCGGAGAGTACACCTGTTGCGGTGGTCTCGCGCGTAATGGGGCCGCCATTGCGACCTGGGCCGAATCCAAGGCGGTTGCATGGTCGAGCAGATGATGGCGTTGCAGCCTGTTCGAGCCGAGATTGATTCTGACGCAGTCACTTCGCCGATCGGAACGGCGATGGCGGCACGGGCGGACACCAATCGGTGATCGGTTTCGAACGGCTCCATCTGGTGACGGGTTACAGGTAGTTCCTCCTGCTTGAGCCACTGGCAAGTTGCAGCCCCGTTATCTTATAGCCTGTTAACCATGCATACCGGTCCGCCGGAAGGGGTACGTCCCCTCCCGACCACCGAGCGTGGTCGTCGCACACGCGCGGCGATCATCGATGCGGCCGCCACCTTGATGTACGAGCGGGGCGTGGCGATGACGAGCCTGGACGAAGTCCTGGCCGCCGCCGGGTCCGGCAAGAGCCAGCTATACCACTACTTTGCCAACAAGAGCGATCTCGTTGGTGCCGTGATCGAACGCCAGTTGGAATGGGTTCTCGAAGAGCAGCAGCCGCACCTCGACAACACCGACTCATGGAATGGCATCCAGGAGTGGGCGGCACGGTACTTGGAGCTGCACGCCCCTCCCGAGGGGCCATTCGCCTGTCCGCTGGGCACCATGGCGGCGGAGTTGAAGAACGACGAAGCATTCCGCCCGTTGCTCGATGCTGCTTTCCGGCAGTGGGAGATGCCCTTGGCCGACGGCCTGCGGGCGATGAAGAAGCGGGGCGAGATCAAGCGCAGCGCCGACCCCGACCGGTTGGCGGCGATGGTCATCGCCTCGCTGCAGGGCGGAATGCTGCTCGCCCGCGTCCGCAACGACGTGACTGTGCTCCATGACGCACTGTCCAGCGCCATCGCCGAGCTGCGCCGCTGGGAATCCGCGGGCCGCTGACATTCGTCACCGTGCACGCCGTGAGGGGCGCACTCGGGGCACCGTTGAGTCGCACGCTGTAACCCTGGCTCTGGAGCTCGTTGACGGTCACGTCGGCTCCCGTCGCCGAGGCCGAGCCCGCCGACCCCAGGGCTGCACCGGATAGTGCGGCTGCCGCGATCGTGGCAATGGCGAGTTTCGTCACGGACTGATTCTCCTCGATTCGAGCGGCGGGCGACCTTCGTGGCGTCGCACCAAAGGTGCCAAGCGAAGCGGTCCGGAAGGTACGCGCAGGAGCTGCGAGGAACCATTCGGATGAGTTGTGCGAAGATTCGAGACAGCCTGTTGGATAACCGTATTCGGTTCATCCGCAATTGGCGAGTCTGCACAATGTACCAATCGGTACCGTTGTTCATCTGGTGGAGGTCGGGCCGTCACCTCAACGCAGTACCCTCCCCCGTGGGCTGGCGCATCAGCGCCCGTAGCGAGCACAGAGGAGCGACTCCCATCAACACACCTGCGCGGACCATCGTCGCCACCCTAGGAACAGTCAGCGTTGCGTTTCTCGTGTGTTGGTCGCCGACGGCTTCAGCCGATACCGGTGGTACCGAACCGCCCAATTGCACTGGGGCGGACTTCGCGGGCGTGTCTGCCGGCGTCGCGGCCTCGATGTCGACGTACCTGTTCACGCACCCAGACGTCAACGCGTTCATCACCGACCTGGAGGCGAACGCCGGTGACCAGTCAACGATGAAACTGGTCGAGTACTTCACGGCCCATCCACAAGTCAAGGCCGAGACGGACGCCATTCGGCAGCCCATCGCCGACTTCGACCGTCGCTGCGGCTACGGCCGCGACGCTCGGCTGTGACCGTCGAAAGCCATCCATCCCCGCAGGATGGCGCGCACCAGACTCTCCCGAGTCGATCGGCGCCGTCGAGGTTCACCCGACCCGATAGAGGAGATTCTCAGTGACCATGACGTCAACTTTCCGAGTCGCGCGCTTCCTCGCTCCCTGGCTCGTCGCCGCGGCCGTCGCGTCAGTGCTCGCCGCGCCTCTTGCGGCGGCCGACCCCATCATTCCGCAAGCGGGATCGGCGTCGGCCGACATCATCGTCAATGAGTTGACATCGAGTGGATTCGATGTCCAGATCAACTACCTCCAGGGCAATCCGAACGTTCCACTGAAGGAATGCAAGGTGGATGCGATTCGCAATCCGAACGGGCCGATGGCAAGCATGATCATGCTCTCGACGGTGTACGTCGACGTGTCGTGCCCCAACGCCAAGTAGCGAAGCAGACCTGAGTGGGTCAGTGCGGCCCGTCGTCGCCGACCTGTCGGGCCACGTTCTCGAGGATGTCGACGACGGCGGCGACGGCGGGCCGGGCGGTGGCTCCGGCGCGCGTCACGGCTTCGATGCGACGCGCAGCGCGCACGCCACCAAGGGGTTTGCGGACGAGATCGCGGACCAGCAGGGCATGGCGTGGCATCAACGCCACTCCGACACCGGCGAGCACCAGTTCCTCGACGACGCGGAAGTCGTTGACGCGTTCCATGATTCGCGGTTGTATGCCGGTCGTCGCGGCCAGTGAAAGCAGGACGTCGTCGACGACGAGGCCGCGCTCGACACCGATCCACGACTCGTCGGCCAACTCGCGAAGCGCGATCTCGTGACGAGAGGCGAGGCGATGGTTGGGCGGCAACAGGACGTCGAAGGGTTCACGCAGCAAGAACGTGACGTCGACCCTGGGACTCAGTTCCGTGGTGTCGCGGTCATCGCGGTGCACGACGACGACGTCGAAGTCGGCGAGTAGCGCAGGCGCATTGGCCGCGGGCTGGTCGACGTCACGGCCGAGCACTTCGACGCCGAGCGCCGCCGCCCGAGTGATCAAGCCCGCCAGCAGCATTGCCGCACCCGACGGGAAGAGCGCTACCCGCACGCTGCCGCGGGGCGTGGTGCGATAGCCGTCCATGTCGGCTTGGGCACGGTTTAATGCGGCGAACACCTCATCGGTTCGCGCGACCAGGACGCGGCCCGCGTCGGTCAGGCGCACGCGTCGCCCGTCCGGCTCCAGCAGCGCCACCCCCGCTTCGCGTTGCAGGATCTTGAGCTGCTGGGAGACCGCGGAAGGGGTCAGCGACATCGCCTGTGCCGCGGCGTTGACGGTGCCCCGGTCGGCGAGCTCGCGCAGCAGCCGCAACCGTTCGACATCCATGTAGAGATTCTAATCACTAGCCCAAGAATGTTTTGCTTGTCTACTGCATTGGCGGTGGTGACGATGGACGCCGTGAGCAGCCGCACCGATCTCCACCTCGACCAGCGCACCGTCGACCTGGCCCTGTTGGGAGTGGCGGTCGCGTGGGGGTCGAGCTATCTGGCCGCCAAGGACGTCGTCACCCCTGACGGCGTCTTCGCATTTCTCGTCCTCCGGTTCGCGCTCGCAGCGCTCGGGCTGGCCATCGCGTTGGCTCCGCGCCTGGCCGGGGTCACCCGAGATGAGCTGGCGCTGGGTTGGCTGTTCGGCGCAATCCTCAGCGTCGTCCTCGCGCTCGAGACCTTCGGTGTCACGAAGACGTCCGCAGCCAACGCCGGCCTGATCATCTCGCTGACGATCGTCCTGACACCACTGCTCGAGCGACGGGTGCGGTCCACCCGCCTGCCACGCACGTTCTATGGGGCCGCGGCCGTGGCCGTCGGGGGGTGGGTTCGCGGCACCCAGCGCGGGCGACCTGCTGATCCTGCTCGCGGCCGTTGCCCGGGCCGCGCACGTCACCGCGATCGCTCACCTGTCCGAGGGGCGCACGCTCGATTCCGCGCGCGTGACGCTCGTGCAGTTGTGCACGGCACTCGGTGTCTTCGCGATCCTGTCGTCGTTCAGCGGCCGCACCGTCGGTGAGGTCGCGATGCAGATGAGCGCCCATTCCTGGCTGCTCACCCTCCATTTGGCGCTGGTGTGCACCGTATTCGCATTCGTCGTCCAGACGTGGGCCACCCGGCGCACGTCGGCGGCACGGGTGAGTCTGCTCCTCGGCACCGAGCCGTTGTGGGCCGCCGCAGTCGGGGTGCTGCTGGCGGGTGACCCCGTGACTGCGGCCGGTGTCCTAGGCGCCCTCATGATCCTGGTCGGCGTCGGCTGGGCTCACCGCACGTGCGGTTGGCGAAGGCCTACTTCGCCGTGAGCATCACGTACTGAGCGGACAACTGCTGGTGGACGTCACCCAGCTGCGGGCTGCGCGCTTCGATCGCATACCGACCGGCAGGCGCGACGCAGTAGAAGGCCTGCGGAAGCGCGTAGCAGTGGCTGTCGGGAAGGGCGGCGACGGTGTCGGCGGGCGTGGTGCCGTCAGAGGAGATCTCTTGGCTGAACGCGGTGGTGATCATCAACGCGGAGCCCTCGTCCTTGGTCTGGTAGACGTTCGCGCTCCCCATCGCCACCGCGGTCGTCCCCGTGTCCTTGAACAGGGTCGCCGAGGCGACCGGGTCGCTCTGGAAGTGCTCCGCCCCACGCGTGGCGTAGACCGCGTTCTTCGCAGTTTCGGCAACGCCGGCGGGCAGCGTTCTGGCGAGCAGTCCGGTGGGATCCAGCGGGACGGTGGAGAGATCGCCCGCCGGCGTGAACTGCTCGATCACCGGACTCTGCGCGTCGATCGCCGTAGCGATCAATGCGGTGGCTCGATCGAGGCCATCGATCGACTGGACGAACTGCATCAGCACGTAGGGGCCGTAGGCCGTGAAGGAGCGCACCGTCGCGCGGGCCTGGTCGGATCCCCTGCGGCGTGAAGGAATACGCGGAGGCGACGGCGTAGATGACCGGGGATGGACACCACGGCCGGCGTGATGCCCTTCACGGGGTGCTTGGCCGTCGCGTCGCCCATCGCCGTACTGGCCGCCACGGCCGCGGCCGGATCGGCGACGCGCAGCACGGCGTTCACCATGGCCGTCTAGTCCGGCTCCTGCCGGGCCGAGGCGAATCCGTTGATCAGACCGTGCTGACCCGCGGCGGTGGCAATCGCCTCCGGTCCCAACTGTTGCAGCACGTCGGCCGTGCCGATCACGTAGTAACTGTTGAGATAGGTCCCGACGAGTTTCTGTCGACCTCCCACGGCCCGAGGACGAAGTCGGCCATGTGTTGTGCATCGGAGACCGCACCGGCAGCCGGGTTGCCTGCGACGCCCAGTGACGGACGGGGCGTAGTCGGATACTTGCCCGCATCGAGGAGCGACGGACTCACGACCGGTCACGGA
This sequence comes from Mycobacteriales bacterium, assembly GCA_038244615.1. Taxonomy (GTDB): domain Bacteria; phylum Actinomycetota; class Actinomycetes; order Mycobacteriales; family Mycobacteriaceae; genus Mycobacterium. The sequence continues at coordinate 31,326 of JBBRTH010000049.1, read as the reverse complement.
GGCGGGGTGGCGCTAGTCGTGCTGGTCGTCCCCGCATCTGCGCCAGTGCTGTTGGCATCACCGGTGTTACCGCAACCGGCGACGATCAGCGAGCAGACAGCCAGGGCGCCGAACGTCATGCCGCGCCGCATCACGTCTCCTGTCACTCACTCCGTGACTTCCAACCTAGTGGGCCATCCCCCCGGGTCTCGCGTTACTCCACGAACCGCCGTGTTCTCTTGCGTACCGCGCGTCGGACTGGAGCGCAAATGGCAGTACCTCACTACTGACGACGGCGTCAACCGTGCCTTGGATGATTTCTTCATGAGGCCGATTCACCTCAGTCGGCCGCAGACGAAGGGGATCGCCATGGCGCACACGTGGTCGCCACATCTGCCCGCGCTTCACGCACCGGCAATTCCGCGATGGTGGACCAACACCACCCACGCAATTGGCTCATCGGTACATCACACGTTCGCGAACCGTGCCGACCGTCCGCACGAGCCGCCGCGGCCCCACCCCAAGCACTACGAGTATCTCGAAGCGGGTTGCATGGCGCGCGCGATGGAGCACCTCTGACAGAGGTGTGGGACACGCCGTCTGCGGCGTAACGCTATTCGCGCTCGTCGGCTCGCGGCGGCGTGAGGAGGGTGGCGAGCTGATCGCGGGTCGCGGTACCGGTCTTGGTCATGGCGCGGTAGACGTGAGTCTCGACGGTGCGGATGGACACGGTCAGTCGCTCAGCGATTTCGCGGTTGGATAGTCCCCTGCCGATCAACATCACGACCTCTCGCTCGCGATCGGTCAGGGGTAGCCGCTCGGCGGCTTGCCGCAGTGCCGGTGTGACGGCTCCACCGCATCGGCGTGCGAGTTCCTCGGCTCGCGCCGCACAGCCGAGTGACGAGCCCCGCATGTCCGTGCGACGGTAGACCAGGGCCGCATGTGCAGCGGCGTCGGCGGCTGCCAACAGGTCGCCCATGCGTTCGAAGTCCTCCGATACCACGGCCAGTTCGGATGCATCACCGGAGTGCAGTGCGACGGCGAATCGGGCCGCGACGCCCACCCGAGATCCTTCGACAATCGCTTCGAGGGCCCGCAGACGGGGTCCGCCGGACGGATCACCGAACTGGGTCGCGGTCTGCAGGCACATCACTTCGACGGCGAATTGTCCATTGCCGCGCGCTGTTTCAGCTGCCGACAGCACCGTGGTGATGGCCTCGCTGACGGATCCCTGACTGGCAGCGACCCATGCCTTGGCGATCGAGTACTCGTAGTCGAGGTACTGCCAGCTCTGATGCCGCTGCGCGTCGAGTGCGGTGAGCGCAGCCGCGGCCTGCTCGGTAAATCCGCGCATCGCCAGCGCGGTGGTAAAGGGAATTCGGTATCGATATCCCCACCCGTTGGGGTCACCCGACGCAATGAGCAGTCCGACGATCGGTTCCAGCAGAGAGCAGGCGGTGGCGAGCTCACCGGCACCGAGGTGGGCCCGCCCCGCCAAACCGTCTGCCAGGAGGGCGAACTGGCTCGCCGAGTCCGGGATGTCGGCCGCGCGTCGACCCAGCAGCTGGGCGGGATACCGAGCTTTCGCGATCTCGCCGGCGAGCAGGAGTGCGCTGGTATGGCCGTCGGTGATGATGACGAAGGATCGGATCGGGACGGGGTAACCCGCTTGCGCCGCCGCCACCGCTTCACTCATACGGCCCGCTTCACCAGCGGCGACGGTCAGCGCCCAAGCGGTCGGGCGGGCAATGAGGATGTCGGGCAACTGATCCCAGACGAACTTCTTCGATGATTCTGCGACGGCCTCCGGCTTGCCCATCGCCGCCCAGTACACCGCGAGGAAGGCATGCACACAGCTCTGCGCTTGCGGAGGCGTGGTGCGCACGGCGTCGTCGATCAGCGTCTTTGCCCCCGCAGGGTCCAAGAGGGTGAATAGCCTGTTGGTAGCTCGGTGAACGGCCAGCCTGGCGCGGTCGACGTCGGTCAGCTCACCGAGGGGAATGTGGGCAAGGACCTCGTCGGCCTCCTCGCCATGACCAAGACACGACAGCGCATAGGCGCGGATGAAGTTGGCCTGCACCAGTCCGCCAAAGCGAATCGCCCCGCACGCCAACCGTTCCGCCAGTTCCAGATCCCACATCCAGATCGCCCCCCGCGCGGCCCGCAGGAGTAGGTCCGCATCCTGTTCCATGTCGGAGTCCAGGCTCAAGGCGGCGCGGCGAACGACGACCCGCAACTCATCACGATCCTCTGATTCGGCCAGCTCTCTGGCGACCAGTCCCCGCAGCCGGCGGAGCCTCGTCGGCGCTGCACGATTCCGCCGTACCTCGCCGTAGAGCGGGTGGGCGACTCGTGTCTCGATTCGGCCGTTGGCGTGATCCAACGTGATGAGACCGCGCAGGTCGGCCTCCTCGACGGCCGCCGCACCGCTCATCCTGGTCAGCGCGCCCAGCTCGATCGGCTCGCCGACGGCCAGCGTGTCGATGACGTCGCTGACCGTGGTCGGCAACGCGCCGATGCGCGATTCGATGAGTTCGACCAGGCCGGGGGCCATTACCGGGTCGCCCACCCACCGCCAGAAGCCTTGTTGCTCGACGAGCCGACCTTCGGCGACCTCCTGCTCGACGATGTTGCGCAGATACAAGACATTGCCGCGGGTGAGCTCCCACAGCCGCCGGGCGGCATCCGGCGCCAGGGGTCCTCCCACGGCCGCCGAGATCAGCGCCGTCGTCTCACCCCGGGGCAACGGTCCCAGGTCGAGCCGCTCGAACTGTCCGCGCTCCCACAGCTCCGTGGTCGCGGCGCTCAGCGACTCATCGTCACGCACCGTGAGGACGACTGTGGCGGCGTGGCGCTGAATGACCTGGCCCACCACGAACGTCGAGAACTCGTCGAGTAGCGGTGCGTCGTCCACCGCGACGATGGCTCGCGGCCCGGGCGCATCATAGGTCAGTGAGGCGATCACCTCGCGCACCAACCTCAGATTGTCGCCCCCGCTGTCGGGGCCCACCCACTCTGCGAGAGCTCCGAGCGGGACCGCCCGCCCCGAGTTCGTCCCGACGACCCAGCGGACGTCATAACCCTTCGCGCTGACAGCGGCCAATGCTTCGCGGGCAACGCGACTCTTCCCCACCCCCGCGGCCCCGCAGATGACGATTCCGGACACTTCGGGATCCGAGATTGCGTTCTCAATGAGTCGCATCTCTTTCGAGCGGCCGGTTAGCGGCCACGGAAGCCGCATATGAACAGGTTAGAAGCCAGAAGGTGGCGGCACCGAACAATCGTCGAGTTTTGCGAATCGGCGCAAGTAGGCTCGCGAAGTGCAGTAGCCGACTACGTACGTCGTGCATTGGGGGCGGACGCACAATCGGTTCGCGGTCCAAGCGGAGGGGAGCACCATGACCATCGCCTTTCAGCGCTCTACCTGCCCGAACGTCTTCGAGGCCGGTCTGCCGAGCCTCGATTACGACGACGCCAAGAGCCCAGGCCAAGCGCACGAGGCCATTCGGCGGGCACGACACGAGTCCCCCATCGCGCTCGGTCAGCACGGGCCCGAGCTGCTGACGTACGAAATGGTGCAGTCCGCCTTGCGCGATCCCCACCTTCACATGCCCGTGGGCATGTTCCTGGCCGCACAGGACATCACCTCCGGCCCGCTGTGGGACCGGATCGCCACGAATCTGATCAGTCTCGACGGCGCCGAACACCACCGGCTGCGGCGGCTGGTGTCGAAGGCCTTCACGCCCAGGGCCACCGGACGCCTGCGGGAGACCGTCGTGGACGTCATCACCGAGCTGGTCGATCAGCAGACCGCCGAGGGCAGTTGCGACGTGGTCACCGACATGGCGCGTCGCTACCCGATTCCGATCATCTGCGCGTTGCTGGGCGCGCCCGCCGTGGACTGGGAACTCTTCTCCAACTGGACCGACGACATCTTCAAGGCATTCAGCTGGAATGCCGCCGCCGAGATGCCGGCCATCCTCTCCGCGTGGGATGAGTTCGATGCCTACCTCGACGACATGGTCGCCCACCGACGCCAGGCGCTGGCCGATGACCTGCTCTCCGAGTTGATCCGCGCTGAGGACGAGGGCGATCGCCTTACCACCGACGAACTTCGGATGCTGGCGGTCGGGCTGCTGATGGCCGGAACCGACACCACCCGCAATCAACTGGCGGCCTCTGTTGACGTCCTGTGCGATCACCCCGAGCAGTGGCGGCTGCTCGCCGAGCGGCCCGAGTTCGCAGCCAAGGCGGTAGAGGAGACCATGCGCCACTCTCCGGTCGCCGCTGCCACCTTTCGCAAGGCCGGCGCGGACATAGAACTCGCCGAGGTGATGATCCCGGCAGGCACGATGATCGTCGCCAACACCGCGGCCGCCAATCGGGATCCAGCCGTCTACGACGACCCCGATCGCCTCGACATCACCCGCGATGGTTCGCAGATCATGCAGACCTTCGGCGGCGGCGTGCATTACTGCCTTGGGGCGCACCTCGCTCGCCTCGAACTCGTCGAGGCCCTGACCGTGATGCCGCAGCGCATGCCGAACCTCCGGCTCGCCGGCCGAGCTCCGTGGAAACCGCTGACCGGGCTGAGCGGACCGTCTACGTTGCCGGTCGCGTTCACGCCGTCGACACGTTGAGCATCTGGGACTATCACCTCAGGAACAAGGGTCGGGAGCTGCTTCCCGCCCTGCTGGCCTTACGCAGTGGGGCGATCGGCGGGTGCGGCCCCGACGGAGGCCGGGTGGCGCTTACACACGGCCGACCGCGGGGCGCCGCTCACCGTTGAAGTGCGCTGCGCCGAAGGACGTCCCATCCCGCCAAGGCATCGAAGCGGACCGAAGACGCTGACGCGAGGCTTCACTGGCCTAGGGTGTCGACGTGACCACTAACTCTCCCGTACAACGGGTCGGGATCGTCGCCGTCGGTGCCGCACTGGCCCTGATGGCGGCGCCGATTCCGTCACACGCCGACGGGCCGACTCCCCTGTTCGCGTTGGTCGACGCTGCCGCGCAGCGCCTGCAGACCGCAAGCGCCGTGGCCGCCTCCAAGTGGACGACGGGAGGATCGATCGAGGATCCCGCGCGGGAGCAACAGGTGATCGATGCCGTGACCGCGGCCGCCGGCGAGAGGGGCGTCGACCCCGGCTACGTCGAGAGGGCTTTTCGCAACCAGATCGACGCGACGGTCGCCGTCCAGTACGACCGCTTCAGCGACTGGAAGCTCGATCCCGCCGGCGCACCGACGACGGCGCCCAACCTGTCGGCCTCTCGCGCCGCCATCGACACACTCGACCGCACCATGGTGTCCGAGATTGCCGGGCAATGGGATTCGCTGCATTCACCCCTCTGCGTCGGCGACCTCGAGGCTGCCAGGGGCGCCGTCATCGTCGCGCGCAATCTCGACGACGTGTATCAACGCGCGCTGACCTTCGCGACCCGGTCCTACTGCCCATAGGGGGCTCATCGCCGTTGAAGTGAACACCTGCTGAACCGAGCAGAACCGAGCGGCTACGCGCCTGCGTACACGCCCCAATCATGTTGTCAGTGTTGATATTTCGGGTGGACGGCGCAGGCCTGCCGGTCGGCCCGCGGAAGGTCGGTCGGCACGGACGTCAACCGATTAGGTGATCAGGGTGTAGACCGTTTATTCTTGCCCGCGGTTCGTCGTCGACACAGGGAATACTTCATGCCCACTCAGCCCACCTTGCGGCGCCCACAGTCCCTTCGCAGCACCCGCAGGCAGCGCGTCGCTGCCCGCGTGAGTCGCCCGACGGTCGGTCAGAGCTTCGACGTCGAGGTCACCCGCGAGCTCGACGGCTGGACCATCCGGATTCCCGAGACCGGTGGCGTCACGCAGGCGCGGCGCCGTGCCACCGTCGAACTGGCGGCCCGGGAGTGCATCGCGAGCATGACCGGCATTCCGATCGGCTACGTGGCCATCTTCGTCACCAGTGAGATGGCTAGCACCGACTAGTCTTGCCGCTGTTTGCTTGCAGCGGCGGCCATGACCGCGTAAGCGTGCATGGGCACGGCGAGTCCCGTGGCCATAGCGGCGATGACGAGGGTGGCGACGGCGCCGTCCGAAGCCAACGACGTCAGAAGATCCGATGTCGGCACCTGCGCGAACTGCACCAATCCGCTGAGCATTCGAAACACGTACACACCGGGGACCAGTGCCACGACGGATGCAAACCCGATCGCCGCGAACGGGATTCGTAGATAGTGCGAGATCGGCACCAGCAGGACGCCCACGATCAGACACGACACGAGCGCAGCGGTGGCGATCGCCGCGTGACCAACCGTGACGGCATACCAGTGCGCTGCGTGCGCGAGCATGCCCATGCCGACGGGCCAGACGATCATCCGGTACGGCATGGAGAAGAACACCGGGTAGGACCCCGCGGCAATGCCCGCCGCGACGACGTCTACGTAGAGCGGCACCGTCGCGCCCGACTGTGCGACCGATATGTTCAGGCCACCCGCGGCCAGCCCAAGAATGAGTCCGGCAGCGATCGCCGCGAGAATCATTGCGCCGTAGCCCAGTCGAGCGATACCCAACGTCACGCGAAGCGACAGCAGGTCCAGCGCACCGTTGAGGATGTGCGGTCCAGGGACCAGCACCATGGCTGGACAGAGCACCACCAGGCCCACCGCGTCCCCGACGTTCAGATGATGCGCGGCGGCACCGATGAGGCCGGCGATCAAGGCGGCGGTGAACGCCTGGGTCAGGATGCCTGCGCCGAGGCGGCCCAGACCGCGTCGGGCCAACCCGCCGAGGGCCGCGCTCACGGCGATCACCAACACGGTGATCGGATCGTGCGCTCCGAAGATCACCGCAAGCGCACCGGCTCCGGTCGCGCAGGCACCGCTGAAGATGAAGGCGTTCGACGCAGATTCCCGGTGCGCTGCCGACAGTTCGCGTCGAACATCGTCACGATCGAGTGGACCGTCCTGGGCCCGGTCGACGACCTTCATCGCCGCCGCGACTCGCCTCATGCTCACCCCGGTCGGTGAGATGGCGGCGACTCGCATCGTCTTCTCGGGACCGACCAGTTGAAGCGACGCCCAGGCGGGGATCAGCGTGGTCCTGGTGTTCAGGCCGCGGTTCAATCGATCGACGGCCGTCAGCGTCATGCCGGTTGACTGGCCGTTGGCATGCAGCAGGGCTGCAGCATCCAGCACGATGTCGATCGCGTCGGCCCCGTCGGTCGGCATCAAGCGCCGCCGGCGCCGTCACCGACCATGCCCAGCGGGTCGACGACGGAATCGAACTGCTCGGCGGTGACGTGTCCAGACGACACCGCGGCGTCGCGCAGCGTCGTTCCCTTGGCCAGTGCATCTTCGGCGATGTGAGCGGCGTTCTGATAGCCGATCACGGGGCTGAGCGCGGTCACCAGCATGAGACTGTCCGAAACGTACTGCCCGATCCGGTCTGTATTGAGAGTCGTTTCACGAACCGAGAATTCGAGGAACTTTTCGCAGCCGTCACCCAAGATCCGCGCGGAGTGCAGGAAGTTGTTGACGATGACAGGGCGCATCGCGTTGAGCTCGAAGTTCCCTTGCGATCCGGCCAGCGCGACCGCGGTGTCGTTGCCGATCACCTGAATGGCGATCATCACCAGTGCTTCGCACTGCGTCGGATTCACCTTGCCCGGCATGATCGACGAACCGGGCTCGTTGGCAGGCAACAGCAATTCACCGAATCCGCACCGCGGTCCGGAGGCAAGCCAGCGCATGTCGTTGGCGATCTTCATGAGCGCGACGGCCAGTCCGCGAAGGGCTGCATGGGCACGGACCATCGGGTCGAGGGATCCCAGTGCGGCGAACTTGTTGGGCGCCGTGACGTATGCCACCCCGGTCAGTTGAGCCAGCTCGGCGGCCACGTCCACACTGAACCCCGCGGGTGCGTTCAGGCCCGTTCCCACAGCCGTTCCGCCAACCGCCAACTCCAGCAGTCCCCCTCGAGCGTGCCGTAGTTCGTCGATGCAGGCGCTCAACTGCGCCGCGTACCCCGACCACTCCTGCCCGACGGTCAACGGTACGGCGTCCTCGAGATGGGTGCGGCCGATCTTCACGACGTCGGCCCACTGCGTTGCCTTGGAAGCGATCTCGCGCTGCAGCGCCTCAGCGCGAGGTATCAGCCGGTCGTCGAGTTCGGTGACGGCGGCGATGTGCATCGCGGTGGGGAAGGTGTCGTTGCTGCTCTGCCCCATGTTGACGTGATCGTTGGGGCCGACGGGTTGCTGGCTGCCGAGCACACCACCGAGGAGCTGAGTGGCTCTGTTGGACAGGACTTCATTGACGTTCATGTTGCTCTGCGTGCCGGAGCCCGTCTGCCAGACGAACAGCGGGAACTCGTCGTCGAGCTTGCCTGCGATGGTCTCGTCGGCCGCCTGTACGATGGCCTTCGACCGCCAGTCGGCCAACCGGCCCGCACGTTCGTTGACCAGAGCGCACGCCTTCTTCACCACACCGTAAGCGTGGTAGACCTCGATCGGCATGCGGTCGTTGCCGATCGAGAAGTGGGTCAGGGATCGTTGCGTCTGAGCGCCCCAGTAACGGTCGGCCGGCACGTCGACGGACCCTAGGCTGTCGAACTCGCTGCGTTTTCCCGTCGCCTCGATCCCGATCGGCACGTCGGCATAGGTCGGGATGGCCTCGTTGGTCGGGTCCTGCATGGTTTCTCCTCTCGAAGGGTCAACCCACCCCTGCGATTTGGGCGCGTAAACGTTCGCGCAGCGACGGTTAGCGCGCCGAAATCGCTAGGTGGAGGAGGCGGTGAAGACGTCGATGGGGCGCCCGGTCCGCAACATGACCACCGGGATGTGGCGCGTCGTCGACGACTGGTAGCCGAGGTAGGGCGGAAACAGGTGCGTCATGTACGCCCACACCCCGTGGCGTTCCTCGTACTCGGGCTCGCGCCAGGTGGCCTCGAACGCCTGAGCAGCGATCTGGACGCCGATCGTCTCGCTCTCCCGGATGTTCAGGTACCACTCCGGATCGGTGTCGGCACCGCCCTTGGAAGCCACGATGACGATCTCACCGCCGACGTTGCCGTAGATCAACGGCGTGACGTACGTCTTGCCGGACGTGCGGCCCGCGTACCTGATCAGGCAGTGCGTCGTGAATTCGTGACCGCCGATGGAGCTGACGTCCACGATGTGCCCTCGGGTGCCACCCGAGCTGAGATACCTCTCGAGATGCTCGCCCACCCAGTCGCCTAGTTCTGCGCGGATCGAAGAGGCGTCTGCGTCGCCCATGGATCGTTACCTTTCGACTCGGTCGCTCACGCCGCTTCGGTCGCGCGCGGCAGCGCACGAACGGCGGTCCGGATGGCCAAGTAGATCAGGGTTGAGGTCAGCAGGAAGATGGGCCACCCCATCGCGACGCGGGCCACCGCGAGAAGCCCCGCCTGATCGGTGTCGTACAAGTGATACTGCACCACGAACCGGGCCCAGGACACCGCCGCCATCACGATGGTGACCAGGTCGAAGGCCCGCCGTACCCGTGGCACGCGACGCCACGTCGCGTCGCGGCCGCTCACCCACGCCCAACCGACCCCGACGAGTGGTCGGCGAATCAGCACCGAGGCGGTGAACACGATGGCGAACAGCAGCTGCACCCCGATGCCAGGCAGGTAGAAGTCCTTGGCCTCACCAGTGACGAAGGCGTAGCCGGCACCCACCGCGACCCCGGCGAATCCGAAGAGCGCGGGCCGCGTTGAGTCGCGGCGCAGCAACTGCCAACCCAGGATGGCCGCCGCGACGCCGAGCGCGGCGGTGGTTGCCCACTTGAGGTCCAGCACGGCGTTCGCCGCGGCGAAGACGGTGACCGGCAGCGAGGTGTAGACCAACCCGCGGACACCACCCGCACGCGCCAGCAATGCGGCAAGTGGCGTGTTGGTGTCCGTCACCTAGTCGAGCGTACTGACTCCCCTACACTCCTCGGGTGCGCGCAATCCCCGTCATCGCGTTGACCGGGCACCTCGGTGCGGGCAACACCACGCCCGAGAAACAACACGGGTAGTCCCCGGACCTTGTCGGTGTCTGGTTTTGGTCATCACGATGGTCTCGGTACCCGACGACTTGGCCTGCTTAACACCCACGACCGTGACCGTGGGGGTTCCGCCGTAATCAGTTCTGATACGGGAGGGAGCACGGGCTGCACGCGTCACCGAAGCCACCGAGTGACGATGTGCTGCTTCCGTTCGACGACCTCAGACAAGCACCCATCGATCGGCTACGCACCTTCGTCCTGGAGGAGGTCGAACCACGCGGGACCGGAAAATACGATCAGTACCACTACTTCATCAATGGCAACGAATTCGACCACCATGTCGTCAACGAGACGATGATCCTCGGCGCCACCGAGGAGTGGGAATTCATCAACCGCACCTACGAACCCATCCGCTCCATATCCATGTCAACGATTTCCAGGTGATCGCGGTTAACGGGAAACCGGTCGACGAGCAGCATTACCGGGATACGGCCATGGTCCCTCCATACGGCAATCTCACCATCCGGACTCGCTTCTTGGACTTCACCGGACGTTTCGTGATGCACTGCCACATCCTGTTCCAGGAGGACCACGGCATGATGCAACTGCTTGAGGTCGTCGACCCGCAGAGACGATGACTAACTAACGCGCGTGTAAAAAGATCTGGCCCGAAAACCGTTCGTCAAACCGCCGGTGAAGCTGCCAATCCAATAATGAGTCGCGACATGCCAGAGCGAGCGAGCCGTCCCGCAGGCGTGCAGGCACTGCCGAGTCCTGCTGCTCAGAGGCCAGGAATGAGGCAGTTGGTGCCGCGCCTGGGGTGTCGACGCCCTGATCGGGCGGCTGTCTTCGAGTAGGTCGTTGATTAAGTTTCAGGGCCGGGGGGCACGTGGTCGGCAGGAGTACCGTCGATTGTGTGCTCGAAGGTGAGCACTGATCAACGACAGGAGTTGGCCGTGGTTGACCTGAGGCGGAGAACCCGACGTTGGGTGGTGGCCGGGCTTTCCGCCACCGCACTGACCGTCGCACTGGCCCCCGCGGTTATTGACACACTCATACCACCACCTGCCACCGTCGCGGCCGACTCGTGCATCAACGGAGTGTTCCCGCTGAATCCGTACGTCGTCAACTGCAACCTGCCGCCGCGGCGGGGCCAAGTCATCGGAGCGGCACCGGACGCCGGGGCGATCATCGCGTGCAGGAATAGCCCGGCATGTCTGTCCTACTACGTGAACTACCCCGGCACCCTGATCGTGCCCGGGTACCGCCCGTGACCGGCGCTCAGTGAGTGTCGTTTGTCGGCGACTTCGAGGGCGATGTCGCCGCCCAGGTTGACGATGAGCGTGGCCAGCCGGTTGATCAACGCACGGTCGGCGAGGGTGGCACGCTTTCTTGTGGGCTGGGGCGATATCACCAATTCATGGTCGGCATCATCTGGCGCCTGCGGATGCACCGTGAACAGGTGGCCTGTAAGTCCAACGGGCTGAACGAGTCGGGGCAGCCAGTACGCGTCAACAGTTCGCAACTTGCCACAACCGTCGGAGTCCAATGGCGGGATTGCCCTCGAGCAGTGAGTCGATGTCAAACATGATGCCTCCCTTTGTGATTCAGCATGCGTACTGAGCGCATCGCGGGGCCAGGTCATCAAACGTGAAACTGTCGGGCACCACGCCGTTGATCCAGTAGGAGTGAACCAGTCGTCGGCGCGATCGGCACGAGGATCGATCACACGCTGCTGTACGACGTGTCCGACTCCGACGACGGCACGGGCCAACTATCGATTCGCGAACTGCTCATCGACGCGCATGCCGATCACCGCGATCACGTTCAATTCGCAACGGTACCGGCGGCTTGGCTTCTGACCGTCAGCGTCGCTAGAACCGTTGGCGCCATTCAGTTTCCACGGGTGCGACGTCTCTGCGCTCGAGGCGGCAGAGCACACCGAAGTGGTCGGAGGGGAACACTCGCGGCAGCGCACTCGAGATCGGCTCCGTCCCCAACAGGTCGATGTTGGTCGCCGCCCATTCGTCACCCTTGAGCAGCACGCGGTCGAACCGAACGTGCCGCTGCTTGTTCTTGCTGTCCAGTCGCATCAGGTTGATGGTCGTGTCTTCGGTGAAGCCGTCGTCGTGGGGTCTCAGGACGGGCCAGAGATCGCGATAGGGCTCGGTGATCCGCCCGTTCTCGGCATCGCGCAGGTTGAAATCACCTAGCACGACGGCAGTTTCGGCTCTGCGAAGGGTCCAGAAGATTCGCCCGAGCTGCCAGGCGCGCAACCGTGCCGCGGCCTTTCCGCTCTCGAGATGAGCTGCGACGACGGTCAAGGCGCTGCCACCGGCGTCGAGTTCGGCCGTGAGGAAACCACGCGCCAGGTTCGTCGGGAGCGGGGTGTAGGTGACGTCCTTGATCGGCAGTCGGGACAACATCAACATTCCGTAGTTTCCGAGGTCACCGCCGGTGACCTCGGCGCAGCGGTAACGCACGCGGACCCACGACTGGGCGAGGAAGACGGCCAACGCCGCCGGCGTGACCTCCTGAAACACCATGACGTCCGGCATGTTCCGGGACAACAGGTCGGCGACCGCGCGGAAGCGCTCGCCGGCGTGATAGTCGCTGAACCAGATGTTGAACGTCGCCAGCGTGAGCGCGTCACGCGACACCGCGCCGCCAGCGCCGGCGCCGGCGGGGGCGGCGTTCCTCCATCGTCTCGAGGCCGCGTCGAACGTACCGACGGGAACGCTGCGGCGACGCGACCTCAACGCGACGTCACGCTCGACGCAGCGTCAACACGGTGATCTCGCTCGGTGCGAACACTCGGAAGGGCGGACCCCAGAAACCGGTGCCACGACTCGTGTATAGCTGTGTTCGCTCGCCATGGCTGCTCAATCCATGCACCACTGGCTGATCGAGCCTGACGAGGAAGTTGAACGGCCAGATCTGTCCGCCGTGCGTGTGCCCGGAGATCTGCAGATCCACTCCCGCCTCGACCGCGTCGGAAACCTGTTTCGGTTGGTGTGCCAGCAGCAGCACCGGGAGCGCCGAATCGGCGCCCGCGAGGGCTGCCTCCAGGTTCGCTCCGTGCCCGACGGTGCCCGATCCCTTGGCGGTCGCGTCGTCCACACCGGCAACGACCAAGCCGTCACCATCGCGTTCGACGACGATGTGCCTGTTGTGCAACGCATCCCAGCCGATGTCGGTCATGTAGTCGAGCCAACCCTGTGCCTCGCCGAAGTATTCGTGGTTGCCGGTGACGTAGACGCGGGCCAACCTGCCACGCACCCCGGCGAGCGGCCGGGCTTGTTGATCTCTCGTGTCCACGGTGCCGTCGGCGATGTCGCCGACGTGACACACGACGTCGGCGTCGATCTCGTTGACGCGGTCCGCGACCAGGGCCGACCAACGGGTTCGGTCGAGGGGCCCGTAGTGGGTGTCGGTGATCATCGCGACGCGCAGGCCGTCAAGGCCGACGCCGAGCCGGGGGATGCCGACCTCGACGTGCTTGGTGCGCGGAATTCGCATCGCCTCGGCATACCCCCAGACGAGCAGCACGAGCGCCACCACGACGACGGCGACGGCCACCGTCCGCGACCGCGTCGGGTCATCGATGCCGAACAGAAGCAGTGCCAACCGCAGCAGCTGAGCCAGCACCGACCAGACGAACAGCACCCAGACCGCACCCAGTAGGGCGTCACCGGTGACGGCCGCCCAGTCCAGATGGCGTCTGCCGTGCCCGAGCATCATCATGACGGGAAGCCCGACGAAGGCAGCTGCGAACGCGATGGTGCCGATGACCAGCACCGTCGTCGGCCACGCGGTGCCTGCCGACAGCACCGTCCACCACGGCACTCCGAACAGCAGCAACAGGATCGCGAAGATGGGAATCAGGCGCAGCCAGCTCCGCCGTGGTCGTGGGTGCGGGGCAGGCTTCACCTGAACCGACTGAGGGTCTGACATGGCGGAGCGCCTCGATCCGGGTCTTGGGGTTACTGCTGAGGTTACCTGCGATCAGCGCCCTGGTGACCGGCGCGGATCAGTGCGTTGCCAGGACGAAGGAAGCCGGGCTGCTGGAACTTCCGCACCGCTCGCAGCGTCCCCATCGGAATGACGCGCTTGAAGAAGACTCTCGCATCGAAGGCCGCGCGTACGTCCTTGACGTAGGAACTGGGGAGGCCGAAGCGGATCAGGCCCTGGCTGACCTCGATGAGGTCGGCGCGACGAACCACCTCGACCAGCGGTGCGGGCGGGCGCGTCGGACCGTACCCGGAGCGCCGATGATGCTCGGCAACAATGAGCGCCAACTTGTCTGACCACGCCTCGCGGCCAGTCCGTTGCAGCCACGCATCCTGCGCTTCGATCGAGGGCGCGAGGTAGTCGATGGTGTCGAAGGCGGCGAGATCGTGAAACGCCGCGGCGATCGCCAGCTTGTCGTCCAGAGGGCGGAAGTGCTCGCCATCGCTCGCGATTGCTGCCATCCGTAGTGCAGATACTGCCACTGGAATCAACCCGCTCAGCGCCGCCGTCGTCGGCTACGCGGCCCCCATCGTGGGCGCCCTCGCAGTGGAGTCCTCGACGACCATCTCGGCCGACACCTCTCACTACGTGTGGCTCGATCAGATCGCCCCCGTCGTCAACGTGCCCCAGGTCGACACCACCGTGCACCAGAGCCGCTGACGGTTTACGACTGAGAGGGGCGCCCCTCGGGGCGCCCCTCGTTCAGTCGTCCGACGAGTCCAGCGAAAGGTGTTCGTGGACACCGAGCCAACGACCGTCGGCGCCGCGCCGCAGGATGATCGTCTCCCGCTCGCGTTGCTCGTCCTCGACATCGGCCAAGCCCGTGCGGACCGAGTGGGTGAATACCGCGACGTCGTCGGTGATCAGGTCCAGCCGGGGGTTCAGTGACCGGCAGGAAAGCACCCGAAAGCCGTCCTCCTCCCAGCCCGCCCACATCGCCTCGTAGGCCGCCCGCGACGGCAGTAGCTCTGGCTCGGCGTGGAACAGGAACGTCGCGTCGGGCGCGAAGCCGTCGAAGTAGCGGGCGGTGTCGTGCGAGCCGAACGCGGCGATGACGTCGGTCGCCGCCTGCATCGCCGACGCGGAGAGCTCATCAGATAGCGACATGTCCGGAGCCTAATCGGACGACTTTGACGAACTCCAGCGTCGGGTCCGAAGCGCTGATCGGATTGCCGGCACCTCGCAGCGCGCTCAGCAGTCCGAGCACGTCGTCGTCGAGTTTCTCTCCCGGCATCACCAGCGGAATGCCGGGCGGGTAGGGCGTGACGGCCTCGGCGGCGATTCGCCCGCAGGCCTGCGCCAGGCTCACCGATTCCTCGCTGGCGAAGAATGCCTCCCGCGGCGTCAGCACCGTCTCGGGTCGCACGGCCAGAAGATCGGCGACCAACGGCGTCCGCCGACCTTCCGGCCGCACGCCCGCGAATTGGGCGACCTCCGCGAATCCGGCGACCAAACGGTGCATGTCGTCCTGGGTGTTGCCGATCGTCGTGATGCACAGCACGTGTCCGGCGCCACTCAACTCCGGCTGGACGCCGTGGATCCGGTTGAGCCGCGCGACGACGTCTCGGGCGGGTATGTCGAGGCCCGACGTGCCGACGATCCGGTTGAGCCGCGCGACGACGTCTCGGGCGGGTATGTCGAGGCCCGACGTGCCGACGAGCAGTTTGGTCTCGTCGAGTTGGTGCAGCCCGGTGCCCCTGCCCGCGAGATGTTCTGGTCGCAGAACGCTCACGCCGGGAATGGCGGCCAGTTGGTCCGCGGCGCGGCGAGCCCGATCGAGCGTCGCGTCGAGTAGCTCGAGGCCGTGCTGCATCATCTGTCGTCGCGCGAGGTCGATCGACGCCATGATCGCGAAGTGCGGGCTGGTGGTCTGGATCAGCTGAAGCCCGCGGCGCACGGTGGCCGGATCGAGGACGGCGGGATCGATGTGAAGGACCGCCGCTTGGCTCAGTCCCGACAGGATCTTGTGCACCGATTGCACGGTCGCCGCCGCGCCCGACGTCTCGCCGGGCGCCGGTAGGTCGGGGTGGAAGGTGAAGTGCGGTGAATGTGCGCCGTCGACGAGCAGTGTGGCGTCGTGCCGGCGGCACAGCTCGGCGAGCGCCGAGATGTCACCGGTAGTGCCGTAGTAGGTCGGGTGGAGCACCCAGAGTGCCTTGGCGCCGCTGTCACCGAACCCCCGCTCGACCACGTCGGCGTCCAGACCGTGTGCGACGCCGAATCTTTCGTCCCAGCGAGGTTCCAGCCAGATCGGTCGGGCACCGACCTGAACCAGACCCGCGAGCACGGACTTGTGCGCGTTGCGCGCCACCAGAACCGGCTCGTCCGGGCGCAGCGCCGACAGCGCGACCGCGACGTTCCCGCTCGTCGACCCCTGGACCAGGATGAAGCTCTGCCCGACTCCCCAGGCATCGGCGATCAACGCCTCGGCTTCCAGGATCGGACCTTCGGGACAGTGCAGGGTGTCGGTGTCGGGCAGGTTGTTCAGATCGACGTCGGCGAGGTGTTCCCGAAACCACGGATCCAGCGTCCGACCACCCTTGTGGCCGGGGCTGTAGAAGGGCGCCTGCTCACGTTCGACGAATCGTTTCAGCGAGTCGAAGAGCGGTGCGGCACCGTGCTTCACAGTCGGGCGGGTAGAGCTGGGTGGGATGAGAAACCATAGATCCGTTCGGAGTTCTGCACGCCGATCATGTCGACGATCCGGATGGCATCGGCATCGGTGCAGTCACCCGTGCGCATCCACTCCCCGAGGACCAAGCCCATGGCCCGGCGCCACAGCACCGAGCCCAGCACGTGCAGTTCGGGCGGCCCGAAGGCATCCGACGAGTACAACTGCTTGGCGAACGGCGCCGTCTCGAGCGCCTCGGCGACCAGTCCCCTCGAGCGCACGCCCAGGTAGTTGATCGCCAGCCCCACATCGAAGTTCACCTGGTCGAACGCCTGCGCCAGATAGCCCGCCTGACGTTGAAACGGGTAGCAGTGCAACAGCAGAATCGGGACCGGCGTCATCGTCCGCAGCAAGGGCAGCAACAGCATCGGGTCGCTGCGGTGCAGGTCCATGTCGCGGTCGCCGAAGCCGACGTGCACCTGGATGGGCAGACCGTGGGCGGCGGCCTCGTGCACGCCGAACGCGATCAGCAATTCGTCATCGACGCGCAACGGGCGTGGACGGGCAGCGAACTCGCGGGCGTGGGCGACCACGTCGGCATCGGTCGGCCGGGTCCAGTCGACGTCGAAACCGATGCGATAGGCCGCAATCGTCTTGGTACCCAACACTTCCGGATTCGCGACGGCAGCCCGAAGCGCCGCGCGGAACACCTCGGGGAAGTCGTCTGGAGATGTCCCGTCCTCAAGCAGGTCCTCGGTGAGGCGTTCGAGCCGAAGGATCTCCGAAGACGGCACGTCGCTGAGCGTGGTGAGCTCGTCCGGGGTGGTGAGGAGGTCACCCTTGAACCCGGTGTCGACGATCCAACGAGCAACGCCCGCCGCCGGCAGCATGGTCCTGGCGAGTTCGGGGGGTGAGAGCTCGCTGCGTCGTGCCCAGTAGTCGTCGGCGCTTGCCAGTGGCTCGAGCCCGAGTAGCGGTGCGCACCATCGTCGGATCGAAAGGCCCAGCGGCGAATCGAACTGGGTCATGAAGCCCGGGATGGGATCGGTCGAGCCCTCGTTGATGGCGGCCTCGAAGTCGGCCCGGTCGACCGGTGCGTTGAAGGTGCCGTGGACGTGGTGGTCGATGAGCTCGATGGTGCACAGGTGGTCGGCCAGCACGTCGGGTACGACGTCGTGGACCCCGGCGAAGACGTCTCCCAACTCACCAATGGGCAGTTCACCAGCCGGCATACTTGGCCACCTCCTCGGCGTTCACTCGTCCAGCGGCGGCGTCGGCGAGGGCTGCGCCGAGAATCTCGACCCCCCGGCCCGCCTCGGCTTCGGTGAGCACCAGCGGCGGCGTGATCTCCAGGACGTTGCCACCGACGTAGTAGACCACCGCTCCCAACTCCCACGCACGGTAGACCACCTGCGCCGCCAGCCGGGGATCGCGCTCCCCCGTCTCGGGATCGACGAGCTCCAGCCCGATCGCCAGACCGCGTCCGCGGACGTCGCCGATGCGCTCGGAGCCCGGCGAGCCGGCCAGCGCACGCAGACCGTCGGCCACTAGCGCCCCCACCTTCGCTGCCCGCTCCGGCAGTTGATCGCCGACGATGGTGGCCAGCACCGCGCGACCGGCGGCGGTGCACACCGGATTTCCCGCAGTGGTCAGCAGCGCCGCCGCCGGCGGGTTGTCGAGGATCTCGGCGGGCCCCACGGCCGCCGACAACGGCAGGCCGCCGCCCAGCACCTTGCCGAACGTGACGATGTCGGGCACTACCCCGTCTTGCGTGAAGTCGTGCTCGAAGGCGTGCAGCGTGCCCGGCCGTCCGAGCCCCATCTTCACCTCGTCGCAGATCATCGGCACGCCGTGCCGCCTGCAGAGCTCGTGCAACCGGGCGAGGAAACCGTCGGGCGGCACGATCAGACCGCCGTCGGACAGAATCGGCTCGACGATCAGACAGGCGATGGAGCCGTGTCGCAGGTGTTCCTCGGCGAGCTCGAGGCAGGCGGTGACGTCCTCGCCGACGTCGCGCCGAACGGGGCGAAAGGGGTTGGGGTAGGGCAGGAATACGGCGTCCGGGTCCGCGGCCATGCCCGCGTCGACGTGCACCCCCGACACGCCCATCGCGACGCCGACGCCACCGTGGTAGCTGTGCTCGAAGGCGATCACGGTGCGTCTCCCGGTCGCGTGCCTGCACGCCCTGAGCGCGACGTCGTTGGCGTCGGAGCCCGCATGCCCGAGATACACCCTGCGCTCACCGCTACCGGGGACCAGCGCCAGAAGGTCTTCGGCAAGGCCCACCGAATCGGGATGCACCGCGGACAGGCCGCCCGACCCCGGGGCGGTGCGCACCGCCCGGCTCACCGCCTCCACGACGGCGGGGTGGCCGTGGCCGAGGCCGCTTGCCGTCCACGTCGCCGAAAGGTCGAGGAGTTCGCGACCCTCGGGGGTGACCAGCGTCGAGCCGTGGCCCGACACCACCTCCAGCGGGAAGAAGCGCAGCTTCTCGATGCCCGCGATGGCAGCTCCGTCACGTTCGTAGAGCGTGCTCATTCGGTCTGCATCGCGGGCGTCTGGGCCAGTTCGGCGCTTAGCGACTCACCCACCCGTTTCGCGATGCCGGACGCTGCCAGGGCGATCACCAATCCGATTGCGCACCAATACAGTCCGAGCAGAGGTGCGTCCAACCAGGTCACCGCGCCCTTGACGTTGAACCACAGGACCGCCGCGATCACCACCACGCCAAGCGCGGGCAGCACCAGACCCGGAATCTTGCCCTTACCGCCGTGGACGCTGACGAACTTGGGTGCACCCACGAACCACATTGCGGCGATTTCCACCAACAGATAGCAGACCATCAGGCACACGGAGCCTGCGATGGCGAACAGGAAGTAGGTGTTGATCGCAGGGTTGCCGGTGCCCATGTCGGGCCAGCCCAGAGCGCCGCAGATGAGGTCGGCCACCAGCGCGACGCCGACGACGAGCCACGTGGCGCGGCGAGGACCGCCGGTCTTCTCGTGGATGTGGGCCATGGCCTTCGGGCCGAACCCGTCGCGCCCGAACGCGTACAGCATCCGGCCGGACGTCGCCGAGCAGGCCAGGTGGCAGCCGAACGCCGACACGATCGCGGTGAAGATGATCAGCAGACTGAACCACTGCCCGACGTAACTACTGCCCAAGTCGCCCAATGTGTTTCCCGAATTCTGGAAGGCGTCGAGCCCTGCCGCGTCGGTGCCGAATCCGACGACCTGCGCGAACATCACGATGACGAAGAGCACACCGGTGAGAAGCAGTGTTCCCGCGAGTGCCCGCGGGATGTTGCGGCCGGGGTTGTCGGTCTCCTCACCCATCGATGCGCAGGCCTCGAATCCCGCCCAGGACAGGAAGGCCGCCACCACGGCGCTGAGCACCGCTGATGTCGAGACGCCGTCGAAGGAGAACGCGCTGAAGTCGACCCCGGTCGTCGGCGCACCGCCCTTCGCGAAGATCACCACCACGAGCACGATCATCGCCAGGATGCCGATGCCCTCGATGCCGAGGAGAATCTTTGCCAGCAGCCGTACGTCGCGGCCCGAGAGCAGAAACGAGATCACGGCGCCCACCACGACGACGGCCAGCCACGGAACCTGGTAGGGATTGTCGTTGCCCGGCTGCAGTTCGGCGATGAACGCGTTGACGAACGCGGCCGTCAACGCCAGCGTGCCGATCGCGAAGCCCACATACGCGCCGAGCATCGCGAAACCGGAGAAGAACCCGGCCCTCGGTCCGATGGTGCCGCCCACCAACCCGTACGCCGAGCCGGCGTGGTTGAGGTGTCGGGTCAACCGGACGAAGCTGTACCCGACCAGTGACACGCCGACCAGCCCGATCAGGAAGACCAGCGGAATGGCCTTGCCCACGGTGCCGATCAGACCCTGACCGTTTCCCGACATGGCCAGGGTCGGCCCGACCAGGGCCACGGACATCGCCAGTGCGACCCAGAAGGGCAAGCGGCGGTGGGGAAGCTGATCGGCTCCTCCTGATGGGCTGGCCGACGACGTGCTCGTGCTCATCGATGTCTCCTTTTCGGTGCTGGGTCAACAACTCCACGCGAGGCGCAGCGCCTGCGTGGTCTCGGCCGGCGGTAGCTCGCCGAAAGTGGTGATTTCGTAACGTCGCACTGCGACAACGCCGTCGACGACCTCCTGGGTGAGCAGTTCCACGGCGACGGCCGAGTTCTCGAGAGCATCGATCGCCGCCAGCTGGTCGGTGGGAAGCGGTGGCGGCACGGTGGCCGACTGCGCCGGGTCCTGGGGTATCTCGGCGGGCAGCTCGAGTCCGCGGTCGATACCGCGCAGCGCACTGCTGAGGAAGGCAGCCGCAGCCAGGTAGGGGTTGGCGCTCGGGTCGATCAGTTTCAGTTCGGCGTTGGCACCGTGCGGGCTGCCGGGCGTTGCCGCGATGAATCGGACGGCGGCTTCGCGGTTCTCCAGACCCCAGCATGCTGCGGCACCCGCCCAGTTGCCAGGCTTGAGACGCAACGCCGACAACGCCGAACCGGCGTACACACCGATGAGGTCGTGGAGCGAGTCGATGACACCGGCGATGGCGGACCCACCGTCCGGCCTTATTCCGTACGGCCCGTCCCCGCCGGAGAACAGCGGCCCCCGGCCGTCGGCCAGCGACAGGTGCAGATGCGCCCCGTTGCCGGCGGCGCCCTCGAATGGCACCGGCGCGAACGAGATTCGCAATCCGTGCCGCGCCGCCGCGCGGCCGAGGACGATCCGGGTCAGGATCACCGCGTCGGCCGTGGCAACCGGGGTGTCGGGCGCCAACGAGACTTCGAGTTGATCGTGGCCGTACTCGGTGTGGATCTGCTCGACGCTCAGCCCGGCGCGTTCGGCGGTGGTCGCGAGGTCCACCAGGAACGCCGATCGGTCCAGCGACGTGCGGACTCCATAGGGCGACCAAGGCCCGGTCGACGCCGGGCCGCCGTCGGGCGCGACCATGGTGCACTCCAGTTCGGCGCCGATCAGGGCAGTCAGGCCACGCTCGGCCGCGGCCTGCTCGGCGCGGGTCAGTAGCGAGCGCAGGCACAGGGGCGCCGGATCTCCGTCCTGGACGGTCAGGTTTCCCGGCGCCCAGGCGACGCCGTCGTCGACGACCCGCACGGTGGCCGGATCGATGCGGATCCGCAGGTCGCCAACGACACCGATGCTTGGGGTGAAGGCGATTCCGCTGTCGACGCAGAAGACGCTCCACGACGGTGACACGCCCATCCCCGAGCGCTGGAAGTCGCCGAGCCTGCGTAGGGGGACGTACTTGGCCCTGGTGACACCGGCCGGGTCGGTCAGCGAACCAGCCACCAGTTCAACGCCTTTGGCACGCAGCTCGTCGATGCGAAGCGCGACGTCACGGTCGTCACCCATGCTTCCCGTCGCTTCGCTCGCCCACACCCGGCATGGAACCTCCTTCGACGGTCTGAGTATGCGATAAATCTATGTCATGAATGTTTCAGAATCTTTAAATTCGACCCTTTATGGTTGATTCATAAGATCACTGATCAGAGGATGGCTTCATGTGTCGGCTCTTGGGTGTCGTGTCCGCCGCCCCGATATCGGTCGCCGACGCGGTCGGGGACGGTGTGCTGAAGGACTTCGTCGCACTCACGAAGGTCCACGGCGACGGCTGGGGGGTCGCGACCGTCGACCGCGTCGGCGACGACCCCCACGTCACGGTGTCCGCCGAAAGCGCGCTGGACGACCCGGAGTTCACCGCGGCCACTCGCGATGCACGATCCGCGGCATCACTGGTTCACCTTCGGTGGGCGACGAGCGGACTCGCGGTAGAGCCGCGGAACTCCCACCCGTTCATCGCCGACGGGCTCGCAATGGCGCACAACGGCTCGATCACACCGATGGGCCCGCTGAACGACCTCCTCGAATCCGCAATCGCGCCGTCGCTGCGCGGAACCACCGACAGCGAGCGGTACTTCGCGGTGATCCGCCAGCACCGCGGCACCGCACCGAATCTCGCCGAGGCCGTGCGGCGCGCCGTCGCCCAACTTCGGCAGACCCATCCCGACGCCAGCCTCAACGCCCTCGTCCTCGGGGAGGATCAACTCATCGTCGTCCACGCGCACGCACGTAGCCGCCTGCTCGCCGAGGACATCGAGGAGATCGGCGCCACAGACCTACCCGCAGAACACCTCGAGGACTACTTCGCGTTGCGGATCGCGCGGCCCCGTGCCGACATCGTCGTGGTCGGGTCGACCGGTTTCGGCGACCTGCCGTGGGAACCACTGCCGCCGGAGTCCATAGTCGCGGTGTCGATGCGCGACTTGTCTGTGACGACGCTTCCCGTGGTGACACATTGATTCCAATGACCGGACTCCAATGACCGGACTCCAATGACCGACGAAGGCGTGGCCGCACGTGCCAGTGCCGCCCTCCCGACGTTGAGCAAGGCGGAGCGACGCGTCGGACGGGCCCTGCTCGCCGACTACCCGAGCGCAGGACTGGCCAGCGCCGCACGGCTCGCCGAACGCGCCGAAGTCAGTCCGCCGACCGTCTTGCGATTTGCACAATCCCTAGGCTACGAAGGTTTCACGGATCTGCAGGTGGCGCTGCGCGCGGAGTTGACCGCGCGATCCAACGGGCCGATCACCCGGCTGCCGAGCGCGCCCGCCGTCTCGACGAAAGTGGCCGGCCTGCTGGATCGTCTGCTGCGGCAGGCAGACGCCCAGAATGGACGCGCCGCGGAGACGTTGGCGCAGCTGCCCGCGTCGGCGGTCGAGGCCGCGGTGGCACTCCTGTCGGATACTGGCAGGCCTCTGTACCTGCACGGCGGGCGGTTCTCGCACCTGCTGGCGATGCACCTCGCCGCCCACCTCGAACAGCTGCGTCCGGGAGTGCGGTTGCTCACCGATCCCAGCGGTCGCGACCTCGGCGCCATGATCGAGTTGACGCGCAAGGACGTCGTCGTCCTGTTCGATTACCACCGCTATCAACGCAGCTCGGCCGATCTCGCGGCGCGGGTGCATCGGGCCGGCGCCACGGTGCTCCTCATCACCGACGACCTCGCCTGCCCGGTCGCACCGGAGGCCGAGGTGGTGCTGACGGCCTCGAGCACGGTGGGCACCACCTACCAGAGCATGGCGGCGGGCTTCCTTCTGACTGAACTGCTCATCCCGCTGGTGATGGATGCGGTCGGAGAGCCGGCCCGCACCAGGATGGCACTCTGGGAGGAGCAGCGGAGAAGCGAGCTGCTGGGGTGACGCCGGAGCCTTCAGTCGGTTGCTGCGGTCAACGCCTTTCGGGCGTTCGCGCGGCGCTCTTCGATGGTTCGGCCGAATTCCTGCAACAGCAATGGATTTCGTTGCACCAGCATCTCGATGTGTTCACGGTCGACGTGGATGACCGTGACCTCGTCGACGGCGTGGGCGTTGCCGATCACGGGCTGGCGAGTCAGCGTGCTCTGCCCGAGGAAGCCGCCCTCGTCGAGCGTGCCGATCGTCACCTCCACGCCGTCATCCGAACCTCCGTTCAGCCGTACCCGACCCGAGACGATGAACGTCATGCGCTCCGGCACCTCGCCGGCGCGTTGGATGATCTCGCCTGCGCCGTAACGATCGAGCGTGGCACTGGGCAACAGTTCGCGCTGTTCGTCACCATTGAGTCGCAAGGTCGGTGCCACCACCGTGCGCACCGCGCCGGCGATCCGTTCGGGGCTCGAGACCGTCTCCCCCGCCTCGTTGAGGTGTAGCCCCTCTCGTCGGGCCGCATACCAAACCCATTGCAGAAAGGTAGTTTTCGCGGCACTATCGTCGCCGGCTGAGGTCAGCGGGATACTCGTGTGGTACTCCTTGCCGCCCGACGGCGTCGCGGAGACGGTGGAGTCCCGAACTCGTCTCGAGATGCACTGCGCGCCAGTTGACTTCCACGACGCGACCCCGAGCCGCGGGGGTGTCCAACCAGTCTCCCAGCTGAAATGGCTGCTCGAAGAGCATCAACAGACCGGAGATGATCTGCCCGACGGAGTTCTGCAGCGTCAGGCCGATGACGATCGACGTCACGCCGAGCGCGGTGAACAGGCCGCGCACGTTCGCGCCCCAGATGTAGGAGAAGATCAGCGCCAGTCCGACGGCGATGACCAGGAAACGTCCGACGTCGATGAAGATGGTGGGGACCCGTTTGCGCCACGTGCCGGCGGGTGCACCCTGGAACAGGGTGGCGTTCACCCCCGAGACCAGCAGCACCAGAACCACGAACGCGAAGAGGGTGCCCACCATTCGGACGGACGTGGCGCCAGCCGGCACCTGCTTGGCTTCGGTCATTAACAGAAGCAGCGCCCCGAGGGGAAGCAGGTAGTTGCGCAGCAAGGTCACGGGCCCGACCAGGAGGCTGCCCCGACGACGCAGCGCGTGCTGCCATTCCGTCAGCGCCACCAGCCCGAGCGGCAACCCGATGGCGATGCCGACGGCCCAGTAGAACCACGACGAACTGAATACGTTGGTCATCAGCGAGGCTCCACCAGGCGCCAGGTCGGCTGCTCTTGGCCATCGACGGTGACGGTGACGGTCCCGACCGACGTGAAGTCCATCGTCTCCCGGAGCGCCTCGTAGACCGCGTTGGTGACGTCGATACCCGGCTGGGGTGAACTGCTCTTCACCTGATAGGCGATGTTGACCGCGGCGCCCCACATGTCGTAGACGACGGAGAGGCGACCACTGAGACCATTGCTGACCGTGCCGGTGTCGAGACCGGCCCGCAAGCTGAGCCGGCCGTCCGTGTCGCTGTTGATTCGGTCGATGATGCGCTGGCATTCGAGGGCGAAGTCGACCGTCCTGCGCACGTTGTCCAGCCGCGGCACGTTGAGTCCGCAGCTCCCCAGGTATCCGTTGCGGACGGCGGGCGTGCCCGCTTACACGACGTCGCGCCTGAAGGCCTGCGGATCAGCCAGGAACAGTCGGGAGTCGGAGCGCATCAAGCCATCCGGACCCGCCAGGAAGGTTTCCCCCGTCCCGCCAAGGCCCGCGGTCGCCCAGTTGTTGTCGAACGTCATGAGCCTGTTGATCTTCGTCGCGGGGAACTGCATGGCGAGTACGCCCTCGGCGCGGCCGTTGGCGACGACGGGGGTCACCATCCACGCGGTGGGGACGTTCTCGGCAGGCTGGTAGATCTCGAAGTCGGTGAATCCCACGTAGTCGAGCGCGTTGGACGACAACGCCTTTTCGTACGCGCCGCGGAGTTTGGAGCCGTTGTAGGGTCCGGAGAGGATGTTGGTGCCGAGGTCGACGTCCTTGTGGGCCGAGTAGACCACGTTGCCGTTGGTGTCTTGCAGCGCACGCGATTGCGACTCGCGCACCTCCGTCAGCCGGTTGAACACCAAGTCACGAAGCGACGAGCGGCCGGTCTGAAAGCCGATGATGCCGACTACCGTTGCCGCGACGATCGTGCACAGCACCATCATCACGACGAGTTTGGACTGGATGCTCACCTTGGAGAGCGGGCGCCGACGCAGGAATCGCTCGAACCTGCGCGCCTTGACCTCCACGGGCACTGCCACGACGATTCCGCGGGCATTAACACCAATGGGACGGATGGGGCTCACGAGGTAATTGGGGTTATCAAATTGACGCATGGGCTGGTGCCCAGCCGCAGAGACATTCAACGGTGCGCGGCGTCAGATCTCCGTCGCGGCGCTTGGTGACGCCGTAGTCCGGCTGAGCCATGCACATGCCCTTGCCGGGCCGCAGAGCGTCTGCGAGGATACGCTGCGACCATCGGCCCAACGGGAGCGTCACCATGAGCACCACGCTTTTCACCAACGCCCGGCTCGTCTTGGACGATGTGGACGACCTCACCGCACCGTCTGAGGTGGTGGTCGAGGGCAATCGGATCGGCTACGTCGGCCACGAGGCTCCGACGGCCGCCGCCGACCGAGTCGTCGACGTGGGCGGCCGGACGCTGATGCCGGGCCTGATCGATGCCCACGCTCACATCACCGGACTATCTTTGAGCCCCCGCAACGTGGCGGCTGGTGTCGACGAGATCGACTCAGCTGCAACGGATTATCTACTTCAGGCGTTGCTGGACGGCTTCACCACGGTGCGGGAGGCGGGCGGGGCTGATCACCGCATCGCGCGGCGCCTCGAGGACGGCCGCATCGTCGGCCCTCGGCTGTTCTACTCCGGTCGCGCGCTGACCCAGACCGGCGGTGGTGCGGACTTCCGCACCATGGACGAGTCGACCGATCCATGTGGGCACGCCACGCCGCACTCGGTGATGTCGGTCATCGTCGACGGCGTCGACGAAGTACGTCGGGCAGCTCGCGAGGAATTGCGCCTCGGCGCCACTCAGCTGAAGTTGTTCGCCTCCGGCGGCGTGGTGTTCCCGGCCAAGTCGCACGCCACCCGCTACGAGTTCTCCCCCGCCGAGATGGAGGCGACCGTCGAGGAGGCCACCGCCCGCGACACCTACGTCATGGCCCACGCCTACAGCGACGAGGCCGTTCGCCGCTGTCTTCGGGCGGGGGTGCGCTCCATCGAGCACGCGAACTTCGTGACCGAGGAAACGGTCGCGCTGATGGGCGAATACGGCGCCTTCTTCGACCCCACGTTCATATCGCTCGTCCAGCGGGTCGAAAGCGCCGGCCAGACAGGCCTTTCCGACACCATCGTGCACAACGTCACTCATGCCATCGAGGAAGGAAGAACCGTCTACGGTTGGGCGCGCAAACACGGCGTCCCCATCGCTCTCGGCACCGACCTGTGGGGGCCCGATGCCCGACGCAGCCAACTACGGGAACTGGAACTGCGCTCGGACCTCGACGAGGCACGCAACATCGTTCGCTCGGCCACCACAGTCAACGCCGAACTCCTCATGATGGCCGGCCGACTCGGCACGATCCGGTCAGGCGCATTCGCCGATCTTCTGGTGGTCGACGGCGACCCGCTGCGGGACGCCCGGATCCTGTGTCACCCAGAGAAGAACCTGCTGCTGGTCATGAAGGACGGCGAAATCTACTCCGATCGCCTGACGACGACTCCTTCGCCCTGAAGGGACCCGGGACGTGGAGAACAAGATTGCACTCGAGGAGCACTTCGCCACCGCGGAGACCATCGAAGATTCGCAGGAGTACTTCGGGGCCGACATCTGGCCGACTCGACGAAGCGAGCTCCTCGACGTGCAGGAGCGTCGTTTGCAGACGATGGACGAGTGCGGGATCGAATACTCCATTCTCTCGTTGAACTCCCCCGCCGTGCAGTCGCGGACCGATACGGCCACGGCAACGGAACTCGCCAGGCGGTCGAACGACGAATTGGCCGAACGCGTAGCCCGAAACCCGGCACGCTTCGGAGCATTCGCTGCGCTTCCACTACAGGATCCGGAAGCGGCGTCAGCCGAACTGACGCGAGCGGTTCGCGAACTCGGGTTCGTGGGAGCTCTGGTCAACGGCTTCTCGAACGTCGGGAGCGACGACAACGCCACGTACTACGACCTAGCGCGCTACCGCCAGTTCTGGTCCACCGTCGAAGAACTCGACGTTCCGTTCTATCTGCATCCACGCAACCCGCTGCCGAGCCAGGGCTTGATCATCGAAGGCCATCCGTGGCTGATGGGTCCGGCGTGGCAGTTCTCCGTCGAAACCGGCGGCCACGCCTTGCGCCTGATCGGCTCGGGCCTGTTCGACGAATACCCCCGCCTGCAGGTAATTCTCGGCCATCTGGGCGAGCTACTACCCTACAACATCTGGCGGACATCGCACTGGGCGTCCGCCGACGGAAAGAACCCCATGGGTGTTCCCGCGAAGCGGCCGTTCATCGACTACCTGCGGAGCAACTTCTACGTCACCACCAGCGGCAACTTCCGGACGATGGCGATGCGAAACGCCATGGAGGAGATGGGAACTCAGCGGGTCCTGTTCTCCACTGACCATCCGTTCGAGTCCATGCAGGAGGCTTCGAACTGGTTCGACGCGTGCGAGATCGGCGAGAACGACCGCGAAGCGATCGGCTACCGCAATGCTCGTCACCTCTTCAAACTCACTCCCGGCGGCTAACGGCGTTGACGACGTTGTCGTCCCGGCGTGGCGCTAGACGCGTCACGTCCAGGCCCCTGGCGACGAGATCGGGTGGGACGGGTCGCCCGAGCACCAGTGCAGCACCCAGTCGCGCAGTCGCGGGCGCCGTCTGGATCCCGTATCCGCCCTGACCGGCAAGCCAGAAAAACCCCGCTGCCTCCGGGTCCTCGCCCACGACGAAGTTCCGATCGGGAGCGAACGTGCGCAGGCCTGCCCACGATGAACTCACGCTGCGTACGCCGATGTCGGTGGCAGCGTTGATCGATTCGATGGCACGTGCGATTTCCGTCTCATCGGGTTTGGCATCGCTTGGAACACAGGGGGTCTCGTCTGCGGGCGAGCACAAGAACTGAGCCCCCTCGGGGTTGACGTAGAAGGACTCGTCGACTTCGCTGCAGTTCGGCAGGCCCCTGCCTGCCTCGCCAAGGGGTGAGGCCACCATGAAGATCGTGCGCCGCAGTGGCGTCAGACCAACGGGGTCGACCCCGGCCGCGTTCGCAACGACGTCGGCCCACGCACCGGCGGCGTTGACGATCACCGGCGCGTGATGGATGTGCCCGTCGGCCGTGGTGACCGTCCAGCGGTCAGCGCGACGCTCCAGCGACGTCACCGGGGCGTCGCGAAAGATCACGGTGCCGTTCGCGCGCGCGCCGCGCACGTACCCCTGATGTATCGCCGCAACGTCGAGGGCCATGGCTCGCGGTTCGTACATTCCACGTTCTGCCCTGTCCGGCTTCAACAGTGGAAACACCTCGCAGCACTGTGATCCGTCCAGCAGTTCGGCGTCCGAGACCAGGCCCAGCACGGACTCGTGCATGCGGTCGATGCGATGGCCGCGGCCCTCGAGCGCGATCTGCAGCAGTGGCCGCGGAGTCATGAGCACCGGTTCGAAGAGTTCCGGTGGCGCCTCGAAGAACGCTCGGCTGGCCGTCGTCAACGCTCGAACCTGCTCTTCGCCATAGGTTTCGAGGAAGGTTGCCGCTGACCGACCGGTGGTGTGATAGGCAAGTGTCGACTCCATTTCGAGCACCGATACGCGGGCCGTCGTGGAGAGCTCGTACGCGATCGACACTCCCGCGATACCGCCACCGATCACGATGACGTCGGCGTTGGTCTGCGTCGAGCTCATCGAACAGAAGCTATTGACGTCGTGGCGATTCGTCCAGCTCGCGCCACCGCGAGGTCGCGCTTCCTGCCAGTACCCTGTCAACCATGAGCGAGGCGCGATGAGTGCGGGGCTGTTCGGGCTGCTGGACGACGTTGCGGCCCTGGCCCGACTCGCGGCGGCCTCGGTCGACGACATCGGCGCCGCGGCGGGACGGGCGACCGCGAAGGCTGCCGGCGTCGTGATCGACGACACCGCGGTCACGCCTCAGTACGTGCACGGCATCGCGGCCGAACGCGAACTCCCGATGATCAAGCGGATCGCGATCGGATCGCTGCGCAACAAGCTGTTGTTCATCCTGCCCGCCGCGTTGTTGCTGAGTCAGTTCCTGCCGTGGCTGCTGACGCCCATCCTGATGGTCGGTGCCACCTACTTGTGCTTCGAGGGTGCGGAGAAGGTGTGGGGCCGCATTCGCGGCCACGACGCCCACGCCGCGCCCACCACGACCATCGGAGAGGACGCCGAGAAGCAGATGACCTCCGGAGCCATCCGGACGGACTTCATCCTGTCCGCCGAGATCATGGTGATCGCTCTCAACGAGGTGGCCGATCAGGCGTTCGTACGGCGGCTCATCATCCTCATCGTCGTCGCCCTGTTCATCACGGCCGCGGTGTACGGCGTGGTCGCCCTCATCGTGAAGATGGACGACATCGGTCTGAGCCTCGCGCAGCGCTCCTCGCGTGTCGCCCAGAAGATCGGGCTCGGATTGGTCGCGGCGATGCCGAAGCTGCTCGCCGCACTCTCGGCCATCGGCACCGTCGCGATGCTGTGGGTCGGTGGCCACATCCTGCTGCTCGGTACCGATACCCTCGGCTGGCATCCGCCCTATGGGTTCGTCCACCATCTCGAAGAGGGCGTGCGCCACGCCGCAGGAGATTCAGCGAGCGTTGGCGGCCTTCTCGCCTGGTTGGTCAATACCGGGATCTCCGCGGTGATCGGCCTCGTCGTCGGCGCCATCGTGGTGGCGATCGTGCACGTCCTCCCGTTCGGCAAGAAGGACGCCCACGCGGCGTAGAAGCCGCTACTCCCGCGCCACGATCATCATGGCGACGTGCAGCGACGCCCGCGACTCGGCACTGTCGAGGTCGACACCGAGCAGTCGCCCGAGAGCCGCCAGTCGTGCGTACAGCGTCGGGCGCGACACGTGTAGTCGCTTCGCGAGTTCGGCCTTGTTGCCGCCCACCTCGAGGAAGCCGGCGAGCAGATCGAACATCTCGTCGCCGTGCTTGGCCCGCCGCTCGAGCAGACTGCGCAGTTCCGTCTCGGCGAACGCCTGCACACGCGGGTCGCCACGGATCAAGGCGACGAGGCCGCGCAGTCGCACGTCGGCCGCGCGGTAGAACGGCCGGTCGTCGCACGGGTTGTCGATCATCGCCAGCGCCACTTCCGCGACGTGTCCGGCCTCCGCGAGTCCGCCCGCCGCGTCGACGAGCCTGCTCGACTCCGGACCGACGCCGATGACGCACGCCGAGACGCCGTCCACATGGACCGCGGCGCGACGGATCGACGAGGCC
>JBBRTH010000048.1:0-44181 GCA_038244615.1 Mycobacteriales bacterium | reverse complement strand
GTCGTTACCCGGAATCGGGTAGTCGACGAGGTCCGGATCGCAGTTGGTGTCGAGGATCGCGAGGATCGGGATGTGCAGCTTGCGCGCCTCCGCGACCGCGAGATGCTCCTTGTTGGTGTCGACGACCCAGATCGCCGAGGGCACCTTCTGCATGTCCCTGATTCCACCCAGGGACCGCTCCAATTTGTTCTTCTCGCGGGTCAGCATCAAGATTTCCTTCTTAGTGCGACCTTCGAAGCCACCGGTCTGCTCCATGGTCTCCAGCTCCTTCATCCGCTGGAGACGCTTGTGCACGGTCTGGAAGTTGGTCAGCATGCCGCCGAGCCAGCGCTGGTTGACGTAGGGCATCCCGACGCGCGTGGCCTCGTCGGCGATGGACTCCTGGGCCTGCTTCTTGGTCCCGACGAACATGATGCTGCCGCCGTGGGCGACGGTCTCCTTGACGAATTCGTACGCCGTGTCGATGTACGTCAGCGTCTGCTGCAAGTCGATGATGTAGATGCCGTTGCGGTCGGTGAAGATGAACCGCTTCATCTTGGGATTCCAGCGACGGGTCTGATGCCCGAAGTGGGTGCCGCTGTCAAGCAGCTGCTTCATGGTTACGACAGCCATAATCGGCGATGTCCTCTTGTTGTCGGTTGTCGTCCGGCGTCGGGTGATGCCAAACCCTGGCGTCCGTTGCGTGCCGGACCCGGTCTCGAGTAGTTCGAGGCGGGACCGCCCGGCATGCGTGTGCAACCCTCAATGGAGCGGGGCTGCGGCACAGGCGCGCGAAGTCAACCCGCCGTAGCGGATTGCGGGTCTGAGTTTACACCGTTGACATGCATGCTTTGTCCACGGCGGGCAGGAGCGTAGCGACCGGGGATTGTGCACAGCCGTTGGTTGATCCACAGATGCCGCTGCATGCCTTCTCCTATCCGGCGGCAACACGCTGAAATGGGCAGATGAGATCGCTGACGCTCTTGGTCGCCCTTAGTGTCTTGCTGGCGGCTCCGGCGTCCGCGGTCGACGGCCGACTGGACTGGCCGCTTCGACCCCGACCTGGGGTGCTGCGGACGTTCGACGCGCCGTCGCCCAACTGGAGCCGCGGCCACCGCGGCGTCGACCTGGCCGGCACTGCAGGTCAGACCGTCCATGCCGCCGCGGCGGGCACCGTCGTCTTCGCCGGCGAGTTGGCGGGCAGACCCTTGGTGTCGATCGCCCATCCGGGTGGCCTGCGCACGACGTACGAACTGGTGCGGGCCGTCGTGCGGGTAGGACAGCTGGTCGATCCCGGTAGCGCGCTCGGAACGCTGGTCGCCGGCCACGCCGGCTGTGGAGCCTCCTCGTGCCTGCATTGGGGGGCGATGTGGGGCCCGGCGGCGCGCGCCGACTACGTCGACCCGCTCGGGCTGGTCGCGACGACCCCGATACGCCTCAAGCCCTTGGATGCGCCTGATCGTGGACCGCGCGCAATCTCGCGACGGTGACGTGGGTGTAGAGCTGGGTGGTGGCCAGGCTGGAATGACCCAGCAGCTCCTGGACGACACGGAGATCCGCCCCTCCTTCGAGCAGGTGCGTGGCCGCGCTGTGGCGAAGTCCGTGCGGACCGATGTCGGGCGCTCCGTCGACGGCGGCCATCGTCTGATGCACGACCGTGCGGGCCTGGCGCGGGTCGATGCGCCGTCCTCGCGCGCCGAGCAGCAGTGCGGGTCCTGAGGTCGAGGTGGTCAACGCGGGCCTGCCCTCGGTGAGCCAGGCGGTGAACGCCCGCAGCGCGGGTTCGCCGAACGGGACCGTTCGTTGTTTGTTTCCCTTGCCGAGCACCAGCAGCACGCGTCGGCCGCTGTCCACGTCGTCGACGTCGAGACCGCACAACTCGCTGACCCGAATTGCCGTGGCGTACAGCATCTCCACGATCAATCGGTCGCGCAATGCGAGCGGATCCCCCTGCTGCGCGCCGGAAGTGGCGGCGTTCATCGCATCAAGCGCCTGGTCCTGACGTAGCACGGCGGGCAGTGTTCGATGGGTCCTGGGCACTTGCAGTCGCGCCGCGGGATCCCCGTCGACCAGGCCGCGTCGCGACGCCCACGCGGTGAACGTCTTCACCGCCGAGGTCCGCCGGGCCAGCGTCGTGCGCGCGGTTCCCGCCGCGGCCTGGCTAGAGAGCCAGGTCCGAAGCACGGGCAACGCGAGTCGCTCCAAGGGCGGGTCGGGCGTTCGCTCGGCGAGAAAGCTGAACAGCGAGCGCAGATCGCCGCGATAGGCGCGGCGGGTGTGCTCCGACCGACCGCGTTGCAGCGCGAGATACTCGTCGAATTCCTCGAGGATCACCTCGACTGCAACGGCCACTCCCCTACGTTGGCAGACGCTTCCTGGCGTCGCCTTCGGGTCCGGCTGGTGTCGCCGATTCGAGACCACATGGTGACCTGTCCACGTCGGCCGGAGTGCCCGAAACCTCCTGCGCCACTGTGGTTCCACCAGTCACAGACAAGAGGGTTTCTGTCGGCGGTTCGAACTAGTGTTCGAAGCATGGAATCAGGGGCAGCGGCCGACGCTCTCGCCGCCCTGCGCGCCGCCCGCCACACCCTGACCGACCTCGACGTCGACACCCTCACTCACCCCGAACTGCTCGAACTACTCGACGCGCTGGAAACCGACACCCGTCGCGCCCCCGCGGTCGCGCACCGCGTCGTCAACCGGCTCGCCGCCGAAGCCAACCCCCTCGACCTCGGCGCCACCTCGCTGACCAAACTGCTCGCCTTCCACCTGCACATCAGCACCACCGACGCGCGGCAGCGCATCGCTTGTGCCGCCGACCTCGGCCCCCGCAACACCCTGTCCGGGGAACCCATGGCACCCGTCCTGGAGAACACCGCCGCCGCCCAGGAGTCCGGCCGGATCGGGGCCGATCACGTAACGATCATCCGGAACTTCTTCGCCCACCTGCCCGATTCAGTCGATTACGAGACGCGCGAGGCAGCCGAGGCCGACTTGGCGCGTATCGCCGGCGAGCACGGACCCGACGGACTCCGCAAAGCCGCCCACCTCCTGGCTGCACTGCTGCATCCCGACGGCGACTACACCGACGACGAACGCGCCCGTCGCCGCGGCATCACCCTGGCAAAGCAGCAGATCGACGGCATGAGCCGCATCAGCGGCTGGCTCACCCCCGAAGCCCGCGCCACCTGGGAAGCCGTGATGGCGAAGTGGGCGGCCCCGGGCATGTGCAACCCCGACGACGACGAACCCTGCACCGACGGTCAACCCACCGAAGAAGCCACCCAACGAGACGCACGTGGCACCGCCCAACGCCAGCACGACGCGCTGCTCGCGATGGGGCGTTGTGTGCTGTCCTCCGGAGAACTCGGCCAGCACAACGGTTTACCGGCCACCATCATCGTGTCCACTACCCTCCAAGAACTGGAATCCGGAGCCGGACAAGCTATTACGGCAGACGGCACCCGCCTCCCGATGCCCGATCTGATCCGGCTGGCTTCCTACGCCTTCCACTACCTGGTCGTGTTCGACAAGCACACCGGTCAGGCGTTGTATCTGGGCCGCACGCGCCGCTGCGCCTCCCCCGCCCAACGCATCGTGCTCCTCAACCGCGACCGCGGCTGTACCAAACCCGGCTGCACCGCCTCCGGCTACCAGTGCCAGGTCCACCACGCCGTCGCCGACTGGAAGGACGGCGGCCTAACCAACGTCGACGACCTCACCCTAGCCTGTGGCCCCGACAACCGCATGATCGAAAACAGCGATTGGATCACCCGAAAGCGCGCAGACGGGCGCACCGAGTGGATACCGCCGCCAGCACTCGACACTGGCCAGGCCCGCGTCAACGACCTTCACCACCCCGAACGCATGCTCATGAGGGGCGACCACGACCCGTAGGGGTCAGGGTGCGACGGAGGCACTGGCGGGGTCGATCATGATCTTGGCATGGATCTCGGGATCGCCGAGGGCATCGAACGCCGTCTCGACACCATCCAGTCCGACGGTGCCGGTGAGTAGTGGCGAACCGTCGACCTTGCCGTCGGCCAACTTGTGCAGGGTGTCGCGGAATTCCAAGGGCGTGTAGCCGAATACGAATCGCATGTCGACCTCCTTGCTGATCGCCATCGCGGGCCGCAGCTTGTCCTCACCCATGCAGACACCGACGACCACGACGCGCGAGTTGAGCGGCGCCGCAGCGACCACGCCGTCGATCATGCCTGGGACACCGACGCATTCGAAGATGACGGGCCGCTTCGGACCCGCCGCGCCGAGGGCGTCCGCCGCGCGATAGACGTGCGACCAACCGGGCAGCTTGCGAAGCTTCTCCATCGAACCCATGCCCATTTCATAGAGATCTGGGGCCTTAGTGATCACGCCCTTGGCAGCCGCCCGCTCGTACGGCGAATCGAACGCCGGGTCGACGACGACGTCGGCACCGCATCGCGTGGCGAGTGCCCTTCTGCCGGAGGAGAAGTCGCTCGCGACGATGGTCTTCACCCCGGTCGCCTTCAGGTGACTGATCACGGCGAGCCCGACGGGACCGCAGCCGATTGATTACGATCGCGACGTCGCCCTTGCCGATCTCACTGCGGCGCAGGGCGTGCAGCGCTACCGCCATCGGCTCGGTCAACGCCGCAACGTCGGCCGACAACCCGTTGGGAACGACGAAGGTCATCGCCGCTTCGACGAGGACCTGCTCGGCGTATCCGCCGGGCGCCAACGGTGACAGCCCCGTCAGATGCACGCCGCCGCTGGCGCGCACCAGCGGGAACGAGACGACGAGCGTGCCCACCGTGAACTCCTTGGCGGCACCGCGTCCGCGTTCGGCGACCTCGCCGGAGAATTCGTGGCCCATCACGACTGGCGTGTCGGCCCGCATGAAGTCCGGGTAGCCGACCGCGGCCATCACCTCCTCGAGCTCGCCGGCGTGGTGTCTGGCGTGCAGGTCGGAACCGCAGATGCCGCACCGTTTCACCTCGAGGACCAGTTGGCCCTTCTGCGGCTGCGGGGCCGGAAGGTCGACGACCTCGAGGTTCCCGTCGAGGCAACTCACGGCCTTCATCGGGCAACCTCGAAGGACTCGACGCGACGCAACGCCTCCGGCACCAGATCCTTGAGCGAGGCATACCCGTCGATACCCATGATCAGGTCGGCCTCGGCGAGCAGGGATCGCAGGACGTGCACGACACCGTCGGCGCCACCGAGCGCCAGCCCGTAGGCGTAGGGGCGCCCAACTCCCACGGCGGTGGCCCCGAGTGCCAACGCCTTGACGATGTCGGCGCCACTGCGGATGCCGGAGTCGAACAACACCGGTACGCCCTTGGCGGCGTCGACGACCCCCGGTAGGCATTCGATGGCGGGCAGCCCACCGTTGGCTTGGCGCCCGCCGTGATTCGAGCAGTAGATGCCGTCGACGCCTCCGTCGATGGCGCGGCGGGCGTCGTCGGGATGCTGGATGCCCTTGACCAGGAGCGGAAGCTTCGTCAGGGACCTCAGCCACGGAAGGTCGTCCCAGGACAGCGAATTGCCGAACACCGAGATCCACTTCAGGATCGCGCCCTGGGGGTTCTCCTCCGGGCTCTGCGCCAGCGAGGCCCGGAAGACGGGGTCGCTGGTGTAGTTCGACAGGCAGTGCCCGCGGAGTTGCGGGAAGTTCGACGTCGAGAGGTCGCGCGGTCGCCAGCCAGGAACCCAGGTATCCAGAGTGACGACGATGCCCTCGTAGCCGGCGGCCTCGGCCCGCGAGACCAGGCTGGCGGCCAGGTCACGGTCGGTCGGGGTGTAGAGCTGGAAGAAGCCCGGCGTGCCCCCGAACTCGGCGGCGACCTGCTCCAACGGGTCGGCGGTCAGCGTCGACACCACCATCGGGACACCGGTGCGGGCCGCCGCCCTGGCTGCGGCGAGGTCACCGTGGCCGTCCTGAGCGCAGAGGCCGATGACGCCGATCGGCGCCATGAAGACCGGCGACGGCAGGGTCAGCCCGAACAGGTCGACGGATACGTCTCGGTCCTTGGCTCCCACGAACATTCGCGGCATCACGCCCCAACGTTCGAATGCCGTGACGTTGACGCGCTGGGTGCGTTCGTCGCCCGCGCCGCCGGCCACGTACGACCACAGCGACGGGGACATGGCGGCCTGCGCCTTGGCTTCCAGTTCCGCGAATGCCATCGGAAGAGAGGGCAGGACGCCGGACAGGCCCTGTAGGTAGATCTCGAGTTGGTAGTCACCGAATGCCATGGGCCAAGAGTGCCAGCCCTAGGTCATCCCGCGGAGGGAGACTCCGCTTTTGCCAGCTCGGCCTTCCACTCTCGGAAGGTCTCCTCGGTCCGGCCGCGCCGCCAGTAGCCCGATATCGACGCCCACTTCGCGTCGACGCCGCGCTCCTTGCGGATGTAGGGCCGCAGGTTGTGCATGACGGCCTGCGCCTCCCCGTGAATGAAGACCTGAACCTGCCCGGGCAGCCACTGGGCTTCCTTGACGGCTGCGATGAGTGGCGCGTGGTCGCCGGCCTGCTCTTCGGAGATCAGATCCGCGCGGCCGCCGCGGTAGATCCAATGGATCGCGACGCTGTCAGGTGCGCTGAGCTCAAGCTCGTCGTCGGGTCCATTGACTTCGATGAACGCCTGCCCGATGGCGTTGGGGGGCAGCGCTTCCAGTGCGGCGCTGATGGCAGGCAGTCCCGCCTCGTCCCCGGCCAGAAGGTGCCAATCCGCGGCGGGATCCGGCGCGTACGCGCCACTGGGACCCATCAGGTAGGCCGGGTCGCCCGGCTGGACGGAGCTCGCCCACGGGCCCGCCGCACCGTGTTCGCCGTGGACGACGAAGTCGATGCTGATCTCGCGGTGTTCCGTGTCGGCATGGCGCACGGTGTAGGTGCGGACGACCGGCTGGTACGCGTCGGGCAACTCCGTGAAGCTGTCAAGGGTCAACGGCGTCGGCAGCGTTCCCACGTCGGTGCCCGACCGGGGAAGCACGATCTTGACGTAGGAGTCGGTGAAGTCGCTGGGCGTGAAGGTGGTGAAGCCACCGCCAAGCACCACCCGGACCATGTGTGGCGCCAACTGTTCGCTGCGTATCACCTCGAACGTGTGGATTGGACGCCCTGCCACAGTCACCTCATAACGATCGTCGGTTGGCTCCACCGACTATAAGCGGGTGAGGTCGGGTGGACGTCTCTACCGTGCGAGCGCGCCGGCCGTGTACTTCGGCTGCCAGTCCGACGTCAGCAACGCGCCGAAGCTATCTTCGCGGTTGTCTCGGTTGGCGGTGTCGACGTCCCGGATGCTGAGATGAACGCGGGTCCGCTCCAGCCCGCGGCGGCCACTCCGGCGAGTACGTCGAGGCTATGTGTGGACTGTTCCTCCTGGCTCACGCCCTGCGCGCGCGGGTCGGACGTCGGCGCGCCGAACTCGGTCATCCAGACCTTCTCGTCGCCGTCCCCGTCGAGCGTCATCACGTCGTGTGCCCGTGCGAGATCGGACCAGGCGTTGTCCGGGTCTTCGGAAGTGCGGCCTTCGGCAGACCGACGTAGACGGCGGCCCGGCTCGCGGCGAACCCGAGAAAGCGCGGCAGGTTGGGCTCGTTCCAGATCTCCCAGTCCGTCACGCGATCCCGATAGCGCATGACGCCAAACTTACCGAAGCTTGATCTGCCACCTGCCCTCCCGACGAAGCACCAGACCAGCGAGTTCCAACGTCGCCAGGGGTCCCAGCAACTCGGTCGGCGGCAAGCCGGCAGCCACGGCGATCTGGTCGATGGTGCGGGCACCCCGCCGAGGAAGTGCCTCGTAGGCCCGTAGTTCGGTGTCGGTGAGCGCGTCGAGAGGCGAGGTGGGCCGATCGGGCTCGGGTGCGATCTCACCCGCCGCTCCCACCATTTCCACCACCTCCTCGACGCGTGTCACGAGGAAGGCTCCGTTCCTGATCAACACATGGCACCCGGCAGACGCCGACGACGTCACCGGTCCCGGGTAGGCGCAGACGGGACGTCCGAGCGCCTCCGCCCAGGCGGCCGTGTTGGCCGCACCGCTGCGCAGACCCGCCTCGACCACGACCGTTGCTCCGGACAGCGCGGCGACCAACCGGTTGCGCGTGAGGAAGCGGTGCCGCGCGGGCCGAACTCCCGGCGGATACTCGCTGACCAGCAGCCCCCGTTCCCCGATGCGGCGCAGCATCGCCGAGTGCGCGGACGGGTAGGGCACGTCGACTCCGCCCGCGAGCACCGCCACGGTGAGACCTTCAGCGCCCAGGGCCGCGCGGTGCGCCACGCCGTCGATGCCGAAGGCGGCGCCGGACACGACCGCCACGTCGCGTTCCGCGAGGCCGGCAGCCAGATCGGCCGCCTGGTATTCGCCGTAGGACGTCGCCGCCCGCGTTCCCACGATGGAGCACGCACGGTCGGCGACATCGGCGAGCGATTCCTGCCCGACGACCCACAGCACCATGGGCGCACGTCCCGCCGGTCGGTCGCGCGCCGGTGTGCCGTTGAACGATGTGAAGGCGAGCAGTGGCCAATCGGGATCCTCGGGAGTGACCAGGCGACCGCCCAGTCGCGCCAGCACGTCCAGATCTTCTGTGGCGCTATCAATGTCGCGCCGCGCCTCGGTAAGTCGTGCGAGTTGTGCTGTCACGTCACCCTGTTTGATGCGTACGGCGGCTTCGACGGGTCCGACGTCTGCCACATACGCCGCCAAATCGTGGGACGGCGGTTCGACGACCCGCGACAGATAGGCCCACGCCCGCTTCTCGTCGGTCATCGCGCACCTCCGGCCTGACGAAAGCTCAGAGCGGTGTTGACGTCGTCCAGCTCGGGCTTCGAGCGGCCTGCCAGATCGGCCAGAGTCCACGCGACTCGCAGTGTCCTGTCCATGCCACGAATGCTGAGTTCGCCTCGGTCCAGCCCGGTCCGCAGCGGCGCCATCACCGTCTGATCCAGCCGGAATCGTCGGCGCAGCAGCGGTCCGCTGACCTCGGCGTTGGTGCGAACACCGTGGGGCGCCCACCGTGCCGCGGCCGCCTCGCGCGCTGCGGCCACCCGGTCGCGGACCGTCGCGGTGGACTCCCCCTCCGCGGCAGCGATCGCGCCGGAGCGAACCGGATGCAGTTCTACTCGAAGGTCGACGCGGTCCATCAGCGGGCCGGACAACCTGCCGAGGTATCTCCGCTTGACGGCGGCCGCGCAGATGCAGTCGCTCGACTTGGCCGGGGCGCAGGGACACGGATTCGCCGCCATGACGAGCTGGAACCTGGCCGGATAGTGAGCGACGCCGTCGCGACGAGCAAGGCGAATCTCACCGTCCTCCAGGGGTGTTCGCAGCGCCTCCAACACACTCGAGCCGATCTCGGCACACTCGTCGAGGAAGAGCACGCCGCGGTGCGCGCGACTCACCGCACCTGGACGGGCCAACCCCGAACCGCCGCCCACCAGTGCGGCGACGGTGGACGTGTGGTGCGGTGCGACGAACACCGGTCGGGTGATGAGCGGAGTGCCGCCGGACAACAGTCCCGCCACCGAATGGATGGCCGTCACTTCCAGCGACTCCTCGTGCGTCAACGGCGGCAGCAGGCCCGGAAGTCGTTGTGCCAGCATGGTCTTGCCCACGCCGGGCGGCCCGGTCAGCAGTAGGTGATGCGACCCCGCGGCAGCGACTTCGACGGCGAACCTGGCGTGCGACTGCCCGACGACGTCGGCGAGGTCCGCCATCGGCTCCGCCTCCGATGAGCAGGCATCCACTCTGTCGTCAAGCGAGCCCTTGCCCTCCAGCCAGGCCTGCAGGTGACGCAGGGTCCGCGCTCCCCACACCTGGATGCCGTCGACCAGGCTGGCCTCGGCAAGGTTGTCGATCGGCACCACCACGGCGGGCCAGCCCTCTCGCTTGGCCGCCAGCACCGCGGGCAGCACCCCCTTGACCGGTCGCACGCGCCCGTCGAGCGCCAACTCGCCGAGCAGCACCGTCTTGTCCAGTAGTGCCCAGGACTTCTTCTGGTGCGCCGACAACACCGCCAGCGACAGGGCGATGTCGTACACCGAACCCGTCTTCGGCAGCGTGGCCGGCGACAGGGCCAGTGTCAGCCGCGCCATCGGCCAACTGTTGCCGCAGTTGGTGATTGCGGCCCGCACCCGGTCGCGCGCCTCCTGCAATGCCGCGTCGGGCAGCCCGACCAGGTGCACTCCGGGAAGCCCCGAGGCGATGTCGGCCTCGATCTCCACGATGGCACCGTCGACCCCGCACACCGCCACCGAGTACGCCCGCCCCAGCGTCATCACCCCACCCCCTCGAGGTGTGTGATCTCGGGAGTCGGGCCGCGTCCGATCCGCACGCCAACGACGTCGATGCGCACCTGCGCCCAGCTGTCGTCCTGGGCGGCCAGCCAGGCCCCCGCGAGCCGACGCAGGCGCCGCACCTTCTGCGGAGTGACCGCCTGCTCCACCCCGCCGAACCGATCACTGGTGCGCGTCTTCACCTCGACGAACACCACCACGCCTGCGGCCTCGTCCGTGGCGATCACGTCCAATTCGCCGTAGCGGCAACGCCAGTTGCGGGTCAGCACCCGAAGCCCACGCGACCTCAGATGCTCGACCGCCAAATCTTCACCGAGCGCACCGATTTGGGACCGACTCCACGTTTCCGTCATGGCCCCACGGTGCGGGCAGGCCATGACAAGTCCGTCGCTACGTTACGTCGTCATCCACAGACGCGAGTTCATCCACAGGCGGGCGCCCCCGCCAGCCGAACAGGTCGTCGGGACTGCGCAAGGCGGTGCCGATCGAGACATAGGACGCGAACACCAACCACGACAGCCGCGGGACGAGGAGCCACGCCGCCTTGAGGTCGACTCTGGACGTGGCGATGACGCCGTGCGAGGTCACCGCGAGTCCCGCCACCGTGTCGAGCGCCCCGAGTATCGGGCTGCGGAGCCCGAAGTACAGGCCGGAGAACGACGCGAACAACCCCCAGGAGACGGCTTC
This sequence comes from Mycobacteriales bacterium, assembly GCA_038244615.1. Classification (GTDB taxonomy): domain Bacteria; phylum Actinomycetota; class Actinomycetes; order Mycobacteriales; family Mycobacteriaceae; genus Mycobacterium. The sequence goes on along the minus strand of JBBRTH010000048.1, from coordinate 33,234 downwards.
GGAGGCGAGCGCCGTGCGGCGGCCCGGGGTGTCGGGCGGCAGGTTGGCCACCCGCAGGTTGGAGTACGCGGTGAGGAAGTTGTTGATCGCCCATGCCGGAGCGAACACCCAACCGGGTGGCGCACCGGGCGGGGTGGCTTGCCGTGCATAGAAGTCCTCATCGCCGTTGTAGCCCGCGGGCAGAGCGCTGCAGACGTTGGCCAGGGCGCCCACCGCGGCAGCGTGCCACCAGCGGTAGCGCGACGCGGGTCGTTCGGATCCCGGTCTCATGACGTCCTCCTTCGGTCCCCTTCGACGGTCGCGATCCAGGCAAGGACCGCATCGACGGTTCTGCGCGGATGCTCCAGGTGCGGGAAGTGCCCGGTGTCCGACCAGGTGTCGGCGCGGTAGGCCGAGGTGAACAGGCGGTCTTGACCATCGGCGAGTGACGGCAGAGCGCACCCGTCGTCGGCCCCGCAGACGTAGAGAGTGGGCACTTCTATCAGCTGATCGTCGTCGGCGAACCCGCCGGCGCGGTACATCGCTACCGGCGCCGGCATGCTGGCGGCCAGGGTCCGCTTGACCTGCACGAGATGCCCGGCCGGCGGGGCCCAGCCAGGCGCCCAGCGCCGCCACAGGGCATCGACGTAGGCGAAGTCGTCGCGGGCCACCCACCGCTCGGCGAAGCGGCCAAGTTGGAAGAACAGGATGTAGCGGCTCATCCACAGTTGCCGCGGTGAGCGGCGAGCATTGCGCTGGAGTACCACTGGGTGAGCACCGGCGAGCATGACCGCGGCCGTGAACCGGCGGGGGGCGCGGGCCAGGGCGGAGTAGGCGAGTTGGGCGCCGTAGTCATGGCCGACCAGGGTCACCGGGTCGTCGGGGGATAGACAATCGATGACGGCGAGAACGTCCTCGACGAGATCGTCGGCATGTAGTGAACCCTCGAGCGGGGATGGGGCATACCCGCGCAAGTTGACCGCCGCGACTCGCATTCCTGCGTCGGCGAGAGAAACTCCCAGGGCGTCGAACGTCGTCGCGTCGTCTGGAAATCCATGCACGCACACGACCAGCGGGCCGGTGTCGCCGAACCGACGCACACCGAAGCTGCCGCGCGGGGTCGATAGTGCACTCCATCCCGGCGTTGAATCGCCATGTTCCGGATCCATGTTCACTGCTACCTCCGTTTCCATGCGTCTCGGTAGTCGAGCTACTTCGTACAACGGCTAGTATTGCTCCGTGGCCGAGCTACCGCAACCCGACGAGGTCGAAGCCCGCGAGCGCGCGCGCATGTCCGCGTCCGAGGTGTCGTGGGCGCTTCGCGAGACACAGCGGGCACAGGCCAGTGTCGACCGGCGGCTGGCACTGCAGCTTGCCCTACGCCCCGTGGACTATCAGGCCCTCAATCACGTCATGACGGCCGAAGAGCCCATCGGGCCGGCCGAACTCAGCGCCCGGCTTGCGATCTCAACCGGTTCTGGGACCGAACTCGTCGACCGGTTGGAGACCGCCGGCCATCTTCAACGGCACCCGCATCAGACCGACCGCCGACGACGGATCCTGCAGCCAACCCCGGCGGCCGTCGACCGCATCCTCGGCCAACTCGGACCGCTGTTCACCGCCCTCGACGACCTCGCCGACGGCTTCACCCCCGAGGAACAGTCCACAGTCATCCGCTACTTGCGGGCTGCGGCCGACTGCCTGAACGAGTACGCCGAGAACACCGACGTGACCCGCCGCGGATAGCCGTCGCAGGTCGAGCACGGGCGTCACGCAGAGCATGCGAGGATGAGCCGCATGACAGCCAGATGCACGACCGGCGTGGGGAATTGATGGCCGGGATCCGGCGGCGCACCGCTTCGGTGCTGATCCTGGCCACAGCTGCGGTGACGGGTGTCGGATGCGACTCCGGGACCGTCGTGAACACCGACGACGCCCGCCCGAGCACACCGACGAGCACGTCCGCCCCACCCCCGCTGCCAAGCCGCCCCACCAACGACACACTCGCCAACGCCTTCGACTACGCCTCGCCTCAACCGAGCGGGGAGACGGCCTACTACTTCACCAGCCCCAGCAAGCGATGGGTGTGCGCGATCATCCCGCGGGATACGGCCGGCTGTCAGTCAGCGACCGGATCGACCATCCCGATCACGGGCGCGCCGGACACCGTCGCCGAACGAGACGGGAGGGACCGCGCCCCGAACGCCATCCAGGTGGGCAGGGACGCCGACCCCCAGTTCGCCGTCCTCGACGCGCCCGGATACTTCCTCGTTCCCGGTCCCGCCATCGTCCTGCCGTTCGGCAAGGTGCTGATCGTGTCCGGGTTTCGCTGCAACGTGCAGGAAGCGACGGGAGTCTCCTGCGCCAGCGAGCTGACTGGCAAGGGCTTCACATTCAGCGCCGACGGATTCACCCTTCAGTACACGGATCTGCCAGCGTAGGTGCGCACGTCGAACGGCTGTGCTCAGGAAAGCGCTTCGTACAGCGTGGCCAACTGGGTCGGCGAGACGGAGATGCCGCACTGGTTCTTCTGATCCTTCAACGGCTGCGCGATGTTCTGGAGGTCGAGGAATTCGTTCGGATGGCTGAAGAAGTATCCGCGGACGGAGGTCCTGGCGTCCTCGGGCGACTGAGTGGCCGCGGCCGTCAGCACGTCGTTGGCACCCGGGTGTGCGTCGAGGTAGCTCCCTGAGGAAGCCAGCACTCCGCTCGCCGTGGTGGCGAGGCCGCTGGCACTGCACGGGGCGGCACTGGCCGCAGGCAGGATGCCGGCGCCCGCGACGATTGCACCGACGGCGCCCGCGCCCAACGTGCCGATGACACCGCGACGCACGGTGGAGGAAAGAAGATTCATGGAGTGGATTCCTTCGTCGTGTCGATGCGACGGTCGCCGCAATCACAGTCAACGTACAGAACCGACCGGTTGTCGGCCGGGCAACTGGCACAACTCGTTTCGCGCCCCGACGTGTCGGACCCCCGGGCTGGGTTCACCGCATCACCCACCCCCACGCGAGGAGACCTGCGATGCGCACACCCATCCGTCACGGTGAAGTTCTGTACTTCCGGCGGACGCCACGCCCTCGGGCACCGCCGAGAAGGTCACCAGCTGCGTCGTGGGACACAGCGAGTCCGGCCACCATCACGTCCTCGACGGCGACCGGGAGTTCGCCAAGATCATCTCCGCGAGCGGCACCCTGTACGTCGACCTGGACGTGCCCACCCGCCGGTGGCACCAGAAGGACCATGAACGGCATCGCGAGCTGCAGGTGCCCGCGGGAGCATGGCGGGTGGTCCGCAAGACCGAGTTCAACGTGCAGGCGACGGTGGACCATGACCGGGTGCGTTACGTACGCGACTGACATGTCCCGACGAAGTCAAGGCGTCGACGCGGTCGAGACCTTCTGTCGTACGCGCACCGTCGCGCCCGCGACGGTCTGGATCGTGAGGCATCTCGACGTGGCGTTGACGACCGAGGCCCTCAAGGGTCCCGACATTGGCTGGCGGACCATCCCGTTCTGGAGCCCGAACGACGATCCGGGCCAGAGCTTGTTCGGCTACGAGTTCACGGCCGTGCTGACCGACGTCGCCCAGGTCCTCTACGAGCGCATCCCGCTGATCGAGACCACCAAGCGTCGCGTGCCGACGGCGGCCTGGATCGACGCGAAAACCGTTGTGCCCATGGGCAGGTGGGCTCGCTTCTCCCGGGCCATGCGCGACGCGCTCGACGCCGGCGTCGGCTGGCTGGTGCCGGTCCATGGCGGGCTGCTCCTGGTCCCGCTGCCGGAGGTGCGGACGGCCGAGGGCCGGCCGGACGTCGTGCACGAGGACTCGGGCCGTCCGGCCATCGAATGGCCGGACGGCACCGGCGACTACTACCTCAACGGCGCGGAATTCGACAAACGTCTGTACTTCAAGGTGATTCGCAGCGAACTTCTGATCCAGCAGATCGCCGGCCTTCCCCTTGCCGACCAACGCTCGATCGCCCCGACGTACCTCAGCTTCGAGCGACTGGTGCTCGACTCCGACGCCGAACTGCTCGACGTCGGGGTCAAGGGCACGCGGTTGTACCGTCTGCCGCTGCCCTTCCGCATCAGGTCCGACCGGGTATCGGGATACGGCGCCCATGACTACTTCATCCACATGCGCGACGCGAGCCACCCGAACGAGTTCATCGAGTGGGTCGATCCGCAGATCGGCAGGCAGCGCGACGCCGAACTGTGTCAGGCGACCGCCGTCGGCATCACGCTGGCCGAGTGGTTGTCGATCGAACAGGAGGGCTGAACCGCCCGCAGTGGACCTCGGCGACCAACGATCCGAGTCCGAGGTAATGTTCGTTAGGCTATCCTCACCTGAGCTGGCGATGTACGGCCACGAGCTGGGCGGAAGGAACAACTTGATGCGGTCACCTTGGAGGCGGATCGGCGTAGTGCTGTCTGCCGTCGCGCTCGTCGCGGGCGCCACGGCGTGCTCGTCGTCGTCCGACGGGTCCGACGGGTTGTTGATCTACAACGCCCAGCACGAGTCACTCACCAAGGAGTGGATCGACGCCTTCACCAAGGCGACCGGCATCAAGGTCACCTACCGCCAGGGCGGTGACACCGAGCTGGGCAACCAGTTGATCGCCGAGGGCGCCTCGTCCCCCGCCGACCTCGTGCTCACCGAGAACTCGCCCGCCATGGCCGCGGTCGAGAAGGCCGGCCTGTTCGCAGACGTCGACGAGGCGACCATCGACCAGGTGCCCGCGCAATACCGACCGGCGACCAACAAGTGGACCGGAGTCGCCGCGCGCACCACCGTGTTCGCCTACAACAAGTCCAAGCTCACCGAGGACCAGCTGCCGAAGTCGATCATGGATCTGGAACAGCTGGCATGGAAGGGCAGATGGGGTGCCCCGCCGGTGAAGCCGGACTTCCAGGCGATCGTGGCGGCGATGCTCGAGCTCACCGGAGAGCCCGCAACGTCGGCATGGCTCGTCGGGCTGAAGGGAGGCGCCGAGATCTTCCAGGACAACATCGCCACTCTGCGGGCCATCAACGCGGGCGAGGTCGACGGTGGCGTGATCTACCACTACTACTGGTTCCGGGACCAGGCCAGCACCAAGGAGATCAGCGGCAACACGGCATTGCACTACTTCCGCAACGAGGACCCCGGCGCCTTCGTCTCCATCTCTGGCGGCGGCGTGCTCAACGCGAGCAAGAAGAAGGATCAGGCGCAGCAGTTCCTGACGTTCGTCACGAGCAAGGCGGGCCAGGACGTCCTCGAGAAGGGAACCTCCTTCGAGTACCCGGTCGCCAGCGGCGTGCCGGCCAACCCGGCACTGGTGCCGCTCGCCGACCTGCAGGCGCCGGCCGTCAACCCCTCGGACCTCGACGCCCAGAAGGTCACCGACCTGATGACGAAGGCCGGTCTGCTCTAGATGGTGCGGTAGATGAGCACGACCGACACGGTCCCGACGGCGCCGAGCCCGCGGCCCGTCGACGGTGCTGGTCCTCGTCCCGGACCGCTACTCATCGGCGTCGTCGCGGTCCTGGTCGCTGCCACGTTCGTGCCGATTGCCTACGTCGCCTGGTCGATGGCATCCACCGGGCCATCGCGGGTGTATGCGCTCGTCGCGCGGCCACGGGTCGGCGAACTCCTGATCAACACGATCGGGCTGGTCGTCGTGACCGTGCCGCTGTGCGTCGCCCTCGGCGTCGGTGCCGCATGGTTGGTGGAGCGCACCGACGTGCCGGGCCGCGCAATCTGGCGACCGATGTTCGTCGCCCCCCTCGCCGTTCCCGCGTTCATCAACAGCTATGCGTGGGTCAGCGTCGTGCCGTCGTTGCACGGCTTCTGGGCGGGCATCCTGGTGGCGACGATGTCGTACTTTCCCTTCGTCTACGTGCCCGCCGCCGCGACCCTTCGTCGGCTCGACCCCGCGATCGAGGAATCCGCCAGGGCACTGGGCTCCAGTTCGACGGGCGCCTTCTGGCGGGTGGTGCTCCCCCAGCTGCGACTCGCAATCCTAGGCGGCGGCCTGCTCATCGGGGTGCACCTCCTCGCGGAGTACGGCGCCTTCGCGATGCTGCGTTTCGCCACCCTGACGACCGCGATCTTCGAACAGTTTCAGTCGACGTTCAACGGCGCGGCGGGCAGCACGCTCGCGGGCGTCCTGGTCCTGCTCTGCTTGGTTCTTCTGGTCGGCGAGGCGGCCGCCCGCGGCGACGGCGGGTACGCGAGGATCGGCGCGGGCGCGCAACGGCAACTGTCGCCACATCGCTTGCGTGGCATGACGATTCCCGCCGTCACCGCGTTGGTGGCGCTCGCGGTGCTGGCCCTCGGCGTTCCGGCGTGGACGGTGACTCGTTGGCTGTGGATCGGCGGAGGGAGCGTCTGGGCCACCGACGAGATCACCGCCGCGACCGTCCAGACCGCGGGCCTTGCGGCGGCGGCCGCCGTATCGACGACAGTGCTCGCCTTCCCCTTCGCGTGGGTCGCCGTGCGGTACCGCGGATTCTTCGCACGCTTCGTCGAAGGGTCGAACTTCGTCACCAGTTCGATGCCGGGAATCGTCACCGCGCTGGCCTTGGTCACGGTCGCAATCCGCTTCGCTTCACCGCTCTACCAGACGATCTCGCTGGTGCTGGCCGCGTACGTGTTGATGTTCATGCCGCGCGCCATGGTCAACCTGCGCTCCGGTCTGGCGCAGGTGCCACCGGGGATCGAGGAGGCGTCGCGATCGCTGGGCGTGTCGCAGACCCGGACCTTCCTGCGGGTCACGCTTCGACTCACCGCCCCGGCAGCGGCAGCGGGCGCCTCACTGGTGTTCGTCGCCGTCGCCACCGAATTGACCGCCACCCTGCTGCTCGCCCCGACCGGCACCAACACGCTGGCGATCCGCTTCTGGTCGCTGAGCAGCGAGCTCGACTACGCGGCCGCCGCGCCGTACGCGCTTCTCCTCGTCGTGCTGTCGGTTCCGGTCACCCTGGTGTTGTTCGGTCAGTCGACGAGGGCGGCCGCGCTGTGACGAATGCGCTCGAGGTCACGGGTCTCACCAAGTCGTTCGGCGGCCACGCCGTGCTTCGCGGCGTCGACCTGACGGTGCCCAGGGGCACCGTCACCGCGGTCGTCGGTGCCTCCGGTTGCGGTAAGACCACTCTCCTTCGCCTCGTCGCCGGCTTCGAGACCCCGGATGCCGGAAGCATTTCCATCGCGGGGCGAGTGGTCGCCAACGCCGACGGGTTCACCGCGGCACATCGCCGCGACGTCGGCTACGTCGCTCAGGACGGCGCGCTGTTCCCACACCTCACCGTCGGCCAGAACATCGCGTACGGACTCAGTGGCAGCGCCCGCGGTTCCCGCGCCCGGGTCGCCGAACTGCTCGACACCGTGTCCCTCGACGAGTCGATGGCGCGACGCCGACCCCACCAGCTGTCCGGCGGCCAGCAGCAGCGCGTCGCACTCGCGAGGGCACTCGCACGCAAACCCGCGTTGATGTTGCTCGACGAACCCTTCAGCGCGCTGGACACCGGTCTGCGGGCGTCGACTCGCAAGGCCGTCGCGCAGTTGCTCGCCGCGGCCCACGTGACGACTCTTCTGGTGACCCACGACCAGGAGGAGGCGCTCTCGATCGCCGATCAGGTGGCCGTCATGCGCGACGGTCGGTTCGCCGGAGTCGGAACGCCCCAACAGGTCTACCTCAATCCCGCAGACACGTTCACCGCCGAGTTCCTCGGGGACTGCGTGCTGTTGCCTGGCACCGTCACCGCAGGTGTCGCCGACTGCGTGCTGGGCCGCCTGCCCGTGCGTGACGGAGCCGCCGACGGTCCGGCGACCCTCATGCTGCGGCCCGAGCAGTTGATCGCCACCGCCGTGTCCGATGACGGCCATGGCGCGGGAATCGGCACCGTGTTGTGCTCGGAGTTCCGCGGACACGACGTTCTGCTCACCGTCGATCCCGGTGCCGGTGAGCCGATCACCGTCCGCCAGCACAGCCTCGATCCGCCTGACGTCGACGCCAAGGTCCGCGTCGACGTCATCGGGCCGGCGGTGGTCCTCGATGAGCGGCCGTCATGATGTTCGACCGACTGATCGACCATCTCGCTTCGCACGGCGAGCGTCCCGCGCTGCTGACCGCCGACCGGCGACTTTCCTATCGCGAACTCGCCGACCACGTCGCCGCCAACGCCTCCGAACTCGGTAGCCAGCGCGGGCTCGTACTCCTCGAGACCCGCAACGACATCGAAACCATGGTGAACTACCTGGGAGCGCTGGCGGGCGGCCACGTCGTCATTCCGCTGCCCGCCGACGGCGATCACGCGGCGATGATCGAGGCCTACGACCCCGAGGTGGTCATCCGCGGCGGCAGCGTGGAGCACCGCCATCGCGCCGCCCACGAGCTGCATCCGGACCTGGCGCTGCTGCTATCCACGTCCGGCAGCACGGGGTCACCGAAGCTGGTACGGGTGTCGCGGACCAACCTGGTCTCCAACGCCGGTGCCATCGCCACGTATCTCGACATCCGGCACACCGACAGGGCCGCAACGACTTTGCCCATGTCGTACTGCTACGGCCTCTCGGTGATCCACAGCCACCTCGCGCGCGGCGCCGGACTCATCTTGACCGACCACTCAGTCGTCGACGATGAGTTCTGGGACCTGATGACGCGTCACCGTGGCACGACGTTCGCGGGTGTCCCGCACACCTTCGACCTATTGGACCGCATCGGCTTCGACGACATGTCGCTACCGCACCTGCGGTACGTCACTCAGGCCGGGGGCCGGCTCGCGCCCGATCAGGTCCGACGGTTCGCTGAGCTCGGCCGCCGCCGAGGGTGGCAACTGTTCGTGATGTACGGGGCGACGGAGGCCACCGCCCGAATGGCCTATCTCCCACCGAAACTCGCGTCCGAGAATCCGCGTTCGATCGGTGTGCCGATACCTGGTGGCGCGTTCGACATAGATGTGGTGGATCGGGAACCCATCGACGGCATGCCCGACGACGTCGGCGAGTTGGTCTATCGCGGCCCCAACGTGATGATGGGCTACGCGCACGGGCCCGACGACCTCGCGGCGGGCGGTACGGTGGGCGCCCTTCGCACCGGGGACCTCGCCCGCAGAAACGCGAACGGCATGTACGAAGTCGTTGGCCGTATCAGTCGCTTCGCGAAGTTGTACGGGCTGCGGCTCGACCTGGAGCGGATCGAGGCATCCCTGCGCGACGCCGACGTGACCGCGATCTGCACGGAAGGCGACGGCCAGCTGTTGGTCGCGGCGGCCGAGCGACCCTTCGGATGCGACGTGACACTGCTCGTCGCGGACGCGTCGGGGCTTCCCCGCACGGCCATCCGAGTCCTCGACGTCGACGAGATCCCCCGATTGCCCACGGGGAAGCCGGATCTCCGCGTCGTTCGAGAGCTGGCCGACCGCAGTTCGGAGGTCGACGCGGACGCACTCGACCTCCGCGGATTGTTCGCCGACGTGCTGCAGCTCGACGCCGCGTCGATCGACGCAGGCGCCAGCTTCGTCGACCTCGGGGGAAACTCGCTGTCCTACGTGTCGATGTCGGTACGCCTCGAGCGCGCGATCGGTCACCTTCCCGTCAACTGGCAGCGGTTGCCGCTGCGTGATCTGGAGTCCACCGCCACACCTCGACGGCGGTGGGGCAGCACGCTCGAGACCAGTGTCGCCCTGCGGGCGATCGCCATCGTGCTCGTCGTCGGTTCGCACGCCGGGCTGTACACGCTGTGGGGTGGTGCGCACATTCTGCTGGGCATCGCCGGGTACAACTTCGGCCGCTTCTGCCTGACCCCGCTACCCCGCGCCCAACGAGCCCGCCACCTGGGCAACACCATCGCGTGGATCGTCGTGCCCTCGGTGGTGTGGGTGGCCATCGCCCTGCTCGCCACGAACGACTACACCGCATCGAATCTGCTGCTGGCCAACAAGTTCTTCGGTGCCGGCGAGAGCATGACGGCGGGCAGGTTGTGGTTCGTCGAAGTCGTGGTGTGGATTCTGGTGGCCCTCGCGCTGGTGTGCTGTACGCCGATCGGCGACCGCCTGGAGCGGCGCGGGCCGTTCGCGTTCGCGCTGGTGTTCCTGGCGCTGGGTCTGGCGGTCCGCTTCGATGGATTCGGCATGGGCAACGCGGCATGGTTCACCGTGCTCGCGTTCTGGTTCTTCGCCATCGGGTGGGCGGCATCGAAGGCCTCCACGGCCCGGCAACGCATCGCGATCACCGTGCTGCTCGCCGTCGGCGTCGTCGGCTACTTCGGCAACCCCCACCGAGAACTACTGGTCTTCACGGGCTTGGCCTTGCTGATCTGGCTGCCCGCCGTCCGATGCCCGTCGGCACTCACCGTGGCGGCAGGCGTTCTCGCCGAGGCGTCGCTCGTCATCTATCTGACGCACTACCAGGTGTACCCGCTGTTCGGTGACCACCGTGTTCTGGGCGTCACCGCAGCGGTGCTGGTGGGTGTCCTCTTGACGCAGCTGCTGACCATGGCGCGCAGGCGGATTCGCGTTCGTGGAACTCCGTCGGTCAACTCTCGGACAGCTGCTCCCGTAGCGCGATGAGACCCTCCTGCACCACGGTGGCGGCGATCTCGCCGTCCGCCCCGGCCAGGCTGCCCGTGATCACGCCTCGGCCGCGGGCCGCCGCGGGTGACCTGGTCTCCAGCAGATTCCAGCGGTCCGCCCGCACGGGCCGGTGAAACCAGATCGATGAATCGGTCGTGCCGCTGCGGTGGGTGCGCGCCTTCATCGAGTGACCATGCACCTGCAGCGCGGGATCGATCATGTACACGTCGCAGACGTATGCCGCGATGACGTCGTGCAGCAGTGGATCCTCGGGAACGGGCACCTCGACTCGCCACCAGAGCCGTCTCGTGAACTCGCCGGTTGACCAGTCGTCGACGATGCGAATGTCGATCTCGTCCAACGGCATTGACGGTGCGGGTCCGGCAGGGCCGGTGCGCGGGAGGGTCTCCGGATCGTGGGGCATCGGGGAAAGGCGGCCGTGCTCGGGTCCGGCCAACGGCGCGGAGAACGAGACGCTCGCCACGGTCATGGTGCGGCCGGACTGACGGGACTCCACCCGACGGGCCGAGGTGGTCCGCCCGTCGAACACCCGTTGCACCGTGTACTCGACGGCGTCGGCTGCCTCGCCGCCCCGGAGGAACTGCAGATGCATGCTGGTGGGCAGCTTGGTGGGCTCGACGGTGTGAGCGGCAGCGGCCAAGGTCTGGGCCATGAACTGGCCGCCGAACGAACGCTTGCCCTCGGGTCCGCTGGCGCACCCGATCCAGGAATCCTCTGATGGGCCGGGTTGGACGTCGAGCAGGCGCAGCAGTGCGCTCACGTGACCGTGCCCGCGTCGGTCAGCCGATCGATCTCGTCATCGGACAGGCCGAGCCGGTCCCGCAGAACCTCGACGGTCTGGTCGCCGAGTGCGGGCGACGGCACCGCCGACCCGTAGGCACCGTTGACCGCGAGCGGCAGTCCGGGCGCCAGGTACTGCCCGATGCGCGGTTGATCGAGAATGCTGAACAGTGGATTGTCGGTCACCTTCGGGCCGGCCGTGGTCTCGGCGAAACTCCGATACCGCTCCCACAGAATCGACGTCGCCGACAGAGCCGTGGTGATCTCTTCTGCGGTGTGATCGGTGAACCACACCGTGAAGACCCCCGTGAGCGCATCGCGGTGCCGATACCGCTGCCCCTCATCGGCGAGGTCGACACCGAACGCTTCACCCAGTGCGGCAACGGCTTTCGTCGTTCGGGTCACGTCAGCCAGATCCCGGAAGTGACGACCCGTGAGCGCCACGATCATGAACGATGCCCCGTCACCGCTGGTGAACGCTTGGCCGTACTGACCGTAGATCGAATTGCCGATGCGTTCGCGCGCGACGCCGTTGACCATCACCTCCGTCAGGAAACCGAGGTTGCCCGCCGTGGCCAGGGCCACGTTCTCCAAGGGGATGCCGACGCGCTGACCCTGCCCGGTGGCGTCCCGGTGCCTCAGCGCAGCCGTCACGGCAAGGGCCACGTAGAGCCCACAGGTGACGTCCCAGGCGGGCAGCACGTGGTTGACCGGGTCCGCGAACCCGGTCGGCCCGGTAACCATCGGAAACCCGATGCCCGCGTTGACGGTGTAGTCGACGCCCGTGCCGCCGTCGGCGCGCCCCGACACCTCGACGTGGATCAGGTCGGGACGCAACCTCACCAACGTCTCATACGAATGCCACACCCGCCCAGCCACATTGGTGATCAACATCCCTGCGTCGACGATCAGCCGCGTGATCAGCTCCTGCCCCTCCTCGGAACGCACGTCGATCGCGGCCGAGAGCTTGCCCTTGTTGAGCCCGGCCCAGTAGATGCTCTCGCCGTCGGCGGTCAACGGCCAGCGGTGATAGTCCGCGGCCCCACCGACGGGGTCGACGCGAATCACCTCGGCGCCCAGTTGGGACAACGTCATACCGGCCAGCGGCACCGCGACGAAGCTGGAGATCTCGATGATCCGCACCCCCGCCAACGGCTGAGTGGCGTCAGCCATCAGATCAGGTCGATGGCGTCGGCGATGGAGTTCAGAACCCGACTCGGTCGAAAGGGGTACTTCTCGATGTCCGCGACCGTCGTCGATCCGGTGAGCACCAGGATCGTCTCGAGGCCGGCCTCGATGCCTGCCACGACGTCGGTGTCCATCCGGTCACCGACCATGAAGGTGCTCTCCGAGTGCCCCTCGATGCGGTTGAGCGCGCTGCGGAACATCATCGGGTTCGGCTTGCCGACGAAGTAGGGCTCGCGCCCGGTGGCCTTGGTGATCAACGCCGCGACCGAACCGGTGGCGGGCGTCGGCCCCTCCGCCGACGGCCCGGTGACATCGGGGTTGGTGGCGATGAAGCGTGCGCCGCTGCCGATGAGCCGGATGGCCTGGGTGATCGCCTCGAACGAGTACGTCCGCGTTTCGCCGAGCACCACGAAGTCGGGTCCGGTGTCGGTCAGCGTGTAGCCCACCTCGTGCAGAGCCGTCGTCAGGCCCGCTTCACCGATCACGTACGCCGACCCGCCGGGCAGCTGGTCGTGCAGGAAGGCCGCGGTTGCCAGCGCCGAGGTCCAGATCGAGGCTTCCGGCACCTCGAGACCGGATCGCAGCAGGCGAGCAGCCAGGTCACGCGGAGTGAAGATCGAATTGTTGGTCAGCACCAGGAAGGGGCGCTTCTTCTCCACCAACCGCTGCAGGAACTCGGTGGCGCCGGGTAGCGCACGGTCCTCGTGTACGAGGACGCCATCCATGTCGGTGAGCCAGCACTGCGGTGTCTTGCGCATCCGTCAAGTGTGGCAAGTCCCGGCGGCGTCGACGTCAGCGCACCACGACAGTCGACGGAATCCGCGGCGCGCCGAGCGCGGACCGCTGCGACGGCGGCTGGCGGCCCTCGGCGTCGGTGATGCCGTAGCGCGTCGCCAGCTCGGCGCCGATCAGGGTCCGACCACTCAGTTCGGTCAACGCGGCATCCCGGTGGAGCGCATCGATCAGACGCCCGGTGAACTCCGGGGTCTCGGCGTGCCGCGCGGTCTTCGCCAACGCCTCCGGATGTCCGTCGAAGGCGTGGCGGAACGCCTCGGTCAGCAGGATCCCCATCCAGATGGAGACAGTCGAGACGCCGGTGCCCGCGAAGTCGACGGCCATGTCGGCGGCCAGCTTGTCCACTCCCGCCTTCTGCGCTCCGTACGCGGGACCGTGCATGTAGCAGACCGATCCCGGCGAGGAGGTGAATGCGATGAGCCCGCGGCCGTTCGCCACCATGAGGGGTGCGGCGTGCCAGGAGGCGACGTAGGACGATCGCAGACCGACGTCGAGGACGTCGGCGAGCTCGAGTGGCTTCTCCCAGAACGGCTTTGGGCTGATCAGTTCGTCGTGAATCGCTGTGGCGTTGTTGACCAGGAGGTTCAGCGCGCCGCATTCGTCGGCGACGCGGTCGAACAGCGCGGCGACCTGGGCGTCGTCCCGGTGGTCGACCCGAACGGCGATCCCGCCGTCACCGGCGTCGGTAATGGTCCGCCCGGTCAGGTACACCCGCCAGCCAGCATGCAGCAGTGCGGTGGCGATGCCCCGTCCCGCGCCACGGCTCGCCCCGGTGACCACTGCGACAGGAGTTCGATCTTCGGTCACGGCATGACTCAGTCGGGCAGCCGCAGCTCGGGCTTCTCGACCTCTTCGATGTTGACGTCCTTGAAGGTGATCACCCGGACCTGTTTGACGAAGCGGGCTGGGCGGTACATGTCCCACACCCACGCGTCGGCCAGTCGGAGCTCGAAGTAGACCTCGCCGTCGGCGTTGCGCGGCACCAGTTCGACACTGTTGGCTAGATAGAACCGGCGCTCGGTCTCCACGACGTAACTGAACTGCCCCACGATGTCCTTGTATTCGCGGTACAGCGAGAGCTCCATCTCGGTCTCGTACTTCTCGAGATCTTCGGCACTCATCGGTTCAGTGGTCCTCCGGTCGGTGTTCGGTATATCTTTCCTCAGCCCAGTTCGGTGCGCCGCCCGGCCTCCCGCCGAGCATGTCTGCGGGCACCAACCTCCGAACGTTGATGAACGAACATCGGTGCTCACTGCAGGGTCCACGCTCGGCCAATGCCGCCGTGTGGAACGCGGTGCTGTAGCCCTTGTGTATGGCGAAACCGTAACCGGGATGCTGCGAGTCCATCTGCACCATGAGGCGGTCGCGGCTGACCTTGGCGAGCACGCTGGCCGCGGCGATGCAGGCCGCGGCGGCATCCCCACCGACGACCGGCAGTGAGGGCATCGGCAACCCCGGCACCCGGAAGCCGTCGCTCAGCACGTAACCCGGTCGAAGCGTCAGCCCGGCCACGGCCCGCCGCATGCCTTCGATGTTGGCCACGTGCACACCTCGTCGATCCACTTCCTTCGACGGGATGAAGACGACGTGATAGGCGAGCGCGTAGCGCCGAATCAGCGGAAAGAGACGTTCCCGCTCGCGCTCGTTGAGCTTCTTCGAATCGTCGAGCGCCGACAGGCTCTCCAACCGGTTGGGACCGAGCACGCACGCCGCGACGACGAGCGGTCCCGCGCAAGCACCGCGCCCCACCTCGTCGACCCCGGCCACCGGGCCCAGCCCGCCCCGATACAGTGCGGATTCGATCGTGCGCAGACCCGCGGACTTGCGGATCACGGCTCGAGGCGGCCAGCTCGCCGGCACTCAGGCCCTCCTACTGCGAGGTCTGCGGATTGATGGCCGACACGCTGCCCCAACGGCCCGGCGGCCATGCGATGAACCGCGCCTTGCCGATGACGTTGTCGACCGGCACCGTGCCTGCCATCGGGTCACCGGTGCACAACAGGCCCTTCTGGGCGTCCGAAGGCAGGTTCGTGCAGTGCGCGCGCGAGTCGGCCGAATGGGTGCGGTTGTCACCCATCACCCACAGCCGGTTCTCGGGGACCTTCAGGGGGCCGAACTCGTTGCCGAGACACGGGTAGATCTGTGGGTCGGCCATCATCGTGTTGACGTCGAGATACGGCTCGTTGAGTTTCTTGCCGTCGACCGTCAACCCCGTGTTGGCGCGACATTCGACCGTCTGTCCACCCACGGCGATGACGCGCTTCACCAGGTCATTCTCATCGGGCGGCACGAAGCCGACGAACGAGAGCGCATTCTGCACCCAGCGGATCGGGGCGCTGTCGGAGCGGATCGACTTGTAGCCGACGTTCCACGCAGGCGGTCCCTTGAAGACGATGACGTCGCCAGGCTCCGGCGAGGTGAACCGATAGGTCACCTTGTCGACCATGATGCGGTCGCCGACGCAGCCGGGGCAGCCGTGCAACGTGGGTTCCATCGACTCCGACGGGATGAGGTACGGCCGCGCGACGAAGGTCAGCATCACGTAGTACAAGACGAGCGCGATGCTCAGCAGAATCGCCGCTTCACGTACCGCGCCGCGCTTCTTCTTCGGCGGATCGCCGGCGCCGTCGTGGGCATCGTCGTCAGCGTCGAGTTCGCGGTCCGACGGACCGGAGGAATCGATGCCCTCGTCGTCCTTGTCGATGGCGTCGGGGGCGTCGGCAGATCCGGTCACGCGTTCAGAGTAGCCAGCGCGGTGCTTGGCGGCGCGCTGCTCGGGGTCCAACCGTCACACCCGTCCGGGTGCGGCCCCGATGCCAATCAGCGCTTTTCCTTGATCTTGGCCTTCTTGCCACGGAGCTCGCGCAGGTAGTAGAGCTTGGCGCGTCGCACGTCACCGCGGGTGACGACGTCGATGTGGTCGATGTTCGGGGAGTGCACCGGATAGGTCCGCTCGACGCCGACGCCGTAGCTTTCCTTGCGCACGGTGAAGGTCTCGCGAACGCCACCACCCTGCCTACGCAGGACGACGCCCTTGAAGACCTGGACGCGCTCCTTGGAACCCTCGATGACCTTCACGTGGACGTTCACGGTGTCGCCTGGGCTGAAGGCCGGGATGTCGTCGCGGAGCGACGGCTGGTCGATGAAGTCCAGGGTGTTCATCGGTGACACTTCCTCGTGGTTCGGTTCGGTTGATCGTGGTCTCGTTGCGGCCGTAGGCATCACGTCACTGTGCGACGTGTGGCCGGGCCGAGGTCTTCTCGCGTGTCTCGCAACAGGGGGAACGTGTTTCCACGTCGTGCGCAGACAACTGGTCAAGTGTGCCAGACGGGCGCTCAACGATGAAATCGCGCCCCAACAAGACGTGAACAACACCCGCAACACAGGGTCGCCTGCGGGCGCGGCCACGGCCCTCAACGGTTAGGCTGGGTACCGCGGCCAAGGTTCGAATACTTGCTCGAACGACATCAACCCTGCACTTCTCATTCGTCCAAGGAGGGCCATGTTCCGGCGGCCGTCGAAGCTGGTGATGGTCACCGCGTGTGCGGTGACCGCGGTGACTGTTGCTTCCGGATGCGAGGCCAAGGTCTACGGCACCCCTCCTGCGCCGGCATCGCCCCCGCTCACCGTGGTCGCCCCACTGGGCAGCATGGCGCCGCTGCCGGAGGTACCGCCCGACGAGCCCGTCGCGGCGTTCAGCGGATTGGACGCACGCGAAAGGCAGGCCACCTCGGAGGCCTCGATGTCCGGTGCGGACATCACCGTTGCGGTCCTGGACCGCAACACCGGCCAGCTCGTCACCAACGGCGCCGTCGGCACCGTGGCCATCGCGTCGGTGGTAAAGCTCTTCATTGCCGACGACCTGTTGTTGCAGGTGTCCAAGAGCCAGACACAGCTCTCCCCCGAGGAGCGTGCGGCATTCGACCGCATGCTGCGATCGTCCGACGACAGCGCTGCGGAGACCTTCTGGAACCGCAGCGGTGGCAGCGCGATCATCAACCGGGTGGTCGCTCGCTACGGGTTGTCCTCCACGCGTGCGCCTGGCAACGGGCGGTGGTTCAACACCGTCAGCTCGGTGACCGACCTGGTGCGCTACTACGACAAGATGCTGGCGGGTTCCGGCGGATTGCCGCCCGAACAGGCCAGCGTGATCATGTCGAACCTGGCGGCGTCCACACCGACCGCGCCCGACGGGATGGTGCCCGGCGGCGTCTACCCACAGCGGTTCGGCATTCCGGAGGGCCTCTACGCCGAACCCGTCGCCGTGAAACAGGGCTGGATGTGCTGCATCGGCTCCGACTGGTTGCACGTATCCACCGGCGTGATCGGACCGGATCGTCGTTACGTCATGGCGATCAGCTCGATGCAGGCCACCGACCCCGACGACGCGCGCGCGACCATCACTCAGGCGGTCAAGACCATGTTCCCCGGCGGACGCATCTAACTCAGCTCAGCAGATCCGGCCTGCGTTCGCGCGTGCGCTGCCACGCCTGATCCCGCCGCCACGCGGCCACCTTGCCGTGATCGCCGGACAGCAGCACGGGCGGTACGTCGAGCCCGCGCCAGCTTGGCGGCCTCGTGTAACTCGGCCCTTCGAGCAGGCCGTCAGAGTGCGAATCATCCCGGTGCGAAACGGGATTGCCGACGACGTCTGGAATCAGTCGGACCACGGCCTCAATCATCACGAGGGTCGCGGATTCGCCGCCCGGCAGGACGTAGTCACCGATGGACACCTCCTCGACGCGCATCCTCTGCGCGGCATCGTCGACTACGCGTTGGTCGATGCCCTCGTAGCGCCCACACGCGAAGGCCAGGTGCGCCTCGGAACTCCATCGCTGCGCATCGGCCTGGCGGAACGGGCGGCCCGCCGGCGTCGGGACGACCAGAAGTGTTTCCCGAGTGCATATTTCGTCGAGGGCCTCACCCCAGACGGGTGCCTTCATGACCATGCCGGGTCCACCCCCGTACGGGGAGTCGTCCACCGAGTGATGCACGTCGTACGTCCAGCGCCGCAGATCGTGAACCGCGATCTCGACGATGCCGTTGGCGATTGCCTTGCCCAGCAACGATTGTCGGAGCGGATCGAGATAGCCCGGAAAGATCGTGACGACGTCAATTCGCATGACGCACCTAGATCGAGTCCAGGTCCAGCAGGCCGTCGGGAGGATCGATCTCGATGAGGCCGTCCTCCAGCGACACAGCGGTCACGATCGCGCCGACGAAGGGAACCAGCACCTCTGGACCATCACCCTCACCGGGCCGCACCGCAAGAATCTCCCCCGCCGCGGTGTGCAGTACCTCCGCCACGGTGCCCACCTCGTGGCCGACCAGGGTGCGCACGCGCAGACCCTCGAGTTGGTGGTCGTAGAACTCGTCGGGATCCTCGATGGGCGGCAGGTCCGCCGTGTCGACGATGAACAGGCTGCCGCGCAAGGCATCCGCCGCATCGCGGCTTGCCACACCGTCGAACCGGACCAGCAGGCGGCCGCTGTGCTCGCGCATCGAATCGACCACGTAGTTGCGCTCGCTCTTGTCACGCGCCCTGGCGCGCAGGGCGGTACCCGGCGCGAACCGGTCGTGAGGATCGTCGGTGCGGACGTCGATGACGACCTCGCCGCCGATTCCGTGCGCCTTGACGACACGTCCGACGACGAGGTCCATAGTTTTTCTTCCCGAGTCGCTTCGCTCCCGCCCTCCGGAGCGTCTGCTTCCGCTACTGGTCGGTGTCCACCACGTCGACGCGGATCCCGCGGCCGCCGATGCCGGCGACCAACGTGCGCAGCGCCGTCGCGGTGCGGCCGCCCCGGCCGATGACCTTGCCGAGGTCGTCGGGGTGCACGTGCACCTCGACGGTGCGCCCGCGGCGGTTGGTCACCAAGTCGACGCGGACGTCATCCGGGTTGTCGACGATTCCGCGCACCAGGTGCTCGACGGCGTCGACGACGACTGTGCTCATTCGGCAGCGGCGTCGTCAGCGGGTGCGGACTCAGCGGCCACCTCGCCTGCCTCGGCCTCGGCGGCCTTCTTGGCGGGCGCCTTCTTCTTCTTCGCCGTCGTCGCGTCGCCGGTGGGCGCGTCGTCGGCGGCGGCAAGTGCGGCGTTGAACAGATCCAGCTTGCTGACCTTGGGCTCCTTGACCCTCAGCGTGCCCTCGGCGCCCGGCAGGCCCTTGAACTTCTGCCAGTCACCGGTGACCTTCAGCAGCGCGAGAACGGGCTCGGTGGGCTGTGCACCCACGCCCAGCCAGTACTGCGCACGCTCGGAGTCGATCTCGATCAGGCTGGGATCTTCCTTCGGGTGGTACTTGCCGATGACCTCGATGGCGCGGCCATCGCGGCGGTTGCGCGCGTCGGCGACGGCGATGCGGTACTGGGGATTGCGGATCTTGCCGAAGCGGGCGAGCTTGATCTTGACAGCCATGGTCGAACGAAATCTCCTGTGATTGCCGCGCTTGCAATTCAGCGACTCGAGCAGATTGCCCGGTCCGGTCTTGCCTTGCACGTGTGACCGCCGCGCAGCCGGAGTCGCGCGGTAGACCGTGCCCATTGTGCCAGAGCCCGGTACGAGGACGGAAATCGCGAACTTCCCGCCGCCGAACGTGGATTACCCCCACGCCTACCTGCCTGAAGGCGTGGGGGTAATCCACGTTCGGCAGGAGAGTTGCGGGCGAGCGCTCAGACGATCTTGTCGAAGCACTTCGTCTCGACGCGGCGGGTGATCCGCCAGCCGTCGGCGGTGCGGATGAACGCGTCCTCATACCAGAGGCCGCAGAACAGGATCTGACCGTCCGACCCTTCTCCCGAGCTCAGCTTCATCGGGTTGAAGCAGAGGATCCGCGACGTCGCGGAGTCACCGTCGACCTTGACGTCGAAGTTACCAATCAGATGCGAGTACGCCGGAAAGTTCGGCAGAACCTCCGACAACCACTTCTTCACGTCGGGAAAGCTCCCGTCGATACCGCCCATGGCGCGGTAGTCGATGTACGCGTCGAGGGTGAACACCAGGTCGAGGTCATCGAACCGGCGCGCGTCGATCGCCGTGGAGTAGTCGACGAGGAGTTGCTGTATTTCGAGGCGGTCGGAGATCTCTTCCAGACTCAGCATCGCTCGATTCAAACACCCTCGCGAAACGTCAGGCCTGCGGACCCACCGCCGGCGGCCAGGGCTCCCCCGGCTACACGTCTCCCGGTTCGGTGAAGTCTCCGCGCGACAGTGGCACCCACTGCTCAGTCGGCGCGGGCCGCTTCGACGACGGGAAGTCACGAAGCTTGCGCGAGGGTTTGGCGTGCCACCTGGCGAACGTCAGCTGCGTGCGCAACCAACTCTCCAAGAGCAGGTAGCGCGCCTCCCGCGAATCGAGGTGGCTGCGCTCCCAGCCGTGGCTGCCGTCGAGCCCGATGGCGACGAGGGCGGCACGCGTGTTGGCACCGGCCTCGCTCGCCGCCGCCGCGTCGGAGCGCTAGAGGCGGAAGATGTCGCGGGCGTGGGCAATTCCCCGTTCCTCGGCCAGGCGCAGCAGGTTGCGGGTCAGGTGGTAGTCGAAGGGGCCGTGCATGTCGGCCATCGGGATGCTCACGCCGTGCTCGATTGAATGCTGGCCGGGGGCGCACACCGCGTTGTCGACCGACACCAGCTCGGCGACGTCCGGCGCGAGATCAGTCAAGGGTGCCTTTCCGGTCTACGAGTTGTCGACCGGAGCCAAGCGGGGCTCGGCCCTACTCGACGGGGTCGGGCTGCCCCGCGCCACTGCGGGGCGAGGAGCCGTCCCAGTGCCGCCAGATCGCGGTCGAAGAGCGCCGTGCGGTACCGCGAGAGGGCATCGCGCGGATCGCCGGACAACGATGCGTCACACACCGGGTGTGGTCCAGGCCACTGGGACGGGCAAGTAGGCTCGGCAGCCATGGTCAGGCTCCTCGGCGCCATCGCGGTGTCCATCGTGTCGCTTCTCGCGGGCTCACCGATGATCGACACCGCCGTCGCAGCGGCCGACACCGACGTCCGACAGATCGGCACGGCTGCGATCCCGAACGGTCCCGCGCCCGCCTGGATCGTCGCCGACCTGGACACCGGGCAGATCCTGGCGGGACGCGACGAGTACGTGACCCATCCGCCTGCCAGCACGATCAAGGTCCTCCTCGCCCTGGTGGTCCTCGACGAGCTGCCGCTGAATGCCACGGTGGTGGCCGACGAGGCAGACGCAAGGGTGGAGTGCAACTGCGCGGGCGTCAAGGCCGGTCATACCTACACGACGCAGGAACTCCTCGACGGACTGCTGCTGGTGTCGGGCAACGACGCGGCGAACACCCTGGCCCACATGCTCGGCGGCACGGACGTCGCCGTGGCCAAGATGAACGCCAAGGCGGCCGCGCTCGGCGCCACTGGTACGCGGGCCGGATCGCCGTCGGGTCTGAACGGGCCTGGCATCGACGGCTACACGACACCACACGACCTCGCCGTCATCTTCCGCGCCGCACTGGCCAACCCCGTGTTCACGGCCATCACGTCGTCCCCCACCGCACCGTTCCCCGGAGACGCCGGACCGGTGACGTTGATCAACCAGGATGAGATGTTGGCCCGTTACCCGGGCATGCTCGGCGGGAAGACCGGCTTCACCGACCCCGCCCGCAAGACGTTCGTGGGAGCCGCTCAGCGCGAGGGCCGACGCTTGGTGGTCGCCATGATGTACGGGTTGGTCGTCGAGGGTGGCCCCACGTACTGGGACCAGGCAGCTGGTCTACTCGACTGGGGTTTCGCGCAGGACCGGTCGGTCGGAATCGCCTCTTTGTAGCGCCTCGCGCCCAAGCTCGGCTAAATCGTGTCGGTGGGTGGGTTGATGGTAGGTCTCGGCCGCACACGTGTCCTGCCTATCTGCTTGAGTGGACTATTCGCCCAGAATTCGCCAAATGTTCTGCTAAGAAATTGTTCTAGAGCAGATTCTTCGCCGAGTTCTTGATCACGCAGGTTCACCGCCGTGCCGCCGATTGTCGAGCAGATAGCCGCGCCAGGTTGTTTGCTTTACTCATTTCCGCGTCCCCCTCGCCGAAAGTGGGCCTCGGCTGTCGCAGCGAAGACCAATGGAATTAACCGCGTTTTCTGTGAGCGACCTGTCAGGCACCGCCGAGGGGCTGGTCCGCGGCCATTCCGCGGTAGTTTCAGACAGCCTTGACTATCCACCCTTTCCAACGCTATGACCTGCAATTTTCTCGAAGCTAGAGCGATGTTCGACCGAGCAGCTTCGCCATTGCGTCGGCTCGTTCGCTGATCAGGTTCATTCGGGTGTGCCATGCGACCGGCAGCGTGTGTGCATCGCTCGCGCTGACCTGTCCAGGCCATTTGCGGTAGAGCAGTCCCACCTCAGAGTCGAAGTATCCCGCAGCCACGACGCTCGCCGCGATGAGCAACCCGGTGTCGTCGCTACCGGGTACGGCCATCCAACCGCCGAGCGCTAAAGCCAGGTCGCGACGGATACAGATAGTGGTCGGATGAACCGGCGCCCGGAAGCTATTGCGTCGCCAATGATCTAGTACAACACCAGGTTCGAGAATGCCGTGTGGCGGCTCCTTGTCGAACCCGACAGTAGTTCCGTCGGGCATCAGATCGAGCGCCCGCGACGTCGACCAGCCGACCGCCTCGTTCCCGGTGACGTTCGCGATATCGCGAGCGAGCACGCCTGGAGTCAGCACGTCGTCTTGATCGAGGTTCTTCACCAGCTCACCACGAGCCTTCGACAGGGCGAGGTTTCGCGAGATCGCAACACCTCCGTGACGGTCGTTGCCGTGGACGATCCGGCCGTCAGCGACCGGCAAAATCTCTTCGGCGATGCGGGTCCGTCCATCTTCTTGCACCAGCCATTCGAAGCACCACCTAGCGGGCAACTCTTGGCTGCTGAGGGACGTGTACGCCTGCTCCAGCATTCCGGCATCGGGCATGTAGATCGGCGTGATTATTGAGATCAGGGGCACTTTTAAGTCTCCTCTCTTACGAAGATTAGGTGACCACGGTTGGTGAGTTCAGTGCCGGTCATCCGCTGGCGTCATCAGTGCGTGCGAGGATCTGGCGGGTTTGGTCATGCGGTGTCGGCGAGGGGTTCGAGTATGACGCGGTAGCCGAGGGCTTCGAGGTGTCCGATCGCGCGTGCCTCGGTCTTGGTGGGAATGCGTCGGGTGTAGTAGTCGGCGCCGGTTTCGCGGTAGAACTCGCCGTTGTGCAGCATGTTCCAGGCGACGAGCATGTTGTGTTACGGCGACGACGGCTTTCATCGGGCCGCTTCGGGCCGCGATCCGCCGGTATTTGGCGGAGAAGTAGATTCCCTTGGACCGCGCCGTCACGAGCGCCGCGGCGCCGAGGGCGCCCTCGAGGTAGGGGTTGCCGTGCCGGGTTCTGGTCGATTTCACCCGGCCGGCGGACTCGTTGGATCCCGGCGTGGTGCCGGCCCACCAGGCCAGATGCCCGGCGGTGGGAAATACGGCCATATCGGCGCCTGTCTCGGCGATGAAGACCTCGGCGACTGTCGTGGATAAGCGCGGGGCCAGCCCAACCATCGGCACAAGGTGCATGTGTGGTGAGTCCGGTGACAGGCGCGGGGCCACCCGCAGCGGCAGGCGGGCCCGCGCGGGTTCGGCTTGGGTCAGGGCGGTGTGTCGATCGCCCCGCCGCCGTCAGCCCAGTCCTTGAACCCACCAAGGTTGTAGACCCCGTCGTAGCCCATTTCCTCGACGAGCGCCTGCCCGGCAAGAGCCGAGCGTCCGCCCGACGCGCAGTACACGATCACTGTCTTGCCCTTCTGGAAACGAGGGTCGTGGTGCGGCGATTCAGGGTCCGCCACGAATTCGAGCATTCCGCGCGGGACGTGCACAGCGCCGGCGACCTTGCCGCTCTGCTGCACCTCGGGCGCTTCTCGCACGTCGACAATCAAGGAGTCGCCTTTGGCAATGAGGTCTTGCGCCTGAGCCGCCGTGATTCGCGGCACGACAGCGTTCGCGGCTTCCACTAACTGCTTGACACTCGTAGCCATGACGGCCTCTCTGCTAGCACGATCTTCCCCACCCCCCATCTTGACTCATGCCCTGCGCAGAGGTGTCGACAATGGCGTGTGTGCGGTGGGCGCGCCAATCGAGCGGTATGGATGCATCTCGGTCGCGGTCAGCTGCCAAGAACGTTCTTCGTGTATCTGGTGTCACCGTGTGCTCAAGACGTTCTGGGGCTGGCGCGAGGAACAACTCCGCGACGGCACACTGATCTGGACCTCACCCGCCGGGGACCGCTACCTCACCACCCCGGGCAGCGCGCAGCTCTTCGCGCCACTGTGCGCACCCACCGGCGCGATCACCGCCACCGCGCGAACAGACCAGCCGTGCGGTGACTGCACTGTGATGATGCCGCGGCACCGACGCACCCGCGACCAAGTCCGGGCCGCCGCCATCACCGCCGAACGCCACCCAAACCACGAACTCCGCACCACCCCAGTCACACCAGAGTTCCGCTGCACGAAGACATCGCATACGAGGACGCCTTCACCAAAGAGCCAGAGCCGCCACCCTTCTGAGGGGCTGGACACACCGAAGCTCGATATCCGACGGAGACCTAATCGCGCGCTGGGCGAGTCCTGGGATCCCTACAGTCGGGTTGTGCGAAGACTGTTCGCGGCGACGGCGCTCGCCCTCGGCACGGCGCTGACCGCGACCGCCGCCGTCGCACCCGTCGCCGTGGCCCAACCATCGATCGAACCCGCAGGCGCGGTCGTCGCCCCGCCGGACGGCCCGGCGGAGGCGTGGCTGGTGGCCGATCTGGACAGCGGGCGGGTTCTCGCGGCGAGGGACCCCAACAGCTCGCATGCCCCCGCGAGCACCATCAAGACACTGCTGGCTCTCGTCGTCGTCGACAACCTCAACCCGAATTCCTTTGCGCGGGCCAACGAATCGCACGAGCGCGTCGAATGCTCGTGTGTCGGCCTGACTCCCGGCCAGCCCTACACGACCCGCCAACTGCTCGAGGGCCTGATGATGGTGTCGGGCAACGACGCCGCGAACATGCTGGCCGACATGCTCGGAGGTCAACGCGTCGCCGTTGCGAGGATGAACGCCAAGGCCCAGCAACTCGGCGCGCGCAGCACCCGCGCGGGTTCGCCGTCGGGGTTGGACGGGCCCGGTTGGGAGTCCGTCACCACCCCCCACGACTTGGCGGTGATCTTCCGCGCGGCGCTGACCAACCCGCTGATCGCCTACATCCTGCGGCAGCAGTCGGCCCAGTTCCCCGGCAAGACGCTCACCGCGCAGAACGAACTGCTGTCCCGCTATCCCGGTGATCTGGGCGGCAAGACGGGCTTCACCAATCTGGCGCGCAAGACCTACGTCGGCGCCGCGCAGCGGGGCGACCGGCGCCTCGTCGTCGTGCAGATGTACGGGACGGGTGATCTCTACGATCAGGCGATCGGCCTGTTCGACTGGGGCTTCAGCCAGCCCGCCTGAGTGCATTCAGTGGCAGTGCACGTGCTGTTCCGCCGTCCCGGCGCTACCGGGTCCTCGGGCAACTCCGCGCCGACTCGATCGGCGAGCGCACCTGCCGAGTGGGCGACGGTCCCGCCGACGAGCGTCAGCTCGGCATGTTCGTCGAGCAATCCGTCGGGTGACTGATCGTGGACGTAGAGGATACTCGACCACACGACCAGATCCGCCAGCAGACCGGTCTTGATCCGGCCCCGGTCATGGTCGGCGTGCCCGTCGTACGCACCGTGAACGATGTACGCCTCCAGCGCGTGACGGAGACCGACGCGTTCGTCGGGCGTCCACGGGTCGGAACCGTCCAATCCGGCGCGGGTTCCGGCCGAGGACACACCGACCGGCGGAGCCATCTCCCCCAATTGCCAATCGCTGGAGAACGCGAGCGCTACGGGATCGCTGAGCAGACACGAAAGTGCCTGACATGCCGAGGATTACGGCACGTTTGCGTCTGCCCGCGCGTCAGAACACCCGGCCGCGCAGGATCACCAGCTCAGGGTTGGCGACCACATCGGCGCCACCGCGGGGGTCCTCGGCGTAACAGACCAGATCGGCCGACGCGCCGTGCTCCAGTGCCGGTCTGCCCAACCACGCCCTGGCATCCCAACACGCCGCGCCGAGTGCGTCCGTCGCGCTCATGCCGATGGTCTTGAGCGCCTCCACCTCGTCGGCGATGCGGCCGTGGGCGATCATGCCTCCCGCATCGGTCCCCGCATAGATGGGGACGCCGGCATCTCGAGCGGCGCCGACCCGCCGCTTGCCGGAGGCGTAGAGATCCCGCATGTGCTTGGCGTAGGTCGGATACCTTGCCGCCGCTTCGGCGATGCCGGGGAAGTTCTCGATGTTGATCAGCGTCGGCACCAGCGCCGTACCGTTCTCCAGCATCAGCGCAATGACGTCGTCGGTGATGCCGGTGCCGTGCTCGATGCAGTCGATACCCGCGTTGATCAGACCGAGCAGCGCGTCCTCGCCGAAGACGTGCGCAGTCACTCGGGCACCCTCGGCATGCGCAGCAGCAATCGCCTCGACCAGGACGTCGTCAGACCACAGCGGAGCGAGATCGCCGACGCCCCTGTCGATCCAATCCCCCACCAACTTCACCCAGCCGTCGCCCCAACGAGCCTGTTCGGCGACCGCGGCGGGCAACTGCGACTCGTCCTCGATGTCGATCGGCAGACCGGGCGTGTAGCGCTTGGGCCGGGCCAGATGACGGCCAGCGCGGATGATCCGCGGCAGGTCTTCGCGATCGTCGAAGCTGCGGGTGTCGACCGGCGAACCGGCATCACGCAGGAGCAGCGCGCCGGCGTCACGTTCGGTCTCGGCCTGCGTGATGGCTTCGCCGAACTCCGTCGGTCCGCCCGGTCCGAGGCCGACGTGACAGTGCGCGTCGACGAGACCGGGGATGACCCAGCCACCGAACCCGTCAGCACCGAACACGGTCTCGGCGTCGCCGAACGGTTCGGCGCTCAGCCGTCCGTCGACCACCCACCACTCGACCGGCTCGCCGTCGGGCAGACCCAAGCCCCGCAGGTGGAGCGTCAACTACTTCTGGCCGGGGAACTTCAGCTTGGACAGGTCGAAGTTCGCCAAACCCGGCGGCAACTCGTCGAGGCCCTTCGGCATGTTCGACAGGTCGGGGAATCCCGCGGGCATGCCGCCGACACCGAGCGGATTCGGCGTCTTCGGCGGCGTCGGCCCCCGACCGCCCTTCTTGTTCTTCTGCTTGTTCTTGCCCTTGGCGGCCTTGCGCGAAGTGCCCTTGCGGGCGAAGGGCATTCCCATCTGTCCGGCCATCGAGGACATCATCTTCCGGGCGTCGAAGAACCGGTCGACGAGCTGATTGACCTCCGAGACGTTGACACCGGAACCGTTCGCGATGCGGAGCCGGCGCGAGGCGTTGATGATCTTCGGGTCCGCGCGCTCGGCGGGCGTCATGCCACGGATGATCGCCTGGACCCGGTCGAGCTGGGTGTCGTCGACGGCCGCCAGCGCTTCTTTCATCTGACCCGCGCCGGGCAGCATGCCGAGCAGGTTGCCGATCGGACCCATCTTTCGGATCATCAGCATCTGCTCGAGGAAGTCCTCCAGCGTGAGCTCGCCGGAGCCGATCTTGGCGGCGGCCGCCTCGGCCTTCTCGACGTTGAAGACCTGTTCGGCCTGCTCGATGAGGGTGAGCACGTCGCCCATGCCGAGGATGCGGCTGGCCATCCGGTCGGGGTGGAAGACGTCGAAGTCCTCGAGCTTCTCGCCATCGGACGCGAAGAGGATCGGCACGCCGGTGATCTCGCGCACCGACAGCGCGGCGCCGCCGCGGGCATCGCCGTCCAGCTTCGTCAGGACCACACCCGTGAATCCGACGCCCTCGCGGAATGACTCCGCGGTGGTCACGGCGTCCTGGCCGATCATCGAGTCGAGGACGAACAGCACCTCGTCGGGGTTCACCGCGTCTCGGATCGCGGCCGCCTGGTTCATCAGCTCCTCGTCGATGCCGAGGCGGCCCGCGGTGTCGACGATCACGACGTCGAAGTGCTTGGACTTGGCCTCCGCGAGGCCGGCGGCGGCGACCGCCACGGGATCGCCCGCCCTCATCGCCTCTGAACTGCTTCCCGGGTAGCTTCGCTCCTGCCCTCCGATGCCGGCGCCACTGGGTGACACGCCGGGATGCGGCGCGAAAACCTGCACGCCTGCCCGCTCGCCGACGACCTGAAGCTGGTTGACCGCCCCGGGTCGCTGCAGGTCGCAGGCCACCAGCAAGGGCGTGTGGCCTTGGCCCTTGAACCACTTGGCGAGCTTGCCCGCCAACGTCGTCTTACCGGAACCCTGCAGGCCGGCGAGCATGACGACCGTGGGTGGAGTCTTGGCGTACGCCAGCTGCCGGGTCTCGCCACCGAGGATGCCGACCAACTCGTCGTTGACGATCTTGACGACCTGCTGGGCCGGATTCAGCGCACCGGAGACCTCCGCGCCCTTGGCACGGTCCTTGACCCGCGTGATGAAGGCACGCACGACGGCCAGCGAGACGTCTGCCTCGAGCAGGGCCAGCCGGATCTCGCGCGCCGTGGCGTCGATGTCGGCGTCGGTGAGCCGACCCTTGCCGCGAAGGCCCGAGAGGGCCCCGGTCAATCGGTCGGAAAGGGATTCAAACACGTGGTTAGCCTAGCTGCCCGCCTACTAACTGGCCTCCGGCACCGCCTTGGCCGGGCTCGGCGTGGGAAGAACGGCGAAGAGGTCGCGCTCGAGTTCCTTGCGCGCCTCCGAATGGTCTTGCGTCACGTCGCCGGTGGCGAGCGAAGGCACGACGATGCCGAAGGCGTCCACGACCGACGATCCCAGCGTGGTGACCTTCGCCCACGCGATGTCGATGCCGTCACGCTCGATGACGGCAGTCAGCCGGGCCAGCAGCCCAGCACGGTCCGTGCTGCGGATCTGCAGAACGTACTCGCCGGGAGACGTGCCCTCGAACCAGAGGACGCGGGGCAGCGGGGGGGCGTTGATCGGCACGGCATCCAGGATCTCCCCCGCCCGCGTCGTATTCGTGGCCGCGGCCTCGCGGTCCCGTCGTTCGAGCGAGCCGATGACGTCGAGGTCGCCTGCCAATGCCAGCACGAACTGTTCGCGCAGCAGCTCGGCGGCCGGCGGCGACCCGAAGTGTGGCGACACTACGAACGTGTTGATCGCGACGCCGTCGTGGCTGTTGACCGACGCCGAGTGCACCCGCAGGGAGTTCAGCGCCATCACGCCCGCCGCCTTGGACAGCAGGCCCCTCCGGTCGGGGGCGATCATCGCCACGTTGAAGATGTGGGGGCTGTCCCCGGCCACCAGCTCGACGTGCACTCCGCGGTCGGCGGCCAGCGAAAGATGAAGTGGCTCAATGGGGTCGGGCTTCGGCAACGGCTCGCCGGCCATCACCAGCCTGCAGCGGCGGACCAGGTCACCGATGAGCGAGGCCTTCCAGTCACCCCACACCCCCGGCCCGGTCGCCAGGGAATCGGCCTCCGCGAGCGCATGCAGCAGTTCGAGCAGCAGCGGGTCACCGTCGAGGGCATCGACGACGGACGCGATGATCTTGGGGTCCTGCAGGTCGCGGCGGGTAGCGGTGTCCGGCAGCAGCAGGTGATACCGCACGATCTTCGACAGAAGCGCGACGTCCGACGGCCAGAGGCCGAGCCTGGTGCCGATCTGGATAGCCAGATCAGCACCGATCACGCTGTGGTCGCCCCCGCGCCCCTTGCCGATGTCGTGTGCGAGAGCACCGAGCACCAGCAGATCCGGTCGAGATACCCGCGTGGTGAACGCGCTTGCGCGCGAGATGGTTTCGACGAGGTGCCGGTCGACCGTCCAGATGTGGATGACGTCGCGGGGTGGCAGGTCCCGCACTGCACCCCATTCGGGGAAGAGCCTGCCCCACAGTCCAGTTCGATCCAACGCCTCGATGGTGGCAACGGTGGAGGGACCTGCGGCCAGCATCACCAGCAGGTCCTTGAGCGCCTGACGAGGCCACGGGGTGCGGAGTTCCGGTGCCGTCTCGGCCAATCTGCTCAACGTCGACGACGACATCGGCAAACCGGTCGTCGCCGACGCAGCCGCGACTCGCAGGATCAGGCCGGCGTCGCGTTCGGGGCGGGCGTCGCGCGCCAGCATGACCTCGCCGCCGTACTCGATGACGCCTTCGTCGACGGGTCGGCGCACGGGCCGCCGTACTGCGGCCAACCCGCGGCGCGGCAACGCATTCGACGCGGTCCGAATACCGGCGTCCACGTAGTAGCTGATGGTGCGCGCCGCGTCGCTGAGCATGCGCGCCAGGTCGAACCGGTCGCCGATGTGCAGCGACGCGCCGATCTCGTCGGCGAACTGGGCCAGCAGCATTTCCCGGCCGCGGCGCGAGACCCGGTGCAACTCGGTGCGCACGTTCAACAGGGCCATGTGCGCGTCACCGAGCGACCCGGTGGGTGAGGCGAGCAAACGGCTCGGGTACGCATCGGCCAACTGCGCGATCGCCAGCGCGTTGAGCAACTGCACGTCACGCAGGCCACCACGGCCGTTCTTCAGATCGGGTTCGGCGCGGTGCGCGATCTGACCGCTGCGCCCCCAGCGGGCCCGGGTGTGCTCGACGAGTTCCTCGAACCGGGGCGCGATGCCGGTGCGCCACTGGCGACGGGCGCCACCCACCAGGAGCGTCGACAGGTCGGCGTCCCCCGCGATGTGGCGGGCATCGAGCATGGCCAGGCCCGCCGAGATGTCCTCGCCCGCAACCTTGAGCGCTTCCGGCACCGTGCGGACGCTGTGATCGATGTGAATATTGGCGTCCCACAACGGATACCAGAGCAATTCGGCCACCTGCGACACCACGTCGGACGCCATGTCGTCGTGGACCAGGGTCAGATCCAGATCGGAGTACGGCAGTAACTCGCCTCGACCGAGGCCACCGGTCGCGACGATGGCGAAACCACTGGTGGCCGTGATGCCGATCTCGGCAGCCTTGGTGGTGAGCCAGAATTCGTGCAGATCGAGCAGTGCGTCGCGCAGCGCTGCCGAGTCGAGTCGCGACCCGCCGGTGAGTAGCTGTTCGGCGGCCGTGGCCAGATCGTTCGCCGGACGCGACGAACCCGCCGCCGGCGCCTCCCAACGAGAGGCCCCGGCGGCGGGATCTGGTGTCTGCTTTGTCATCTCGGTCCTCCCCGGACATGCTGTTGATCTTGCGTTCGGTGCGCTTCCGGGAGACGACGCTTAGATCACTCCTCACTCAAATGGCGTCGGTCCCCCGCTCACCCGTTCGCACGCGGACCACGGTCTCGACGGTCGTGACCCACACCTTGCCGTCACCGATCTTGCCGGTGCGAGCCGCCTGGACGATGACGTCCACGACCTTGTCGACGGCGGAGTCATCAACCAGGACCTCGACCCGCACCTTCGGCACGAAGTCGACGGAATACTCCGCACCGCGGTAGACCTCGGTGTGCCCCTTCTGCCTGCCATAGCCCTGCACCTCGCTGACGGTCATCCCGAGGATGCCCGCCTGCTCGAGACCTGTCTTGACGTCCTCGAGAGTGAACGGCTTGACGATCGCAGTGATCAGCTTCATTTAGTCAGTTTCCTTCCAAGTCACTGTCAATTGTTCCCGATCACGCGAGTTCATAAGCCGTTTCCGCATGCTCAGCTTCATCGATGCCGTTTGCTTCTTCCTCGTCGTCCAGCCGCAACCCGATGGTGAACTTGACGATGAGGGCGACCACGGCGGTACCGATTGCCGAGTACAGCAGGACCGCACCCGCTCCGACTGCCTGCCTCCACAGCTGGTCGAATCCACCGCCGTAGAACAGTCCTGCCACACCGGCGCCCGCCTCGGGTGCCGCGACCAGGCCGACCAGCAGGGTGCCGATGAGGCCACCGGCGAGGTGGACGGCGACGACGTCGAGCGAGTCGTCGAAGCCGAGCTTGAACTTCAGCCCGACGGCAAGGGCGCAGAGTGCGCCTGCCACAACGCCGATCACCAGTGCGCCAACGACATTCACCGAAGAGCAGGACGGGGTGATGGCGACCAGGCCTGCCACGATGCCCGACGCGGCGCCCAGTGACGTGGCGTGGCCGTCCCGGATCTTTTCGGTGAGCAGCCAGGCCAGCATCGCAGCGGCGGTGGCGACCGTCGTGGTGACGAAGGTCGAACCGGCCAAACCGCCTGAGCCGACGGCCGATCCGGCGTTGAACCCGTACCAGCCGAACCACAGCAGACCGGCGCCGAGCATCACGAACGGCAGGTTGTGCGGGCGCATCGGCGCTCCGGGCCAGCCACGGCGTTTGCCGAGGATGATGGCCAGCACCAGGCCCGCGGTACCGGCGTTGATGTGCACGGCGGTACCACCCGCGAAGTCGACCGCGGCGAGTTTGTTGGCGATCCAGCCGCCCGTCTCACCGGTGAAGCCGTCGAAGGCGAACACCCAGTGCGCCACCGGGAAGTAGACGACCGTGACCCACAGGCCCGAGAACAGCAGCCAGCCGCCGAACTTCAGGCGATCGGCTACCGCACCCGAGATCAGCGCCACGGTGATGATCGCGAACATGAGCTGGAAGGCCACGAACACCGACATCGGAATGGTCCCGGCAAGTGGAATGTTGATGGCTTCAGCAGCTTCCACCCCCGCGCTGGGATCTGCGACGACCACTTCCGCGGCATTACCGCCAATGATTCCCTTGAGTCCGAAGTACTGCGTCGGGTCGCCGAAGAAGTTGAACTTGTCGTTGCCGAACGCCATCGAGTAGCCGTAGAGCACCCACAACACCGTGACGACACCCATGGAGCTGATGCTCATCATCAGCATGTTCAGGACGCCCTTGGCGCGAACCATGCCGCCGTAGAAGAAGGCCAGTCCAGGGGTCATCAACAGCACGAGCGCGGCGCTAGCCAACATCCATGCCGTGTCG
>JBBRTH010000047.1:0-44492 GCA_038244615.1 Mycobacteriales bacterium | reverse complement strand
TCTTCGCGCGAGCGCTCATCGCTGCCCTCTGCTCTTCGCGCGAGCGCTCATCGCTGCCCTCTGCTCTTCGCGCGAGCGCTCATCGCTGCCCTCTGCTCTTCGCGCGAGCGCTCATCGCTTGGCGGCGTCCAACTGACCCTGAGTCGCCTCGATCAACTCTTCCCAGGACTTCTCGAACTTGTCGACGCCCTCGTTCTCCAGGACCAGGAAGACGTCGGTGAGGTCGATGCCGATCAACGACAACCTGTCGAACACCATCTGCGCGGCGCCTGCAGTCCCGCTGATGGTGTCACCCTTGACCTCGCCGTGGTCGGCCACCGCGTCCATTGTCTTCTCCGGCATGGTGTTCACGGTGTTCTTGGCGACCAACTCGGTGACGTAGAGCGTGTCGGAGTAATCCGGATTCTTGACGCCCGTCGACGCCCACAACGGCCTCTGTACCCGCGCTCCGTCGGCGGCCAGCGCGTCGAACCGCTCGCCGCCCACGAACACCTGCTGGTAGGCGGCATAGGCCAGGCGGGCGTTGGCGACGCCGGCCTGACCGCGCGAGCCCATCGCCTCGTCGCCACCGATCGCCTCGAGTCGCTTGTCGATTTCCGAGTCAACGCGGGAGACGAAGAACGATGCCACGGAGTGAATCTTCGACAGGTCGTGGCCGGCTTCCTTCGCCTTCTCCAGGCCCGCCAGGTAGGCGTCCATGACGAGACGGTGCCGCTCCACGGAGAAGATCAGGGTGACGTTGACCGAGATGCCCTCGGCGATGACAGCCGTGATCGCGGGCAGGCCTGCTTCGGTGGCCGGAATCTTGATCAGCACGTTCGGCCGGTCGACGATCTTCCACAGTTCGATGGCCTGCAGAATCGTCTTGTCGGTGTCGTGCGCGAGCCGAGGGTCCACCTCGATGGACACCCGACCGTCGACGCCGCCCGATGCCTCGTAGGCCTTGGCGAGAACGTCGCAGGCATTGCGCACGTCGTCCGTGGTGACCGTGCGGATGGTCGCGTCGACGTCGGCGCCGCGATCGGCGAGTTCCTTGACCTGATCGTCGTAGGCGTTCCCCTTCGACAGCGCAGCCTGGAAGATCGACGGGTTGGTCGTGACTCCGACGACGCTCTTGGTGTCGATGAGGTTCTGCAGATTGCCGGTCTGCAGGCGCTCACGCGACAGGTCGTCGAGCCAGACGGACACGCCTGCGGCACTCAGTGCCGCGAGGTTCGGGTTCTGAGTCATCAAAGCTCCTCGTTAGATTTTTGGACGTTCGTGCCGGAATTTCAGTTTTCGAGTGATCGTTCCGCCGCGGCCGCTACTGCCTCCGGCGTGAAGCCGAACTCGCGGAACAGCGTCTTGTCGTCGGCCGACTCGCCGAAGTGCTCGATCGAGACGATCTCTCCGGTGTCGCCGACCAGCTTGTGCCAACTCTGAGCGACGCCCGCTTCGACGGCGACGCGCGCGGACACCTCGGGGGGCAGCACGCTGTCGCGGTACTCCTTCGGCTGCGACTCGAACCACTCGACGCACGGCATCGAGACGACGTAGGCGTTGATGTCCTTCTCCGCCAACAGCTTCTTCGCCTCCACCGCCAACTGCAGTTCCGAACCGGTGCCGATGATGATGACGTCCGCGTCGTCGGCGGGGTTTCCGGCGCCGAGAACATAGCCACCCTTGGAGACACCGTCGAAGTCGGTGCCCTCCAAGACTGGGATGCCCTGCCGGGTCAGGATGAAACCGACCGGACCGCTGCCGTTGCCGCGCGCGATGATGCTGCGCCACGCGTAGGCCGTCTCGTTCGGGTCGCCGGGCCGCACCACGGACAGGTTCGGAATGGCCCGCAGTGCCGACAGGTGTTCGATCGGCTGGTGGGTCGGTCCGTCCTCGCCGAGTCCGATCGAGTCGTGCGTCCAGATGTAGATGGTGTCGATGTCCATCAGCGACGCCAATCGCACCGCACCACGCATGTAGTCGGAGAACTGAAGGAACGTGCCGCCGAACGCGCGGGTGGGGCCGTGCAGCACGATGCCGGACAGGATCGAGCCCATGGCGTGCTCGCGGATGCCGAAGTGCAGCACGCGGCCGTACCAGTCCGCGGTGAAGTCCCCGGTCGAAATCGACGGCGGGCCGAACGACTTGGCGTCCTTGATGGTGGTGTTGTTACTGCCCGCGAGGTCGGCTGAGCCGCCCCATAGCTCGGGGAGCTTGGGTGCGACGTCGTTGAGTACCTGCCCGAACGCAGCGCGAGTAGCGACCGCCGTGGAGCCCGGTTCCCAGTGAGTCACGTCGGCGTCCCAGCCGTCGGGCAGTTCCTGGGCCAGCAGCCGGTCGAGCAGCTTCTTGCGTTCGGGCTCACGCTCGGCCCACGCGTCGAACTCGGGCTGCCACTTCTCGTGGGCTTCCCGGCCGCGGTCGACCAGCTTGCGGGTGTGCTCGATGACCTCGTCGCGCACCTCGAAGGTCTTGTCCGGGTCGAAGCCGAGAACCTTCTTGGTGGCGGCCACTTCCTCGTCGCCGAGCGCCGACCCGTGCACCCCGCCGGTGTTCATCTTGGTGGGGGCGGGATAACCAATGATCGTGCGCAGCGAGATGAACGACGGCTTGCCGGTCACCATTTTCGCGGCCGCCACCGCTTCTTCTATGCCGGTGACGTTCTCGCCGCCCTCGACCTCCTGCACGTGCCAGCCGTATGCGCGGTAGCGGGCCGGAACGTCCTCGGACAGCGCGATGTTGGTGTCGTGCTCGATGGAGATCTGGTTGTGGTCGTAGAACACGATCAGGTTGCCGAGCTGCTGGGTGCCCGCGAGCGAGCTCGCCTCGCTGGTGACGCCCTCCTCGATGTCGCCATCGGAGGCGATCACGTAGATGAAGTGGTCGAACGGGCTGGTGCCGGGAGCGGCGTCGGGGTCGAACAAGCCACGCTCGTAGCGCGACGCCATCGCCATGCCGACCGCCGAGGCCAGCCCCTGGCCGAGCGGTCCAGTGGTGATCTCCACGCCCTTGGTGTGCCGGAACTCCGGATGGCCGGGCGTCTTCGACTTCCACGTGCGCAACGACTCGATGTCGTCGAGCTCCAGCCCGAATCCGCCGAGGTACAGCTGGATGTAGAGCGTCAGGCTGCTGTGGCCGCACGACAGCACGAAGCGGTCACGGCCCAGCCAGTGCACGTCGGACGGGTCGTGTGTCATCTGACGCTGAAAGAGCGTATAGGCCAACGGCGCCAGGCTCATGGCGGTGCCGGGGTGGCCGTTTCCGACCTTCTGGACAGCGTCCGCTGCCAGCACCCGCACCGTGTCGACGGCGACCGAGTCGACGTCCGCCCAGTCCTCCGGATGATGGGGGCGGGTCAGTTCGGAAATCTCTTCCACTGTGGTCACGCGCGAGCTCCTCGGGTCGGCAAGCTGTCGTTGAATACCCTAGTGCGGATGAGTTCATCGCCGCAGGCGACGTCGCCCAAGTTGGTGATGCGTTCACGTCCGGCGACCCTGCGTTGTTCGACGCTCAGTTCCACGGTCTACCATCCTCTGTAGTAGAAGCCGCGTATTACGAGGAGAACAACTGCGTGAGCATTCGCGAGCGCCGTATCAGTGAGGCGCCTGGTCGAACCCGTACCACGCTGTTGGCGTACCTGTCCCTGACCAAGCCGCGCGTGATCGAGTTGCTTCTCGTCACCACGATCCCCGCGATGCTGCTGGCCGACCGTGGCACCGTTGATCCGATTCTGATCATCAACACCTTGTTCGGCGGCATGCTTGCCGCTGCGGGTGCCAACACGCTGAACTGCGTCGCCGACGCCGACATCGACAAGGTGATGAAGCGGACGGCGCTGCGGCCACTGGCGCGCGCTGCAGTACCGACCCGGCACGCACTCATCTTCGGGCTGGTGCTTACCGCCGGGTCCTTTGCCTGGCTGTGGTGGACCATCAACCTTCTGTCAGGCGTGCTGGCCCTCGCGACCATCGCGTTCTACGTCTTCGTCTACACGTTGCTGCTGAAGCGCCGTACGTCGCAGAACGTGGTCTGGGGTGGTGCTGCGGGGTGCATGCCGGTGATGATCGGCTGGTCCGCGGTCACCGGCACCATCGGTTGGCCCGCTCTGGTGATGTTCGCGATCATCTTCTTCTGGACGCCGCCGCACACCTGGGCCCTGGCGATGCGCTACAAGGACGACTACAAGGCGGCTGGCGTGCCCATGCTGCCGGTCGTGGCCACTGAACGGCAGGTCACCAAGCAGATCCTGATCTACACGTGGCTGACCGTGCTCACCACCCTGGCGCTCGGGTTGGCCACCGGCTGGCTGTACGCCGCGGTGGCCCTGCTGGCGGGCGCATGGTTCCTGACGATGGCCCACCAGCTGTACGCGGGCGTCAAGCGCGGCGAGGCGGTGAAGCCGCTGCGGTTGTTCCTGCAGTCGAACAACTATCTGGCCGTGGTGTTCTGCGCACTGGCCGTCGATTCGGCGCTGGCGTTGCCGACCTTGGTTGGCTGAACCGCACGGTCGTCTAGTTCGACTCCCAGCCTCCGCGACGTCCCTGCTTGGTCTGACCTCGCCGCTTCTTTTCTGTGAGGCGGCGTTCCTTCGAACCTCTGGAGGGCTTGGTCGGGCGGCGCGTCGGCGGCGGTGCCGCCGCGGCGGCACGCAGTAGGCGGGCCATGCGCATCCGGGCAGCGGCACGGTTCTGGAGCTGTCCGCGATGTTCACTCGCGGTGACGGTGAGCACGCCGCCGGTGAGGCGGCCGCGCAATCGACAGATCATCTGGTAGCGCACCCCCTCCGGCACGGATCGCGAGTGAGCCACGTCGAAGGACAGCTCGACGCGGCTGTCCGCGGTGTTCACCCCCTGCCCGCCGGGTCCGGAGGACCTGGAGAACCGCTCGCTCAGCTCGGACGCGGGAACCACGAATCCCCGCGTCACGAACACGTCCCCGATCACACCGTCGAGGTTAGAACGCCAACGGGCGGCGTACCGGCCCTAGGGAAGCAACACCACCGAACCCACGGTCTTGCGGCCCTGCAGGTCGGTATGTGCCTTGGCGGCGTCGGTCAGGGGGTAGCGCTGACTGACCGTGACCGAGATGGCCTCCGTTGCGATGGCGTCGAGGAGTTCGCCGGCCCGCCAGGAGAATTCGTCGGGCGTGCGCGTGTAGTGCGCAAGGGTGGGCCGGGTCAGGAACAGCGAGCCTGCGCTGTTGAGGCGTTGCGGGTCGAATGGGGGGACCGGTCCGCTGGACGCGCCGAACAGGGCAAGCGTGCCGCGCAGGGCCAGGCTCGCCAGGCTGGCGTCGAACGTCGACGCCCCGACGCCGTCGTAGACGGCGGAGACGCCTCTGCCGCCGGTGAGCTCGCGGATCCTGGCACCGAACTCGGCCGCTGACATCCCACGGTCGCTGCGCTCCTGCCCGCCGGTGACTTCCGGGTAGTCGAGCACCTCGACGGCACCTGCCTGCCGGGACAACTCGGCCTTTGCGGTGGTGGACACGGTGGAGATCACCTTGACCGCCATGCTGGTGGCCCACTGCGTGAGGATCAGTCCGACGCCGCCCGCACCCGCGTGAACCAGGACCGTGTCCCCCTGCTGCACCGGATAGACCGACTTGAGCAGGTAGTGCGCGGTCATCCCCTTGAGCAGCGACGACGCGGCCACCTCGGCGGGGACGGCGTCGGGTACGTACGCCACGAAATCGGCCGGTGCGACGCAGTATTCGGCGTAGGCACCGTCGGCCTGGGCGGTGACCACCCGATCGCCGACGTTGAGTGCCGCGACGTCGTCGCCGACCGCGGCGACGGTGCCGCAGACCTCGGTGCCGACCACGAACGGCAGTTCGCGGGGGTACTGGCCGGATCTGAAGTAGGTGTCGATGAAGTTGACGCCGATGGCGTCGGCCTTGATGAGCACCTGGCCGGGTCCGGGTTCCGGCTGGGACTTCTCGACGTAGGTCAGGACTTCGGGTTCACCGGTTTCGGTCACTTCGATCGCGTACATGGCACCTATCATTCCAACGTGAAGCTCGCACGGCCCGACGTTCGTCATCCCAGCATCGTCCTTGCAGGTTGCAGCGCCCTGGTCGCGGGCGACGGCGACGACGTGGGACTGATTCCCGCGCTGCGGTCGAGGGGTATGCACGCTCGCTGGCTGTCGTGGGACGACCCGGCGACCCTCGAGGCGGACCTCGTCATCCTCCGGGCGACGTGGGACTACACCGAGCGTCTCGACGAGTTCCTCGCCTGGACCCGCCGCGTTCGCAATCTGCTCAACGCTCCCGCCGTGGTGGCGTGGAACACCGACAAGCGATACCTGACCGATCTCGCGGCAGCGGGTGCTCCTACGGTGCCGAGCACGTTCTTCGCGCCGGGGGAGAAGGTGCGCATCCCAAGCGGAGAGGTCGTGGTCAAGCCCGCGATCGGTGCGGGATCCGTTGGTGCGCAACGCTTCACCAATGTCGACATGGCGCGCGCGCATGCGCGGGCGTTGCAGGCCGACGGTCACACGGCGCTGGTGCAGCCCTACGATCCGCGGATCGCGGATGGCGAGACCGCACTGGTGTTCCTCGGCGGTCGGCAGTCACACGCGTTCAACAAGGGGCCCCTGCTACCGCCGCCGGGCGAACTGGCGGCGCTTGACGAATCCGGCACGTATGCCGAGGAGACTCTGCAACCGGCCGAACCGGACTTCGAGCTGTGGGACGTCGGGCACGCTGCGCTGGCCGCCGCGGCGGCGGAGCTGGGCCTGGACGTCGGCGAGCTGCTCTACGCCCGCGTCGACGTCATCGGCGGTTCGGACGACCCGCGGCTGCTGGAACTGGAACTCGTCGAACCCTCGCTGGGTTGGCGCCAGCTCGACGACGCCACCCGCGACTCGCAACAGCGCGAGTTCGCCCTCGGCGTCGAGTCAGCCCTGGATCGGCTGGGGCTCGGTCCGTTGTCGCATCGACGCCCATAGCGCCGCCGTCGCCGCCGTGCATGCGGCCGCTCCGGCGACGTGCACGGCCACCAGGACGGCCGGCACGCCGGTATAGAACTGAACCGTCCCGACCATGCCCTGCAGCGCCACCAGTCCGAGCAGGGCGACCAGGCGCAGCGTCACGGGTCGCGGAGCACCCACGGCGAGCAACGCGAAGCCCAGGCCGATCAGCAGGGACACGTACGCGGCGACCAGTGACGAGTGCCGATAAACCAGCGTGACGATGTCCAGTCCCAGCCTCGGCACGGGTGCCTCGACGCTCTTGTCGCCGGCATGCGGCCCGGCTCCAGTGACCATCGTGCCGGTGACGAGAACGACTGACAGTGCCATTCCACTGAGAAACGTCAACTGGCGCAATGGTTTCGGCACCAGCAGTGTGGGGATGCCTTCATCGGGCTCGCTGATCTTGACGAAGAGCAGAACCGCCAACCAAACCATCGCCATCGACACCAGCAGGTGGATCGCGACAGTCCACCACAGCAGTCCGGTGAGCACCGTGATGCCGCCCAGCACGGCCTGCAGCACCGTCGACGCGGGCATCAACCAGGCGTAGACGAGCACTTCACGACGGCGACGTGCGCGGGTCACGGCGAGCACGGCCAGGGCAGCCGTGAGGACGACGAGGAAGGTGATCAGCCGATTGCCGAACTCGACGGCCTGGTGGACGATCGGCACCTCTGCCACGGGGACGGGAACGAAGCTGCCCGGGAAGCACTGGGGCCAGGTCGGGCAGCCAAGCCCCGAGGCGGTGACCCGGACGATCGCGCCGGTGACCGCGATGCCGCCCTGGGTCAGGACGACCGCCGCGGCAATGATCCGCTGCGTCCGCGGGGTAGGCATCGGCAGCACGTCGACGACACGCAGCAGAACGCGTCCGACGGCCATTGCCCGATCGTAGAGCAGCACTAACTACACGCCGTAGTAGGGGCCGTTTGTCACGTGAAGCGGAACCAGCGCAGCGCACACAGTGCGGCCAGTGCGCCCCAGGCGGCTAGTACGGCGACGCCGAACCAATCCACCGACGCCGTCAAGGCCTGAGTGAGCGCCTCGGTCAGGGCGCCCGACGGGGTAAACCGCGCCACGAACCGTGCCGTGCCGGAGACCGCGCCGCTCTCGAGGTCCCCTTCGAGCGTGAGCGCGCCCAGTCCGGCGAAGATGAACCACAGGAGGTTGGCGACTGCGAGGACGATCTCGGCCCGCAGTGTGCCGCCGAGTAACAGGCCGAGTGCGGTGAAGCCGGCCGTACCCAGTGCGATGATCAGCGCGCCGAGTGCCAGGCCCGCGATCGCGGGTCGCCAGCCGAGCGCGAAACCGATGGTGCCCAACAGAACTGACTGCAGGAACACCACGGTGACGACGGCCAGCAACTTCCCTGCGATGATGCCCCATACCGGGAGCGCCGTCGCCCCGAGTCGCTTCAGCGCGCCGTAACGACGGTCGAACGCCACCGCGATGGCCTGTCCGGTGAAGGCCGTCGAGATCACCGCCAGCGCCATGATCGCGGGCACGAAGGTCGCTGCCCGATTGGGCCCGAAGTTGCCCAACGGCATGAGTGTGAGCCCGACCAGCAGGGTGATTGGAATGAACATCGTCAGCAGCAACTGTTCGCCGTTGCGCAGCAGCAGTTTCAGTTCGAGGCGGAACTGAGCGGCCAGCATGTGCGGCACGGTCGCCGGACGCGGATCGGGCGTGAACGTCCCCGGCTCGAAGCGATTGGTCGTCATAGTCGGTTCCTCGCGCAAGCGCTCGTCACGACCGCAACTCCCGCCCGGTGATGTCGAGGAACACGTCCTCGAGGCTGCGCTGTTCGACGCGCATATCGGTGGCCAGCACGTCCAGGCGCGCACACCAGGCGGTGACGGTGGCCAGCACCTGAGGGTCGATCTCACCCTCGACGAGATACTCGCCGGGACCGACCTCGCTGGCCTGGTAGGTCTCCGGAAGGGCCGAAATCAGAAGCGAGAGATCAAGTTTCGGCGGGGCAGAGAATCGCAGCTGGTTCTCCGCGCCTCTGCCCATCAGCTCCGCCGGCGTGCCCTTGGCCACCGCGACACCGTGGTCGATGATCACCAGGTGGTCCGCGAGTTGCTCCGCTTCGGTGAGTTGGTGGGTGGTGAGGACCACGGTGACACCGTCGCGCCGGAGCCCGTCGATCAAGTCCCACACCACGATGCGCGCGTGAGCGTCCATGCCCGCGGTCGGCTCGTCGAGAAACACCAGGTCCGGTCGCCCGACCACGGCACACGCGAGCGCCAGCCGTTGCTGCTGGCCACCGGACAGCCTGCGGTAGGTGGTCCTGGCCGCCTCGGTGAGCCCGAGAATGTCCATCAACCACTGTGGGTCCAGCGGGTTGGCCGAGTATGCGGCGACGAGGGCGAGCATCTCGCCTGCCCGCGCCGCGGGATAGCCACCGCCGCCCTGCAGCATCACGCCGATGCGTTCGCGAACCCGTGCGTTGTCGACGAAGGGATCGAGTCCGAGGATCTCGATCGTCCCCGAGTCCGGCTTGAGGAACCCCTCGCACATCTCGACGGTCGTGGTCTTGCCCGCGCCATTGGGCCCGAGAAGCGCCAGCACCTCGGCCTCGTGGACCTCGAGGTCGAGTCCGTCCACGGCCGTCGTCTCCCCGTACCGCTTACTCACTCCCCGCAGTCGCACGGGGGTATCAGAACGGGGGGTCACGGTGACTCAGCGTAGGCGTCGGACTCGGTGACCGGTGGGGGAGATCCTGACTCTTCGATTACGTTCGAGTCGGGCAGCGGTCGCCACGGCAGACGGGTGTAGCTGATGACGATGAGGATCAGCACGATCAGCGTGCTGGCGATCGTCGCGTCGAGGATTTGGAAGAGGGCGAACCGGTCGCCGTTGGCCGTCGGTCCGAATATGCCGACGATCAGGGTGATCGCGATGGTGGTGCCGCGGAATCCGGGCCGCGTCGCCCACGTCGCCAAGGGGATGATGGCCCACAACAGGTACCACGGTTGCACCACGGGAAACAGCAGCACCGTGGCGCCCAGTGCCACGCCGAGGCCGCCCATCGGATGCAGGCGCCCGCGCAACACGGCCAGCAACAGCCAGGAAACCAGGATTGCGATGATGATCACACCCATGGCGCGGGTGAGCCCGAGCACCGCGGTGGTGTGGTCGCCCAGCCCGAGGAGGTTGCCGACCTGGCCGGTGCCCAGTGCGATGAGCGTCGGCGGTGACATCCACGACCGCACGACGTTCGCAGTGCCGAGGGTGAACAGCCAGCCGAAGCCCAGGCCGCTGGCCCAGCCGATGAGCGCCGTCACCACGACCGCCATCGCCGTCACCAATCCGCCCGCCACGACGAAGGCCCGAAACGTGCCTCCCCACTTGTGCGCCAGGGCCATCGCCACGAACCCCACCGCCAGCAGCGAAGGCAGCTTCACCTGCGACGACATGGTGATCAGCACCG
This sequence comes from Mycobacteriales bacterium, assembly GCA_038244615.1. GTDB lineage: Bacteria > Actinomycetota > Actinomycetes > Mycobacteriales > Mycobacteriaceae > Mycobacterium. Next base: position 34,103 of record JBBRTH010000047.1, on the reverse strand, counting down.
TGCCCGCGACCAGCATGGCCAACGGCATCCAGCGGGCCCAGTCCTTGCGCCCGCGGGGCCAGCGCAGGGGTCGCGGCACCAGCGCGCCCGCCGGAAAATTGTCACGGGTACGGCTGATCGCCCGGAGGGCGAACTCGGTGCCCGTCAGCATCAGACCGAGCATCAGAGCCTCATTGTGGATCCCGGCCACCAGGTGCATGAACAGCAGCGGGTTGCACGGGCCCAACCACAGCGCGCTCACCTCGGCTACGCCGCATCGGCGCGCCAACCGTGGGGTGGCCCAGACGATCAGCCCGACACCGAGCAGCACGACGAGCCGGTGGAACAGGACTGCGAAGACGATGTTGTCGCCGGTGATTTCGGAGATGCCGCGACCGATCCAGAGGAACAGCGGGCCGTACGGGGCGGGTGTCTCGCGCCAGAGGCTCGGCACCGACAGCGTGAAGACGTGGTCGAGCCCGAGCCCGGGCGCCGGCCCGACGCGGTAGGGGTCGAGCCCGAGTCGCGCGATCTGGCTCTGCGCGAGGTAGGAGTAGACGTCCTTGCTGTACATCGGGGGTGCGATGAGCAACGGCAGCGCCCATAGGAGCAGCGTGCGGTCCAACTGACTCCGCGACATGCGCCGACTACCCAGCGCGAAGCGCCCCAGCATCAGCCAGGCGAGCGCCATCATGACGGCACCCGTCGTGGTCATGGTCAGTGACACCGTCTGGATGCGCGACGGGAGGTTGAGGAGCCGCACCCCGAAGGTCGGATCCTGCACGACCGGCCTGGCGCCTGCCCCTAGGGCGCCGATGGCCATCAGTACCGTGCCGGTGGCGCCGAATACCCGGGTGCGGCGCAGGAATGCGACATCGGAGGCGATCAGAGGCGAGCCGACCGTCGTCTCGTCGGCATGCCACAATGCGACGGCAGTGCTTAGCGACGGTGGGCGGGCAGCCATCAATGAAGCGTAGTGAGTCGGCTACCTAAGGGTTGCCTTGCTGGACCCATCCGTTGAATTCCGTCACAATGGTGTTGTGAAAATCGATGCGGAGGCAACTGGCGCTGCGGAGGCCGTTTCGCCTGCTGCCGCCGGCGGCGTCGCGTCGACCTCTGACGGCCACACCCGCCGTTCGATCGTCCAACTACTGCTCGAGGGCCCCACGACGGCCGGTGAGATCGGCGACCGCCTCGGTATCTCCGCTGCCGGCGTCCGCAGGCACCTGGATGCCCTCGTCGACGGCGGCGACGCCGAATCGAACGCCGCGGCGTCCTGGCAGCACACCGGGCGGGGTCGTCCCGCCAGGCGCTACCGGCTCACCGCCGCGGGACGGGCCAAGCTCGATCACGCCTATGACGACCTGGCCGTGGCAGCCATGCGACAGTTGCGTGAGGTGGGGGGCGACGATGCCATCCGCACCTTCGCGCGGCGACGCATCGACACCATTCTGTCCGGCGTCGCCGGCAGCAAGTCCAACGGCGAAGTCGCGACCGCCGCCGACCGCGTCGCGGTAGCCCTCACGGGGGCCGGGTACGCCACGACGACGACGCGGGTGACCGGTCCGATCGACGGCGTCCAGATCTGCCAGCACCACTGCCCGGTATCGCACGTCGCCGAGGAATTCCCCGAACTGTGCGAGGCCGAACGGGATGCCTTCGCCGACATCCTGGGTACTCACGTGCAGAGGTTGGCGACCATCGTCAACGGCGACTGCGCATGCACCACCCACGTTCCGCTCATCCCCCAGCCCGCCCGGCGCACGGCCCGCGTCGAACCCACCCCCGTCAACCAGAATCAAGGAGCGTCACGATGACGACCACACCGGAGGCATTGACCCAAGAGGAAACCATTGCCTCGCTGGGAACGTACGGCTACGGCTGGTCGGATTCCGACGTCGCGGGCGCCAGCGCGCAGCGTGGCCTGTCCGAGGCCGTGGTGCGGGACATCTCGGCCAAGAAGAGTGAGCCTCAGTGGATGCTCGACATGCGGCTCAAGGCACTGCGCACGTTCGACAAGAAGCCGATGCCCAACTGGGGTTCCAACCTCGAGGGCATCCACTTCGACAACATCAAGAACTTCGTCCGGTCCAGCGAGAAGCAGGCCGCCACGTGGGACGATCTTCCCGCCGACATCAAGAACACCTATGACCGACTCGGCATCCCCGAGGCGGAGAAGCAGCGTCTGGTGTCCGGCGTTGCCGCGCAGTACGAGTCGGAGGTCGTCTACCACTCGATCAGGGAGGACCTGGAGGCGCTCGGCGTCATCTTCCTGGACACCGACTCTGCGCTCAAGGAACACCCGGAGATGTTCAAGGAGTACTTCGGCACCGTAATCCCGGCCGGGGACAACAAGTTCTCCGCACTCAACACGGCGGTGTGGTCGGGCGGCTCGTTCATCTACGTGCCGAAGGGCGTCCGCGTCGACATCCCGCTGCAGGCCTACTTCCGCATCAACACCGAGAACATGGGCCAGTTCGAGCGCACGCTGATCATCGTCGACGAGGACGCCTACGTGCACTACGTCGAGGGTTGTACCGCGCCGATCTACAAGAGTGACTCGCTGCACTCCGCGGTGGTCGAGATCATCGTCAAGCCGGGTGGTCGCTGCCGCTACACCACCATCCAGAACTGGTCGAACAACGTCTACAACCTGGTCACCAAGCGGGCCAGGGCCGAGGCGGGCGCCACCATGGAGTGGGTCGATGGCAACATCGGCTCGAAGGTGACCATGAAGTACCCGGCCGTGTGGATGACTGGCGAGCACGCCAAGGGCGAAGTGCTCTCCGTGGCGTTCGCCGGCGAGGGTCAGCACCAGGACACGGGCGCCAAGATGCTGCACCTTGCGCCGAACACGTCGAGCAACATCGTCTCGAAGTCCGTCGCCCGCGGGGGCGGCCGGGCGTCCTACCGCGGCCTGGTTCAGATCAACAAGGGTGCCCACGGTTCCCGGTCGAGCGTGAAGTGTGATGCGCTGTTGGTCGATTCGATCAGCCGCAGCGACACGTACCCGTATGTCGACATCCGCGAGGACGACGTCACGATGGGTCACGAGGCCACCGTGTCCAAGGTCAGTGCGGATCAGCTGTTCTACCTGATGAGCCGCGGTATGACCGAGGACGAGGCGATGGCGATGGTCGTGCGCGGCTTCGTGGAGCCGATCGCCAAGGAACTCCCGATGGAGTACGCCCTCGAGCTCAACCGCCTGATCGAGCTTCAGATGGAAGGCGCGGTCGGCTGATGGCCCGGGAACTGAGCGATGCCGCAGAAGGCATCGCAGGCATCATCGCCAACAAGGGCTCCCTGTTCAGCTCCTTCGACGTCGATGCGTTCGAGATTCCCGGCGGGCGCGACGAGCTGTGGCGGTTCACCCCGCTGAAGCGCCTACGCGGGCTTCACGACGGCACCGCGGTCGCGCGCGGCAGTGCGAGCATCACGGTGTCCGAGCGGCCGGGCGTGACGGTGGAGACCGTTCGTCGCGGCGACGCACGACTCGGTGACGGTGGCATGCCTGCCGATCGCGTTGCTGCACAAGCATTTTCGTCGTTCAATAGCGCGACTGTCGTCACGGTGGGCAGGGACACTCAGGTCACGGACCCGATCGAGATCGTCGTTACCGGTCCCGGCGAAGGCGCAGTCGCCTACGGCCATCTACAGCTGAGGGTCGGTGAACTCGCCGAGGCGCTCGTCGTCATCGACAACCGCGGCAGCGGAACCTACGCCGACAACGTCGAGTTCGTCGTCGGCGACGCTGCCCGGCTGACCGTGGTGTGGATCGCCGACTGGGCTGACGACACCGTCCACGTGAGTGCACACCACGCCCGGCTGGGCAAGGACGCGGTGTTGCGGTACGTCGCCGTGACGCTCGGCGGCGACGTGGTGCGCGCCTCGACCACGGTCCGCTACAACGGGCCGGGCGGCGACGCCGAGCTGCTCGGTCTGTACTTCGCCGACGACGGGCAGCACTTCGAGTCGCGGCTACTGGTCGACCATTCTCAGCCGAACTGTAAGTCCAGTGTGCTGTATCAGGGTGCTTTGCAAGGCGATTCAGAGTCGAAGCGGCCGGATGCCCACACGGTGTGGGTGGGCGACGTGCTCATCAGAGCCGAGGCCACCGGTACCGACACCTTCGAAGTGAACCGAAACCTGGTATTGACCGATGGCGCGCGCGCCGACTCGGTGCCCAACCTCGAGATCGAGACCGGCGAGATCATCGGAGCCGGACATGCCAGCGCCACAGGAAGATTCGACGACGAGCAGTTGTTCTACCTGCGGGCTCGCGGCATTTCCGAGGAGCAGGCCCGCCGACTGGTGGTGCGCGGTTTCTTTGGCGAGCTCATCTCCAAGATCGCCATCCCCGGCGTGCGCGATCGATTGACCGACGCCATCGAACACGAACTTGCCATCACCGAATCAAGGACGTTGCAATCATGACCACACTGGAAGTCAAGGACCTTCACGTCAGCGTGACATCCCCGGAAGGGCAGGACATCCCGATCCTGAAGGGTGTCGACTTGACCGTGAAGTCGGGGGAGACCCACGCGGTCATGGGGCCCAACGGTTCTGGCAAGTCGACGCTCTCCTACGCCATCGCCGGTCACCCCAAGTACACCGTCACCTCCGGCTCGATCACGCTCGACGGCCAGGACGTCCTCGAGATGAGCATCGACGAACGCGCGCGTGCCGGGCTGTTCCTTGCCATGCAGTACCCCGTCGAGGTGCCCGGCGTGTCGATGTCGAACTTCCTGCGGACGGCGGCCACCGCAGTCCGAGGCGAGGCGCCCAAACTGCGCTACTGGGTCAAGGAGGTCAAGAGCGCGATGAGCGATCTCGACATCGACCCGGCCTTCAGTGAGCGCAGTGTGAACGAAGGCTTCTCCGGTGGTGAGAAGAAGCGCCACGAGATCCTGCAGCTCGGACTGCTCAAGCCCAAGATCGCCATCCTCGACGAGACCGATTCCGGCCTCGACGTCGATGCGCTGCGCGTCGTCAGCGAAGGCGTCAACCGCTATGCAGAGGCCGAGCACGGCGGCGTTTTGCTGATCACCCACTACACCCGCATCCTGCGCTACATCCAGCCGCAGTTCGTGCACGTCTTCGTGGGCGGCCGCATCGTGCAGTCGGGTGGCCCCGAGCTCGCCGACGAACTCGAGGAACACGGCTACGAGCGCTTCACCCAGGCGGTCGGAGCGTAACGTGACCGCCTCGGTACGGACCTTGGATGCCGCTCAACTCGCCAGGATTCGGGCCGACTTTCCGATTCTGGCCAGGCAGATGCGTGGTGGAAACCAATTGGCCTACCTGGATTCTGGTGCTACGTCGCAGAAGCCGCTGCAGGTACTCGATGCCGAGCGCGAGTTTCTGACGACGTCCAACGGGGCCGTGCACCGCGGCGCGCACCAGCTGATGGAGGAGTCCACCGACGCCTACGAGCACGGGCGCGAGGACATTGCGACGTTCGTCGGCGCCGATTCCGACGAACTGGTCTTCACGAAGAACGCCACCGAGTCGATCAACCTGGTGTCCCACGTGCTGGGGGACGACCGCTTCGAGCGGGCCGTCGGACCTGGTGACGTCATCGTCACCACTGAACTGGAGCACCACGCCAATCTGATCCCGTGGCAGGAACTGGCCCGCCGTACCGGAGCCACGTTGCGCTGGTACGGGGTTACCAAGGACGGTCGCATCGACCTCGACTCGTTGGAACTCGACGAGCGGATCAAAGTCATTGCCTTCAGCCACCATTCGAATGTCACCGGCGCCATCGCGCCGGTCGCGGAGTTGGTCTCCCGCGCCAGGGCCGTCGGCGCGCTGACGGTGCTCGACGCATGCCAGTCGGTACCCCATCAGCCCGTGGACGTCCACGGACTCGACGTCGACTACGCCGCCTTCTCTGGACACAAGATGTTGGGTCCGACGGGCATCGGTGTGCTCTATGGCCGCCGTGAGCTGCTCGACGCCATGCCGCCGTTCATCACGGGCGGGTCGATGATCGAAACCGTGACGATGGAGTCCACCACCTACGCGCCTGCGCCGCAACGGTTCGAGGCAGGTACTCCGATGACGTCACAGGTCGTCGGATTGGCAGCCGCTGCACGCTATTTGAGTGAGATCGGGATGGACGCGGTCGAGGCGCACGAGGTCGAACTGGTCGCCGCCGCACTCGACGGACTGTCGGGAATCGGTGGTGTCCAGATCGTCGGCCCGACCTCGGTGGAGCATCGCGGGTCGCCGCTGAGCTTCGTCGTCGACGGGATCCACGCACACGACGTCGGGCAGGTGCTCGACGACGAGGGTGTCGCGGTTCGCGTGGGTCATCATTGCGCATGGCCACTGCACCGGCGGTTCGGCATCGCCGCCACCGCGCGCGCGTCGTTCGCGGTGTACAACACGCTCGACGAGGTGGACCGCCTGGTGGCGGGGGTAGAACGCGCCATCGAGTTCTTCGGGCGGGAGTGAACCCGTGCGCATGGAGCAGATGTACCAGGAAGTGATCCTGGATCACTACAAACGCCCGCATCATCGTGGGTTGCGGGAACCGTTTGGCGCGCAAGTTCATCACGTCAACCCCACCTGTGGTGACGAGCTGACGCTGCGGGTCGCGTTGTCGGATGACGGTGAGACGGTCACCGACATCTCCTATGACGGTCAGGGCTGCTCGATCAGCCAGGCGGCGACATCGGTGCTCACCGATCAGGTGATCGGGCAGAGCGTGGGCGCCGCGCTGAAGACCGTTGCGGCGTTCACCGAGATGATCTCCTCGCGCGGGAACGTTGAAGGAGACGAGGACGTCATCGGTGACGGGATCGCCTTCGCCGGCGTAGCGAAGTACCCGGCTAGGGTGAAGTGCGCGTTGCTGGGCTGGATGGCATTCAAGGACGCGCTGGCGCAGGCCAGCGATGACGTGGAGGAACGACGATGAGTGAGACCGCTTCAGACGAAGTGATCGCCGATCTCGAAGAGGCGATGCGCGACGTGGTCGACCCCGAATTGGGCATCAACGTCGTCGACCTGGGGTTGGTGTACGGACTGAACATCGAGGACGGCGACGCCGGCTCAAAGGTCGCGCTGATCGACATGACGCTGACCTCGGCCGCCTGCCCCTTGACCGACGTCATCGAGGACCAGTCTCGTGCCGCGCTGGTCGGTTCCGGTCTCGTCAACGAGATCAAGATCAACTGGGTCTGGAACCCGCCGTGGGGGCCCGACAAGATCACCGAGGACGGGCGCGAGCAGCTCAGGGCGCTCGGCTTCACGGTCTAGCTTCCCGGCTGCTGGGGCGCCGAGGTATCCGCCCGGCGTGTGACGGGCTGGTGCTGTCTCGACCGCACGCCGAGGTGCCCCAGACCTCGCCGCGGGGCGTCGATCCAGGAGACTTCCCGGTCGGTCCGAAAGGCGTTGAAGCGCCACACCGTTGACAGCGCGCGCGACCGCAAAACACCTGGTCCGGGCCGGCGGCTGCGGTAGAGTCTGCCGCACTGCGTATCGTCGTTCATCGACCGACGGCACCAGGAAAACAGCGTGTGAACGACTGGTGGACAAGGGGTTGCGCATGCGCCGGATGCTTGCCGTGGGACTCGCGTTCGTCACTGTGGTGACGGCGGCGTGTTCGGGAGGAAGCGGACGAGGAAACGAAGGCGCCGCACCCACCCAGTACGACGACGACCCCAAGGTGCTCAACATCGTGATGGGCTCCGAACAGCACCTCGTCTTCGAGCAGATCGTGCAACCGTGGTGTGCCGACAATGGTCTCACCTGCAAAGCGAAGGAACTGGGGTCCGTCGATCAGGCCAACAAGCTGAGCGAGGACTGCTCGAACCTGCCGCCGTACGACATCTTCTGGTTCGCGAGCACCGTCTTCGAGCAGATCGGCAACGAGCGGTGCAACGCGCTGGTGGATTCGAAGCCGATGTTCTCGTCGCCCATCGTATTCGCGGGCTGGAAGCACGTGATGGACGGCCTTGGCTTCACGCCCGGTAGCGACACGTCGATCCAACAGATTCTCGAGGCGGTCGAATCGGGCAAGACGAAGGTGTGGATCACCAATCCCACCCAGTCGAACTCCGGGGCTACCGTCTACTTCGCCTTCCTCAACTACTTCGCGGGCAATCCACCGGGCAAGGCCCTGACCCAGGAGCAACTCGATTCCGACCAGGTCCGTAACGGGATCACCCGGTTCTTGAGCAAGTTCGATCACACGCCTCCCTCGACGAAGACGATGATGGACGAATGCACTGCGTCGCCCGACCGGTGCGACGCGGTGTTCACCTACGAAGCGCTAGTCATCGAGATGAACCGCGAACGCGTTGCCAACGGCCAAGAGCCGATGACTGTGGTGTATCCACAGGGTTCCCTGGCCTTCGCCGACTCTCCGCTCGGATTCCTTCCGCACGGCGACAACAGCGAGAAGCGAGCCAACTTCGACAAGCTGCAGCAGTACCTGCTGAGTCCCACGGCGCAACAGGCGCTCCTCGAGCTCGGCCGACGTCCGGTCAACAGCAGCGGGCTGTCCCTTCCGAATCTCCCGAAGGACATCTCGGACAACGTCTTCCGGGCGGACTGGGGCATCGTGACCGACAAGCAGGAGCAGCCGATTCGGTTCCCCTCGGCCTCGGTGATCGAAAACGCGCTATACAACTACAACACCGTCTACCGGCCGCCGGGCAATTTCGTTTACTGCATCGACGGATCGGGAAGCATGGAAGGCGCCGGCTGGGACGGCGTCAAGCAGGCCGCCGACATTCTGTTCGACCCCGACGCGGCCAGGAAGTACATGTTGCTGGCCAACCCACGCGACAGCACCACCGTGTTCATCTTCGACGGCGACATCAAGGGCGGCCCGTGGACGGTGAACGGGAACAAGCGGGACGAGCTGCTCGATTTGCGCGACAAGATCACCAACAGCAGTCCCGGTGGCGATACGAACCTCCGCGGCTGCCTGGCCCGGGCGGCTGACGTGTTCCGCAGCTATGGTGACGACTCCCGGAAGAAGGCGGTCGTCCTGATGACCGACGGCAACGACGGCGGCCACGAACCCGGCGCCATCGACCAGCTCGCGACGATGAACATCCCCGTCATTGCGATCGGGTTCGGCGAGATCGATGAGCGCGACCTTCGCGACGTCATCGTCGCGCAGACCGGCGGTACGTACATCCACAAGGACGACGTCGTCAGCGCGCTGCGAGACGCGGCCGGATTCAGGTAAGGCCAAGCCATGACGCCATCGCAACGGACGATTCTGGCCGCACTTGCCCTGGGCGCGTTGGGATTCCTGGTCCTCTTCGCGCTCGGTGTGACCTGGCCGATGGCAGTGGGCCTCGGACTGCTGCTGACGGCTTCGGTCTGGTTCACCGTGAACTACCTGACACCGTCGGACAAGGACGGTCAGCTCGACGACAACCTTCGGCGAATTGACAAGGCCGCGGTCAGAATCCGGGCGCTCACCGTCCGGGTGGCCGATGGGCAGACACAGGCCGCGCTGGCGGCCGGCTGCGACGGAGTTCCGCGGATGATCGAGATCATCCGACAGAGGGATGTTCGTGTCGCCCTACCGCTCTCGCAACGAAGCCTCGCCTACCTGACTGACGTGGCGAGCACCTTGGAGGACTACATCGACGTCCAGGACAGCGGCGACCCGGAGTACGTCCGGTTGGGGCAGGAGGAGCTGAAACGGCTCGCGGAGTTCACCGCTCAACCCGACAGGGAGCTCACGGCGAAGAAGATGGACGACTACATCAATTCGCTTACCGCGCTCAATATGAACCCGCCGCCGGAACTCGCGTGAGCGGACGACCATGAAGAAGTCAAAGGGGCTCTTCTACGCCGGTATAGCCGGGATCGTCGCAGTACTGGTCATCGCCGTCGTACTGATCACGAGCAACCGCTCCACACCTGGCGACACCGCCGCTCCAGGCGACGGTCCGGTGAAGCTCACCTGCCTCGGTGGTTCCGAGAAGGAGGACTTCATCAACGATCCCGAGGTCAAGACGATCCTCCGGGACAGGTACGGCATCGAGGTCGACTTCAACGCCAAGGGCTCGTACAAGCAGGTTCAGATTCCGGCCGACGAACTCAATGCAGACAAGATCGACTGCCTGTGGCCGTCGTCTGCCAGCGCGCAGGCGATCTTCGAGGGGTCCGGGACCAGCAAGGTGTTCGGCAACGACTACGAAGCCGCATCGGTGTTGCAGTCACCGGAAGTGATCTACGCCAACAGGGAGGCCGCGGACGGACTGAAGAACGCCGGGATCGTCCAGGTTCGCGGCAATGCGTACTTCATCGTCGACCTCAGAAAGCTCCTGGACGACTACCTGCTGCCGGGCAAGTCGTGGGCCGATCTCGGCGTCACGCTGCCCTCGGGACCGGTGCTGATCAACAGCAGTGACCCAGCTACCTCCAACTCGGGCATGACCCTGGCCCAGTTGGAGTTGGCCACGCTCGCTTCCGGGAACCCCTACCAACCCGCGACGGCGGCCCAGGCTGCCGCGTCGGTGCCGAAGGTAAAGGCCCTCGTCGAAGCGCAGGGGTTGATGCGCACTGGCTCGGACAGCGCCTTCGAGCAGTGGGTCATCCAGCAGACCGGCGGTTTGCTGGCCGGGTATGAAAACCAGCTGCTGCAGTGGATCACCACACGCAACGGTGGCGTCGTGCCGGAGGGGATCGTGACCCTCTACCCGGAGCCGACCATCTTCAATGATCACCCGATCCTCAGCCTGACGCCGAACGGTAAGAAGTTGATAGCGGCTGTTCAGGACGATGCGGTCCAAGACGTCGCCTGGAAGAAATACGGTTTCCGGTCGGGCACCCGGGTGCTGGAGCAGGCGTTTCCGGGCGTAGACGTGCCGGCCACGCACATCATCAAGAAGACTCAAGCCCCCGGGTACGACGTCACCAAGCTCCTGTTGGACTGTTTCGTCAACGACCAGTGCTGAGGTTCGTGCAAGCGGCTTTCGCCGTGTCGTGGTGACGCCTGGACGCCTTTGGGTAAGGGGTCGTGAACTGAAGGAAGGGGAGCACACATGACAGACGATCCAGACGGCGTCTTCGTCACCACTCGCCGCCAACTCCGTGGCATTGCCGAGAGCTTCATCGCCGGCCCGCAGTACCGGTCCGCCGGAACCATCCGGCTCGCCGTCCGCCTCGACGGCTTCACCGGCGTATCCATACCCGTCGCAGTGCATGGCACCGAACTCGTCTGGGTGAGGATGCCGCGGCGCTGACGGGAACGGTCGGCGCGCTCGCCGCCGCGACCGATATCGACGTCGGCCCGCCCGAAGGTGTCTACGAGGTCGCCGACCCGCTACCCGCCGAGGCCGTGCTCGACATCGATCCCGCGGCCGCCGAGCTCATCCACCGCAGTCCGCGACGAACCACGTTGCACCCCTTCATGAGCCTCGAAGGTGCAACAGAGCTGTTTCGACCGCTGACCGTCCGGTCGATGACCACTCCCAACCGGTTCGCCATGGCCCCATGACGCGACGGGCATCGCCAGGTGGAGTGATCGCGGTGGGCTCGATCGGACTGGACACCGCCTTCCTCAATGAGGGTCCGCGCCAGATGATCGCACCGGCACCAGCGGACAAGGTGGATCGCGCGGTGCGAGGCGGGAGAGTTCGACGTCGTCGCCATCGGCCGGGCGCTCCTCGCGGATCCGGCGTGGGTCAACAGGCTGCGCGACGACACGCTGGACGGGTTCAATGGTTACGACGCGAAGTGTGCGCTGAGCACGTTGCACTGACCGTTTTGCGTTGACCACACCGTTTTGCGTTGACCACACCGTTTTGCGTTGACCACATAGTGGGAACAAGCAGGTAGGGTCCGACGTTGGGAGACACGTGAGCACGCAAGACATCACCACCGAACAGTTCAATGACACCATCACCGACAACGAGATCGTGCTCGTCGATTTCTGGGCGGAGTGGTGTGGACCGTGTCGCGCATTCGCGCCGACGTACGCCGCCTCGTCCGACGAGCATCCCGACGTGGTGCACGCCAAGGTAGACACCGAGGCCGAGCAGGGTCTGGCCGCCGCCGCGGAGATCCAGGCGATCCCCACGCTGATGGCCTTCAAGAAGGGCCACATGGTCTTTCGGCATTCCGGCATGCTGCCTGCGAAGGAGCTCGAGGCGGTGATCGACCAGATCAAGGAACTCGACGTCGACGCCGCGATCGCCGAGCAGGCCAAAGCAGAAGAGGTCTGACGGGCGCACGCGATAGCGTGCAGTCCGTGAGCGAGCAGAACGAACCCCTGGTCCTCGTCGACCACCCGCAACCCCATGTGGCGTTGGTGACGCTCAACCGGCCCGAGCGGATGAACTCGATGGCGTTCGACGTCATGATTCCGCTGAGGCAGGCACTCGATGAGCTCACCACCGACAACGACATCCGCGCCGTGGTGTTGACCGGCGCGGGCCGGGGCTTCTCGTCGGGAGCCGACCACAAGTCGGCGGGTTCAGTCCCACACGTCGCCGGACTGACCCGGCCGACGTTCGCGTTGCGGTCCATGGAAGTGCTGGACGACGTGATTCTCGCCATACGAAAGATGCATCAACCCGTCATCGCGGCGGTCAACGGCGCCGCCATCGGCGGCGGTCTGTGCCTGGCCTTGGCATGCGACATCAGGGTCGCGGCGGAGGCCGCCTACTTCCGGGCAGCGGGCATCAACAACGGCCTGACCGCGAGTGAACTCGGCCTTTCTTACTTGCTGCCCAGGGCAATTGGTACTTCGCGGGCATTCGAGGCGATGCTGACCGGGCGCGACATCGACGCCGGCGAAGCCGAGCGCATCGGCCTGGTGTCGCGGACGGTTTCCGACGACGCTCTGCTCGACACCTGTTATGAGATGGCTCAGCGCATCGCGTCGTTCTCGCGGCCGGGAGTCGAGTTGACCAAGCGGACGCTCTGGAGTGGACTGGAGGCCGGTAGCCTGGAGGGTCACATGCAGGCTGAAGGTCTGGGACAACTCTACGTGCGCCTGCTTACCGCCAACTTCGAAGAAGCGGTTGCTGCGCGCGCCCAGAGGCGGCCGGCAGTCTTCACCGACGACAAGTAGAACGACATGAGGAGTGCAGCAGCGTGATCACCGCAACGGACCTCGAGGTCCGCGCCGGCGCGCGTACGCTGCTGGCCATTGAGGGTGCCGCTCTGCGCATTCAACCGGGTGACAGGATAGGACTCGTCGGCCGTAATGGCGCGGGCAAGACCACCACGATGCGCATCCTCGCCGGCGAGGGCGAACCCTATGCGGGCACGATCGACCGGACCGGTGAGATCGGCTATTTGCCACAGGATTCCAGAGAGGGTGACCTGAACATGCTGGCCCGTGACCGGGTCCTCTCGGCGCGTGGGCTCGACACTCTTCTCTCCGATCTGGAGAAGCAGCAGACGATCATGGCCGAGGTCGCCGACGACACCGCCAGAGACAAGGCGGTGAAGCGCTACGGTCAGCTCGAGGAGCGTTTCGCTGCGCTCGGCGGGTACGCGGCTGAGAGCGAGGCGGGTCGCATCTGCGCGAGCCTCGGACTGCCGGACCGGATCCTGACTCAGGCGTTGACGACGCTCTCCGGTGGTCAGCGACGTCGCGTCGAACTGGCACGCATCCTGTTCGCGGCGTCGGACACGGGCTCGGGCTCGGACACCACGTTGCTGCTGGACGAGCCCACCAACCACCTCGACGCCGACTCGATCGGGTGGCTGCGCACGTTCTTGCAGAGCCACACCGGCGGTCTGGTCGTCACCAGTCACAACGTGAATCTGCTCGCCGACGTCGTCAACCGGGTGTGGTTCCTCGACGCCGTGCGCGGTGAGGCCGACGTCTACAACATGGGCTGGCAGAAGTACCTCGACGCCCGCGCCACCGACGAACAGCGTCGCCGCCGCGAACGGGCCAATGCCGAGCGCAAGGCCGGTGCCCTGCGGACACAGGCGGCGAAGATGGGCGCCAAGGCCACCAAAGCGGTAGCGGCACAAAACATGTTGCGCCGCGCCGATCGCATGATGGCGGACTTGGACGAAGAACGCGTCGCCGACCGGGTCGCGAAGATCAGGTTCCCCACGCCGGCCGTGTGCGGTCGGACCCCCCTGGTGGGCAAGGGGCTGACCAAGACGTACGGCTCGCTCGAGATCTTCACCGGCGTCGACCTGGCGATCGACAAGGGATCCCGCGTCGTCATTCTCGGACTCAACGGCGCGGGCAAGACGACGCTGTTGCGGATCCTGGCCGGAGCCGAGGTCGCCGATGCCGGTGTGATCGAACCTGGCCACGGACTCAAGCTCGGGTACTTCGCGCAGGAACACGACACCATCGACGGACTGGCCTCGGTATGGGAGAACATCCGGCATGCTGCGCCCGATACCGGCGAACAGGAGTTGCGGAGCCTGCTCGGGGCCTTCATGTTCACCGGTCCGCAGCTGGACCAGCCTGCGGGCACGTTGTCCGGGGGCGAGAAGACCCGGCTGGCCCTGGCCGGTCTGGTCGCATCGACGGCGAACGTGCTGCTGCTCGACGAGCCGACCAACAACCTCGATCCCGCGTCTCGTGAACAGGTGCTGGACGCACTGCGTAGCTACCTCGGCGCCGTCGTCCTGGTGACTCACGATCCCGGCGCCGCCGAGGCGCTGGATCCCCAGCGGGTCGTGTTACTGCCGGACGGTACCGAGGACTACTGGTCCGACGACTACCGTGACCTCATCGAATTGGCCTGATCCTGCAACCTGATTGAATTTTTTTCCGCCGGGTATCTGAAGATATCTGGGAGATGGGGAGATTCAGATGACAGAACTGGACAGGCCCAGGGATGAATTGCTCGACGAGTTGCGCAGCGCCTACGAAAAGGGTGCGAGTATAAGGGCCCTGGTAGCAACTACCGGAAAGTCTTACGGTTCGGTACACAGCATGTTGCGCGAGTCCGGTACGACCATGCGAAGTCGTGGCGGGCCGAACCACCGCCGCCGGCACTAGCTACTGCTGACGAACGGATGCCTCGACCAGGTCGAGAACGGCGCTGAGCTGTACGGGATCGTCGCCAGACGCCAGTCTGGCGACGAGCCCGTCGAGCACGAGATCAAGATACGTCTGAAGCACGTCGGCAGGTACGTCATCGCGTAGCCGTCCGGCTTGCTTCTGTCGTCGCAGCCGCTCAGCGGTGGCGTCGGACAGCTCCGCAGACCGTTCCGCCCACCCCTCGTGGAACACGGGGTCGTTGCGGAGCTTCCTGGCGATCTCCAAGCGGGTGGCCAGCCAGTCGAACTGTTCTGGGGCAGCCAGCAGGTCACGCATCACCTGGATGAGACCCTCGCGCGACGCCACCTCCGCCATTCGTTCGGCATCCTCGCGTGCGAGCTCGAAGAACAGCGTGTCCTTGTCGCGAAAGTGATGAAAGATCGCGCCGCGCGACAGCCCGATGGTCTGCTCCAGCCGCCGCACGGTCGCGCTCTCGTATCCGTACTTCGCGAAGCACCGCCGAGCACCGTCGAGGATTTCACGACGGCGCGCCGCCAGATGGTCATCGGTCACCCGTGGCAACGAAGGGGCCTTTTCTTTCTTTCCTCGAGTCTTCTAGGCCTTGAGCATGTTTCGCAGGACGTACTGCAGAATGCCGCCGTTGCGGTAGTAGTCGGCCTCTCCGGGGGTGTCGATCCGCACCACCGCGTCGAACTCGACGACGGACTCCGTGCCGTCCGCTTCATTCGTCTTGGTGGCGGTGACGTGCATGGTCTTCGGCGTCGCGCCGTGGCCTTCTCCGTCGCTGCGCTCGCCCTGGATGTTGAGCGCGTCGATCCCGGAGATGTCGAACACCTCGGTCCCGTCCAATTTGAGACTCGACGCGGATTCTCCAGAGGGGAACTGCAGCGGGACCACGCCCATGCCGATCAGGTTGGAACGGTGGATGCGCTCGAACGACTCGGTGATCACCGCGCGCACCCCCAGCAGGCTGGTGCCCTTGGCGGCCCAGTCGCGGGAGGACCCCGACCCGTACTCCTTGCCGCCCAGCACCACCAACGGAATGCTTTGTGCCGCATAGTTCTGCGCCGCGTCATAGATGAACGACTGAGGGCCGCCATCCAGGGTGAAGTCGCGGGTGTAACCACCGGACACGTCGTCGAGCAGCTGGTTGCGCAGCCGGATGTTGGCGAACGTGCCGCGAATCATCACCTCGTGGTTGCCTCGGCGCGACCCGTAGGAGTTGTAGTCCTGGCGGTCGACGCCGTTCTCCTCGAGGTACTGCGCCGCCGGCGTGCCCGCCTTGATGTTTCCTGCCGGCGAGATGTGGTCGGTGGTGACCGAGTCGCCCAGCAGCGCAAGCACTCTGGCGCCAGAGATGTCGGTGACCGGCTGCGGCTCAGCGGGCATGCCGTCGAAGTACGGCGGTTTGCGCACGTACGTCGACTTCGGATCCCAGTCGAACGTCTTTCCCTCCGGAGTGGGCAGGTTCCGCCAGCGCTCGTCGCCCTTGAACACGTCGGCGTAGCTGTCGGTGAACATCTTCCTGTCGATCGACGACGCAATGACGTCGGAGATCTCCTGCGACGAGGGCCAGATGTCCTTCAGGAAGACGTCGTTGCCGTCGTTGTCCTGGCCGAGCGGTTCGGTCTCGAAGTCGAAGTCCATCGTGCCCGCCAGTGCATACGCGATCACCAACGGCGGGGAGGCCAGGTAGTTCATCTTCACGTCGGGGGAGATGCGGCCCTCGAAGTTGCGGTTGCCCGAGAGCACCGCGGTGACCGAGAGGTCGTTGTCGTTGATCGCCTTCGAGATCGCCTCGGGCAGCGGACCGGTGTTGCCGATGCACGTGGTGCAGCCGTAGCCGACCAGGAAGAAGCCCAGCTTCTCCAGGTACGGCCAGACACCCGCCCTGTCGTAGTAGTCACTGACCACCTGCGAACCTGGAGCCATCGACGTCTTGACCCATGGCTTGGAGGTCAGCCCCTTCTCGACGGCGTTGCGGGCCAGGAGTGCCGCACCGAGCATCACCGACGGGTTGGAGGTGTTCGTGCAGGAGGTGATGGCCGCAACGACGACCGCGCCGTGGTCGAGAACGAACTCGCCCTGCTCGTCGGAGCGCACCGTGACCGGCTTGCTAGGCCTTCCGTGGGAGCCGTTGGCTGCCGACAGCACGTCGACGGCGCCGTCGTCGGCGAAGGACAGTGACACCGGATCGCTGGCGGGGAAGGACTCGTCGAGGGACTCGTCGAGTTTGGTCTCCGGTGTGGGGTGGTTCTGCTCCACGTAGTTGTGGATGTCCTTGCGGAACGCAATCTTGGACTCCGACAACAGGATCCGGTCCTGCGGACGCTTGGGGCCTGCGATGGACGGCACCACGTCGCCGAGGTCCAACTCCAGGTACTCCGAGAACTTCGGTTCGTGGGCGGCGTCGTGCCACATGCCCTGCGCCTTGGCATACGCCTCGACGAGCGCGAGTTGCTCATCGGTGCGGCCGGTGAGGCGCAAATAGTCCACGGTCACCGAGTCGATCGGGAAGATGGCTGCGGTGGAACCGAATTCGGGGCTCATGTTGCCGAGGGTGGCGCGGTTGGCCAGAGGAACCTCGGCCACGCCCTCGCCGTAGAACTCGACGAACTTGCCGACCACGCCATGCTTGCGCAACATCTCGGTGACGGTCAACACGACGTCGGTGGCCGTGACGCCGGGCTTGATCTCGCCGGACAGCTTGAAGCCGACGACGCGGGGGATGAGCATTGACACCGGCTGGCCCAGCATTGCGGCCTCGGCCTCGATGCCGCCGACTCCCCAGCCGAGCACACCGAGCCCGTTCACCATCGTGGTGTGGCTGTCGGTGCCGACGCAGGTGTCCGGGTACGCCACCTGTACCTCAGCCCCCCCGGCTTCGCCCTCCCGACCGCGGACCATCACGGTGCGGGCCAGGTATTCGATGTTGACCTGGTGGACGATCCCGGTGCCGGGCGGTACCACCTTGAAGTCGTCGAAGGCGCCCTGACCCCAACGCAGGAACTGATAGCGCTCGCCGTTGCGCGAGTATTCGATGTCGACGTTGCGCTCGAAGGCGTCGCGCCGGCCGAAAACGTCGACGATCACCGAGTGGTCGATCACCATCTCGGCCGGGGCCAGCGGGTTGACCTTGTTGGTATCGCCACCAAGGCCGCCAACCGCCTCGCGCATGGTGGCGAGGTCGACGATGCAGGGCACGCCGGTGAAGTCCTGCATGATCACCCGGGCCGGGGTGAACTGGATCTCGATGCTCGGGTCTGCCGAGGGATCCCAGTTGGCGATGGCCTCGATGTGGTCCTTGGTGATGTTGGCGCCGTCTTCGGTGCGCAGCAGGTTCTCGGCGAGAACCTTGAGGCTATAGGGAAGTTTCTCGGTTCCGGGGACCGCGTCCAGGCGGTAGATCTCATAGGCGTCGTCCCCGACGTTCAACGTGTCGCGGGCTCCAAACGAATTAGCGCTGGTCACATCAACTCCCGGTTCGATCTTCGCCGTGACGGGCTGTGTCGCGGCGGTAACGGTTCTAACAGTACGCTTGTCCTGTAAACCACTTCGGTGCGGACCCCAGTCTTCCCCCGATCCGGGCGTGCTGCCAGCCGATCGGCCCTTGTTGGCGGTACCGTCTGGCACGTGACGACTCCGCAGGTGCCGCTGTTCATCCCGTCGCAGGTGTGCGCGATCGTCGGCAAGGATCCGGGTGCGACGCCGCCGGACGTATGTATGGACCTCGTTCAGGATGATCTTCGCGGCGACGGCGTCAGTGCGCCGGACGTTCCCGGCAATGCCGGGCTACCCCAGGTGGTGGCTGATGCCAAACAGAAGGGCATTGACCTCAAGCTCGTCGTGCTCGATCAGAACCCGCCGATCGACACCCCGCTGCGGGACGTCGCCACGGAGGTGGGAAGAGAGTATCCGGGTTCGACGGTGCTGGTGCTGAGCCCGTCGTTCGCCGGCACCTCCAGCTCGACGTTCGACCGCGTCACGCTGGAAGCCGGTCAGGACGTCGCGAAGGTAAGTGGGACTGCGGTTGCGGCCTCTCAGAATTTCGTGACCGAATTGACCACGCCGCATTTCCCATGGACGCCATTCACGATCGTGCTCGTCCTCGGCGTGGCGGTGGCCGCCGTCGCCACTCGGATACTGCAGGTCCGGGCCCGAAAGACGAATATCCCGGAAAGGCCTGTGGCCGCAGGCAACTGACTTTCCCGGTGGCCTTTCGATTGTCGAACATCACCATTCGATAACTTCGATTCAATTACAAACATGTAATTTCTTCTCGGCGTTTCCTTGGTGCGTGATGTGACGTACGGTGCAGAAGGTGCCTGCTGTTGCAGTTGTTATTCATGTGGCTCCTGTGGCTGTAGGGCCCGACGAACGTGCCACGTTTCGGTTCAGCCTTGAGAGACCGGGAGTCCAATGAGACGCACGTTTCGCGCCTCGATTGCGGGTTCGCTCGCATGTGGTGTTCTCCTCACGTCTGCGTTCAGCAACGGCGCGGGACTCGCAGTGGCCGAGCCCTCGAGTTCCGAGGGAATCGCAGGCCTCGTCGCCGCCGTCGCCAACGCGGATCAGAAGTTGCAGGAACTCGGTGCGAACATCCAGGCGGAGCAGGAGAGCGTCAACAAGGCGATCGTCGACGTTCAGACGGCCCGTGACAATGCGGCGGCCGCCCAAGGCGAGGTCGATGCCAGCCAGGTGGCACTGAAGGACGCCAACGCCGCCATCTCGTCGGCCCAACAGCGCTTCGACACGTTCGCCGCGTCGACCTACATGAACGGCCCGTCGGCGTCGTACGTGACCGCCAAGGACCCGGCGGACATCATCGACACCGCGGCCACCGGGCAGACGTTGAGTGCCAGCACGCAGCAGGTCATCGCCGATCTGCAACGCGCCCGCACCGAACGGGTCAACAGAGAGTCCGCGGCCCGACTGGCCAAGCAGAAGGCCGACCAGACCGTCGACGACGCCCAGTCCAGCCAGGATGCCGCCGTCGCGTCGCTGACGCAGGCGCAACAGACGTTCACCGGGCAGCAGACTGAACTGGATCGACTCACCGCCGACCGGTCGGCTGCACAGGCCAAGCTCGCCGATGCCCGTGAATGGGCGGCGCCCATCACCAAGGCGGCCGCGCAGGCTGCCCCGGTCGCGGCACCCGCCGCAGCGGCCATCCCGTCGAACGATTGGGACCGCGACCCTGCCGCAGCCGCGCCCAGCAACTCGGGGGACACTGGGTGGGATCTCACGCTGCCCGCGATTCCCAGTGCGTTCGTCAGCGGTGACCCGGTCGCCATCATCAACACGATCCTCGGGATCGCGACCACCTCGGCTCAGGCGACCCAGCAGATGGGACGCAGCTTTCTGCAGAAGCTCGGGATCCTGCCCACGGCAGCGCCAACTGGTTACACCAACGGCGCGATACCCCGGGTTTATGGTCAGCAGGCCTCGGAGTACGTGATCAAACGGATGCAGTCCCAGATGGGCGTGCCCTACTCCTGGGGCGGCGGCAACGCCGCGGGTCCGAGCCGCGGCATCGACTCTGGCTCCGGCACGGTCGGTTTCGACTGCTCTGGCCTGATGCTGTACGGATTCTCGGGGGTCGGAATCAAACTCGACCACTACTCGGGGTCGCAGTACAACGCTGGGCGGAAGGTGCCGTCTTCGCAGATGCGGCGCGGCGACATGATCTTCTACGGGCCCAATGCCAGTCAGCACGTGGCGATGTACCTGGGCGGCGGCCAGATGCTCGAAGCGCCGTACACCGGTTCGACGGTCAAGATCTCGCCCGTCCGCACCAGCGGAATGACCCCCTACGTGACTCGATTGATCGAATACTGATGGTGGTTGTCTTGCCTGCGAAGTTTCTTCGCTGTGCGATTGCGCTCGCGACGTCGTTCTGCGCGTTGACGTTGACGTTCGGTGCCGCGTCGCCGGCCAGCGCCGACCCCGCTGACGGTACGTGGGATCCGACGCTTCCGAAGGTCGTCAGCTCCGGCGCGCCGGGTGATCCCGTGGCAATCGCCAACGCCTCGTTCCAGGCGAGCGCGATCGCGCTGCAGACCACGCAGAGCCTCGGCCAGAAATTCCTGTCCAGCATCGGCCTCGGAGGCAGCGCACCGGCAGCGGTGCCCGACGGCCGAGTCCGTGGACCGCAGGCGATCGAGTACGTGATCCGGCGCGGCGGATCGCAGATGGGTGTCCCATACTCCTGGGGCGGCGGTTCCCTCAACGGTCCGAGCGAAGGCGTGGACTACGACGCGGGGAAGGTCGGCTACGACTGCTCCGGCTTCACCCGGTACGCGTTCGCAGGCGTCGGAGTGCAGATCCCGAAGTATTCGGGGGACCAGTACAACTCCGGACGGCCGATCGCGCCGTCGCAGGCCAAGCGTGGCGATCTGATCTTCTACGGGCCCGGCGGAAGCCAGCACGTGACCATCTACCTGGGTGGCGGCAAGATGCTCGAGGCGTCGGGTAATGCCGAGAAAGTCACCGTCAGCCCGGTGCGCACCGCGGGCATGTCGCCGCATCTGGTCCGGTTCATCGAGTCCTGATCGAGACCGCCTCAAGGCAGGGCACGTCGACGAATTCCGAACTGCCTGGAATAGTTGACGGTAAGCGTCCGCCGAGTAGCTCTGGCGCACCCGAGACCAACCAAGACCAGCGGTCTGAACTACAGCGCCGGACCAGAACATGTGGGAGGAAACTGAATGACGTCACCGAGTGGGCCGCCGCAGGCTGCGGGAGGTTTCCCCGGGCAGGCCCCGGTGCAGGGTTTCCCGCCAGGCGGCCCTCAGCAGGCTCCGTCCGCGAACGGTGGCCTGCAGAACGAGGTGCACACGCTGGAGCGGGCGATCTTCGAGGTCAAACGGATCATCGTCGGTCAGGACCTCTTGGTCGAGCGCATGCTGGTCGGGCTCCTCGCGAAGGGCCACGTGCTCCTCGAAGGCGTTCCCGGTGTGGCCAAGACTCTGGCGGTGGAGACGTTCGCCAAGGTCGTCGGCGGTACCTTCGCCCGCATCCAGTTCACCCCGGACCTGGTCCCCACCGACATCGTCGGCACCCGCATCTACCGGGCGGGCAAGGAAGAGTTCGACATCGAGCTCGGGCCCGTGATGGTCAACTTCCTGCTCGCCGACGAGATCAACCGTGCTCCCGCCAAGGTGCAGTCGGCCCTGCTCGAGGTGATGGCCGAGCGCAAGGTTTCGCTCGGTGGCAGGACCTTCATGCTGCCGAGTCCATTCCTCGTCATGGCCACGCAGAACCCCATCGAGCAGGAGGGCGTCTACGCGCTCCCCGAAGCGCAGCGCGACCGCTTCCTGTTCAAGCTGAACGTCGACTACCCGACGCCGGAGGAAGAGCGCGAGATCATCTACCGGATGGGTGTCACCCCGCCGCAGCCGAAGCAGATCCTCAACACCGGTGACCTGCTGAGGTTGCAGGAGATCGCGGCGGGTATCTTCGTCCACCACGCTCTGGTCGACTACGTGGTTCGCATCGTGACCGCCACCCGCGAGCCCGACAAGTTCGGCATGCCCGACGCCAAGGCGTGGATCGCCTACGGTGCTTCGCCGCGCGCCTCGCTGGGCATCATCGCCGCGTCACGGGCGCTGGCGCTGGTGCGTGGGCGCGATTACGTGATTCCCCAGGACGTCGTCGAGGTGATCCCCGACGTGCTGCGGCACCGCCTCGTGCTGTCCTACGACGCGCTGGCCGACGAGGTGTCCGCCGAGACGGTGATCAATCGGATCATGCAGACCGTGGCGCTACCGCAGGTGAATGCCATTCCCCAGCAAGGACACTCGGTGGCGCCCGCCATGCCCGCGGCAGCGGCGGCCGGCGGTCGGTGACTGAGTCGTCAGGCCGCGTGGATCTGCCGTCACTACGACGCGGTCAGATCCGGGATCCGGAGCTCTCGGTCGCGCTCCGCAAGCTCGAGCTGACGGTCCGCCGCAAACTCGACGGCGTGCTGCACGGCGATCACCAGGGACTGGTGCCCGGACCGGGCTCCGAACCGGGGGACTCCCGCATCTATCAGCCCGGTGACGACGTTCGCCGGATGGACTGGTCGGTGACCGCGCGCACCACGACGCCGCACGTGCGGCAGATGATCGCCGATCGCGAGCTCGAGACGTGGCTGGTCGTGGACGTCTCGGCGAGCCTCGACTTCGGCACCGCCGGATGCGAGAAGCGCGACCTCGCGGTGGCGGCCGCTGCGTCCATCGCGTTCCTCAACAGTGGTGGCGGCAACCGCATCGGCGCGGTGATCACCAACGGCGAGAGCACGAAACGGGTGCCCGCGCTCAGCGGTCGGATCCACGAGCACGAGCTTCTCCGTGCGATCGCCACCATGCCGCGAGCTCCGTTGGGAGTCCGAGGTGACCTGGCTGTAGCCATCGATGCGTTGCGCAGGCCCGAGCGGCGGCGTGGGATGGTGGTGATCATCAGCGACTTCCTCGGTCCGATCAACTGGATGCGGCCGCTGCGGGGCATCGCTGGACGGCACGAGGTGCTGGGTATTGAGATCATCGATCCGCGTGACGTCGAACTGCCGGACATCGGTGACGTGGTCCTGCAAGACACTGAATCCGGCGTGACCCGCGAATTCACCATCGACGCGCAACTGCGTGCCGACTTCGCGAAGGCGGCGGCGGCCCATCGCGCCGACGTGGCCCGCACCCTGCGCCGCTGCAACGCACCACTGCTGACGCTGCGCACCGACCGGGACTGGATCGCCGACGTCGTTCGATTCGTGGCCAATCGACGCCGGGGAGCCCTTGCGTCCCGATGAAGGCTTGCGCGACGAACGGATCGACCCGATGAGCGCTCGCGGACGGATTACTGAAATGACAAGTGGCACATGATATTACCGATTTTCGGCCCAGTAAGCCTGACGGGATTCAAGAACCCGTGGTTCTTCCTCTTCCTTCTCGTCGTCCTCGGCTTGGTTGCCCTGTACGTCGTCGTTCAGGTGGCCCGGCAGAAGCGGATGCTGCGCTTCGCCAACATGGAACTGCTCGAGAGCGTGGCGCCCAAGCGTCCCGCCCGCTGGCGGCACCTGTCCGCGATCCTGATGGTGTTGTCGCTGGTGCTCTTCACCGTGGCGATGGCGGGGCCGACGAACGACGTCCGAACCCCACGCAACCGCGCCGTGGTGATGCTGGTGATCGACGTGTCGCAGTCGATGCGTGCCACCGACGTCGCACCCAGCCGGTTGGCCGCCGCTCAGGAAGCGGCCAAGCAGTTCGCCGACCAGCTGACGCCCGGCATCAACCTCGGCCTGATCGCCTACGCGGGCACCGCGACGGTGCTGGTGTCACCGACGACCAACCGCGATGCCACCAAGGCCGCCATCGACAAGCTGCAACTGGCCGACCGCACCGCGACGGGGGAGGGGATCTTCACGGCCCTGCAGGCCATCGCGACCGTGGGCGCGGTCATCGGCGGCGGCGACGAACCGCCACCGGCACGCATCGTGCTGATGTCCGACGGCAAGGAGACGGTGCCGTCGAATCCGGACAATCCGAAGGGCGCCTACACGGCCGCCCGCACGGCCGACGACCAGGGCGTACCGATCTCCACGGTGTCCTTCGGCACGAAGTACGGCTACGTCGAGATCAACGACCAACGCCAACCCGTGCCGGTCGACGACGTGATGCTCAAGAAGATCGCCGAGCTGTCCGGCGGCAACGCCTACTCCGCGTCGAGCCTGGAACAGCTCAAGGCGGTCTTCACCTCGCTGCAGGAGCAGATCGGCTACGAGACCATCAAGGGCGATGCCAGCGTGGGATGGCTTCGACTCGGCTCCCTGGTGCTCGCACTGGCGGCACTGGCCGCGCTGCTGATCAACCGCCGTCTGCCCGGTTGACCCGCACGGCCGATTTCGGCCGGACACACGCAAGAAGATAGGTTGGCGAGCATGACGGACTTCGTATCGCGCTCCGTACTGGTCACCGGCGGCAACCGCGGCATCGGCCTCGCAGTCGCCCGGCGACTGGCCGCCGACGGTCACAAGGTTGCAGTGACACACCGTGGTTCGGGCGCACCCGACGGACTCTTCGGCGTCGAGTGCGACGTCACCGACTCCGCCGCCGTCGACCGCGCGTTCACCGCGGTCGAGGAGCATCAGGGCCCGGTCGAGGTGTTGGTCTCCAACGCTGGGGTCGCCGCGGACGCGTTCCTCATGCGGATGACCGAAGAGAAGTTTGAGAAGGTCATCGATGCGAACCTCACCGGGGCGTTCCGGGTGGCCCAGCGCGCATCGCGCAGCATGCAGAGAAAGCGCTTCGGCCGGATGATCTTCATCGGTTCGGTCTCCGGCACGTGGGGCATCGGCAACCAGGCCAACTACGCGGCCTCCAAGGCCGGTCTGATCGGCATGGCCCGCTCGATCGCCCGTGAGCTCTCGAAGGCCGGCATCACCGCAAATGTCGTGGCCCCGGGCTACATCGACACCGAGATGACCCGCGCGCTCGATGAGAGGATCCAGGAGGGGGCACTGGAATTCATCCCGGCGAAGCGGGTCGGCACCGCCGAGGAGGTCGCGGGAGCGGTCAGCTTCCTGGTGTCCGAGGATGCCGGCTACATCTCCGGTGCGGTGCTTCCGGTCGACGGCGGCATGGGCATGGGCCACTAAGAAGACATCGGCTACTGGACGCAAAAGGACAAGGCACACATGGCAGGATTTCTCGAAGGCAAGCGCATCCTCGTCACGGGGATCATCACGGACTCGTCGATCGCGTTCCACATCGCGAAGGTCGCACAGGATGCCGGCGCAGAGCTGGTACTGACCGGGTTCGACCGGATGAGGCTGATCCAGCGGATCATTGAAAGACTTCCGAGTCCGGCTCCCTTATTGGAGCTGGACGTGCAGAACGAGGAGCACCTGGCGACCCTTGCCGACCGCGTCACCGAGGTCATCGGCGAGGGCAACAAGCTCGACGGCGTCGTGCACTCGATCGGCTTCATGCCGCAGACCGGCATGGGCATCAACCCGTTCTTCGACGCCCCCTATGAAGACGTCGCCAAGGGCATCCACATCTCGGCCTACTCTTACGCGTCGCTGGCCAAGGCCGCGCTGCCGATCATGAACCCCGGCGGTGGCATCGTCGGCATGGACTTCGACCCCACCCGCGCGATGCCTGCCTACAACTGGATGACGGTCGCCAAGAGCGCGCTGGAGTCGGTCAACCGGTTCGTCGCGCGGGAAGCGGGCCAATACGGCGTGCGGTCGAATCTCGTTGCTGCAGGACCGATCCGGACGCTCGCCATGAGTGCCATCGTCGGTGGTGCGCTCGGCGCCGAAGCCGGCGATCAGATGAAGTTGCTCGAAGAGGGCTGGGACCAGCGGGCGCCGATCGGCTGGAACATGAAGGACCCGACACCGGTCGCAAAGACGGTGTGCGCCTTGATCTCCGATTGGCTGCCCGCCACGACGGGAACCATCGTCTACGCCGACGGCGGCGCCCACACGCAGCTGTTGTAACGCGATGGACAACCTCGACTTCGATGCGCTGCTGCTGCTGTCGTTCGGCGGCCCGGAAGGGCCCGAGCAGGTACGGCCCTTCCTGGAGAACGTCACCCGCGGTCGCAACATCCCGCCCGAGCGTCTGGACGACGTCGCCCAGCACTACCTGCACTTCGGTGGCGTCTCGCCGATCAACGGCATCAACCGTGCGCTGATCGCGCAGATCGAGGCAGAGCTCGCCGAACGGGGTATGGGCGTGCCCG
Source organism: Mycobacteriales bacterium (assembly GCA_038244615.1). GTDB lineage: Bacteria > Actinomycetota > Actinomycetes > Mycobacteriales > Mycobacteriaceae > Mycobacterium. Next base: position 7,435 of record JBBRTH010000047.1, on the reverse strand, counting down.
TCTACTTCGGCAACCGCAACTGGGAACCGTACGTCGAGGACACCGTTGCGCGGATGCGCGAGGACGGGATTCGGCGCGCCTTGGTGTTCACCACGTCGGCGTGGGGTGGCTACTCGGGTTGCACCCAGTATCAGGAGGACATCGCGCGGGCTCGCCTCGCGGTCGGGCCGGACGCGCCCGAACTCGTCAAACTGCGGCAGTACTTCGACCACCCGCTACTAGTCGAGATGTTCGCGGACGCGATAGCCGATGCCGCCGCGACGCTTCCCGAACACCTGCGCAACGAGGCCCGCCTGATCTTCACCGCACATTCCATTCCGTTGCGCGCGGCGTCGCGCTGCGGGCCGGATCTGTACAGCCGACAGGTCGCCTACTCGGCGGGGCTGGTGGCGGCGGCCGCGGGGTACTCCGACTACGACCAGGTATGGCAGTCGAGATCCGGTCCGCCGCAGGTGCCGTGGCTGGAGCCCGACGTGTCCGATCAGCTCACCGCACTGGCGGCGGCGGGCACCAAGGCGGTGATCGTGTGTCCGATCGGTTTCGTCGCCGACCACATCGAGGTCGTCTGGGATCTCGACACCGAGCTGAGCGAGCAGGCACGCGCGGCAGGCATCGCGTTCGCACGTGCGACGACACCCAATGCGCAGCGGCGCTACGCCCGGCTGACCGTCGACCTGATCGACGAACTGCGAGAGGGACGGGAACCGGCCAGGATCTTGCCTGAACCCGGGGGCCCACAACCGGTTCCCGGGTATGGGTTCAGCATCAACGGGGCGGTGTGCACGACCAGCTGCTCTAGCGACGCCACGCCGACTGCAGGATCGCGCTGACGGCAGCCATCCGCGCCGAACGCACCACGCCGACCAGCGGGCGAAGCGCGTCGTTGGCGATCTGCATCTCCGACCACGACTGCAACCCGATCGGCATCAGTCCGGAACTGACCGTGATGATGGCGTCGACGTGGGCGGCGTTCTCCAGGACCCGCAAGGCGCGCTCCGATGCGTGTCCGGGTGCCCGGTGCAAGCGCGCCGACTCGAGGACCTGTTCGACGAGGCCCCGCGGGTCGGCGACGTCGGCCGAGGTCATCCCGGCGCGTAGGGTGCCGAGCGCGTCGGCCGCCGAGCGGACCGCGGCGCGGAGTTCGTATTCGGCGTGCCCGAGGTCCAGTTGCTCACCGATCGGCACCACCGGCAGCGAGTAGACGGTCCACGACAGTGCGATCGGCTCGGGGTAGTGGTCGGTCGATTCGTCGTCGGTGTGGTCGTAATCCGGGTCGGTCTCGTCGTAGGCGAACTCGGGGACCAGACCGACCGCGGAGGTTCCCCGGTACGAGACGGTGATGGCCTCGCCGGCAGAGATGGCGTCGAGGGTGAACTGGGTGCCGGCCGGCAGCCCGCGGACGTCACCGGGGATCGGCAACGCGACGGCGATGACGGGCTCGCCGGTTGGCGGGCCGGCGGCCGTGCGCAATGTCTGCAGCATCGAGACCGCGCCCGCATCGGTGAGATCCGGCCACGGCAGCCCGGTCCGGTCTGCTGCGACGGAGTCATAAGCTGTTACGGAATGCCTTGGCGCCCAAAGTGATAGCGCATCGAGGACGTCATCCGGCGCGGCGACGCCCGCAAGCCAGGCGTTGGCCCATACCGACAGGGAAACACTGGGGCACCACATGATGCACGCAGTGTAGTTGTTGACGGCTCGGCGAGCGGGATACACGTTAGGCTGGCCACATGGGCGCACTGATCTGGCTGATCGCGGCACTTGCCCTGGCAGGTGCGGAAGCGTTGACCGGTGATCTGTTTCTGCTCATGCTCAGCGGCGGCGCGCTGTCGGCAGCCGGTGCCAGCGCGCTGTTCGGCGGACCGGTCTGGGTCGACGGTGCGGTCTTCGCAGTCGTTTCCATGCTGCTGCTGGTGCTCGTGCGCCCGGCATTGCGCAAGCGGTTCGCGGCGGGCACCGGTCTGCCAGAGCCAATGAAGGCCCTCGAAGGCAAGAGCGCGCTCGTGCTCGATCGGGTGACACGCCATGAGGGCCAGGTAAAACTCGATGGCGAGATCTGGACGGCTCGGCCACTCGACGACGACGAGGTCTACGAAAAGGGCGACCACGTCACCGTCATGCACATCGACGGCGCCACCGCGATCGTCTTCAAGGGCATCTGAGGTTTCTGAGGTTAGGGAGAACTGCAATGGATGGTGCTGTATTCGGCTTGGTTCTGGCTGCGATGCTGGTGATCTTCGCCATCATCGTCGTCGTCAAGTCCGTCAAGGTGATTCCGCAGGCCGAGGCCGCGGTCATCGAACGGCTGGGGCGCTACAGCAAGACGGTCTCCGGTCAGCTCACGTTGCTGCTGCCGTTCATCGACAAGATTCGCGCCAGGGTCGACTTGCGTGAGCGGGTCGTGTCGTTCCCTCCGCAGCCCGTGATCACCGAGGACAACCTGACGGTCAACATCGACACGGTCGTCTACTTTCAGGTCACGGAGCCCCAAGCTGCGGTCTATGCGATCAGCAACTACATCGTCGGCGTCGAGCAGTTGACCACGACCACCCTGCGCAACGTGGTCGGCGGCATGACCCTGGAACAGGCGCTGACCTCTCGCGACCAGATCAACGGCCAACTCCGCGGTGTGCTCGACGAGGCCACCGGGCGATGGGGCCTGCGCGTGGCCCGGGTCGAACTCCGCAGCATCGACCCGCCGCCGTCGATCCAGGACTCGATGGAGAAGCAGATGCGCGCCGACCGCGAGAAGCGCGCCATGATCCTGACGGCCGAGGGCAACCGCGCGGCGTCGATCATGCAGGCCGAGGGCCAGAAGCAGGCGCAGATCCTGTCTGCCGAAGGTGCCAAGCAGGCCGCGATCCTGGCCGCCGAGGCCGACCGTCAGTCCCGAATGCTGCGTGCCCAAGGTGAGCGAGCTGCGTCCTATCTGCAGGCGCAGGGCCAGGCCAAGGCCATCGAGAAGACGTTCGCGGCGATCAAGGCCGGTCGCCCGACCCCCGAGATGCTCGCCTACCAGTACCTGCAGACTCTGCCCCTGATGGCCAAGGGCGAGGCGAACAAGGTCTGGCTCGTTCCGAGCGACTTCGGTACGGCGCTGCAGGGCTTCACCAAGATGCTCGGCGCGCCCGGCGAGGACGGCGTCTTCCGCTATCAGCCGTCGCCGGTGGAGGAAGACCTGCCAAAGCCCGAGGACGACTCGGCCGAGGTGGCGGAGTGGTTCAACACGAAGTCAGACCCCGAGATCGCACAGGCCGTCGCGCAGGCGGTGGCCGAGGCACGTACCCCCGGATCGGGTGCCATCGACGCGCCGCCGCAGTATGCCCCGCTGTCACAGCAGGCCCAGCCGCCCGCAACCGACTACTCGCGACCCCCGGCGCCACGGCACGGCGGCCCGGGCCAATGACCGCGCTCACGTCGACCCGCACCTACGCCGCGTTGGCGGTGATCCAGGCGGGTGACGCCGTCGCGTGCGGTCTTCAGCTTCCGCCCATCAAGAAGGCACTGGACGACGTCGGACTGGCCGAGGGACTACGGCCGCTGCTGCCGATTGCCAAGGGTGCCGCCGCGATCGGGCTGCTGTCGGTGTATCGGTTCCCGGCGCTCGCGCGGCTGACCACGTTGATGTGCACGGTGTACTTCGCGCTTGCCGTCGCCTTCCATGTCAAGGCAAAGGACTGGAGTCCGGGACTGGTGGCGGCGACGGGGTTCCTCGGCCTGTACGGCGTGCTGACGGTGAAGGGGCCCTACACCGCGGCGTGAGAGTCAGGGCGTGACGATGGGCTCTGCAGCGTGCGCCTGGGGCGCGCCGGCGTCATGACCCCGGTGGCTGCGGATCTCGTAGATCAGACCCGCGACGCCGAGGCTGGCAGTGGACACCGAGACGAGCAACAACAGTGGGCTGACGTTGCCGGTGAGCGCGTCGCCGAAGACCACCACGGCGGCGGTGCCTGGAAGCAGTCCGACGATGGTGGCCAGCGTGTACGGCAGCACGCGGATCGCCGAGGCGCCCGCCGCGTAGTTGAGCACCGAGAACGGCACCGCCGGGATCATCCGCATCGACAGGACCGTCAGCCAACCCCGTTGCTCGAGGCGGGTGTTCAGTGCGTCGACCCTCGGGTGGTGCACCAGTCGGTTGAGTTGCCAGCCGAGGGCTCGCACCAGAAACAACGCGATGACGGCGCTGAGCGTGCTGGCGACCAGTACGATCCCGACGCCGAACAGGGGGCCGAAGAGCAGACCCGCGCACAGGGTGAAGGCGGTGCGCGGGAAGGGGAACACGGTGACGACGACGTGGGCCGCGAGAAAGGCCAGCGGGAACCACGGACCCACCGAGGTCGCCCAGTCGCGCATCTGGACTGCCTTCGGCAGTGGCACCATCATGACGAGTGCGACGAGCATCACAGCCGCGGTCGCCATGGCGATGACGCGGCGCCGAGGAACTTGCCTGGCGGCCGCGGCGACGGCGGCGATGACCCCGCGCAGCGTGCTGACGACGGGCTTCACGCTTGTCAAGGGTACGTGGCATTTCCCGATGCCTCCCGCCGACGAGGCCACAAGACCCCCGCCCGCGGAGATGACGCGTGATGTCGATCATTTAGCCTGATGGGCGGGTGGTTCGTCACACGCGCGACAACAGGGGAGATGCCGGTGTCCATACAGGGGTCCAGTGCCAGCGCCGGCACGAGGGAATCCGACCGCGAAACCTGGCGCGCCGCGGTTGCAGTCGTGTTGGCGAAGAGCAGCCGCAAGGATCCCTCCGACCTGGGTGCCGAACCCGAGCGACTGCTCGATTCGCCGACGTACGAGGGCTTCTCCGTACACCCCCTCTACACCAGCCTCGATGCGCCGCCCGAGCCCTCACTTCCTGGTCAGTGGCCCTTCGTGCGCGGTGGCGATGCGCTGCGCGACGTCAGGTCCGGGTGGAAGGTCGCGGAGTCGTTCCCTGTCACCGGAGGGCTGGAGCGAAGCGACTCGGGAGATGTCACCGGAGGGCTGGAGCGAAGCGACTCGGGAGATGTCACCGGAGGGCTGGAGCGAAGCGACTCGGGAGAAGTCACCGGAGGGCTGGACGGCATCTCCGATGGCAACGAAGCGGTACTGGCTGCGCTGGCGCACGGCGTCAGCGCGCTGGTGCTGCGCGTCGGTGAGGGCGGCGTCGACGTGAGCCACCTCGACCGAATGCTCGAGGGCGTCTTCCTTGAACTCGTGCCGGTGATCCTCGAAGCGGGTGCGGATTACGTCGCCGCCGCGGATGCCGTCTTGGCCCTGGTGGTCGCCTTCGACGGGGCCAAGCGCCGCAGGTTGTCGGTCGACCTCGGAGCAGATCCCTTGACGGCAGCGCTCACCGACCGGAGTGCGCCCACGATCGAGGAGGTCGTCGCAACCGCAGCCAAGACGGTCGGATACGACGGCGGCGTACGTGCGGTGACCGTCGATGGATCAACGTTCCACGATCTCGGCGCCAGCGCCTCCTGGGAACTCGCCGGCGCCGTCGCCGCCGGGGTGGCCTACCTGCGCCTGCTCGGCGACGGCGGGATCGCCGCGCCCGCCGCGCTCAAGCAGATCGCGTTCCGCTACGGCGCGGACGACGACCAGTTCATGACCATCGCCAAATTGCGTGCGGCACGCCAACTCTGGGCCAGGGTGGCCGACGTCGTGGGCCACCCCGAGTCTGGTACGGCAACGATTCACGCCGTGACGTCGCGACCGATGATGGCGCAGCGTGACCCTTGGGTGAACATGCTGCGCACCACACTCGGGGCATTCGGTGCAGGCCTCGGTGGCGCGGACACCGTCCAGGTGTACGAATTCGACAGTTCGATCGCCAGTGGATTGCCAGGTGTGGCAAGAACTTTCGCGCGTCGAATGGCACGCAACACGCAGCTTCTGCTCCTGGAGGAATCGCACCTCGGTCGCGTCCTCGACCCAGGTGGCGGCTCGTGGTTCATCGAGGATCTGACCCGCAGGCTCACCGAGGAAGCGTGGAAGCACTTCCAGGACATCGAGGCTAGGGGCGGATTCGTCTCCGCCCGTGGGCACGTAGCGGCAGAGATCGCCGGGGTCCGAACCAGGCGAAGCGACGACATCGCCCACCGACGTACCGCTCTCACCGGCGTGAATGAGTATCCGAATCTCGCAGAAGCGCCTCTGCCGCAGCCTAATCCGACGTCAACGGTAGATCGGTACGCAGCAGGCTTCGAGGCGTTGCGCGACCGGTCCGATGTCCACCTCGCGGCTCGTGACGCGCGACCGACGGCGCTGCTACTGCCGGTGGGTCCACGTGCCGAGCACAACGTCCGCACCACGTTCGCCGCGAACCTGCTGGCCTCCGGTGGAATAGCGACGGTGAATCCGGGCACGGTGGACGCGGCAGGCGTTGCGCAGGCCTTATCGGATGCGGGCGGTCCGGTCGCGGTGGTGATCTGCGGAACCGATGCGCGCTACGCCGAAGAGGTCTCCGATGTGGTGGAGGCCGCTCGCGCAGCGGGTGCCTCACACGTCTACCTCGCCGGACCGGCAAAGGCGTTGGGGGAGAGCACGGTCGATGCGTCCGCCACTCCCGACGAGTATCTCACCGCCAAGATCGACGCGATTGAAGCGCTGTCGACGCTGCTGACCCGATTGGGGGCATGAGATGACTGCAGTAACACCACGCATCGCCAGCTTCGCCGACGTTCCGCTGCACGGTGACCGAAAGGGGGCTCCCGCCACCGAATCCGCCGTCGCCGAGCACGTGGCGGCGGCCGCCGCTGCACACGGCTACACCCCCGACCAACTCGACTGGGTCACCCCGGAGGGCATCGACGTCAAACCCGTCTACACCGTCGCCGACCGCGACGCCGCTGTCGAGACCGGCTATCCGGTGGACTCCTTCCCCGGCGCACCGCCGTTCGTCCGTGGGCCGTACCCCACCATGTACGTCAACCAGCCGTGGACCATCCGTCAGTACGCAGGCTTCTCCACCGCCGCGGAGTCCAACGCGTTCTACCGCCGCAACCTCGCCGCCGGACAGAAGGGTCTGTCGGTGGCGTTCGACCTGGCAACCCACCGCGGCTACGACTCCGATCATCCACGGGTGGCGGGTGACGTCGGGATGGCCGGTGTCGCCATCGATTCCATCCTCGACATGAGGCAGCTCTTCGACGGCATCGACCTGTCGACGGTATCGGTGTCGATGACCATGAACGGCGCCGTGCTGCCGATCCTGGCGCTGTACGTCGCCGCGGCAGAGGAGCAGGGCGTGCCGCCGGAGAAGCTGGCGGGGACCATCCAGAACGACATCCTCAAGGAGTTCATGGTCCGCAACACCTACCTCTATCCGCCCAAGGCGTCGATGCGGATCATCTCCGACATCTTCGCCTACACCAGCGTGAAGATGCCGAGGTACAACTCCATCTCGATTTCCGGCTACCACATCCAAGAGGCCGGTGCC
>JBBRTH010000046.1:0-44544 GCA_038244615.1 Mycobacteriales bacterium | reverse complement strand
CTACAGCGCTTTGCAGAAGGGGTCCGCGGGATTCATCTCCAAGGAATCCAGCCGGGCCGAACTCGTCGACGCGGTGCTGAACTGCGCGAAGGGCCGTGATGTCGTCGCACCGAATCTCTTCGCCGGGTTGGTCGGCGAGATTCAACGTCGCAATGACTCCGACACCCCCACCCTCAGCGCCCGGGAGCGCGAGGTGCTCGGCCACATCGCCAGTGGGCAAACCATCCCGGCGATGGCCAAGCAGATGTTCCTGGCCCCGTCGACGGTGAAGACCCACGTGCAGCGGCTCTACGAGAAGCTCGGCGTCGGGGACCGCGGCGCCGCGGTCGCCGAGGCGATGCGTCGCGGGCTCCTGGAATAGCGATGCCCTTTCCCCGGCGAATCGTCGACTACTTCGCCGCAGAGCCCGTCCGCGTCTCCGCGCTCTTGCGTCTGCCGTTGATCGCGTTGATGGGCTTCCTGGTGTGGTTGTGGGAGGTCGACAGCTGGTTGCCCGAGTTCTATACGTCGATCCTCGGCGCCTACGCGGTCGCCGCGCTGCTGTGGGCGGTGCTGGTCTTCCGCGGGCCGGTGCCGTCGTGGGGCGGCTGGCTCTCGACGGGGGTCGACGTGCTGGCGGTGGTGTCGCTGTGCGTCGTGTCCGGGGGCGCGACCGCGGCGCTGCTGCCGGTGTTCTTCCTGCTGCCGTTGTCGGTCGCGTTCGGCGACCGCCCCGTTCTGACCGGCGTTCTGGGCGTCAGCACCGCGGCCTGCTACCTCGGGGCGTGGATCGTCTACTCGAAACGGGACGACCACGTCGGGATGCCCGACGTCGTCTACCTGCAGTTCGGGTTTCTGATCTGGCTCGCGGTCGCCACCACGGCGCTGTGCCTGGTGCTGACGCGACGCGCGGCCCGTGTCACCGCCCTGCTCGACGTGCGCCGCAGGCTGGTGGCGGAGTCGATGCAGGCCGACGAGAGGACCAACCGGGAACTGGCCGAGCATCTGCACGACGGCCCCCTTCAGACCCTGCTCGCCGCGCGCCTGGAACTCGACGAGGTGCGCGAACGCATGCCCGATCCCGCACTGGACATGGTCTACGCGGCGCTCAACGACACCGCCGCCGGCCTGCGGTCGACGGTGACGGCCCTGCACCCGCAGGTGTTAGCCCAACTCGGGCTGATGCCTGGGGTGCGGGAACTGGTGCGGCAGTGCGAGACTCGGGGGGACTTCACCATCGACACCGAGCTCGAAGACGTCGGTGAACCGCCGTCGCAGGCCCTGCTGTACCGGGCGGCGCGCGAACTGCTCGCCAACATCAACAAGCACGCGGGCGCCAGCGCGGTCACCGTTCGGATGTTCCGCAGGGGCGACCGCGTGGTGCTCACCGTCGCCGACGACGGTGCGGGTTTCGAGCCGTCGATCGTCGATCAGCGCGTCGCCGAGGGACACATCGGGCTGGCGTCGTTGCAGGCCCGATTCGACTCGATGGGCGGTGCGATGTCGATCGACTCGACCGTCGGTCGCGGCACGGTGGTGACCGTGACGTCGCCGGCCGAGTAGGCGCGCTCCGCTGCTACGCCGTCAGGCCGCGCGCGATGACGAGGCGTTGAATCTGGTTGGTGCCCTCGAAGATCTGCGTGATCTTGGCCTCGCGCATGTAGCGCTCGACGCGGTAGTCGCGGGTGTAACCAGCCCCGCCGAAGACCTGCACGGCATCGGTGGTGACCTTCATCGCCGCGTCGGTGCACACCAACTTGGCCACGCTGGCGTGCGATGAATACGGCCGCCCGAGGTCGCGGCGCCGCGCGGCGTCGAGGTAGGTGGCCCTCGCGCTGCCCACGGCGGCGGCCATGTCGGCCAGCAGGAAGCCCAGCCCCTGGTGGTCGATGATCTTGCGGCCGAACGTCGTTCGCTCATTGGCGTAACGGCACGCGTCGTCCAATGCGGCCTGTGCGATCCCGGTCGCGACCGCGGCGATGCCCAACCGGCCCGCGTCGAGCGCGCTGAACGCGATCTGCAGACCCTGGCCCTCGGCGCCGATCCGGCGGTCGGCGTCGATCGGGGCGTTGTCGTAGAACGCCGACGTCGTCGGGACGGCCGAGAGCCCCATCTTCTCCTCGGGCTTGCCGAACGTCAGGCCGGGCAGATCGCCGGGCACTAGGAAGCAGCTGATGCTTTCACCCCCTCCCCGGTCGCTTCGCTCCTGCCCTCCGGAGCGGGAGCCTTCGCCCGTCCGCGCGAACAGCGTGTAGAAGTCCGCGATGCCGCCGTGGGTAATCCACGACTTCGACCCGTTGATGACGTAGCCGGCATCATTGGCGGTGGCTGCGCAGCGCAGCGCCGCCGCATCCGAACCGGCCTGCGGCTCGGACAGGCTGTAAGCGCCGATCCGGTCGCCCGACAGCATCTCGGGTAGCCACCGCTGCTTCTGCTCGTCTGCGCCGAACGCCAACAGCGGGTGCGACGACAGGCTGTGCACGCTGACCGCCACCGCGACGGCCGCCCAGCGCGCCGCGATCTCCTCGAGCACCTGCAGGTAGACCTCATACTGCTGGCCGCCGCCACCCCACTCCTCGGGCTGCGGCAGGCTCAGCAGCCCCGCCGCCCCGAGTTGTGCGAACACGCCTTCGGGGTAGGTCTCGGTGCGCTCGTGCTCGTCGACGATGGGATCCAGCACCTTGTCGGCGATGTCGCGGGTCAATGCGATGAGCTCGTGCGCATCATCGCTCGGCAGAATGCGGTCGACGGGCATCGTTGCAACTCCTAGTTTTTCGTAACCTCCTGAACTGTATCGATGCATCAGGTCGCGAGTCGTTCGTGACTGGCGGTACCGGTTAGGGTGTCTCAGCAACAAAGCAGACGGAAGTAGACATGACTGAAAAGAAGACGACGGTGGGTGTGGTCGCCGAGTCGGGCGAGGACGAGCGCCGGGTGGCGCTGGTACCCAAGGCGGTGACGTCGCTGGTGAACACCGGAGTCGACGTGATCGTGGAATCGGGCGCAGGCGAGCGCGCGCTGCTGCCGGATGACCTGTACACGGCAGCCGGTGCGACGATCGGTGATGCCTGGTCGGCTGAGGTCGTGGTGAAGGTCGCCCCTCCCTCGACGGAAGAAGTGGCCAAGCTCACGAGCGGTCAGACGCTCATCGGGTTTCTGGCGCCGCGCAACGAGGTGAACCAAATCGGCGCACTCAAGGCCGCCGGCGTGCAGGCCTTCGCCGTTGAGGCGATCCCGCGGATCTCCCGTGCGCAGGCGATGGACGCACTGTCGTCCCAAGGCAACGTGTCGGGATACAAGGCCGTCCTGCTGGCGGCGTCGCTGTCGACGCGGTTCTTCCCGATGCTGACCACCGCGGCGGGCACCGTGAAGCCGACCAGCGCGTTGATCCTCGGCGTCGGCGTGGCGGGCCTGCAGGCGTTGGCCACCGCCAGGCGCCTCGGCGCCAAGACCACCGGCTATGACGTACGCCCCGAGGTGGCCGATCAGGTCGTCTCCGTCGGCGCGCAGTGGTTGGACTTGGGCGAGAACGAGGTGGCCGCGGCGGGTGAGGGCGGGTACGCCCGCGAGCTGACCGAGTCCGAACGCGCGCAGCAACAGAAGGCGCTGGAGGAGGCGATCACCAAGTTCGACGTGGTGATCACCACCGCGCTGGTCCCGGGACGGCCGGCGCCGCGGCTGGTGACCGCCGCCGCGGTGCAGGGGATGAAGCCCGGCAGCGTGGTGATCGACCTGGCCGGCGAGACCGGCGGCAACTGCGAGCTCACCGAGCCCGGCCAGACCGTCGTCCGCCACGACGTGACGATCGCCTCGCCGCTGAACCTGCCCGCGACGATGCCCGAGCACGCCAGCGAGTTGTACGCCAAGAACATCACCTCTCTGTTGGGGCTGTTGATCACCGACGGTGCACTGGCACCAGACTTCGACGACGAGGTCGTTTCGGCGTCGTGCGTCACCCGCGAGACCGCGCCAGCGGGCGAGCCGAAGACCCGGGAGGTTTCCTAAGCATGTATGACCAACTGTTGGCCAATCTCGCGATCCTGGTGCTGGCCGGGTTCGTCGGGTTCGCCGTGATCTCCAAGGTCCCCAACACGCTGCACACGCCGCTGATGTCGGGCACCAACGCCATCCACGGCATCGTCGTACTCGGCGCCCTGATCGTGTTGGGCGAGTTGCCGGCCGACGCGTCATGGGGCGTGCGGATCATTGCCTTCATCGCGCTGATCTTCGGTACGCTCAACGTCATCGGTGGCTTCCTGGTCACCGACCGGATGCTGAGCATGTTCAAGGGCAAGAAGCCTGAGACTGCCAAGACTGGGCTCGAGAAGAGTGCTGGAGCCGAGAAGTGACCTATCTCGTCAACGCGCTCTACATCCTTGCGTTCGCCCTCTTCATCCTGGGCCTGTCCGGACTGACCGGCCCCAAGACGGCCGTGCGCGGCAACCTGATCGCCGCCGTCGGTATGGCCGTGGCGGTCGTCGCCACGTTGATCAAGGTGCGCGACACGGCCTCGATCAACTGGATCCTGATCGCGGCCGGCCTCGTCATCGGTGTGGTGCTGGGTGTGCCGCCCGCCAAGAAGACCAAGATGACGGCGATGCCGCAACTGGTGGCGCTGTTCAACGGCGTCGGCGGTGGCACGGTTGCGCTCGTCGCGTGGGCCGAGTTCATCGAGACCGACGGGTTCGGTCACTTCCGGCCCGACCAGTCGCCGACCGTCGCGCTGGTCGTCGGATCACTGTTCGCGGCGATCGTCGGCTCGGTGTCGTTCTGGGGCTCGCTGGTGGCGTTCCTCAAGCTGCAGGAATCGATTCCGAAGAACGTCGAGAAGGCATTGGTCCGCTCCACCAAGATCTTCCAGGCCTCCAACGTCGTCCTATTGCTCGGCGCGGTGGCGGCTGCGGTCTACATCGGCGTGAACGCCGGGCAGGGCAGCCCGACCTGGATGATCGTCGTGGTGCTGGTGCTCGCCGGGATCATGGGCCTGTTCGTGGTGTTCCCGATCGGTGGCGCGGACATGCCGGTGGTCATCTCGCTGCTCAACGCGATGACCGGATTGTCGGCTGCAGCAGCAGGTTTGGCGTTGAACAACACCGCGATGATCGTCGCGGGCATGATCGTCGGCGCGTCCGGCTCGATCCTGACCAACCTGATGGCCGTGGCGATGAACCGCTCCATCCCGGCCATCGTGTTCGGCTCGTTCGGAGCGGGCTCGGCAGGTGCCGCCGCCGCTGCGGGTGAGCAGGGCACCGCCAAGGCGACCTCGGCCGCCGACGCCGCGATCCAGATGGCGTACGCCAACCAGGTGATCGTGGTGCCCGGCTACGGACTGGCCGTCGCCCAGGCCCAGCACGCCGTCAAGGACATGGCCGCGATCCTGGAGTCCAAGGGCGTCGAGGTGAAGTATGCGATCCATCCGGTCGCAGGCCGGATGCCCGGGCACATGAACGTGCTGCTGGCCGAGGCCGACGTTCCCTACGATTCGATGAAGGAGATGGACGACATCAACGGCGAGTTCAGCCGCACCGACGTCACCCTCGTCATCGGCGCCAACGACGTGACCAACCCGGCGGCCCGCAACGACCCGTCCAGCCCCATCTACGGCATGCCGATCCTCAACGTCGACCAGTCGCGTTCGGTCATCGTGCTCAAGCGGTCGATGAGCGCGGGTTACGCGGGCATCGAGAACCCGCTGTTCTTCCTCGAACACACCTCGATGCTGTTCGGCGACGCGAAGAAGTCCGTCAACGCGGTCATCGAGGAACTCAAGGCGCTGTAATCGCGGGGGCGTGGAGGTGTGGAGGTTACGTGCTGATCTTGCCGATGTACCCCGGGCAGTAGGCGTAGGTCGCCTCGACGACGAAGACCGCGGCTTGGTGCGCGCTCAGGTCGGTGTCGCCCATGATGTCCTTGCCGACGTCGGTGCCGCTCTCGCCGCCGGCGAGGTAGCTGCACACCAGCTGGCCGGCCTGGATCGCGCCCTTGGCCGAGCCGAAGGTGATGCCCTCGGCGGAGATGTTGGTCAGGAACTCGTCGTCGACCGATCCGGCTGATGCCGTCGCGGCACCCGCGAAGGCGGCCAGCCCGAAGGCGCCGGCGGCGATGGCGGCGGTGGCGAACGTGGCGATGCGGGTGCTGAACACTTCGTCGATCTCCTCGGTGCTGTTGGCGGTTCGTGGTCTCGCGATGTGCGAACAGCATTCGACGGCGGTCTTGGCGGATTCTGAATGGATTCTTGGGAGTCTCGCTCCAAGCCTCCGATCTAGAAATCGGGTAGTCCGCTACGCGCGTCACTGCAGCCCGTCACGACGATCATTCGTCCTGAACCGTCCAGCGCGACGGACTGCCGATGACGGGAGCACGGACATGCTGCAGCGCACGATTCCCACGGGTGAGGCGTTGGTGCCCGACAGTCTCGACTTCTCGACCGCGCGGAACGCCATCTGGGCCGCCACGGTCGACGGCCGGATACTCGTCGTCAGGCTCTTCGACGAGCAGGTGTCCGTCGTCGGCTCCGGATTCGTCGATCCCGTGGGAGTCGTGCCGCTGGCAGACGGTCTTCGCGTGGCCGTCGCCGAACGGGGCGGGTCGATCCTGCTGGCGGGCCGCGATGCCGCTGATCGTTGCGACGCGCGTGAATTCGTGTCGGTGCCCTTCACGGTGCTCGGCGTCCGCGCCGATGCCGAGCCGCTGTCGCTGCTGATCCTCACGGAGGGTTCGCTCGACGGCGGTGTGGGGCCGGCGCTGCTCCGTGCCGACCTCGAGACGGGCCTGCTGAGCATCGTCGTCGACGGCCTCGACGGCGCCCGTACCTTCGTCGTCGACGAAGCCGCCCGCGCGGCCAAAATCCTCGCGACCTCAGGCGATGGCGGCCGAACGCTCACGACGGTCGACCTGACCGACGGCACGGCGTCCACCGAGGGCATCGGCGACTACGACCATCTCGGCACCGTCCCCGAGATCCTTGGTTCGGGGGTACTAGTTACGCGCGCAGATCCTGCGCGTCCCGGCAGCGACGTCCTCGTGCACTTCGATCGCGGCGAGACGACGGTGGAACCGCTCGACGTGCAGGTCGACGCCGTCATTCGATGGGGTTCGATGGTGCTGATCGCCGCGGGTGACAGCGTCGTCGCGATCGAGTGGGGTCTCGAAGCGGGAGACCTGCCGGTGAAGTCGCCGCTCGGACCGTTGTACGCCAGCGGCTACGCCCGCCTAGTCTGCGACCTCCCCGTAGTTGGCCTTGGCGCCGGTGACGTCGACTACTCCGTGCGTGAGGGCGTGGACGGCGGCAGCGTGTCCGTGGGAATCGAGCCTCCCGACCCTCGCGGCACCGAATCGGTGATGCTTCTGGCCGGAGTCCGCACCGGCGAGTTCCACCTCGACGCCTTCCGCAAGTCCGACGGCCTGCTGTTGGCGACCCGGCGGTTCCGGGTGACCGCACTGTGGCCCGACGACGTGCTCGGGCCACCGGTGGCCGTCACCGGCAATCAGCAGAACATGCTCATGAACTGGGGTGGATCCGGTGGCGTCGCGGGTTACCTGCTGCCCACGCCCAACCTGTGGCGTGTGCTCGTCGTCATGGTCTACCTCGACGACCGCGAATGGGGCGGCCTCGAGGGAGCTGCGCGGGTGGAGTGGAAGGACCGCATCGTCGGCGACCCGGAGTCGCTGAGGACCTTCTACGAGGAGGCCTCGGCGTTCAAGGACGGCAGTCACGGCATGACCGTCCAGTTGGTCGGTGACCAGGTGTTCGGACCCGTGCTGGTCTCATCGGGGTGGGGCGACGCCTACCAACCGAAGGCACCGGGCGACGTCAACGCCGGCTGGCTCACAAAGCCGACCGGCTACGGCGCGATGGCTGACGCCATCAGCGGCTTCTTCGTTGACTTGGCAGGGGGCGCAACACTGATGCAGCTCGCCGACTCCATTGTGATCGTGGTGCGCTCCGGCTCGGACGAGCCGACCGACATGGGACCCACGGTGCCCGCGCTGCCGACCCGCTACGTATGGGGACATGCACGGAAGGAGGTCTCGTTCTACCGCAAGACCGCCACCACGTTCACCCAGTTCAAACGTCCGGTGACGGTGATGACCGATGTGTATCCCGCAGGTGCACCGACGCGCAACGGGACGTACACGCTGTGCCACGAGATCGGCCACAACCTCGGTCTGGACGATCTGTACGACGCCAACGGCGACTACCCGGCCGAGATCAACGATCGTCAGGCGGGGGCGATCGACCTCATGGGAAGCAGCCAGGACCTCCCACACTTCTCCATCGCCAACCGAATCCGCCTCGGGTGGGCGGACCGGGGGTGGCTGCGGCGCTTCGACTTCTCGGCGAACCCGGTCGGCGGGAGCGTCGTGCTGCAGGCGACCGAGACGCTGTCGGACACCGGTCCCACGGCTGGGCGGTCCGCAGGCATCGAGGTGCCCATCAGCGACGACTGGAGCTACCTGTTCGAGTACCGCCGCGAGCAGCCTGGCCAGATCGGCGACCAACGAATGGAGACGTCCGTCATCACCGGCCGGACGAGCGTCCTGGTCGGCACCGATCTGCGGGCGCGCGGAGGCGAGGTTGCCCGGCCGCCGATCATTCGGCTCGGCGGCGATGTCGACGGCGACGGGCCACTGCTGGTCAACGATGGCCAGGACTACCGGGACAGCGACGTCACCAACCCTCAGCGGATGCACGACTTCGTGCTGCGGCTCACAAGCATCGCATCGCCGGACTCCGACTCGGCCGAAGTCGACGTCGACTACCTGGAGGCGCACCGCCCGCAGCTGCTGGTTCACCCGGCACCGGGGCGAGGCAACTTCAAGAGCTCGGACATCTCACTCATCGGACCGTTCGGCGTCTCGGTCCCTGGCGCGATAAAGGGCGCGACGAACCTGATCGAGATCACCGTGCACAACGTCGGCTCCCTGGCGGCAGCCGACACCCAGGTCCACGTGAAGTGGGTGCCGTTCACGCTGACGGGCGCAGGGGATTGGCAAGACCTGCCCGACCCGTCGCCGTTCAACGTACCCGCCAACGGTCAGACGAAATTCGTTGTGCCATGGTTGATTCCAGCCTCATTCAAGGTCGAGGACGTCGAAGCCGAGCACTTCTGTGTGCGAGTCGACATCGATCGGTATCGCGACCCGGCGCACCCCGACCAGGAGGAGATCGTCGTCTTCGACAACTGGGCGCAGTCGAACTTCGACACCAAGCCGGTGAACTTCGGCTCCCCGTCCGATCGCGTCGCCACCGTCGCCACCGCAACGAATGTCCTCACTCGTACGGCGACGTACCTGTTCGACGCCGAACAAACCACACCGTGGTACCGAGTGTTCCTCGGCCACGCCTGGCTTCGCCTGCCGCCGGGCGAGACGCGACCGATTGAACTGGGCTACGAGAGTCTCGCGGGCGATCCGATCCACGGTGATGACTTCGAGAGGAGTCTCGAGCGCATCACCAGCCAGGACCACCAGGTCGCCGTCATGTCCGCAGTTCTGCCCGAGGGGACCGAATGTGACTCTCCGCGAGATGTTTTCGGTGTCGGTCTAACCCTGCGGGCTGGGCGTCGGGTGCGCATCGACGAGGTTCGTCACAAGGGGGAACTCCTCGTCGCCAGGGTGCAACACGTGGGGCGCGGCGTGGCCTCACCCATCACCTTCGGTGAGCTGCATCTGGCCACCTGGCCGGATGACGAGCCCGAGCGTGTCAGCCACACCCACGGCCCGATCTCCAATGGGCTGGGGCGAGCGCTCATCACGGGCCAGACACTGCGAGACCTCGACGAAGGCAGGCCGACCTCCTACCTGCTGGCGCGACCGGGAGACAACGTGTTCGGTGCGGCCGTTACGGAAGTGGGCCGACTGGACTGAGCGTTTCCGAGGGTGAACTACAGCCAGCCGCGCCGTCGGAACATCACGTACAGCAGCGTGACCAGCGCGATGATGACGAAGCTGCTGGCGACGAACCCGGCCACCGTGCTGATGCCCGGATACTCGACGTTCTGGCCGTAGAAGCCGGTGACGGCCGTCGGGACGGCGATGATGGCCGCCCAGCCGGTCAGCTTCTTCATCACCGTGTTCAGCCGCGCGTCCTGCAGCGACAGGTTGGTCTCGAAGACGGTGGTGACCATGTCGCGCAACGACTCCGTCCACTCCGAGGCCCGCAGCACGTGGTCGTAGAGGTCGTCATAGAGCGGATCCAGGTCCGGGGAGGACTGCGAGTCCAGGCGTCGGCTCTTGATCGCGGTGACCACTTCGCGCATGGGCAACACCACCCTGCGCAGTTCGACCAGGTCCTTGCGATAGCGGAAGGTGCGCCTCTGCAACCCGTGTTTGGGACCGTCGTCGGCGAACAACTCGTCCTCGAGCGATTCGATGCCGTCGTCGAGCGACTGCACCGCGTCGAAGTGCCCGTCGACCACGGCGTCGAGCAGGCCATGCACCAACGCGCCGACGCCATGCTGCTGACCACCGAGTTCGTCGAACCGCTGGGAGACTTCGTCCATGCCGAAGCTGGGGTCGTCACCCGCGGTCGGTGGCAGTCGTACCGTGATGAGCCCGCGGGGCAACACGAACGCCGAGATGCGGTGCATGACAAGGGACGAGGTGGTGTCGTCGCCGACCGGGGGAGTAAGCGCCTGCACCGCGTAGACGGTGAAGAAGGTATGCGTGCGGTACACGGTGGCCTTGGTGCGCTCGTTGGGCGCCGTCGCGTCCTCGACGGCCCAGATGTTGAGTCCCAGTTCGTCGGCCAGCGCGATGAGCGCGTCGTGGTCCGGGTCGTAGACGTCCGCCCACACCAGGGTGTCCTCGGCGGCCAGGCATTCCGAGATGGCCGAGAACGTGAAGCCGTCCACCGGTTCGCCTGATCGCCAGACCCGTCCGCGCACCTCGGTCATCACCCCATCATCCCGCAGGGCGTCATCATCCCGCAGGGCGTCATCTCGATTGCGCACCGATCTTGTATCGAGATCCTCCAGCCTGGTGCACCCACGACTTTCCGGCCCCACGATGGCGAGCAGTGAAACACGAGATCGACTGAAGGGGTGCTGCTGCCGTGAGTGTCGTGGTTGAACGTGGACTCGCGCGATGTCCACGATGCGTCGCAGTCGCCGACTACACGTTCGTCGAATCGGGGCCCAACTCGGTGCGCTACGAGGTGCATTGCGGGCGGTGCGGCGAAGCCTACTGCGAAGTCCACAGTCCCGTTGCGCCCGACTTCACCGCGGCCGTCGAAGCGTTGGTGGTCCGGCGCCCCGCCGCCCCGCCGAGCGCATTCGAACTGCGTCGTCGGCGAGCCATTGACTGGCTGGCCGGACTACGGAGCAGGGCGTCCTCGGCCGTGGACGTGGCGTCGTCGCGAATTACGTTGAAGATCAGAACTATTCGGCGCTAGCGGCACGGAACGACGAACGCCCCGCACGCTGGGTACGGGGCGATCGTGCGAAGTATCGTGGATCAGGCGGTGACCTGATCCATGTAGCCGGGGCAGTAGACCCTGGTGGCCTCGACGAGGAAGGCCGCGGCCTGGTGTGCCGTCATGTCGCTGTTCGACAGGATCTCGCCGCCGATGCTGGTGCCCGTCCTACCGTTGGCCAGGTAGCTGCACACCAGCTTGCCCTCTCGGACCGCGGCCCGTTCCGAGGTGAACGTAATGCCCTCGGAGGAGATGTTGTTCAGCAAGTCGCCGTCGAGCGAGCCGGCCTGGGCTGCACCCGTTCCGGCGAAGAACGCGGATTCGCCATGGATTCTTGGTGCCGGGTGAACGCGATCGAGGCCCCTCCCCGGATACCAGGAAGGGGCCTCATCGCCGCCGGTACTACAGCTGCTCGCGCAGCTCCCGTAGGGTCTTCTCCAGGATGCGGGAGACGTGCATCTGCGAAACGCCGATCCGTTCGGCGATCTGACTCTGGGTCATGGACTCGAAGAAGCGAAGGTACAGCACGGTGCGCTCGCGCTCGGGCAGCGCAGCGAGCATGGGGCGCACGGTCTCCTGATCGGTGATGCGGTCGAACTCGAAGTCGACATCACCCACCGTGTCGGAAACCATCCTGGGTGCCGAGTCGCCGCTCGACACGGGAGCATCAATGGAGTGAACGCGGTACGCCTCGGCCGCCAGCATGCTGTCGACGATGTCCTCGCGGCTGATGCCGAGGACGTCGGCCAACTGACCCGCGGTGGGTGCGCGGCCTAGTGTCTGCGTCAATTCCATTGTCGCCCTGGTGATGTGCCCGTGCCGGTCCTTGAGGCGACGGGGCACGTGCATCGACCAACCGTGATCGCGGAAGTGCCGTCTCACCTCGCCCATCATGGTGGGGACGGCAAACGCGACGAAGTGTGATCCCTTGCTGGGATCGAATTTGTTGACGGCCTTCACCAGGCCAAGCCTGGCGACCTGCGTCAGGTCCTCGATGTCCTCGCCGCGCCCGCCGTAGTGGCGCGCGATGCGGTCGGCCAGTCCGAGGCACCGGTTGAAGATGGCTTCACGTTGACGAGCGACGTCCACCGGGTCTGCCAGTGTGCGGTGTAGCACGTCGAACATCATCATCACGTCGGCGTACTCGTCGACCTGGTCTAATTGCTCGATCTCGGCGCGCGAACGTTCCAGTTGTATGGTCACGAGGACGCCACCTCGGCACCGGTGATTTCAGTGACTTGACTTGGGCAACAAAGGATTTCCACGTTTGGACCCCCCTAACAGGCATCCAAGGGCGCAGCGGGTGCACGGAGCTAACCTCAGTGCAGCGCCGAGCCCGATCCGTCGACGACGGAACCGGCAATTTGCCGTGGCCACGCGGGGCAGTAGGGCGCAACCTCCCGCAGGAGTCTCAACGAATGCGGCGCTACCCAATGGAATCGTGGGGCTTTGTGGCCCGCTTGGCACTAAACGGGAATGTCCTAGTGGACGTCGCCCATCGTACGCCCTCGTGGCGAGCCCCGGTAGGGACCGCGACGAGACTCACGAAAACTGCCCGCGAAACACGGCCCGTGCACGTAGGAATGCCCGCGACGCGGTGAGCGTGCTGGGGCGTGAGGAATGGGTTGTCGATGAGGTCTGGTGCCGAAGTCACCATGAGGTAGGCGAAAGCGTATGTGAGGGCCGTCAAGGCGGATGGCGAGCTACGACGCTCGCCTGAGTACACCCGACTGCGGGCAGAGGTCGGCCCAGGCCGGGAAGGCCGCAGCGGCTTGACGGCGGGTGTGTGCTCGAGGACTTCTCTTGGGCGTTGACATACGACGCGCCTCGAGGCGCTGTGTGGAGGCGGGCGTTTAGACGGGCGGGTACGCCGGCGGTGGGTAGACGCCGCGCAGGCCCCACGGGACGAAGTTGAAGAAGTACTCGATCTCGTCGCTGGCGTCGTAGTCCGGATTCGGATCCATTTTTACCTCCATGCAAGCGATTGTTTGGCCGAAGTCTAGCCCGCGCCACCCCTCGTCGAACAGTGGAACGCACCCTTTGCCTAAACTGGACCAACCAGTTGATTGGCGCCCGGGGAAGGACCCGGCCTACCTATAGTGAGTCGCCATGTCCACCGAATCCTCCCCCAACGGCCTGACCCGCCGTGAGGAGCTGCTTGCGGTTGCCACCAAGCTGTTCGCAGCGCGTGGGTATCACGGCACCCGGATGGACGACGTCGCCGATGCGGTCGGCCTGAACAAGGCCACGGTCTACCACTATTACGCCAGCAAGTCGCTGATCCTTTACGACATCTGCAAGAGCGCCGCCGACTTCACGGTTGACGCACTTCACGACGACCCGTCGGCGTCGGCCCGCGAGATGATCTATCACTTCACGCGGCGACTGCTGGTCGGCATTGCCAGTGACGTCGAGCGCGGAGCCGTGTACTTCCAGGAGGCCCCGTACATCACCGAGTGGTTCACCGAGGATCAGGTGGCCTACCTCCGCAAGGCCGAGACCACGGTGTACGAGCACTGCCGCGACGTCATCGACCGCGGCGTCGCCAGTGGCGAGTTCTACGACTGCGACTCGCACGTGCTGGCCCTCGGGTACATCGGCATGACTTTGGGTTCCTACCGTTGGCTCCGTCCACAGGGACGCCGCACCGCACAGGAGATCGCCGTCGAGTTCAGCACCGCGCTGCTGCGCGGCCTGATCCGCGACGAAGCCGTCCGTACTGAGGAACCGCTCGGCATCGACCTCGCGGGGACGACGTGAAGTCCACCCTGTTGTCGCGACGCGACCTCGACTTCCTGCTGTACGAATGGCTTCGCGTCGACGAGCTGACCAAACGGCAACGCTTCGCCCAGCACTCCCGCGACACGTTCGACGGGGCACTCGACCTCAGCGAGGAACTCGCGGAGAAGTACTTCGCCCCGCACAACAAGAAGAGTGACGCCAACGAGCCGACCTTCGACGGCACGCGCGTCACCGTCATCCCCGAAGTCAAGGAGGCGATCGACGCGTTCGCGCAGGCCGACCTGATCGGCGCCAGCATGGACGAGGCCCTCGGCGGCGCCCAGCTGCCGGTCTGTGTGGCTCAGGCGGCGTTCGCCTACGTCTCGGCGGCCAACGTCAGCACCTCGGGTTATCTGATGTTGACGGTCGCCAACGCGAACCTCATCTCGAAGTTCGGCGACGACGAGCAGATCGAGGCGTTCGTCAAACCGATGCTCGCAGGCCGCTTCACGGGCACGATGGCACTTTCGGAGACGCAGGCAGGCTCGTCGCTAGCCGACATCCTGACCCGTGCGGAGCCGCGGGACGACGGCACCTACCGGCTGTTCGGATCGAAGATGTGGATCTCCGGAGCCGAACACGAACTCACCGACAACATCGTCAACCTGGTGCTGGCGAAGATCCCCGGTGGGCCGTCCGGTACCAAGGGCATCTCGCTGTTCATCGTGCCCAAGTACCTCGTCGGCGCCGACGGTTCGATCGGCGAGCGCAACGACGTCACCCTGGCCGGGCTGAATCACAAGATGGGCCAACGCGGTATCAGCAACACGGTGCTGAACTTCGGCGAGGGGGTCCACACGCCGGGGGGTGAAGCGGGCGCGATCGGCTATCTCGTCGGCGAGCCGCACCGCGGCCTGATGTACATGTTCCACATGATGAACGAGGCCCGCCTCGCCGTCGGAATGGGCGCTGTGGCGTTGGGCTACACGGGTTATCTGAAGTCAGTCGAATATGCGCGCGAACGCCTGCAGGGCAGGTTGGTCAAGGATCCGTCGACGCCGCAGGTACCGATCGTCGAGCATGCCGATGTGAAGCGGATGTTGTTGGCGCAGAAGTCCTATGTCGAAGGTGGGCTCGCCCTCGGCCTATACTGCACGAAGCTGATCGACCTGCAGCGCTGTCCCGAGTCCGCCGAAGAAGCCGAGTACGTTACGAACCTGCTCGACATTCTGGTTCCGGTGGCGAAGAGCTGGCCGTCGCAATGGTGTCTCGAGGCGAACAGCTTGGCCATCCAGGTGCACGGTGGCTACGGCTACACCCGCGAATACGATGTCGAGCAGCACTACCGCGACAACCGACTGAACCCGATCCACGAGGGCACCCACGGCATCCAGAGCCTGGACCTGTTGGGCCGTAAGGTCACTCAGCGCGGAGGGGCCAGTCTCGCCGAGTTGGGCAAGGCCGTGGCGGCGACGATCGAGCGGGCCACGGCTGCGGGCGGGGAGACGGCCGACCTTGCCGCGCTGCTGAATTCGTCCTGGCAGCGGCTCGTCGAGGTGACGAGAGCGATGTTCGCCTCCGGTGATGCGGAGGCGACGCTCGCCAACAGTGCCATCTACCTCGAGGCGTTCGGACACGTCGTCATGGCGTGGATCTGGCTGGAACAGCTCGTCGTGGCCGACGGTGAATCGGGCGACTTCTATGACGGGAAGCGCCAAGCCGCCCGATACTTCTTCCGCTACGAACTACCCAGGACCGCGCCGCAACTCGATCTGTTGGCGGGCCTCGATCGCACCACGCTGGAGATGCGCTCCGCGTGGTTTTGATCACCCTGGTTCTCGACGGGGCGTCAGTCGAACTCGATGATCTGGCGCACCGCGCGGCCGTCGGCCAGCTCGTCCATGCCGTCGTTGATCCGATCGAGGCCGATGGTCGACGACACCAGTGCCTCGATCGGAAGCCGGCCCCCCCGCCACAGCGCGACGAAGCGCGGAATGTCCCGCGCCGGAACCGTGGACCCCAGATAGCTGCCGATCAGTGACCGACCCTCGGCGACGAATCCCAACGGAGACAGACTGATTCGGGCATCTGGGCGGGGGAGTCCGACCGTGACTGTGCGGCCTCCCGGCGCGGTCAGCGCGATGGCGGTCTCCAGGGCAGCGGGATGACCCGCGGCCTCGATGACGATCCGAGCCTTCAGGTCGCCTGCCTCCTCGGGCGTGACGACGGTGTGCGCGCCGAGTTCCCTGGCCCGCGAGAGCTTGTCCGGTACCTGGTCGACGGCGATGACCTCGACGTCGTCGTGCGCCAGCGCGGTCAGCAGCGCCGCCATGCCAACACCGCCCATGCCGACGATCGCCACGGTGTCGCCGCGCCGCGGCTGGCCCGCGTTGAGCACCGCGCCACCGCCCGTGAGCACCGCGCAGCCCAACAGGGACGCCACGACGGGGGGCACGTCGTGCTCGACCGGCACGACCGACCGGCGGTCGACGACGGCATGGGTCGCGAAGGCCGAGACACCGAGGTGGTGCAGTACCGGCCGGCCGTCTGCCGTCAGTCGCGTGCCGCCACCCAGCAGGACGCCGTCGCCATTGGCGACGCTGCCGGGGATGCACGGCGCGAGCCCGTCGGTGTCGCAGGCCGTGCACTCGCCGCACCGTGGGAGGAAGGTCATCACGACGCGCTGCCCGACCGCGATGTCGGCCACCCCGGCGCCTACCCGCTCGACGATGCCCGCCGCCTCGTGCCCCAGCAGCATCGGTACCGGCCGGACGCGAGAGCCATTGACCACGGACAGATCGGAGTGGCACAGACCCGCCGCCTCGATGCGGACGAGCAGTTCGGTATCGCCGGGCGGCGCGAGCTCGAGGTCGGTGATCGTCAACGGTGTGGATTCGGCATAGCGGGGTGGTGCCCCGATCCGGTCGAGGACGGCTCCGCGGATCTTCATACCCACCACCTTGCCCTGCCTCCCCAGCGCCGAAACTGCAGTCCCCGTCAGCAGGTACGAGCCCTCGTCACGGGGAATGCAGTTTCGGCGCACGATGAGCGCTTGCGCTAGAGCAGAATGGCACCACATGAGCGCTAGCGAGCGTGAGCTGACGTCGCGTGACTTCCCGGTGCACTGGCCGGTGCTGACGCGGTGGACGGACAACGACATGTTCGGCCATCTCAACAACGCGGTGTATTACGAACTGTTCGACACCGCGATCAACGCGTGGCTCAACGCCAGCACGGGTCTCGACCCCGTGACGGAGCCATGGTTGGGGGTGGTCGCCGAATCCGGCTGCCGCTACTTCGCGGAACTTCAGTTTCCCGACCCGCTCGTCGTGGGGCTGGCCGTCACCCGACTCGGGACCAGCAGCGTCACCTATCGGCTCGCGGTCTTCCATCCACCCGATGGGGCCAAAGCCACCGAAACCGTTGCTGCAGTCGGGCACTGGGTGCACGTCTACGTCGACCGGACCACCCGGCGTCCGGTGGCGATTCCCGACGCCGTCCGCGCAGTGCTGGACCCCGCCGTCGTCACCTGACCCGGCCGCGGTCGGCCGCAGCCGATAAACTCTCCCGATGCCACTCGTGAGCAAGACCGTCGAGGTCGAGGCCTCTGCCGAATCGATCATGGCGATCGTCGCGGACTTCGAGTCCTACCCCCAGTGGAACGAGGAAGTGAAGGGCGTCTGGGTGCTCGCCCACTACGACGACGGCCGCCCCAGCCAGTTGCGTCTCGACGCCGCCGTCGGTGGTTTCGACATCACCTACGTCCAGGCGATCTATTACCCGGGCCAGAACCAGATCCGGACCGTCATGCAGCAGGGCGACCTCTTCTCCAAGCAGGAGCAGCTGTTCTCCGTCGTCGCGATGGGACCGACCACCCTGCTGAGCGTCGACCTGGATGTCGAGACGACGATGCCCGTGCCCAAGCCGATGGTGAAGAAAATGGTCCACGACGCGCTGGAGCATCTGGCGGGCAACCTCAAGACCAGAGCCGAGGTGCTGGCCGCCGACTGACGGGAGGTCGGGCCCTCAGGTCCAGAGGCCCAGCTCGTCCAGCCGCGCGGTAAGTCGCCGGGCCCCGTCGGTGAACTGAACGTCCGTCAATCGGACGACGGAGTCGACGTCGCGGCGGCGCAACGCCGCGATGAGCTCGCGGCGATTGGCCACCGTATGGCGGCCCCACTCTGCATCGCTGGCATAGATGTGCGGCGGCAGGTACCTGGCCGCGTGCAGAAGGAACCAGGACAGCTTGATTCGGCCCGACGCCCGGTTGAATGCACGGTGGAAGGCGAACTCGGCGTCAGCCACCTCCGCGGTGTCCTGCCGCTCGATGGCGGTGGCCACCGCTTCTGCGTACAGTTCCAGTTCGTCGATCTCGCCGTCGGTGATGTGTTCGGCGGCCGACCTGGCGAGCTGGCCGGCGATCACGGCCTGTAGCCAGAAGATGTCCTCGATGTCGCCGCGCGTGAAGGCGGAGACCACGTGGCCGCGACGCGGTTCGAGTTGGACCATGCCCTCACCGCGCAACGTCCGCAGTGCCTCGCGGACGGGTGTGATGCTCACCCCGAGTTCAGCCGCCGTGTCGTCGAGCCGAATGAAGGTGCCAGGCCGCAGCGTGCCGGACATGATGCGGACCCGCAGGTGCCCGGCCACCTCGTCGGACAACTGTTCGCGACGGACCTCGCGGCGCGCCTTCGGACGCGGTGTGGTCGGTGCGTTCACCCTGTTCGATCTTCCACGGATCCCCCGCTGTCGGTGCCGCTGGCGTGGGGTTGTCCCCGAGCCGCCGAGGCCATAGTGTGACCGGGTCAACACCATGTTTGATCAAATATCAACATCGCGCAACCTCGCGCAGAGTGAACATCGGGAGCACCGGACGTTGACCGCCACGCCAACCTCATCGGGGCATCCCGTCGGGCAGCCGTACCTGGCCCGCAGGCAGAACTGGACAAACCAGCTCGCGCGTCATGCCCTGATGCAGCCCGACGCGACGGCACTGCGGTTCCTCGGCCAGACGACGACGTGGGGCGAGCTCGACAGTCGGGTGACGATGCTCGCGGGCGCGCTGAGCCGCCGCGGTGTCGGCTTCGGTGACCGTGTGCTGATCCTGATGCTCAACCGCACCGAGTTCATCGAATCGGTGCTGGCGGCGAATCTGCTCGGCGCCATCGCGGTGCCGGTGAACTTCCGCATGACGCCGCCCGAGATCGCGTTCCTCGTCAGCGACTGCGAGGCGCGCATCGTCGTGACCGAGCCGGTGCTGGCGGCGGTCGCGACGGCGGTGCGCGAGCTCGATCCGATACTGGCCGACGTCATCGTCGCGGGTGGGACCACCGAGGAGGGGCTGCTCGGGTACGAGGACATCCTCGCCGAGGAGGGCGCCGCACCCGAACTGGTGGACATCCCCAACGAGTCGCCCGCGCTGATCATGTACACCTCGGGAACCACCGGGCGGCCCAAGGGCGCGGTGCTCACCCACGTCAATCTCTCCGGCCAGGCGATGACGCACCTGTTCACCAGCGGCGCCGACCTCAACAACGACGTGGGCTTCATCGGTGTCCCGCTGTTCCACATCGCCGGCATCGGCAACACCATCACCGGCCTGCTGCTGGGGCGACCAACGGTGATCTACCCCCTGGGCTCGTTCGATCCCGGCGCCCTGCTGGACGTGCTGGAGAGCGAGCGCGTCACCGGCATCTTCCTGGTACCCGCGCAATGGCAGGTGGTGTGCGCCGCCCAGCGGGCCAACCCGCGCCAACTGAACCTGCGGGTGCTGTCCTGGGGCGCCGCCCCAGCGTCGGATACCCTCCTACGGGAAATGGCCGCGACCTTCCCCGGCACCCAGATCCTCGCCGCCTTCGGCCAGACGGAGATGTCGCCAGTGACCTGCATGCTGCTGGGTGGCGACGCCGTCAGGAAGCTCGGCTCGGTGGGCAAGGTCATCCCGACGGTCGCGGCGCGCGTCGTCGACGAGGACATGAACGACGTGCCCGTCGGTCAGGTGGGCGAGATCGTGTACCGCGCGCCGACGTTGATGGCGGGCTATTGGAACAACCCCAAGGCCACGGCTGAATCATTCGCCGGTGGCTGGTTTCATTCGGGGGACTTGGTTCGCCAGGACGACGAGGGCTACGTCTGGGTCGTCGACCGCAAGAAGGACATGATCATCTCCGGCGGCGAGAACGTCTACTGCGCCGAGGTCGAGAGCGTCCTGGCCGCGCACCCGTCGATCGGAGAGGCTGCGGTCATCGGCCGGCCCCACCCCACGTGGGGCGAGGTGCCCGTGGCGATCGTGGCCCTGGGCGCGGCCTCGGAGTCCGGTCTGACACTCGACGAACTCGACGAATTCCTCACCGAACGGCTGGCCAGGTATAAACATCCGAAGGCGCTGGAAGTCGTCGAGACATTACCCCGGAACCCGGCGGGCAAGGTCCTCAAGACGCAACTGAGGGCGCAGTTCGGATCGGCGGACTCGTTTGACGCTGGCGAAAGTTCTTCTGCGTCAACCGTTTCAGCCACCGCGGCGGAGGGCTGAGCTGCGATGACGAGTTTGCCAACGGGCGGGATGACAATCCTGCGGATGCGGTGCACTGCGCCATTGCCATCGGGTACTCTCCTGTGGTCCGTCTTACTACTACCCAGTAGGGAGACAGTGATCACACACACGAAGCTCGGGCAAGGGGGAGGCGTGCGACAGGTTCTGCCGTTGCGCCGCAGTGGTCGCGGCTTCGTCGGACGAGTGATCGTGGGAGGCAAGCGGTGACCGCCGAGACGCCGGGTCTCTCCGACTACGCCCGCGACCGGGTGAGACCAGGTTTGACGGCCGTCGGTGGCTTCGTGAAGATGTGCGTGCTCACGGGCAAGGCGCTGTTCCGTCGACCGTTTCAGACGCGCGAGTTCATCCTTCAGGGTTGGTTCTTGATGCGGGTGGCGTTCCTGCCCACCATCGCCGTTGCCATCCCCTTGACGGTGCTGATCATCTTCACGCTGAACATCCTGCTGGCCGAGTTCGGTGCTGCCGACATCTCCGGCGCGGGCGCGGCACTGGGAGCGGTGACCCAACTCGGCCCGCTGGTGACCGTGTTGGTGGTTGCCGGCGCCGGATCTACCGCCATTTGCGCCGACATCGGAGCCAGGACGATCCGCGAGGAGATCGATGCGCTCGAGGTCCTCGGCATCGACCCGATCCACCGCCTCGTCGTCCCCCGCGTGATCGCCTCGACGCTCGTCGCGTTCCTGCTCAACGGCGCCGTCATCACCATCGGCCTAGTCGGCGGGTTCATCTTCGGCGTCTACATCCAGAACATCTCCGCGGGCGCCTACGTCTCGACGCTGACACTGGTCACCGGACTTCCGGAGGTACTGATATCTGTCATCAAGGCGCTGATCTTCGGCATGATCGCGGGGCTGGTGGGCTGCTACCGCGGCCTCACCGTCTCCGGTGGCGCCAAGGGTGTTGGCACCGCGGTCAACGAGACGCTGGTGCTCTGCATCATCGCGCTGTTCGCGGTGAACGTCATCATGACCACCATCGGCGTTCGATTCGGAACGGGGCGCTGACATGTCGACTACGGCAGTACTGAGGTCCCGCTTTCCCCGCGCCGTCGCGGGCAGCGAACGGCTCGCGAGTTCGCCGGCGCGCTTCCTCGACAGCGTCGGCCACATCGCCTGGTTCGTCGTCACCGCGGTCGGCTCGATCGGTCACGCCTTCCGGTTGTACCGCAGGGAGATGCTGCGCCTGGTCGCCGAGATAGGCATGGGCACCGGCGCGATGGCCGTCATCGGTGGGACCGTGGCCATCGTCGGTTTCGTCACCCTCTCCGGTGGGTCGCTGATCGCCATCCAGGGCTTCGCGTCGCTGGGGAACATCGGTGTCGAGGCGTTCACCGGATTCTTCGCCGCGCTGGTCAACGTGCGCATCGCCGCCCCGGTGGTGGCGGGTCAGGCGCTGGCCGCCACGGTCGGCGCCGGTGCGACCGCCGAATTGGGCGCGATGCGCATCAGCGAGGAGATCGACGCGCTCGAAGTCATGGGCATCAAGTCGATCTCTTACCTGGTGTCGACGCGTCTGGTGGCCGGCTTCGTGGTCATCATCCCGCTGTACGCGATGGCGATCATCATGTCGTTCCTGGCGGCACAGGTCACCACGACGCTGTTCTACGGCCAGTCGACGGGTACCTACGAGCACTACTTCCGAACGTTCCTGCGGCCCGACGACGTGGCGTGGTCGTTCGTGCAGGCGATCATCATCTCGGTGATCGTCATGCTCAACCACTGCTACTACGGCTTCTATGCCAGCGGCGGCCCGGTCGGCGTCGGCGAGGCCGTCGGCCGCTCGATGCGCGCCTCGCTGATCGCGATCGTCCTGGTCGTCCTGTTCGCTTCGATGGCGCTTTACGGCACCAACGCCAACTTCAACCTGACGGTGTAGCCGATGACCGCTCCAGGCCAGATGCAACTACCGGTCAACCAGCCGCGGAGGCCTCCGTACAAGGTGGCTGGACTCATCCTGTTCCTGATCGTCGCCATCGTCGTCGCGCTCGTCTGGACTCAGTTCCGCGGTGGCTTCAGCGATCCGGAGAAGCTGACGTTGATCTCGTCGCGTTCGGGTCTGTCGATGGATCCGGGTTCGAAGGTCACCTTCAACGGTGTCGAGATCGGCCGGGTCGCCGGCGTCTCGGCGATCAGCCAGAACGGTGAGCCGAAGGCCAAGGTCACCCTCGACGTCGACAGGCAGTTCATCAACTTGATCCCAGCGAACGTCGACGCCCAGATCAAGGCGACCACCGTGTTCGGCAACAAGTACATCTCGTTCTCCTCGCCGAAGAACCCCAGCGGGAAGCTCCAGCCGTCCACGCCGATCGACGTCTCCAGCGTGACCACCGAGTTCAACACCTTGTTCGAGACGGTCGTGTCGGTGGCCCAAAAGGTCGACCCCATCAAGCTCAATCAAACCCTGACGGCGGCGGCGCAGGCACTCGACGGATTGGGCGATCGGTTCGGCCAGGCCATCGAGAACGGCAACACGATCCTGGCAG
Organism: Mycobacteriales bacterium; assembly: GCA_038244615.1. Taxonomy (GTDB): domain Bacteria; phylum Actinomycetota; class Actinomycetes; order Mycobacteriales; family Mycobacteriaceae; genus Mycobacterium. Next base: position 21,393 of record JBBRTH010000046.1, on the reverse strand, counting down.
ACGTCAACCCGCTGCTGCCTCGACTCCAGCAGGACACCCAACGCCTGGCCGACGTCGCCGACATCTTCTCCGCCGCCGGGCCCGACCTCTTTGACGGTCTGGAGAACGCCGTCACGACGGCGAGGACGCTCAACGAGGAGCAGGGCAACATCGACCAGGCGCTGATGGCTTCCGTCGGGTTCGGCAACACCGCTGGCGAGGTCTTCGAGAAGAGCGGGCCGTATCTCGTCCGCGGCTCGGCTGACCTGGTCCCGACAAGCGCCCTTCTCGACGAGTACAGCCCGATGCTGTTCTGCACCATCCGCAACTACCACGACGTCGAGCCGAAGATCGCCTCGTCGCTCGGTGGCAACGGATACTCGCTGAACACCCACTCGCAGGTCCTGGGTGCAGGCAACCCCTACGTGTATCCCGACAACCTGCCCCGGGTGAACGCCAAGGGCGGACCCGAGGGCAGGCCGGGTTGCTGGCAGCCCGTCACCCGCGACCTGTGGCCCAATCCATACCTGGTGATGGACACCGGCGCCAGCATCGCTCCCTACAACCACCTCGGACTCGGTCAGCCCATCGCCATTGAGTACGTCTGGGGACGCCAAATCGGGGAGAACACGATCAACCCATGAGAATCACCGGTACAGCGATCAAGCTCGGCGCACTCTCCCTGGTGCTGCTGATGTTCACCGCGATCATCATCGTGGTGTTCGGTCAGCTGCGGTTCGACCGCACCACGGGATACACCGCGGTCTTCAAGAACGCCAGTGGCCTGCGGGCCGGGCAGTTCGTCCGCGCCTCGGGCGTGGAGGTCGGCAAGGTCTCCAAGGTCGAACTCATCAACGGTGGCAACGAGGTCGAGGTCAACTTCGCCGTGGACCGCGGGCTGCAACTCTTCCAGGGGACAACGGCCTCGATCCGCTACCTGAACCTGATCGGTGACCGCTACCTGGAACTCAAGCGTGGCGACGACAACACGAAGCTTCCCGCCGGTGGCACCATTCCAGACAGCCGCACCGAACCCGCACTCGACCTGGACGCGCTCATCGGTGGGTTCCGGCCGCTGTTCCGGGCGTTGGAACCGGAAAAGGTGAACAACATCGCCCAGTCGATCGTGACGATCTTCCAAGGCGAGGGCGGCACCATCAACGACATTCTGGACCAGACCGCCTCGCTGACCTCTGCGCTGGCCGACCGAGACCAGGCGATCGGTGAGGTGATCAAGAATCTCAACACCGTCCTTGCCACGACGGTGAAACACCAGCAGCAGTTCGACGAGACCCTCCAGAACTTCGAGACGCTCGTCACCGGACTCAAGAACCGCGCCGACCCGATCGCGTCGTCGGTGGCCGACATCAGCAACGTGGCAGGATCGGTCGCCGACCTGCTCGGCGACAACCGTCCCCTACTGCAGAAGACGATCACCAACCTCGAGATCATTCAGCAGCCGCTGGTCGACCAGAAGGAACAGTTGAACGAAACGCTGATCAAGATTCCCGCCGCCCTGAAGATCATCGGCCGCGCGGGTGGTATCTACGGCGACTTCTTCAACTTCTACGCCTGTGACGTCACCCTCAAGTTGAACGGTTTGCAGCCGGGTGGCCCGGTCCGCAAGGTGAAGGTCTGGTCTCAGCCATCGGGTAGGTGCACACCGCAATGAGGAGTATCGAAGGCGACAACCGGATCCGCAACGGGTTGATGGGCATCATCATCCTGGCGCTCGTCCTCGGCGTAGGCCAGAGCTTCGCCAGTGTGCCGATGATCTTCGCACAGCCCAAGTACTTCGCGGAGTTCTCTGATACCGGCGGCCTCAACACCGGTGACAAGGTGCGCATCGCAGGCGTCGACGTGGGCCAGGTCCAGACGCTGGCGATCGACGGCGACAAGGTCCTCATCGGGTACACGCTCGACGGTACGAAGATCGGCACCGAGAGCCGCGCCAACATCCGCACGGACACCATCCTCGGGCGTAAGAATCTCGAGATCCAGCCCAAGGGTTCGACGGCATTGGGAGCCAACGGAGTACTGCCACTCGGCCAGACGACCACGCCGTACCAGATTTACGACGCCTTCCGCGACCTCACCAAGGTGGCGTCCGGCTGGGACACCGAGTCCGTCAAGAAGTCGCTGAACGTGTTGTCGGAGACCATCGACCAGACCTACCCGCACCTGAGTGCGGCTCTGGACGGTGTCGCGAGGTTCTCGGACACGATCGGCAAGCGCGACGAGGACATCAAGAAACTGTTGGTGAACGCCAACAAGATCGCCGGAGTGCTCGGCAGCCGCGGCGGCCAGATCAACGACTTGCTGGTCAACGCCAAGACCCTGCTGGCGGCGATCAACCAGCGGTCCTACGCGGTCAGCATGCTGCTCGAGCGCGTCGGTGAGTTCTCCACGCAGGTCACGGGTTTCATCGATGACAACCCCAACCTGAATCGCGTGCTGAACCAACTCCAGACCATCAGCGACGTGCTGGTGGCCAGGAAGTTCGACCTGGCCGACAACCTGGCCTCGCTCAGCAAGTTCACCACGGCACTCGCCGAGGCCATCGCCTCGGGCCCGTACTTCAAGGTCATGCTGGTCAACCTGCTGCCCTACTGGATCCTGCAGCCGTGGGTGGATGCCGCCTTCAAGAAGCGTGGCATCAGTCCCGAGGAGTTCTGGGGCAACGCCGGGGTTCCGTCGTTCCGGTACCCGGACCCCAACGGCCAACGACAGCCCAATGGGGCACCACCGGCTGCGCCGACGCCGCTGGAGGGGACGCCGGAGAATCCCGGTCCCGCCGTGATCGCCGGCTCGCCCTGCTCGTACACACCCGGACCGGGCAACTATCCGACTCCGGGCAATCCCTTGCCATGCGCGCAGGCCGTGAACGGACCGTTCGGCCCCAATCCGTACGGTGCCAACACCTACGGACCGCCCGACGTGCTCGGCGCGCCGGCGAATCCCGGTGCGCCGCCACCGGCGCCAGGGGTTCCCAGCGCTGCGTTCCCCGGTGAGTTCTCGCCGCCCGTGCAGGGCGTCCCCGCGCCGCCGTTCGCCCCGGGCCCGCCCGGGGCCAGGACGGTCCCGGCCACGCCCGGTCCGTCCGACCCGTACATCGCCCCGGGGTCCCTTCAGGGTGACGGCACCTCGCCGCTGCCGCCAGCACTGGTCGGCCCCATCCCGCCCCCGGGGCCGGGGCCGCAAGTGGGTGGCGGCGGCGAACCGCTGCCGGGCAATCCGCCATTCCTTCCGCCCGGATCACAAGGTTAGGGGGCGGAGATGTCGACGATCTTCAACGTCCGAAACATGAAGTTGCCCGCGCTGACCAAGACTTCGGCGATCGTCGGGTCGCTCATCGTGATCGCTGCGCTGCTCGCCGGGTTCTTCGGCTGGCAGCTCTACCACAAGCTCACGACGAACACCGTGGTGGCCGAGTTCCCGCAGGCCTTGGCGCTCTATCCCGGCGACAAGGTCGAGATCATGGGCGTGCAGGTCGGCAAGATCGACAAGATCGAACCGGCCGGCGACAAGATGCGGGTGACGTTCAACTACCAGTCGAAGTACAAGGTCCCCGCGAACGCCACGGCGTCGATCCTGAACCCGAGCCTCGTCTCGTCGCGCACTATTCAGCTGGCTCCGCCCTACACCGGCGGCCCGGTGATGGAGAGTGGCGCCCTCATCCCCGAGGACCGCACCCAGGTCCCGGTCGAGTACGACGAGTTGCGCGACTCGGTCAGCCGCCTCCTGACCGACCTCGGCCCCACCAAGGAACAGCCCAAGGGCCCCATCGGTGACGTGATCGAATCGTTCTCCGACGGTCTCGCCGGCAAGGGCCAGCAGGTCAACACGACACTGAACAACCTGTCCGAGGCGTTGAGCACGTTGAACTCGGGTCGTGGCGACCTGTTCGGCGTGGTGAAGAGCCTGGCGCTGTTCGTCAACGCGCTCTACAGAAGCGACCAGCAATTCGTCGCGCTCAACGACAATCTGGCGCAGTTCACCAACTCCTTCACCAACACCGACCGTGAAGTGGCGACCGCCGTCCGGGACCTCAACCAGTTGCTCACGACCACGCGCGGCTTCCTCGATCAGAACGCGACCGTGCTGACCAAGGACGTGAACAATCTGGCCGACGTGACGAATGCGATCCTGCAGCCGGAGCCACGCAAGGGCCTGGAGACGGTTCTGCACGTGTACCCGAACCTCGCGGCCAACCTCACGAACATCGCGGCGCCGAACGCCGGCGGCATCGTCGGTCTGCCGACCGTCAACAACTACGCCAACCCGATGCAATTCCTATGCAGCGCCATCCAGGCGGGCAGCCGACTGGGTTATCAGGACTCGGCGGAACTGTGCGCGCAGTACCTGGCACCGATCCTGGATGCGACCAAGTTCAACACGCTGCCGTTCGGCCTGAACCAGTTCACCACGGCGATGACGCTGCCGAAGCAGATCGCCTACTCCGAGCCGCGACTGCAGCCGCCGCCGGGGTACAAGGACACGACGGTGCCCGGCGTCTTCTCGCGGGATACGCTGTTCTCCCACGGCAACCACGAGCCGGGCTGGACCGTCGCCCCGGGAATGCAGGGCGTCGAGGTGCAGCCGTTCACCCAGAACATGCTGACGCCGGAATCGTTGGGCGAGCTCATGGGCGGCCCGGACATCGCCGCGCCGCCTGCGCCCTACGCGTTCGGCGTGAACGACGGCCGACTTCCTGGGCCGCCGAATGCGTACGGCGAGAACAGTCCACTGCCTCCGCCGTGGTACCCGCAGCCGGGTCCGCCGCCGGTGCCGGCACCGGGCGTGATCCCTGGTGATCCGCTGGGCGCCATCACGCCTGCGGCCGGACCCGCGCCTGCCGCCGCACCCGCGCCTGCTGGACCACCGCTGCCCGCTGAAGCAGGAGCAGGCTGATCATGAAGCTGAAGCGTTTGAAGCTGAGAACCGCCGTCAAGCGCGGTGGAGCACTGCTCGCCGCGGGTCTGATCCTGACGTCGTGCGGATGGAAGGGCATCGCGAACGTGCCTGTGCCGGGTGGCGCAGGCACCGGCTCGGACAGCATGACGATCTACGTTCAGATGCCGGATACGTTGGCGCTCAACGTGAACAGCCGTGTGCGCGTCGCCGACGTCTTCGTCGGCAGCGTGCGGGCGATCGAGTTGAGGAACTGGGTCGCGACAATGACGCTGGACGTCCAGCCCGGCCTGAAGCTGCCCGCCGACACCAGGGCCGCGATCGGTCAGACGTCACTGCTCGGCTCGCAACACGTCGAGCTCACCCCGCCGGCGGACTCCTCGGGCCCGTTGATGAAGAGCGGCGACACCATTCCGCTCGATCACTCGAGTGCGTTCCCGACGACGGAGCGGACGCTGGCCAGCATCGGCACCATCCTGAGCGGCGGTGGCATCCCGAACCTCGAGACGATCACCACCGAGGTGAACAACCTCCTCACCGGTCGTGGGGATCAGATCCGCGAGTTCTTGGGACGTCTGGACACGTTCACCGCGGAGTTGAACAACCAGCGCCAGGACCTCACCCGCGCGATCGACTCGACGGACCGGCTGTTGGCCATCGTCGCGCAGCGCAACAACACGCTGGATCGCGTCCTGACGGAGTTCCCGCCCCTGATCAAGCACTTCGCGGACACCAGGGACCTGTTCGCCGACGCGGTGATTGCACTTGGTCGCGTCAGCAAGGCCGCAGACGGTGCGCTGTCGCAGGCCAACCCGGACATCACGGCCAACCTGAAGAACCTGCAACGTCCGCTGGTCCAGCTGGGCAAGGCGTCCCCGTACCTCCTCGGCGCGCTCAAGGTGATCGGAACCGCGCCGTACGACATCGAGAACGTGCCGAAGGCCATTCGCGGCGACTACATCAACGTGTCGCTCAACGTGGACCTGACGCTGTCCGCGATCGACAACGGATTCCTCAGCGGCACAGGGGTATCCGGCATGCTGCGGGCGCTGGAACAGTCGTGGGGCCGCGATCCGGGCACGATGATCCCGGACGTGCGGTTCACCCCGAACCCGCACAATGCACCGGGCGGACCGCTGGTCGAGAGAGGTGAGTGAGCGATGCTGACCCGCTTCATCAAGATCCAGTTGGTGGTTTTCTCCATCCTGACGGTCATCGCGTTGACCGTCCTAGGGTTGTACTACCTGCGGCTGCCGAGTTTGGTCGGGATCGGGCAGTACGATCTGAAGGCTGAGCTGCCCCGGTCGGGTGGTCTCTATGCGACGGCCAACGTGACGTATCTCGGTACCCAGATCGGCAAGGTCACCGAGGTCAAGCCCACCGAGCGGGGCGTCTTGGCCACCATGAGCATCGACAGCAAGTACAAGATCCCTGCCGATGCCACCGCGAACGTGCACTCGGTCTCCGCGATCGGCGAGCAGTACCTGGACCTGGTGTCGACGTCGGACAAGCCGGGGCAGTATCTGGCCGCGGGTTCGACGATCACCAACAGCACGGTGCCCAGCGAGGTTGGGCCCGCGCTGGACGCCGCCAACAACGGTCTCGCCGCCCTGCCCAGGGAGAAGATCGACTCGCTGTTGACCGAGACCTCTCAGGCGATCGGGGGTCTCGGCCCTGCCTTGCAGCGGTTGGTGGAGTCGACGACGGCCATCGCGAGCGACTTCAAGGACAACTTGGGGTCGGTGAACGACGTCGTCAACAACTTGGAACCGATCCTGGCAAGCCAGGCCAACTCGGGTGATGCGATCTCGCAGTGGGCCGCCAACCTGAACACCATCACGTCGCAGACCGCGGAGCAGGATCCGGCGTTGCGGAGCGCGCTGCAGCAGGCCGCGCCGACGGCGGATCAACTCAACGCCGTGTTCGGTGACGTGCGTGAGGCGCTTCCTCAGACGCTGGCGAATCTCGCGATCGTCACTGATCTGCTCAAGCGGTATCACTCCGGAGTGGAACAGGCTTTGGTGACCCTGCCCCAGGGTGCGACGGTGGCCCAGGCGGGCACCATCTTTCCGGGCGAGGGTCTGCTGCACTTCGGTCTGTCGCTCGGCCAGCCGCCGCCGTGCCTGACCGGCTTCCTGCCTGCGTCGGAGTGGCGGTCACCTGCCGACACCTCGGCGAAGCCGCTACCCGATGGCTTGTACTGCAAGATCCCGAAGGACTTCCAGGGAAACGTCGTTCGTGGTGCGCGCAACTACCCGTGTGCGGACGTGCCGGGCAAGCGCGGGGCGACGCCGGAGGAATGCCGCGGCAACACACCATATGAGCCGCTCGGCACCAACCCCTGGTACGGAGATCCGAACCAGATCCTGACGTGCCCCGCGGCAGGAGCGCGATGTGACCAACCGGTGAAGCCCGGCTACGTGGTACCTGCACCCTCGATCAACAACGGACTGAACCCGTTGCCCGCCGATCAGTTGCCGCCGCCGCCGTCTCCGATGAGCGACCCGTTGACGGCACCTGGCCAGGGCACCGTCGCCTGCAGTGGCCAGCAGCCCAACCCGTGCATCTACACTCCGTCATCAGGTCCCACCGCGATTTACACCCCGTCCAACGGCCAGGTCGTCGGACCCGACGGAGTCCAGTACTCCGTCACCAACTCAAGTGATCCAGGAGAAAACGGATGGAAGGAGATGCTGGCACCAGCCGGCTGAACCCCCCCGGAGGGCAGGAGCGAAGCGACCCGGGAGAACGCACCGGAGGGCAGGAGCGAAGCGACCCGGGAGAACGCATCCAACTAGCGCCCGACACGTCGGACCAGTCCGACGCACAATCCCAAGAATTGCAGGATCAGCCTACCGAGGCATCAGTCGAGGACGGGTTGAGGGAGCACACCATCGAGAACGACGCCGAGGCGCAAGCCGAGGTCAGCGTGGTGCGTCGCCCCGAGCGTTTCGGCCGCGGCTGGCTCGTCGCCATCTGCCTGGCGTTGTTCGTCCTGACGGCGGGCGTAGCGGTCGGCGGTTACCTCGCGCTGAAGTCGCATGACCAGAGTGAGGCTATCGCCCAGGAGGACGCGCTCGCGCTGCAGCGCGCCAAGGACTGCGTCACGGCCACCCAGGCTCCGGACGTGGCAGCCATGACGGCCAGCCAGACCAAGGTCATCGAATGTGCGACCGGCGACTTCGGCGTACAGGCCAACCTGTTCGCCAGCATGCTGGTCGAGGCCTACCAGGCTGCCAATGTGTCGGTGCAGGTGTCGGACATGCGTGGGGCCATCGAGAAGCACAACGACGACGGATCGGTCGACGTCCTCGTCGCGGTGCGGGTGAAGGTGTCCAACTCCCAGGCCGCCGACCAGGAGCTGGGGTACCGGCTTCGGGTGAACATGGCGCCCGCCGACGGCACCTACAAGATCAACCGACTCGACCAGGTCACCTCGTGACGGCATTGCTCGACGAAGACACCGACGTGCGGACGGCTGACGACGACGTCATCCGACTCGCCTCCTGGCCGCTGCGCGCCGGCGCGGTCGCGTTGGACGTCCTGCCCGGCGTCGCCGTCATAACGACGATGGGCGTGCTGGCCTACACCACTGCCGTCGGGGGCTGGCTGTGGTGGGTGTTCATGGGCGTACTGGCCGCGGTCGCGATAGCCACGTTCGTGAATCGTTGGCTACTGCCGCCGATCACGGGCTGGACCATGGGCCGCGCCGTGACCGGAATCCGCGTCACGACGCCGACGGGCCAGCCAGCCGGCGGCGCGATTTTGCTTGCGCGCGACCTCGCCCATCTCCTCGACACGGCGACGCTGTTCGTCGGATGGCTGTGGCCGCTAGGGGACAGACGGCACCGTACGTTCGCGGATCTGCTGCTGCGCACCGAAGTTCGCGTGGTCGACCCGGCCGAGGCGCCCCGTGGCAACGTCCGGCGAATCGCTGGCTGCGTGCTGATCGCGGCGGCCGTGGTGTGCGCGGCGGGTGGCGGGTTGGGCTACCTGAAGGTGTATCGGCAGGACCGCGCCCTCGAGCAGGCCAGAACCGAGATCGCCCAACAGGGACCGCGGATCGTCGAGCAGCTGCTCAGCTACGGAACTCAGACCGTGGTCGACGACTTTGCGAGAGCGCAGACGCTGGCCACCGACGGGTACCGTCCGCAACTGGTTCAACAGCAACAGGCCGTGCAGAAGTCGGGTGTCATCGACAACGAGTACTGGGCCGTGAGCAGCGCAGTGTTGCCAGAGCCGCTGAGTCAGGATCGGGCGGCGATGCTGCTGGCCCTTCAAGGCCAACGTGGATCCGATCCAAACAGCCTGAAGTTCATCACGGCGACCGTGCGGGCCGACTTCGAGAAGTCGAACGGGCGTTGGCAGGTTGCGGTTCTCACCGTGCTCAAGAAGCCGCTGACGGGCCAGGCCGGTGCACAGCAGCCGCAACAGAGTGAGCCCGGACGATGAGCCCGCGTCGAAGGGTAGACGAGAAGGACCGGGACTTCTTCTCGGCGAGCGCAGCCGAACCGGCGGCGCCGCTGCGATGGGGTCTACCGTTCACCGCCTTGCTCGCCTTCGTGCTGGCAGCCGTGGCGATTGCGGGCAGCGTCTTCGTTCTGGTCGGGCACGAGGGCCTGAATCGCACCGAGAACAGGGACGCCTCGGCGCTCTTCTACGTGCGGGGCTTCATGACGGAGTACACGTCTCTCGATCCGTTCCACGCCAATGACTATGCGGACCGGATTCTCGCGCAGGGTACGGGCGACTTTGCGAAGTCGTTCAAGGAGAAGCTGAACGACATCGTGATTCAGGTCGCGCGTGCCGAGCCGACCACCGGCATCGTGCAGGAGGCCGGGGTTCAGCGGTGGAATGACAACGGCAGCGCCGACGTCCTGGTGGCGACGAACGTCAAGTCCACGGGCCCGGACGGCAAGAGTCCCGTAGAGAGCGGAACCCGTTGGGTGGTAACGACTATCGAGGAGGGACAGCAGTGGAAGATCAGTCAGCTGATTCAAGTGATTTGACCGCCGACGCTGACACTGCCTCCGTCCCGCAGGGGAAGGCGGCGCGCAACCGCCACCGACTACCGCGGCAGAAGGCACAGCAGGTCGGTCAGACGGACGAGGCCGCGGTCACGGAGACGGCGCCCGAGACCGCCGAGCCCGACGAACCATCCGCCGAGCCCCGGGAGACCGCGGTTGTCGCCGAGCCGACCCGCCGCCGCATGCCGTGGCGGCGTGCCAAGGCCGTCGCCGAGACGCCCGAGACGCCCGAGACGCCGGAGGCCGCGGAGACGGCAGCCGCCGAGGTAGTCGAACCGGCAAAACTCGGCTCGCCGGCAGACACCGACGAACCCACTGAAGTCGAACCCACGGAATCCGAGGAGGCCGAGGCCGAGGTCGTCCTCGTGCCGCACCGGACGGCGGGGCGCGCGCTCAAGGTCGCCGCGGTGGCTTCCAGCGTGCTATTCATCGCCGCCGCGGCGTTCGCGGGCTACGCGATTCAGCCCTATCTCGCCGACCGGGCCGCGGTACACTCGAAGTTCGTGATTGCCGAGACCGCAGCGAGCGCGATCACCGCCCTGTGGACGTACACGCCCGACGACATGGACAAGCTGCCCGACCGATCCGCCAAGTACCTCGGCGGCGACTTCGCGGCCGACTACAAGCGCTACATCGATGCGATCGTCGCCCCGAACAAGCAGGCCCAGGTCACCAACAACACTCAAGTCCTCGGCGCAGCGGTGGAGTCGCTGACGCCGACGGAGGCCACCGCGATCGTCTACACCAACTCCGTGGCGACCAGTCCCGTGACCAAGGGCATTCCGTCCCTGCGCTACCTGTCGTACCGCCTGACGATGAAGCCGCAGGACAACCGTTGGTTGATCACCCAGATGGTCGCCGTTACGAAGCTAGACCTGACACCGCGGCTGTAGCAGGCGGGGCGCGATGGTTGTCGAATCCCCTGTCTCCCAACGGCTGACGGTCACGGCGCTACTCCTGCTGACGTTCGCGACGGGACTGGTGGACGCCGTCAGCGTGCTGGTGCTCGGTCACGTCTTCGTGGCGAACATGACCGGCAATGTGATCTTCCTCGGCTTCTGGTTCGTGCCCCACTCCGGCGTCGACTTGATGGCCGCGGTGGTCGCGTTCGCTAGTTTCGTCGCGGGAGCAATGCTCGGCGGTAGGCTGGCCCGACATCTCGATGCGAAGGTCCGCCGCTGGCTCGTCGGGGCCCTTGGGCTGGAAGTCGTTGCGCTATCAGCCCTTTCGGTGTTGGCCGGCGCTGGCGTGCTGACGTATCACGGCACCGGACGGTTGATCCTCATCGCCGGACTCGCCGTCGTCTTCGGTACTCAGAACGCGACCGCGCGGCAGTTCGGCGTGCAGGAACTCAGTACGACGGTGCTGACGCAAACCATCGTCGGCATCGGGTTCGACAGCAGACTCGCGGGCGGGACGGGCCACCGGGAGAAGCTTCGATACGGCGTCGTTCTTACCATGTGCGGCGGTGCCGTCCTCGGCGCGACCTTGACCCTGTGGACGGTGGCACCCGTGATCGCCATCGCTGCGACGGTGGTGGCATGTAGCGCGGCCATCTTCGCCTTCGGTCCCGCGAGGCACGCCCCGGCCGCCAGCTAGCCTGACATCATGCCATCAGTCCTCGTCACCGGTGCCGCCCGCGGTATCGGACGGTCGATCACCGAATACCTCGCCCACCGCGACTGGGACGTCGTCGCGGGTGTCCGCACACAGGAAGACGCGGACGCGATCGCGGCGGCGAATTCACGTCACATCACCCCGGTGATCCTCGACGTGACGAACGACGATGACATCACCGGCCTCGCCGAGTCGCTGCCCGTCCGCCTGGACGGGGTCGTCAACAACGCCGGTGTGGCCGTCAACGGTCCAATGGAGGTGGTCACCACTGCCGATTGGCGAAAGCAGCTGGAGATCAACGTCATTGGTCAATTAGCGGTGACGCGGGCCGTACTGCCGAAGCTGCGGAGATCCAGGGGTCGGGTGGTCTTCATGTCCAGTGTGAACGGGCGTATGTCGATGCCGATGCGAGGCGCCTACAGCGCATCGAAGTACGCCCTCGAGGCCGCAGCGGACGCCATGCGCATGGAATTGCGGCCGTGGAGAATCCCGGTGGTCATCGTCGAGCCAGCACAGACGGACACCGACATGTGGCGCACGGAGGGCGACGTCGTCCTGGAGACGGAGGCGGCGATGGAGCAGGAGCACCGCCAGCTGTATGCGAGACACCTGGCGGGCATGAAGAAGTTGGTCCCGGTGGCGCAGCGGATGGCGGTCCCGCCGGAGAAGGTGTCTGCCGTGGTGGAGACGGCGCTGACGACGCGTCGACCGCGTGCTCGATACGTCGTCGGAGTCGGCCCCAAGGCCCAGGTGCGCCTCGTGAGCAATCTGCCGACGGCCGTGCGGGACTTGATGCTGCGCAAGGTCACCGGCCAGCCGTAGGGGTCTGGCAGTGGACTCTTACACCCAAGCGAAACCCGACTGCGCCCGAGGGGTTCTTCACATGCGAGGCGGCCGGGTTGCGGTGGCTTGCCGCCGCGGAATCCGGAGTCCCGTGCGTGCGGGTGGTCGGTCAGGATGCCGGCTCGCTGCCGCTGCAGCGTCTGGAACAGGTCAAACCCGACCTGCGGGCTGGCCCACGAATTCGGTCGCCGGTTGGCCCGCACGCACGACGCGGGGACGGTTCCAGCTACGTCGAATCGACGTCGGCGGCGATTTTCAGCGCACTCGCCACTGAACCATAGATCTCGATCTTGAAGGCAACGAGCGGGCCGCCAAGTCGTCGGACAAGGCGGTCTGAGTTCAGTTGAAGGCGAGCCAACTAGGAAGGGCGCGTTCGCGGGAGTCGCACAGCACCTGGATGGTGTCGCAGGAGCCCTTCGGCACGCCCGCGCCCGCCCACATGCCACCGGTGTCGCGCCGCAGCACGATCGCCGACGAGCCCCCACCGTCGAGCAGGATGGCGGTGTCGCTACCGAGTCCGCGGAACAGATCCTGGATCTGGTCGGGCGTGTAGCTGCCACCCTGGAAGACGTACAGCTCGTCGCGGTCGCGGGCGTAGGCGATCGCCGTGCGAGCTGCGCTGGGGCCAACGTCGTTCATCTGCCCGGTGTCACCCGGCGCGAGCAGCCCCAGGCCGCTGACCGCGACGAAGCGCTCGCCCTTGTCCATCAGATCCTTGATGACGGGAGAGGCGGCGTCGTAGTCGTCGGGTGCGCGGGGGGACACGACGAACGGTGTGCCACCGACCGGCAGGATCATCGTGGTCAAGGCCGTCCAGACCTCGTCGCCACCTGACAGCGCCTGCTTTCCCGCGTAGGCGAGGGTCCCGGTCACTGCCGCATTGGCCGCGGCCCCGCCGCGCGTGTTGTCGAAGTACGCGCCCAGGGGTGAGCTGCAGCCGGTCGACTTCCAGGAGCCACCCAACTGGGCGCGCACGTCGAAGAAGTTGGCGTTGATCGCAATCGTCGGCTTACCCAGCGCCTGCCAGGCCTGGACGGGGCTGAACGTCTCGGAGGCCTGCACGAGGCCCTCGCCGGTGCGGGCGCCGGGTGTTGACTCGCAGCGAGATTGATAGCCGCGGTGGGAGTCGACCAGCAGGCGCGGGGTGAGCCGTTGGGACGCGGACTTGATGATCATCAGGTGGCCGCCGCTGCCCATCTCGTACCAGCTGCCGCCTGCGTTGAGCATCGGCGCGGGATTGCTGCCGCCGAAGTTGTAGACGAGGTAGGAACCGCGGGTGTTGGCAATCGCATTGCCGAGTAGCTCACGGCCGTCTGCCGCGCGTGCGGCCGGGGCCACCACCATCGTCGCCAAGACCGCGCCAAGCGCCATCGTCGTCGCGGCGGCGACGAAATTCCGGATGTTCGCTGCGGTACCAGGCACGGAAGGCCCCCATCGAGAAGTTGCTGCAGACTGCGAGTAACAAAGTCACTGTAATCACAGCCGACTCACCGTCAACTTTGGTCACAACACGGTGACGATTGCGCATCGACCGGATCGTCCTGCCGCGGAATGGGTTTGCCGAGCCGTCTCCAGCAACTCCGCTCCGCCGGGGAGTCGCGCGTCACGTCATGAGTGAGCCGCCGTGCGGCGGGGTATGAATAGACAATGCCCTCAGTCTCACGAACGTTCTCCGTCACCGCCACGCCCGACCGCGTCATCGACTACCTCAAGGACTTCTCGAACGCCGAGGAATGGGATCCGGGCACCCAGACCTGCACGCGTGAGGGAAGCGGGCCGATCGAGGTCGGGGCGACTTGGCACAACGTCTCCAAGATCGTCGGCGTGACCGCCGAACTGACCTACACGCTGAACCAGCTGAGCAACCGCACGCTGGTGTTCGTCGGCCAGAACGACTCGTCCACGTCGGTCGACACCATCACGGTGGACGCCTCCGGTGCGGGCTCGGTCATCACCTACCGGGCCGATCTCGAGATGAAGGGCGCAGCCAAGCTCCTGAGCCCCGCGATGAAGATCGTCTTCGAGAAACTCGCCAACGACACCGAGAAGCAGATGACCTCGGTCCTCAACGGCCTGTAGACGTCAGTGCGCTCTCTTCTTCGCGCAAGCGCTCATCAGCGCCCCGGTGGTGCCAGTCGGTAGATGGCGTCGGCGGCGTCGTCGGTGACGTACACGGCGCCGTCTGGGCCCACCACCGCGGCAACCGGTCTGCCCCAACGGGATCCGTCGTCGGACTGGAAGCCTCCGACGAGCGTCTGCTGATCGCCGAGGTTGCCGTTCTCCCATGGGAAGAATGAGACCTCTGGGGCACGGGGTGGCTGCCGGTTCCACGAACCATGGACCCCGACCAACGCACCGCGGGCATAGGGCCCGGGAAGGGCGCCGTCGACGAAGTTCATCCCCAGTGGCGCAGAGTGTGCGCCCATGCTCTGCTCGATTGGTGGCAGAGCCGCGCAGTCGAGCCGCGAGCCGTCGGGGTTGGTCTGCACGTCGCGAATGAGGGCCAGGTTCGCCGGACCTCCATCGGGATTGCAATAGGGCCAACCTAATTCTCGTCCGGGCGTCAGCTTTGCCATGGACTCGGGCGGATGGTCGTTGACGTAGTCGGGCACCACCAGGCCGTACGATGAGCCTTGGTCCGGCACCTCGACGTTGTCGCGATTGTTGACCGCCGTCCACAGCGCACCGTCGGGGGCGATCGCCAGGCCGGTGCCGTTGCGCACACCCGTCGCGAAGGGTTGGAACGGCCCTCCGCCGGGTGGGATTCGCATCACGGTCGCTCGCTGTGGGGTGGCGTTGCGGTCCTCGGCGGAGATGTTTCCCGTCGAGCCGATCGAAAAGTACACGGCCCCATCGGGTCCCACGGCTACGCTTTTCAAGGCGTGCGAGTAGGCGCCGCCAAGATCGGGGCTGCGCGCGTCGGGTAGTCCGGCGGCGACGGTGCGCGGGCGGACGGCCTTGCCGTCGACGTAGTCGAAGGCGTCGACCTGGTCGCTCTCGGCGATGTAGAGCGTGGAGCCGGCGATCGCCAGGCCGTGTGGTTGATCCATGCCGCCGACGAGGAGTTGCATCTGCGGGCCGAGGCCCGACGGCTGCACGCGGATGACCTGCCCCACACTGGGAATCGACACCAACAGCGCGCCGTCCGGGGCCCATGTCGCGAGGCGTGGCTTCGGCACCCGCGTCCACACCGACATCGTCCAACCGTTGGGCACCAGGGCCTTTCGGGGTTCGTCGAAGGGTGCGGCGACGAGGTCGTCGGGCACCTGGACCGTCACCTCGGTCAGCCCTGCCACGCTGGCGGCTCGGTTTGCGGTGGTGTTCGACGCTGGCGGGGTGGTCGATGAGCAGCCCGCCAGGAGAAGAACGCCGATCAGCCCGACGGCCGCGGCTGTCCTACGTCGCTTACGCTGCAGCCAAGCTCGCATGCATCTCCCAGACCAGGATTTCGGAGGGTTCGGTCGCGGTGATTCGCTGACCGCCTGATGCCGTGAAGCGCACGGCGTCGCCTTCGTCCAGTGCACCCGCGCCTTCCAGTACGACCTCGCCACGCGGAACGAACAAGTGCAGGTACGGCGCCTGCGGCAACTCGACGGTGTCGCCGGGTTGCAGCCGCGCGCCGCGCAGTGCGGCGTACTTGTTGCTGATGCTGATCGCCGCGTCACCTGCGTGCTCGGGCATGCCCGAGGCGATGGTCACCAGCCTGCCGCGCATCAGGTCGTCGTCGATCTCGAGCTGCTGATAGCCCGGTTTGATGCCTGCCTCGTCGGGAACCACCCACATCTGAACGAAGTGAACGGGATCGGAGTGCGTGCCTTCGCCCGTCAATGTCCAGGAATCGTTCTTCTCCGAGTGCAAAATTCCGCTGCCCGCCGACATCCGTTGCGCCAGACCGGGATAGATGACCCCTGAGTGGCCGGTTGAGTCCTGGTGCACCAGCGACCCGCGCAGCACCCAGGTGACGATCTCCATGTCGCGATGTGGGTGAGTGTCGAAACCCTTGCCCGGCTTGACCCTGTCGTCGTTGTTGACCAGTAGCAGTCCGTGGTGGGTGTTGGTGGGGTCGTAGTTGCCGCCGAACGAGAACGAGTGCTTGGAGTCGAGCCACGGGATTTTGGTGGCGGCGCGGTCCTGCGCGCGTCGGATGTCGACGATGTCGGTCGTGGTCATGGCGATCGCTCCTCGGGGATGTTTCTTGGAGATACATGCCAGCCTAGGTGGCTGTCACTGGACACGACAACTTAGATGATGTGTCATATATTCCATGTGGCTCTCCGAGGATCAGCAGCGGGTGTGGCGCAACTACCTGACGATGGGCGCCACGTTGCAAGTCGAGATGAACCGGCACCTGCAGCGCGACTGCGGGCTCTCCCTCGCCGACTACGACGTGCTCGTTGCACTCGATGAGCGTGACGCGTGTCGGGTCAACGAACTCGGTGAGCGGCTGGGCTGGGAGCAGAGCCGCCTCTCCCATCAGCTGAGGCGCATGCGGTCCCGCGGGCTGGTCGAGCGGCGCGGGGCGGACAACGATCGCAGGGGTGCCATCGTCGAGTTGACCGGCGCGGGTTGCGCTGCGCTCGAGTCGGCGGCCCCCGGGCACGTCGACCTGGTCCGCGCAGTGGTGTTCGAGGGGCTGAAGGTGATCGAGCTCCACGCGTTGGATCGCTGGACGTCGTTGGTATTGGAGCGGCTGCGAGAGCGCTGATGCCCGTCGGCTTAATCTGTCGTCGTGGACATCAATGGAGCTAGCGCAATAGTCACCGGTGGCGCATCGGGTATCGGCGCGGCATCTGCCCGCCAGTTGGCTGCCAGGGGAGCGCGGGTCGTCGTCGCCGATCTGCAGGCCGATCGTGGGCAGGAACTCGCCCACGAGATCGGCGGCGTGTTCGTCAGCGTCGACGTGACCAACACCGAGCAGATCGAAGACGCGGTCAACACCGCCGCTGACCTCGGCCCGCTGCGGGCCCTGGTGAACTCGGCCGGCATCGGATGGGCCCAGCGCACGATCGGCAAGGACGGTGAGTTCGCCTCGGCGCACAACCTCGACGCCTACAAGAAGGTGCTCGCGATCAACCTGGTCGGCACCTTCGACTGCATCCGGCTGGCCGCCACCGTGATGAGCCGCAACGAGCTCACCGACACCGGTGAGCGGGGCGCGATCGTCAACATGACCAGCGTCGCGGCCTTCGACGGCCAGATCGGCCAGGCCGCCTACTCGTCGTCCAAGGGCGGCGTCGTCGGTCTGACCCTGCCGGTCGCCCGCGACCTGTCGGCCGTGGGCATCCGCGTCAACACGGTGGCCCCCGGGCTGATCGACACCCCGATCTACGGCGAGGGTGAGGCATCGGAGGCGTTCAAGGCCAAGCTCGGCGAGTCCGTGCTGTTCCCGCACCGCCTGGGCAAGCCCGAGGAGTTGGCCTCGATGGTGATCGAGCTGATCACCAACTCGTACATGAACGCCGAGGTCGTCCGCGTCGACGGCGGCATCCGGATGCCACCCAAGTAGCTCTCGCCGTCGTCGCGAGTGGCCAGTTATCGCACGCGTCTTGGGTGATTGCGTGGCATAAGTGGCCACTCGCGAAGGGCCTGTGGACAAACACCGTTTGGAATGGCTGATCTGTCGCACGGCGGCGTCACCATGGGCCCATGACTCTCGCGAAGCTGGCCTTCCTCGGGACCGAAGCACTGGTCGTGGGTGCCGTCAGCCCGAGGACTCTCAGCAGCCGCTACGACCGCGTCCATCGCAACGTCTATGTGCCGAAGGGCAGTGACATGACGGCGGATGAGCGGGCCGTCGCGGCGTGGTTGTGGTCGGGTCGACATTCGACGCTGGCGGCTTTGTCTGCAGCGGCGATTCACGGCGCGAAGTGGATCGATCCGAGCCAGACTGCCGAGTTGTACCGCCGAAATGGCAAGCCCGTCGAGGGCATCCTGATCCACCGGGACGAGTTGTCGAACCACGAAGTTTGTCGAACCGCGAAGTGCAGTCGGTGGCGGGAATCTCCGTGTCAACCCCCGCCAGGACTGCTTTCGACCTCGGGCGCCGCCGAGGACGCAGGCTGGCGGTCATCCGGGTGGACGCGTTGAGCAATGCGACGGGTTTGCAGGCACCGTCGATCGACGCACTCATCCGACGGCATGCCGGGGTTCGAGGGCTGCGTCAGTTGCGCGAAGTGGTCGAACTGATGGACTGCGGTGCCGAATCGCCGCAGGAAGGCAGAACGCGGCTGGTCTCCTCCACGCGGGACTGCCGCGGCCTCGAACCCAGATCGTGGTCGACGACTGGCGAATCGACATGGTTTACGAGGAGTTCAAGGTCGGCATCGAGTACGACGGCATGCATCATTGGACCGACCCGCGCCAGCATCGGCGCGACATCGACCGCCTCGCTGAACTACTGGCTAGAGGGTGGCTCATCATTCGGGTGAGCGCCGACATGTTGCGCCATCGCCCCGAGGTGATCACCAGCAGAACCTGCCAGGCCCTGCGTCAAGCGGCGCCGAATGGCCAGTTATCACAGACAATTTGGGAGATCGCACGGCATGAGTGGCCGCTCGGCGGACGCTAGAGCGTCGCGGGAAGCCCGAACGTCTCGAACATTCCGTCCTGGGCGTGGAACGCCACCACGTGCGATACGCCGCCGGGCCGGACGGACAGCACGTGCATCTGGAATGCCTCGTGCGCACCCGTCTCCCGGTTGAGCATGTAGAGCGCGGCGGCGGGCTGTCCGTTGGCGGTGGTGCCGATGAAGCGCATGTCGCCGGCCCCCTCGGCGGGACAGTGCACCTTGGACAGCATGACGATGTCCGCCGGCCCCTGGTACCAACCGTCGAACGGGGGCATCTCGAAGATCGCGTCGTCGGTGAACAGCGTGACGAGCGTGTCCATGTCATACGTCTCGAACGCGGCGATGTACTTCGCCAGCATCTTCTGGCCCTCCGGCGACTCGGGCGCAGCGATGTCGTCGTCCTGGCTCGGCTGAATCTCGTCGAGCTGCGCGCGGGCCCGTTGAAGCAGGCTGTTGACCGCCGCGGTGGAGGCGTCGATCGCCTCGCCGACCTCGGCGGCCTTCCACTGAAGCACCTCGCGCAGCACCAGAACCGCCCGCTGCCGCGGCGGCAGATGCTGCAGCGCCGCGATGAACGCCAAGCGCACGGACTCGCGGGACTCCACGATCACCGACGGATCCGACGGATGCTCTCGAGGCGAGTCCGGCAACGGCTCGAGCCAGGTGATCTCATGGTGCTCGGCGATGTCGGCCGTGGGATCGGAGCTCGGAGCGCCTAGCCCGGAGGGGAGCGGACGGCGCTGACGCCCGTCGAGCGCGGTCAAACACGTGTTGGTGGCGATCCGGTACAGCCAGGTCCGAATCGACGACCGCCCCTCAAAGCCGTCGTAGGACTTCCACGCGCGAAGATACGTCTCCTGCACCAGGTCCTCGGCGTCGTGGAGCGACCCGGTCATGCGGTAGCAGTGCGCCATGAGTTCTCGCCGATAGCGCTGCGCATCGGCGAGGAAGGCGTCGTTCGAATCGAAGGTTTCGGCGAGCACGCTCACCCCGACGACCCTACCCAGACCCTGTGACAGGCGACACCGTCGTCGTCTCGGCCGTTCAGCGTGGACCGCTAGTCTCCCCTGATGGCCACAACCCGCATCGAACGTAGCTTCGACGGTGTCGGCGGGGTCCGACTCGTCTACGACGTGTGGACACCGGAGGGCAGGAGCGGAGCGGCGACCGGGGAATCAGCACAGCCCGCCGAGCCGGTCGGTGTCGTGATTCTTTGCCACGGGTACGCCGAGCACGCCCGTCGCTACGACCACGTCGCTCAGCGCTTCGGCGAGGGTGGCCTGATCACCTACGCAATCGACCTCCGCGGACACGGCCGGTCCGGCGGCAAACGCGTCTACCTGAAGGACCTCTCCGAATACACCGACGACGTCCACCAATTGGTCGGCATCGCCACGGCGGCGCACCCCGAACTCAAGCGGGTGGTGCTCGGCCACAGCATGGGCGGCGGCGTGGTCTTCACCTATGGCGTCGAGCACCCCGACGACTACGCCGCAATGGTGCTGTCCGGGCCCGCGGTGTACGCCCAGGACGCCGTGTCGTCGGTGATGATCACCGTCGCCAACGTGCTCGGCAGCATTCTGCCCGGGCTGCCCGTGGAAAGCCTTCCCGCGGACGCGGTGTCCCGTGACCCGCAGGTGGTGGCCGCCTACGAGGCCGATCCGCTGGTTCATCACGGCAAGCTGCCCGCAGGAATCGCCAAGGCGTTGATCGGCGTCGGCGCGACGATGCCCCAGCGCGCCGCATCGCTGACGGCTCCGTTGCTCGTAGTGCACGGCGGCCAGGACAAGCTGATACCCGTCGACGGCAGCCGACGCCTGGTCGAGTGCGTCGGCTCAACGGACGTCGACCTGAAGGTGTACCCCGAGCTCTTTCACGAGGTGTTCAACGAACCGGAACGCGCTGTGGTGCTCGACGACGTCGTGTCGTGGATCGAGGTTCACCTGTGACGACGGTGCTTCGCCGACTCCTCTGGCTGGTCGCCGCGGTGCTGCTGGCAGCGGGCTGTTCGTCCGGCGGCGGGGGCACCGACACCGCTCCGCCGCGCCAGGGTTGGGTGGAGGACGACGTCAGCTTCACCGCAGACGGGTTGACCATTTACGGCACCTACCGACACCAGGTGGACGCCGCACCCGGTCCGGCGGCACTCCTGATCTCGGAGAGTGGCAACACCGACCGCAACGGCGACAACGCGGTCGCGGGGCCCGTCGGCAACATGAGACAGCTGGCGGAGTACCTGTCGGGCAAGGGCATCGCCACCCTGCGCTACGACAAGGTGGGCACGGGCAAGACCGGGCTCGGCCCGTATGCGCTGCGGCCCTCCGAGGTCGGCAGCGCGGTGTACGACCTGGGCGCCAAGGCCGCCGTGCGTCATCTGGCAGGCCAGTCGGGCACCGACAAGGCGCGCATCTCTGTCTACGCCCTCGGGGAGGGCACCGTTCACGCCAT
>JBBRTH010000045.1:0-45530 GCA_038244615.1 Mycobacteriales bacterium | reverse complement strand
GGCAACTTCTCCTACGCCGGCTCGCTGTCGGGATTCGAGCACCTGTCCGACGGCATCTGGCCGACCCTGGTCGGCTTCTCGATGCGTGACGCCGGCGGCTTCGATGCCACCGCGATGTGGGGCCCCGGTGGCGGCCCGACCTGGCAGCGCAACGACCCGACGCTGCAGGCCAGCAGGATCGCCGCCAACGGCACCCGGATCTGGGTCTACACCGGCAACGGCAGGCCCAACGAACTCGGCGGCGGCGATCTGCCCGCCACGTTCCTGGAAGGACTGACCAAGGCCAGCAACGTCGCCTTCCAGAAGGCATACACCGGCGCAGGCGGTTCCAACGGGACGTTCAACTTCCCGGCGAACGGCACGCATAGCTGGGGCTACTGGGGTGCGCAGCTGGATGCCATGAAGCCCGACATCGTACGGACCATCGCCTAACCGTCGTTGCGCAGTTTCACCATCCGCGTCGTGGAGCTCTCGTCGAGCTCCACGACGTCGGAGCGTGACCGCAGAAAGTCGCTGAACGACCGAAAGCCCAGGGACTTCTCACTGAAGGACGGGTCCATCCGCTTCATCTGCGCCTTCACCGCGGAGTTGTGCAGCCAGTCGACGTCGTCCTTTTCCAGCCCGATGCGCAGGGCCCGCTGCAGAAGTCCGGTCGCGGCGGCCTGGGGGTCGGGCGCCTCCGGCTCCTCCTCGACGGCCTGCGGGCGGGTGGCGCGCCGCCGCGGGGCCCGCTTCTTCGGCGCCGGCTCCGGCTCGTCCTTCTCGGGCGCAGCTACCTCCGGCGGCTCGAACACCGGCACCCCGGGCAGTGCGTCATAGGTGACGAACTCGTCGCACGCGGCGGCGAGCGCGCGGCTCGACGAACCCGCCACTCCGATGCCGACGACATAGCGGCCAAGCCTCTTGCAGCGTTGAGCGAGGGCGATGTAGTCCGAGTCGCCGGCCACGATCACGACATGCGTCAGGTCCGGTAGTCGGAACATGTCCTCCACGGCGTCGACCGCCAGACGGATGTCGGCGCCGTTCTTGCCGTACGCCGCGGCGGGGAACAGTTGGACCAGGTCGACCGCGCGACCGACCAGCTGGCCGCGGTATCCGGCGTTGACGTCTGCCGACCAGTCCGCATAAGCCCGGGTGAGAACCAGCGTGCCGAACGACGAGGCAAAGTCGATGACCGCTCCGACGTCCACGGTGGCCCGCTGCAGGCGGTCGACCTCGAGCCCCTTCGTCTTGTCGCGCTGAAACGAATTGCGACCGTTCACCTGGTCGTATCGAGAGATCACGATGTTGTCGAAGTCGAGATAGACCGCGACGCGGGTGTCCTCATGTTCCGTCATGAAGCAAGTCTGTGCCGTCGCGCAGGTCCACGTCAGGTCGGGTCCACGTTCGCGCATGACACGCACATCCAGCAACCGGTCGGTCACCGGTCGGCAAACAATGGCCAGGAACCCGCCCCGAGAATGCCGCGTGCTCCTACGGCGAGGCCCCCGGCAGGGGGCAATGGCAGAGGTAGGGTCGGAGTGCCGACGTGGTGAAGAAGACGCCGGACGTCACGACCGCGACCGCGAATTTTCGATAGCCGACAGGTTGGTTCATGAACTCCTCGAGTGAGACGCAAACCCCGTCACCTGCGCAGTCCCAGTGGCTGTCGAAGTCCGCTTCGGAGACGCGCGGGTCTGACAAGAAGGAAGTCCAGTTCCACTACGACATCTCGAATGAGTTCTTCAAGCTCTGGCAGGACCCGAACCAGGTGTACAGCTGCGCGTACTTCGAGCGCGACGACATGACGCTCGAAGAAGCACAGATGGCGAAGATCGACCTGTCGCTCGGCAAGCTCGGCTTACAGCCCGGGATGACGCTGCTCGACATCGGCTGCGGCTGGGGCGCCACGATCATGCGGGCGGTCGAGAAGTACGACGTCAACGTCATCGGCCTGACGCTCTCGGAGAATCAGAAACAGCACATCGAGGACCACTGGTTCGCCAACTCGACGAGCGACCGCACGATGGAGGTCCGCCTGCAGCCGTGGGAGGACTTCAGCGGCGAGGTGGACCGCATCGTCTCGATCGGCGCGTTCGAGCACTTCGGCTTCAACAAGTACGACGACTACTTCAAGAAGACCTTCGACTGGATGCCCGCCGATGGCGTGCAGATGCTGCACACGATCACCATCCCGGAGGACGAGGAGATCAAGGCGAAGAAGCTGCCGCTGACCATGTCGCGGGTCCGCTTCATCAAGTTCATCATGGACGAGATCTACCCTGGCGGACGTCTACCGCTGGCCTCGATGGTTTCCCAGCACGTGGTCAAGGCCGGGTACAAGGTCACCCGCGAACAGCACTTGCAGCCGCACTACGTCAAGACGCTCGACACCTGGGCGGCCAACCTCGAGTCCAAGAAGGACGAGGCCATCGCCATCACCTCGGAAGAGGTGTACGAGCGGTTCCTGAAGTACCTGACCGGCTGCGCAGACCTGTTCCGCCTGGGTTACACCGACGTCGTCCAATTCACTTGCGAGAAGGCATGATTCACCAAGGTAGGGGAGTATGACCAGCACTGTGGACGCGACGGAGACCCCGATGACGATGGAGCCGCACTTCGCAGAGGTCCAAGCACACTACGACCTCTCCGACACGTTCTTCGGAACCTTCCAGGACCCATCGCGGACCTACAGCTGCGCGTACTTCGAGCGCGACGACATGACGCTCGAGGAAGCGCAGATCGCCAAGATCGACCTGGCGCTCGGCAAGCTAGATCTCCAGCCGGGTATGACGCTGCTCGACGTCGGGTGCGGCTGGGGTTCGGTGATGAAGCGCGCCATCGAGAAGCACGACGTCGACGTCATCGGCCTCACTCTCAGCAAGAATCAGGCCACGTTCGGTCAGCAACTGCTCGACGAATTGGACACCGGGCGAACTCGGCGGGTGCTGCTGCGTGGCTGGGAGCAGTTCGCCGAGCCCGTCGACCGCATCATCAGCCTTGAGGCCATCGAAGCGTTTCCGCAGGAGCGGTATGCGCCGTTCTTCAAGAGTTGCAGCAACATCCTGCCCAGCGGCGGGCGCATGGTGCTACAGGCGATCCTCGGGCATCCGCTGAAGCGGTGGCCGGAGATGGGCATCCCAATCGTCATGTCCGACTTGCGTTTCATGCGTTTCATCGCCAAGGAGATCTTCCCGGGCGGCTCCATTCCGTGCGACGACGACATCATCAACCTGTCCCAGGACGCCGGCTTTACGGTCGCGGAGAAGCAGCTGCTCGACGAGCACTACGTGCGCACGCTCGACATGTGGGCAGCGGCGTTGGAGGAGCACCACGACGCCGCGGTCGCCGCCACGTCCGAAGAGGTCTACGAGCGGTACATGAAGTACCTGGTCGGCTGCAGCGACTTCTTCCAGCGCGGCATCAGCGAGCTGGGGCAGTTCACCCTCGTCAAGGGGTAGTCGAGTTCGACTCTGCCAGAGTCAAAGCCGCGTTCTTTCGACGCCGTAGCGGTTGAATCGGTGACCGTGACCGGAACCCTCGCCCAAGACCGCCTCCAGCACGCCCGCGCCCACTTCGCGCCGGTGTTCGCCGAGATCGCCGCAGGCACGCGCCAGCGTGACCTGGACCGCGAGCTGCCCGTCGATGCGGTGAACGCGTTGAAGAAGGCCGGTTTCGGGGCGCTGCGCGTGCCGATCGAGTTCGGCGGCTGGGGGCTGGACTGGACCGAGATCACGGCGCTCTGGATCGACCTGGTCGCCGCCGACGCGAACCTGGCGCAGGCCCTGCGGGGTCACTTCGTGTTCGCCGAGGACGTGCTGTTCCGGCATCGTGGCGGCGAGGACGTGCGGCGCTGGTTCGAGCGCTTCGTCGCGGGTGAGATCGCGGGCAACGCGTGGACCGAGATCGGTTCGACGTCGATCGATCGCGTGCAGACCGAGGTGACGATCGTCGACGGCCGGCAGGTGGTCAACGGTGCGAAGTACTACACGACCGGGACGATCTTCGCGGAGTGGGCCGACGTGTATGCACGCGTTGGTGACGACCCGGTGATCGCGTTGGTCGACACCCGCCTGCCCGGCGTCACCGTGCTCGACGACTGGGATGGTTTCGGACAGCGCGGCACCGGCACCGGCACGGCCGAGTTCCATGACGCCCGGGTCGAGGACCTGGTGCCGTTCAGCAAGCGGCACCCGTACCAGACGGCGCTCTACCAGTTGAGCCACCTCGCGTCGCTGGCGGGCATTACGCGTGCGGTGCTCGACGACGTCACGCGCGAGGTTCGACAGCGGGAACGAAACTTCAGCCATGCCAACAGTTCCCGGGTGCGCGACGACCCGCAGGTGCTGGCGCGCATCGGTGAGATCTGGGCGGCTGCCTACACCACCGAGGCGTTGGCACTCAAGGTGGCGGAGGCGATCGACGCGGCGGCCGCCGTGGACCCGTCGGATGCCGAGGGCCTGGAGAAGGCAAGCGAGCGAGCCGAATTGGAGTCCTCGGCCGCGCAGGTGACGGCATCGCAGTTGGCGATCGACGCGGCGTCCAACCTCTTCGACACGCTGGGCGCGTCGGGCACGTCGACCCCGAAGGGGCTGGACCGGCACTGGCGCAACGCGCGCACGGTGGCGTCGCACAACCCGCGGATCTTCAAGGCGAAGGTGCTGGGCGCCTTCCAGGTCAACGGCACTCCCCCGCCGTATGCGTGGGGGATTGGGCGCACGGACCGCTAGCTCCGCAGCCTCCCGCGAGCAGACGCAAAAGTCCTTCGATTGCGGCGTGTCGCGGCACCTTTGTGTCTGCCCGCGGAGGGGCGGGGGCGCGGCGGATCTCCTACTGGGCCACAGCGATGTCCGTGTGCCCAAAGTCGTCGCCCTTGAACAACAGTGGCTCACCACTGACCTTGGCGAGCGCGTATGAGAAACAATCGCCGTAGTTCAGGCCTGCGCGATGACGGCCCTTGCCGTACTGCCGATAGGCCGCCCGGGCGACCTCGGCTTGCTCGGCACTGACCGCAACAAGACCCACCGACGCACGATGCAGCCAGAGGTCCAGTTCGCGGCCGCCAGATTCACCGAAACGGCTTTCGATCACGACGGCGGCCTCCAGGTACGACGCGGTGGACATGGTCCGCACGGGATCGTCAGCCACCCTCGTTTCGATCAGCTCGGCGTCAGGCTCGTCGGTAAGCATGGCAACCAGAGCGGAGGTGTCGATGACCATCAGGACGGCAACCCGCGGTCATCGAAGCCGATGATCTCCTCTGGGGAGCGGTCGCCGGACGCTGGCAACGCCGCGCACCGACGACGAATCGCGGCAAGTTCATCGCGCAACGGGATCACTCCAGTGCGACCGGCCTGGCGTGCCAGTCGTTCACGCAAGGCGACTACCACCGCTTCGGTCAGCGTCTCCCCGGTCCGCGCGGCGAGCTCCCGGGCGAGGCGGTCAGCCTCCGGATCTTTGATACTGAGGGCCATGTCTCGATTATAGACAGTTGTCAAGATTCTAGAAATATCTCTGCCGAGTTGGTCATCACGCATTGACTGCCCGCTCACGATGCCTGATTGGTGGAGGATCCCCATGGTGGAAAGTCCAGGTCGTCATGCTCGGATGCCTCAGCGAGGAGCGCTCGCTTGAAGCGGAGACTCTCTTCATCGATGGCCGTTATCGCCTCGTCGGTCAGATCTTGACGAATCCGGCTGTTCGCGTGCACGAATGGGATGTAAGCGCGCAGCAGCGCAGGCGTGTCCAACGCAATCTCCAAGGGGACGTGATCATCGCGGAACGGGTATCGCAGGATGTCTGAGAGCCGGTGCGTGCTCCACCGCGACGGATCCCCGCAGCCAGTGGCGCAGAGCTCCAGCAGCAGCTCCCGATAGCCGACGTTCGTGAAGGGTGCTCCTTCTGGAGAGGCAAAGAACCCGTCGAGCAGTTCGGAGACCGCGTCGTCGTCCCACTCCGGCCCCGCATACGCGGTGCCGCCGCCCGGAAGCTGGGCGAGCAACCACCTCACCAGCGGGAGGCCTTCCCGCCAGCCGTCCGGTTGCGGAAACCATTCGGCC
Source organism: Mycobacteriales bacterium (assembly GCA_038244615.1). Lineage (GTDB taxonomy): Bacteria > Actinomycetota > Actinomycetes > Mycobacteriales > Mycobacteriaceae > Mycobacterium. Next base: position 39,492 of record JBBRTH010000045.1, on the reverse strand, counting down.
CGAGTGAGACCGCTCTCGATCCACAAGCGCGCGTCGGCGGGATCCGTGTCAACGAATGTGGTTGCTGAGTCGACTCCTTCGCGTGCTCGGGCGAGCGACCTGTCCAGCGGTTGCGCGAGCACCGCGACGTCCGTGACCACGGACAAAGCATTGTGGTCGAGGAACGCGCCAAGCGTCATCTCGACCGCACCAGGCAGAAGCAGACCAATCGCCAGTTCGTCACCGTCGCCAAGGACGTCCGTCCGCCGCATGACTCCGCGCACCTCGACGTGCCCCAGCTCGACGATCCACTTCGGGAGATGCACGTTCCGCGTGGCGACTTCCCGTCGGCACCGCTCCTGCAGCAGGTCTTCACCGAGAAGCATTTCGGCGAGAACGGCCAGCAGGGCGGTGGTCTCACGGCATCGCCGCTCGACGAGACCGGCGACCACGCTCTCCAGGGACGACTTGACCTCCATGTCCTTCCCCCACGGACCCGGTTGAGGTGTGGACCAGCAGATGAAACGGCTGACCACGCTGAGCAGGTGCATGGGGTGCTTGGCCAACGTCTTTCGAACAGTCGTGATCAGGACGTCGTCGTCAGTCTTCGGTCGGTGGCGTTTGCGTGGACGGTTCTGTTTGGCGCCGCGGCGCTTGCGTGAGTCGGTCATGGCGCGGACGCTACGCACGGGCAGTGACACATCAGCTGTGGCGTGGCTGCCGGACAGTGACGACGCTAGTAGTTTTCTTCCCTCATGCCGATGAGCGTTCGGATGCGCTCCCCCGTGACGAGCTTGCGCTGCAGAGAGCGAAGCGCCGGAAGCGCTCGCTCATCAGGAAGGTTGGCGCCGAATTCAGTAGCCGCACCGAGAATGTCGCTAGCCCAACAGATTTCAGTCAGCAACAGCGCGCGTGCCCAATCGAGTCCGGATAGCGGTTGACCATTCTTGATCGCCGCGCTCAGCCGATCGGTGAGCTGAAAGAATGCGTCCACACTTTCTGCGCCAACGAGCGGCGCCAGGGCGCTGGCACCGGCGGCCGGTCCACCGTATTCCATCAGTCCTGCCAGCAGCAGCCGACGTTCGTCGTCGGTGAGGCCGACATCCGAGAGTTCACCGGCGGTCATTGTGGGATCGTAGTGGCCGCCTGCCGACTAGCGCCCCACGCCTACGCCGCCCCGAACACCAGCGCGACGTTGTAGCCGCCAAAGCCAAAGCAGTCGGTCAGCGCGTACCGGTAGTCGCCACGGCGAGGTTGCTCGGTGACCACGTCGAGGTCGATCGCCGGGTCGAGCCTCTGCAGGTTCAGCGTGGGTGGCACCACCTGGTCGCGCAGCGCCTGCACGGACAGCAAGGCATCGATGGCTCCCGTGGCGCCCCAGGAGTGTCCGAGTGCCGCTCGCGGTCCGTACACCGCGGGCCGGTGTCCGTCGAGCACGCGGTGCAGCGCCGTGGCCTCGGCCAGGTCGCCGGAACCGGTGCCTGGCGCGTGCGCGGTGACGAGGTCGACGTCGTCGGGCTCGATGCCGGCCAGCTCGATGGCGCGGGCGACGGCGCGGGCCGCGGACTCCCCGCTGGGGTCGGGGCCGACATCGTCGTACCCGTCGGAGGTGACGGCGGCGCCCATCAGCCGGCCGAGGACCGTCGCGCCACGGGCCGCCGCGTGCTCCTCGGTCTCGATGAGCATCAGTGCGCCACCCTCGCTGAACACCGTGCCGTCGCGGTCGGCGTCGAAGGGTCGACACGCACCGGCGGGGTCGTCGTTGTTGGTCGAGAGCAGGCCGAGTTGGCTGTACGCGGCGATGGGCACCGCCGCGAGCCAGGTGTCGATGCCACCGCAGATCGCGAAGTCCGCGTCGCCGAAGACGATCGCTTGCCAGGCCTCGGCGATGGCCGCGGCGCCGGAGGAGTCGGCCATCAGCGGAGTCACGATGCCCGCCTTGGCCTTTCGCTCCATACCGACGGCAGCAGCGGGCGCGTTGGGCATGTACATCTGGATGGCCAGCGGCGACACCGCGCGCAGACCCTTCTGCTTGAAGGCGTCGTACTGGTGGACCACTTCCTCGGAGGTGCCCAGCGCCAGCCCGATGGAGACCATCAGGCGGCTGGTGTCGAGGTCCTCCAGCCCGGGCTGGTTCCAGAGCCTGCGGCTCAGGATCGTCGTCATCTTCTGCAGGTACGAGAGGCGACGCAGCTCGACGCGATTGAGGTGGTGATCGAAGTCCTCGAGCAGCGGGCCACCGATGCGGACCGGCAAGTCGAACTCGTCGAGGAACGGCATGTCGATCGGCCGGATGCCGCTGTGACCGTCCAGTAGGTGACGCCAGGTTTCCTCGGCGTCGGTGGCGATCGACGTCGTGGACGTGACGGCGGTGACCACCACGCCGGGGAATCCCGCCCCCGTCTTCAACGATGCCATGTCGTCTCGAATCCTCGATTGACCGTGCTTGGCGTGGATTCTAACGTTGGCGACGATCTCGGCCAACTTCGAGAGCGCGCCTACCATCGAAGAAATGGACTATCGCAGCCTCGGCCGAACCGGAATCCACGTCAGCCCGCTCTGCTTGGGCGCCATGATGTTCGGCGCCTGGGGAGAACCGGACCACGACACGTCCATCAAGGTCATCCACACCGCCCTGGACGCCGGCATCAACTTCATCGACACCGCCGACGTGTATTCCCAAGGCGAGTCGGAGGTCATCGTAGGCAAGGCGCTGGCAGGAGGCAAACGCGACGACGTGGTGCTGGCGACCAAGTTCCACGGACAGATGGGCGTCCCGGTCGACTCGCCGATGGGTACGCCGGGCGACCCGAATCAGCGCGGCAACTCGCGGCGCTGGATCGTCCGCGAGGTCGAGAACAGCCTGCGGCGGCTGAACACCGACTGGATCGACCTCTACCAGGTGCACCGTCCCGATGCCGACACCGACGTCGAGGAAACGCTCTCGGCGCTCACCGATCTGCAGAGCCAGGGCAAGATCCGCGCCTTCGGCTCGTCGACCTTCCCGGCGCATCAGGTGGTGCAGGCGCAGTGGGTCAGCGAGCGAAAGGGCCTGGGCCGGTTCGTCACCGAGCAACCGCCGTACTCGCTGCTGGCCCGCGGCATCGAGGCCGACCTGCTGCCCGTCGCGCAGGAGTACGGGATGGGCGTGCTGCCGTGGAGCCCGCTGGCGGGCGGCTGGCTCACCGGTGGCTACCGCAAGGGCAAGGAGCTGCCAGAGTCCAAGCGCCGCAACCGAATGCCCGCGCGGTTCGACCTCGACAGCCCGGACAACCAGCGCAAGCTCGACGCCGCCGATGCACTCGGTGCGTTGGCCGACGAGGCCGGACTGTCGCTCGTCCACCTGGCGTTGGCGTTCGTGTTGCAGCATCCCGCGGTGACCGCGCCGATCATCGGGCCGCGCACGATGGATCATCTGCAGTCGCAACTCGGCGCCACCGAGGTGACGCTGTCGGTCGACGTGCTCGACAAGATCGACGAGATCGTTCCGCCGGGGGTCACTCTGTCGAATGCCGACCAGGGTTATACGCCGCCGGCGCTGACCGATCCGTTCCTGCGGCGCCGCCGAACGGGGTAGGTCAGCTGTCGGCGAGTTCGAAGACGGGGATGACGCGGTCGGTGCGCTTCTCGTATTCGCCGAACCCTGGTGCCCGTTCGACGATTTCGGCATAGATGCGGTCGCGCTCGGCCTTGGGCAGTTCGCGAGCGACGGCGGCCCGTCGCGGGTCGGGTCCGATCTCGACCTCGACGGTGGGCTTGGCGCGCAGGTTGAACACCCAGCCGGGGCTGGCGGGGCGGCCGGCCGCCGAGCCGACGACGTAGACCTTGCCGTCGATGTCGAAGTAGCCGATCAGGTTCTCGCGCTGCGCGCCGCTCTTGGCGCCCGCCGAGGTGAGGATCAGCAGCGGGAAGCCCTCGAACTGCCCGCCCACCTTTCCGTCGTTGGCGCGGAACTCCGCGATGTTGTGTTCGTTGAACTCGCGCTCGGAGGTCAAGTCGTCGTCAGCCATGGTTTCCATGGTGGCACGGCTGGTCACCAGTGGTGTCGGGACGAAGATCTACAGGTCGAGTAAGCGGGCCTCCACGCTCGGGCCTGCCAACGCGAAAATTCGAGTAGTCGAATACCTGAAGGAAACTCCGGAATCCGACTACTCTGAACGACGTTGCACTGGTTGTTCGAGCAACGGCCAAGGGGGGCAGTTTCTTTGGGTACACAGCTATGGTTAGCCAGCCGCCATTCGCAGCACGCAAAAGTGCGACGCACGCAAATTTCTTGATGAGGCTCTCAATGCTCTCGCTTCCGCTTTCCTTGATCTCAACCGGCGTCAGCTAGGTCGTCGCGTGTACGCCGAAACGCCGAGGTCGTTCGCGAGCAGTGGGCGCCATGCCTCTTGACGCCACAGCGATCAACACCGCCGCGCTCCCCGGGATCCTCGCGGGCCCAATTCTGCGGCGCCTCACCCGAACCGAGGTGGCGGTGTGGGTCGCGCTGAGCAAACCCGGCACCGTGACACTGCGCATCCGATCGGCCGGCCTGCCCGCAACGGAGGTTGTCGCCGGCACCGCGACACCGGTTCGAGTGGGCAGCTACCTATGGCTCACGGTGGTGTCGGGTACTGCGCCGGGCGGCACGTTCACCGCTGGCCAACTCTACGAATACCGGCTGACTTCTCCCGCCTGGTCCGAGCCGGACTGGGCGGACTTGGCGTTCGGTACGTCGCTGCCCGCCTTCCCCGGCCCGCCAGCCGACGTCGAGGACCTGGTGGTGCTGCACACGTCCTGCCGCAAGGCCCATGGCGGGGGGCGCGACGGCCTGGCCAACGCGGCTGCCGTCATTCGCGATCGGCTCGCAGGCGCCGTCGCCAACGCGCGGCCCCACCTACTCGTGCTGTCGGGTGACCAGATCTACGCCGACGAGGTGCCTGCGCCGCTGGCCCCACGCATTCGTCGGGTCGCGGCCGATCTCGTCGGGATCGACGAGTCGGCGGTGTTCGGGCCACTCCCGCGGATCGCCGGCCGCCAGGCCCCCTCGGAGAGCTTCGGTTTCACGTCAAGCGCGGCCTCCGACCATCTGTGGCCCCTGGGCGAATACCTGGCCACCTACCTCCTCTACTGGTCCGACGTGTTGTGGCCGACGGCGCTGCCGGCGTGGACGGACGTGACGCCGGCGACCGACCTCGACCCAGCCGCTGCGCTGGACGAAGACGGCTGGAACGACCTGCTTCACGCGGTGGCACCCTTCCGCGAGGGCCTCGGCGACGTGCGCAGAGTGCTCGCCACCGTGCCGTCGCTCATGGTGATGGACGACCACGAGGTCACCGACGACTGGAATCTCGACTATCCCTGGGCGGCAGCGGTTTACGCCAATCCGGCGGCCAGCCGCATCGTGCACAACGGCGTGCTCGCCTACGCGCTGTGCCAGCACTGGGGCAATGTGCCCGATCGCTTCGCCACCGCAGGCACGCCGGAGGCGACACTGCTCGCCGCCGCCACCTTCACGGGCACCAGTCCAGACACACCCGCCAATCGGGCGCTGCTCGGCGTGCCCACGGCACCGCCACCCAGCCCGCCGTCGGTGCTGCGCGATCTCACGGCACCTGGCGCGTTGCGTTACGACCTGTCGTTCGGCCCGGCCGAGGGCTGGCCGGTGCGCGTGGTCGCGTTCGACGAACGCACGGCGCGCGAGTTCATTCGGGTCGATCACCCGGCCGCCCGGATCTCGCTGGCCGCCTTGGCGTTGATGCTGCCGCCGCCCGCCGACACCGCCGCCGCCACCCTGGTGGTGGCACCGTCGCCGGTGCTCGGCACCCACCTCGTCGAGCACGTGATCCAGCCGCTCGCCAGCCTGCTGCCGGGCGGATCCGAATTCTCCGACTTCGAATCGTGGTCGGCGGCCACCCCCAACCACCAGGAGCTGCTGCGCCTCCTCACCGCGTACGCCCCGCTGGTACTGCTCTCCGGCGACGTCCACTACAGCGCGACCGCCTCGCTCGACTACCACCGGGGCCTGACGGCGGCCAAGGCGGCCGGTGTCACCAGCAGTTCGGCGAAGAACGCAGAACCCAAGACCCTTGCACTTCACCTCTTCGGCGAGTTCGCGATGCGCGTCGGGATCGAGCGCCCCCGTCGATTCGTCGGCTTCAAAGCCTTGAGCGCGGCGCAACGCGCCCAACTCGCCTCGCCGCCAGGTCCTGCCGCGGTCGTGCCCTACGACCAGATGGTCGACATCATGCTGGGGCGGGTGTTCCGCGCCGGCCAGGAATCGCCAACGGTGCTCAGCGCCGAGGTCGCGACGGCCTATGGTCTCGGCGCCGGCGACTGGCACTACGACATCGACCCCGTCGATGACGAGACGATGCCCGCACCGGGGGCACTGCTGACCGACATCACTTCGGCGCCGGCGCCAGCGTGGCCGTCGTGGGATCCGGCGAAGTCGTACACGATGTTGAAAGCGTTGCGCGCCTGCGACCTTCACCGAATCGGGCGCATGTTCGACGGGCTGCCACAGATCTCACTGCTCGAGTTCACCGCAGGCCCGCTCACCGTGCACCACCATGTGACGACACCGGTCGGCGACGACCCTGCCGACACCGCCGTCCACCACTGCGACACGTCGGTGGTGATCGGCTGATGGCGGGTACGTCGGCGCTCGAAGGCCTCACCAACGCCTTCGTCGACGCCATGCGCTCGGCGCTCGACGGCACCAACCCGATCCTGCCCGAATTGTCTCCGCCCAACGAGCCGGCCGCCCGCGCCGCGCTGGACGATCTCGTCCCCCGCGCAGAGGCGGTGACCGACGCGGCCGACCCGGTGGCGTGGATCGATGCCGTCGACAGTTGGCGTGACCGGGTATTCGACTTCGTCGACAACGCCTTTGGCGGACCATCGGGGCCCGACGCCGCCCTGGTCCGGTTCCTCGAGGAGCGCGCTCCGCGCACGGCGGCGTTCCTCGCGCTGACCGGCGTGATCGTCCACCACCCGAGCGGTACCGATGACGTCGACTGGACGAAGGCCCAGGCGCTCATCAGCGACCCGGGGACACTCGTCAACGAATCGCTGTGGGACGCACTGCTCGGCGACGCCGACCTGCCCGGCACCGGCAGGCTTCCCGCGGTCATCGTGGCGTTGCTCCTGCTGGCACCGCAGACGATTCTCGCCCTGAGTAGCGGTGACATGAAGGTGGCCGGCCTGCCCGCGCCAGCCACCGATGCCCCCGGCCCGTGGCGTTCGTTCCTCGAGGCGAGCGAGGGCTGGATCTCCATCACGGTGCCCCTCGGCGACCCCGCCCGACCGCAGCCCTACCCAGGTGGCATCTTCGATCTCGCGGCCGACCTGCTGCCCGACCTCAGCGCCACGCTCGGCATCCACTCGCAGCGGTTGGCTCTGCCCGGCGGGGTCAACCGCACCGTGTTCGAGATGTGGCTGGCCGTCGCGGTCGAGGGCGATCGGTGGCAGCTCGACCTGGGCAGCGGGTGGTTCGTGCGCGTCGAGCCGGGCCTCAGCGGCGGCTTCGGCTACGACGGCGACTGGCACGGCGCCTTCCGGCAGTTCGTCCTCGACAGCACCAACGCGCCGGGACCCGGCGACCCGGTCGTCGTCACGCTGGGCCGGGAGCAGCCCGACGATCCACCGGACATCGTCCTCGGGCCGCCGTACGACACGCGGCTCATCATCGAGGACCTCGAGGTGTTCCTGAAGGTCCGCGAGGACCACCCGATCGTCGAGATCGGCGCGTTCGTGCACGGTTTCGCGGCCGTGCTCACCAACCGTTGGTGGCGCACATTCGGCATCTCCGACACCGTGTTCCGCGACGGCATTCGCCTCGACCTCGACCTCGACATCGCCTATGTCGAGGGCAAGGGCATGCAGCTCAACGTCGGCGCCGGGCTCGCCGTCACGTTCAACATCGACAAGGAGTTCGGCAAGGACACGAGTCTGGTCAGCTTCAAGTTGCACGACATCAAGCTGCTCATCCCAATTCAGGCGACCCAGGACAGCTTCGACATCCGCGGCGAGGTCCGCTTCCACGCCTCACTGCGGATCGGTCCGGTCACGATGGTGATCGACGGGCTCGGCGGATGGGTCGGATACTGGACCGAGGACGACGAGAAGGAGTACGTCGGCTTTCTGCCACCGACGGGTGCCGGTCTGCAGATCTCCGCGGGGATCTTCACCGGCGGTGGCTTTCTCGACTTCACCGGCGGGCCCAACGAGCGTTTCGGCGGGCTCATCTACGTCAAGGTCGGGCTGTTCGAGTTGACGGCCTTCGGGCTGCACGAACTGACCGGCAAGCCGGACGACGCCAACCGTAAGACGTCGTTCATCCTCGTCATCGGGGTGCGGTTCGCCCCCGGCATCCAGCTCGGGTTCGGAGTCGAGATCTCCGGCTTCGGCGGCCTGATCGGCATCAACCGTCGGGCCGACACCGATGCGCTCCGCGAACGTCTCACCTCCGGTGCCGCGGGCAACGTGTTGTTCGCCGAGGACCCGGTGCGCAACGCCCCGTCGATACTGGGTGACCTGGGCGCGCTGTTCCCTGCCGCCGAGGGGCACCACGTCTTCGGACCCACCATCCAGCTCAGCTGGCTGAATCTGGCCGGCACCAAGGTTTTCAAGCTCGACGTGGGGCTGTTCTTCGAGTTCCCCGGACCGAGCCGCATCATCCTGCTCGGCTCGGCGCGGGCCCAGGTGCCGCCGATCAAGGACGTCCCGCATCTCCTCGACATCCGTTTCGACATCGTGGGTTTCGTCGACTTCCCGAAGTCGATCGTCGAGTTCGACGCCACGCTCATCAGCTCGACCGTGATGTACACGATGAACCTCACCGGCGACCTCGCGCTCCGGGTGAGCTGGGGTGACCGCCCCTACCTGCTGCTGAGCTTCGGAGGCTTCCACCCCCGCTTCGATCCCAAGCCCGCCCAATTCCCCGACCTGACACGCCTTGCCCTGACGGTGAAACCTGGCTTCCTGTCGGCTGGTATCTTCTTCCGTGCCGAGGCGTACCTCGCGATCACCTCCAACACGGTACAGTTCGGCGCCAAGCTCGAATTGGGTTACGCCGCAGGCCCGCTCAACCTCGCCGGGTTCCTCGCCCTCGACGCCATCATCCAGTTCGACCCGTTCTGGTTCGAGGTGTCCGTCAGCGCAGGCGTGCGGCTGCGGTGGAACTCCACCACTCTTGCCGGCGTGCGCTTCGAGGGTCTGATCTCCGGGCCCGGCCCGATAACTCTCACCGGCAAGGCGTGTTTCGAGATTCTGTGGTTCGACATCTGCGCCAGCGCCAGCATCACGATCGGCGACTCGCAGGACCCGGCCCCGCCCGCGGTCAGCAGCGTCACCCAGGCGCTCACGCCGCAACTGCAGGACCCGGCCAACCTGACCCCGGCGGGCGGTGACGATCCGCAGGCGGTGCCCCAGGTCCGGCCGGCGGCACCCGGCGTTCCTCCGGTCGTGTCGCCCCTCGGTGCGTTGCAGTGGACGCAGAAGAGGGCGCCGTTCGACGTCATCCTCGACCGCTTCGAAGGCCAACCGCTGCCCGCCCAGCAGTCGGTCGTCGTCGAGTCTCCGCAGGCGGCCGGGAAGGTCGACGACTGGTTCGCTCCGGGCTCGTTCGTCAACCTCCGCGAGTCGGAGGCGCTGCACCGGCCAGCATTCGAGCGCCTCGAGTCGGGCGTTCGGATCGGGTTCGGTGCGCTCAACAAGTCCGCCGCGCGACGCCACGACGTCACGGTCATCGAGGTGCGGCTGCCCCACCCGCCCCGATTCCACGTCGACGCACTGCTTTTCGCGGCCATCACCCTCGACGGCATTCGCGCCCGCACTGCGGCGGCGGCCGTGCGCACGACCGCGGCGAAGATCGGCGTCACCGACGAGCGCATGGACGTGCGCGGCACCGACGGCGCGATCCTCGAGTCGGGCCGCAGCATGACCGACGCCTTCCAACGGGCGCGCAACCTCGGCGGCGTGGCCCTGCATCCTCTTGACGTCGTCGACATCGGGGCGATCTGATGGCGACTCAGGTGAAGCTCGACTTCGTGGGCTGGACCCGCTCGGCCGTGTACAGCGCGGTGCCGTCGGCACTGCTCAGCCCGGAGGGTCGATTGCGGGGCCGCGTCGACGTGACGCTGCGCAACCAGCTGCCACCCGGCGACACCGTCTCGCACACCATTGACTTCGACGTCGTCGGGCCTGGCGACATCCTCGGCCTCAAGGCGGGGACCGTGGCGCAAATGGTGCCGCCGCCGGGCACGATCGACTTCGAGGAGACGAAGTGCGTCTACGTCGAACTCAGTGGCGTCGACCTGCCGTGGCGCTACACCCCCGAGCTGGCGATCGGGCGCACACTGCGCCCGTGGCTGGTGCTGGTGGTCGGACCCGAGACAGAGGTTCAGCTCAACGCGGGCGGCACCGTCACGCTGCAGAACGGCGTCCTTGCCGCGCATGACCTGTCGCTCTCGGCCCGCTGGGCCCACGTCCAGGACGACGTCGCGCACCCCGGCGAGCGCATGGTGACCCGGCTCCTGTCGCCGCGCAACCTGCAAGCCCGCACGCCCTACGTCGCCGTCGTCGCGCCCGCGTTCAATGCCGTTGGCGTGCAAGCGTGGAACGCTGCGACGCCGTCGGTCACCCTGCCCGCCTTCCACGCCTGGTCGTTCATCACCGCCGAGGAGGGCGACTTTCCGACGCTGGCGGCCCGCCTGAAGGCAGGGCTGGCCGACCCGGACCTCGGCCGCGCGCAGATCGCCTACACGCCACTCGAACCCGACGCCCTGCTGACCGGACGCGGCGCACTGGCACCGATCGGCTCCGCTGATGTGGCTGTGGCAGGCGACGTCGCGGCCGACGTCGCCGAACTGACCATTCCGGTGGTAGATCCGCTTCGACCGGTCGTCGGTCTGCCCGACTACGGCGCGGCCTGGACTGACGACTCGGGCGCGACGGCGTGGGGTGCCGCTTTCCTGGAGGATCCCCGCGCCCGCGGTGTTGGTGGGCTCGGCTTGCGGGCCGGCATCGAGGAACAGGACCTCCTGGCCGACGCCGCCGCCAAACAGGCTGGCGCGCTGGATGAAGCGGCGCAGCGGATCCGCCACCTCACCGCCGGACTCGGATCGGCCCGCTCGCTGTGGGCACGACGGCTTCCGATCGATCCGATTCGGCGCCTCGCGGTGTTCGGTCCCGCACTGGGCCGGATGGTGACCGACACCGGCACGGTACTGTGTCGCGTCGCCGGCGGCGACCGCCCGCTGCCGCCGGCGCTGTTCTCGTCGGCCGCCCGCCGAGCGCTGCGCCCAGGGCCGGCGCGCACGGCCGGAGCGGCCAAGGGCGCCGCCGACCCGGCGCTGATTCTCGTGAAGGCCAATGCCTGCCCCACCCCACCCGAGCGTGCACCGAAGGGCCTCGTCCACGCCGACGACCTCGCGCACCAAACCGGCATCCGCAACATCGACGACGCCGTCTGCAAGGGCGTCGGCGCAGGCCGGGTGCCCGTCGAACGGCTGGAGAAGCTGATCGACGGCTTCGACCGGTCACCGTACCGGCCCGGCACCGTCGCACTCTTCGATCAGATCACGCGAAACCTGTTGGATCGCGCCCGCAACGGGGAGCCGATTCCACTACTGGATCTGCTGGCCATCCTCGACCCGCCGACCGGCAAGCCGTTGGACGAGCGGGAACTGTTGGTGGCGCTGCGCCTCCTGCTCGGTGAGAAGGGTCAATCCGACACCGACTCGCTACTGGACCTCGGCGCGACGCTCTGCATCGGGCCTCCCGAGCGGCCCTGCCGCCCAGTCGATCTCGATGCGCTGGCCACCGCCGTGGCGAACGCCATCGACCCGACGGTCGATCGTCCGTTCATGGTGGATCGGGTCATCTCCGGCATCGTCGGCCTCGACCATCAGCCGCTCACGCCGCCGGAGTTGTGCCCGGACCTCGACATCCCCGCCTGGCAGTTCCTCCGCGATCACAACTCGAACTGGTTGTTGCCCGGCGCAGGAACGCTGCAAGAGGACGACGTCGTCGCCGTCGAGACCAACCCGGCCTTCGTGGACGCCTTCCTGCTGGGGGTCAACACGCAGATCGTCAGCGAGCTGCGGTTCCGCAACATCCCCATCCGCTCACGCTGTACTCCACTGCGCCAGTTCTGGGCCCGCACCAACCCGGCGACGGAGACCTACGACGACGACATCCGCGGCGTGCATCTGTGGCCCGACTCGTCGCCACTCGGCAGCATCACCCACCAGACGCCGGCCGCGGCCAGTGCCGACCTCGTCGTCGTGTTCCGCACGCCGCTGTTCCGCCGCTACCCGCAGACCCTCGTCTACCTCACGCCAGCGCCCCTGGTCGGTGGCACGCCCGACTGGGCCGCCGAACCCGTGTTCGCCAACCGCCTGATGCCGTCGTTCCAGGGCGCCATCACCCCGGACATCGTGTTCTTCGGCTTCGACCTCGACCCGTCGCTCGGCCGCCGCTACTGGGTCGTGCTGGAGGAGCCGCCGCACGGCTTCCAGTTCTTCAGCGGCCCGGTCGAGGGCATGAGCGCTGCCCGCCGCGAGGTGTTCACGAAGCCGTTGCTGCACAACGACGGTGCCGCTTTCGGAGACGCCGCGTTCGCCGACCCGTACCGCGTCATGATCCGCGGCCAGTCCCTCATTCCGGTGGGGCCGTGATGCCGAAGAATCCGTTCTCCATCGATCCGGCCGACGAGCTGCGGGCCGCTCTGCGTGGCCTCGGGCTCGACCGCCTGCAGGCCGACCGGTACATCGCGACGATGCTCGACTGGCTGAACGGCGAGACCTCGCCTCGAAGTCTGCTCGCCGAGCTGCGCCGCCACCCACTCGAAAACCGCCCCTCGCCAACACGATTCGATCCGTTCCCGGCGTTCCCGCCGCGCGGTCACGCCATCGCCTTCGCGCAGGCCATCCTCGATGCCCGCGACGCACTGGGCGGCGCCTTCGGCGACGTGCTGGAGGTGGCGGCCGTCGCCGGGGTCGACGCCATCGGCCTGGCGGCGCTGATCAACGTGGGCTGGGGCATCAGCGCGGAGCAGACGTCGGGTCCGGTCGTCGGCGTGCTCCTCCCGATGCGGCTGGAGACCCGCTTCTACGAGCCGGACGACGGTGCGGGCTGGGTGCTGAAGGTGCGCGTCATCCCGGACGCCACGTCCCTCAACCGCCATGAGCCCCTGCCCACGCCGGGTGAACTCGACGCGGTGGAGGCCATGTGGGCGTTCTCCGGCGGTGACCTCACTTCGCCTGCGGGACAAAGCGAATGGCGCAGGCTCGTCGCCGGTGTCGGCACAGGCCGCGCCGCGTGGCTGGCCCGGACCTTCCCGGCTGTCGACGTCGACGGCGTCATCGGCATCGCGCGCCCCGACGATGTCCGGACCGACCTGGGCCGCAGCCGGGTCGGCGGCCTGCCCGACACGCTCGAGCTGTGGATGGCCCGATCCGGTGGTGCGCCCGAGCTCGCGGCCAGCCTCACCGTCGATCAGGATCGCCTCGGATTGGACTTCCCCGATCCCGAGTCGGGCGAGACCCGGTGGTGGACGTCGTTCGCCGAGGCCGTCGAGGTGGGCCTCGCCGCCGAACTCGACCTCGGCCAGGTGCGGCCCGACGACATCGACGTCCTGTACGTCGTGGGGCTGGGCGACGGCGAGCCGGCCGCGCTGTTCACCGATCACCGCGACGCAGGCATCCTCGGGGTGCTCCCGCTGGGCACGCCGACCAACAGCGTTGCCGGCGAACCGGCCGCCGACCTGGACCGCGACCCCGAGACGTGGCGCCTGCTCGTCACCGACCCGCCGGTGCAGCCCGGCACCGAGGCGGTGAGCCTGGCGCTGACCGGCACGCTCGCCGGGATCAGCCTGCTACCCGGCGGTGAGGTCGACGACCGTCCCGTGAATCAGGCTCTGGTGGCGGCCCTGTGGCCGGCGCTGTGGGGGCACTCGCTGAAGGATGTCTGGGGTTTGAGCGACGACGCGTTCGCGATCGGCCTGTGGGCGATCGACAATCTGGTGCCAGAGGGGCCGGTGCCGCCGGTGCGCGTCGGCGACCAGCCATACGGCATCCTGCCGGTGACCTCGCTCGGACGGTGGCAGCCCGAGCCCGACGATCCGCCCGTGGAAGCGCGGCTCGCCTCGATGACGGGCGAACTTCGTGCGGCGTGGGCCAGCGCGGCCGAGGGGGCGGGCACGAGCGCCGGCGCCGACACCGACCGACTGCTGGATCTGCTTGGCCGCGTGCCGAATTCGCGGGGCTACGCGTGGCGGTGGTTCCTGCCGCTTGAGTTGCTGCACATGCTGTCGTGGGCGTTCGGCGACGGCATCCAGTTCGCCGTGTTGCGGGAATGGTGGGACAAGACGGCGGACCCGCTGCTCGCAGTGACGGGCCAGGCTCCGGTGCGGCGGTACGGCACGCTGGGGTTCCCGCAGGATCTCGCGATCCCGCTCGTCGTTCCGGACAACCTGCCGTCGAACCTCGGCTTCGAGGAACTCATCGCGCGGCTGGTCAGCGTGCCGCCCAACATCTTTGCGGGCGCCCGCGGGAAGGAGTTGTTCAACCCGCTGCCCAACAGCCTGCTGGTGCGACTTCTGATGCACTCGCTGCTGCTCAGTGCCGCCGAGGTGGCGCGCCGGGCCTACGGTCAGCAGGGCCCGCTGCTCGAACCCATCGAGGCCCCGGTGAGTCAGCAGACCGAAATCGGCCGCTGGGGGCAGCAATACAGCGACAACCTGCTGGACGGCGATTCGCCGAGCAGGCTGTACGAGGTCGGTCGCGACGCCATCAAGTTCCTCTCCTCAGTGCCTCCCGACACCCTCGAGCGGGTGTTCCGCTCCACGCTGGACACCGCCAGCCATCGCATCGACCCCTGGATCACCGGCCTCGCGTGGCGGCGGCTGCGGTCGCTCAGCGCAAGCAATCCGGCCCCGCGCTTCAGCCTTGGCGCCTACGGCTGGGTCGACGCGCCGCGGCCGCGGTCCGTCCTCGGCCCGCCCGACGAGTTCTTCCACGCCCCCTCCCAAGAGCAGGCGCTGACCACCGCGATCCTGCGGGACCGGTCGCTGTATGACGCCGAAGCCAACCGCTGGCACATGGACCTCGACTCCGACGCCATCCGACTGGCCGACGAGCTGGCCGCCGAGGTGCGCATCGGCGCGCCGATCGTCGAGGTCCTCGGCAGGGCCGTCGAACGGGCGGTCGCCGCGCGGGCGTCGGTGGAATCGCTGCGCCGCCAGTTCCCCATCCGCACCGAGCACGCGGGCCGCCGCGTCTGCGACGGGCAGGCGGTGCTGGCCCGCTACCTCTCGAATCCCGCGAGCCTGGTGCTCACCAGTGCGCAGCTCGACGCGCTCGCACCCCTGGCGCGCGCCGTCGACACCTACGCCGACCTGCTCATCGCCGACGGTGTATTCGACGTCGTGTCCGGTCGCACCGCCCTGGCCGGAGCGGCGATGGAAGCGGCCGCCGGGCTCGGCGCGCCCCCCTCCCTTGACGTCATCGGCACACAGCGGGGCGGCCGGTCGGCCACCAGCACCGTCGTGATGGCGCTGCCCGCCGGAGTCGCGCCGACCGTGCTGGACGCCCACACCAGCCCCGGCGCCGTCGCCGAGCCGGCGGCAGCCGCCCTCATCGTGACGCTGACCGGGACTGCCGCCAGCGCGGCGTGGACGTGGCAGGTGATCGACGAGGACGGGAATACCGTTGGTGCAGTGACCCTTTCCGATCTTGGGCTGCAACCCATCGACACGCTGTCGCTGTCGGCTGACGACCTGGCGGGCTTCGTGCTCGCTCGACTGCCGGGTGATGACGTTGAAATGCGTGTGCTACCCGCCCATAACGAGGCACGACGGTTGTCGGACATCCTCGGCAACCAGCCGGCGACGCCTGCCCACCTGACGGTGGACGGCACCGCTCCGGCCGACGCCGCCGTCCAGGCCGACCTGGCCGGGCGCTATGCCGCCGTGCACTCGGTGGCAGTCCTGCTCCAGGCTGAGCTGCTGACCGCCGGCGCGGCGACCGAGGCGGTGCAGCGTGCTGCTCTCCTGGCCGCCGCGAAATGGGGGATCACGCCGCTGACCGTCGACGACGCACCAATCGCCACCATCGTGGCCCGCGCGCGGGCCGCGCTGGGTGAGCGCCTCGATGCGGCGCTATCACCGGCCGCCGCGGCCGGTCTCTCCGTCGCCGCCCTCGCGCGCGCCATGGCCGAGCTGGTGTCCCCCGAGGGACGTATCCCGGTACTGTCCCGCCTGCGGCTCGATCGGCTGCCGACGCCGCTGTCCGCCGAACCCCCTCAAGCCGGTGTGGCGCTCGACCCCGACTGGTTGGAAGTCGTTGCGGCCGTGCGGCCTACGCTCGCCCGACTCGAAGCGCACCAACTCGGGCAGCGACTCGACGGCGCCGCGGAGCTGTCCTCGTGGTCGAGCCGCTCGGGCGATCCGTGGCAGCTCGACACCGGGCCCCTGCTGCCATCGGGGCTTGCACCCGCGACCTACATGCTGGCCGTCTTCGGACCGGACGGTACGCTCACCCCGGGCGCCAACCCGTCGCGGCTGGTGGCGTTCGGGCTGCTGGACCAGTGGACCGAGGTGGTGCCTGCGACCGACCAAACCACCGCGGCCGCCTTCCATTTCGATGCGCCAGGGGCACGGGCACCGCAGGCCATCCTGGTCGCCGTCCCGCCCGACGTGGACACACCTCTCGACACGGAGACGTTGGTCGACATCATCGCCGAGACCCGCCAGTCGGCCAGGGCCCGCGCCGCCAGCCCTGAGGAACTCGACGCCTACGCCGGTGGTGAGCCGTTGACGTTGTTCCCGGCCGACGGACCGACCGCCGTGCGGTTGGAACCGGCATGAGCGTCCGCTTCCATCTCGGCCGCAGGCTCGAGCCGATCCGGCCCGTGGCCGACCTCGATCGCGGCTTCCGGGCCGAGGTCGCCGATCCGACGTGGTTCCTGGCGCGTCAGTGGCAGCTGGCCGAGCACCAAGGTGAAGACGCGGCGTCGCCCATCGGGGTGTCGTTCGTGGCCACCCACGATCCCATCGACGCGCTGGACGACGACCCCGACATGGATCCGCGGATCGTGCCGGCCGAAGCCATCGTCGAATCCTCACCAGAGGAGTGGTGGACGCCGGGCCGCCGGATTCGCATCGGTGCGCTGGGCGGGCCGTCGCTAACTGCGGCCCAGGCTGCCGACGTCGGGTTGCGGGTGAAAGGCCCTGCACCGCCCTATGATCGCTTCAACGGAGTGGCCCATGACGGCTTGGCGCTGTACCGCCGCCGGGTCGAGCTCGGATTGCCGGCATCGGTGTTCGCAGGCGTCCCGGCCATCGAGCCGGCCGATCTGTGGGATCCGGCGGAGTTGGTCCACACCGCCACGTTCACCAGCGCCGGCGTCGAGCTCTCGTTGCCCCGCCATGATGGTGGTGACGTCGACTGGTACTCGGTGTCGGCGAACGACGTGATGCCCGCGCCTCAGCAGCCGCCCGACATCGTCTCCGTCGTGCCTGCGCGCCTTCGCTTTCCGGCCGCGCCGCACCCGCGCTGGTGGCAGATCGAGAACGCCCACGTCGACATCGGCGGATTCCCGCCCGACCGCGGGCACCTGGCGACGATGCTGCTCATCGACCTGCTCGTCTCCCACGCCGACGACTGGTTCACCTTCCCAATCGACACGACGGTGGGCTCGGTGGTGACGTTGCGGGAGGTGACCGTGCGCGACTCCTTCGACGACGACTCCACGTTGGTGACGCCCGAGACCTGGACGTTGTTCAAGGTGACTGGCCTCGATCCCACCTCACTGGTCGTCTGGCCGACGGCGGTGACGCCGCTCAGCAGCACCGCTACCGACGAAGTCGTCATGGGGGTCGACGAGGACGCCAACCTGCTGTGGGCGGTGGAGCGTCGCGCCGAGGGCCACGAGCTGGCGCCACCGGTCTCCGATTTCGTACCCCCCACGCCGACCGGCCAGGTGCTCGCCACCGAGGCTGTCTCCTACGAGTACCACCCGAGCACGGCGCTGCCACCGTATTGGCACCCGTACGAGA
Organism: Mycobacteriales bacterium; assembly: GCA_038244615.1. Taxonomy (GTDB): domain Bacteria; phylum Actinomycetota; class Actinomycetes; order Mycobacteriales; family Mycobacteriaceae; genus Mycobacterium. The sequence continues at coordinate 21,467 of JBBRTH010000045.1, read as the reverse complement.
TCCACGAGGTCGACGGCAGGCGGCGGTTCGTCCAAGCCCGCCTTGCCGACCTGGACGGCCGTCCGCCGGTGCCCCAGCCGGCGCCGGTCACGTCGTTGCTCTACGACGCCAACGCGCCCGCCGCCGGCCCCCTGCATCAGATCGAACCGGCCACCATCCCCACCACGGGCCTGCGCCTCGAGCGCCGCTGGATGCTGGGGCGTCGCACCGACGGCCTACCCGTGCTGTGGGCGCAGCGTCGGCGGTTGCCGCTACTCGCCCCTCCCGTATCGGGCCTGCGCTTCGACCTGCTCGACGAGGTTCCCGCCACCACTGTGTGACGTTGGGCCGCCGAGGCGGGCCGCGCTAGAGATCGAAAACGTCGACGATGGGAAAGCGTTTGTCGCCGAGCACTTTCTCGCCGATCAGGATCGCTGACAACAGCATTCGACGAATCAACAGCGACCACCGCTGCCTAATCGGAGTCTCAAACAGTGAGTCGCATCCAAGGGCTACGACATCATCGGCGATGTCCACGGATGTGCGACGGCTCTTAAGGAACTGCTCGACGCCCAGGGATATCGCGTGAACTACTCGTCCGGTGCGTACGAGTAGTCAACGCGCCACGCCGTCTTCGTCGGCGACCTGGTCGATCGCGCCCCGAACAACTGGACACGCTGCTGATCATCAAACGCATGGCCGACGGCGGCAGTGCTCAAATCGTCATTGGCAAAAACGAATTCAACGCGATTGCCTACGACACACCGCATTCCGACCGCAGCGGCGAGTACCTCCGACCGCGCACTGAGAAGAACAGCAATCAGCACAGGGCATTTCGCGATCAGGTGGACGCCGATGCCCGCACCGACTACCTCGACTGGTTCATGTCGTTCCCCCTGTGGCTGGACCTCGGTGACATCCGGGTGGTGCACGCCTGCTGGCCCGAACCCTCGATGCGCGAGGTCGAGGCGGCGCTCGGGTCGAATCGCTTCTCGTCGCGGGAGCAGTTCGTCCGCGCGACGAAGAAGGGCGACCCGTTGTACGAGGCGATCGAGGTGCTGCTGAAGGGTCCGGAGATCGAACTCGGAACTCATGCGCTGCCGCCCTACTACGACAAGGACGGCCACGCCCGGACGAACGCACGGGTCGCGTGGTGGAAGGACGACGCGACGACGCTTCGAGATCTGGCCGTCATGGACGGAAACTTCGAGACGGCCGACGGCGAACGCTACCCGACGCTCCCCGACGTCGAGGTCGCCGAGTCGGAGCGGTCGTTCTCCTATCGCGGCGAGGTCCCGGTCTTCTATGGGCACTATTGGCGCAGCGGGCGCCCGCAAGCTGGCGTCGACTTCTCCCGTCGCACGGCTTGCGTGGATTTCAGCGCCATCAAGTCCGGCAAGCTGGCCGCCTACCGCTGGGACGGCGAACATGAAATTCGGGAGGACCACTACGTCAACGTGATGGGTTGACGGCGACAACGTGTCGGTAGGGCCCGCTACGTTTCGGCCATGATGGCGAAGCGTCGCTCACGGTCGAGCGGAGGATCCTCTGGCGGCGCTGCCGTGTTGGGACTGCTGCTGGTCGTCGGGCTGATCATCAAGTTCTTCTGGTGGATCGTCGCCGCCGGGGCAGCCGTCGGGCTCTTCTTCGCGGTGCGTGCTCTGGTCCGCCATCTCCAGGAACGCCGCGACGCCGCGGCGCGCGAGGCTGAAGAACTCGCGTACCGGGCGGATCGGCAGAACCGGATGGCTGAGCGCGGCGACGCCCGCGGCGTGTACGGCGTCGCAGGCGCCGAACTGATGCGCGACCTCGCGCCCGAGCCACCGGTCACGCCAACCGATGCGCCGGACGATGAGATGATCGGCGGGCTCGCGAACACCTCCGGCGAACTGACGCAACTCCTTGCGGACAAGCCAGCGGGCTGGCGATGGGCGGCCTTCGCGTCCGTCTTGGTACAGCGGCGTGCGGCGGTTCGGTCGCGGGTCCGCGACGTCCGACTCGGCTACGCGACACCGAGTATTGGTCGCGCGGCTTGCCGCGATGAGGTCGCATGCTTCGTGGCCGGGGGCATGCAAGAACTGCTGAAGCTCGTCGACCAGACGGAGACGTTGATGCTGACGCCGGCGTTCATGGAGGTCTTCGGTCAGCGCGCTGACGAAAGCACGGCCGACGCCGAAGGCATTCTGCAGGTGGCCAACCGGCTCATGGACTATCACGAACGATTCCTGACGCTGGCCGAGCGTTGCCGCGACTTCGACGCTCCATCGCAATACTCGGGGCTGATGCGCGACGCCCGGCAGCTGATGAACATCCCACTGGACGGCTACGACACATTCATCGACGATTTCGCCGAGTTCATCGACTTGATGCCCGACATGATGCGCCACAGTCACGGAACCGTTGAGGCCGAACTCATTTCGCTACACATGAGCTCTGATGACCAACTGATGAAGCGGATCACCAGGCAATTGCGGGCGGTGACCTAGACGTCCGGAATGCTTACGTCCCGCGCATTCTCGGTGACGAAGGCCCTACCCTTCTGCCTTCGGAGTGACATGCGGCCTGGTCAGTCTGGCGCGACGGCGACGGCACAACGGGGACCATGGGCAGCAGCCAAGCGAGCGTCCGCGGGCACCAAGGCGCACCCCAGGTTCTCGGCCAGCGCCACGTACACGGCGTCGTAGGCGGTCACGGAGTCTCGAAGTTCCCACACGCGGTCCACCAGTGGTGTGGCCGCATATCGGATCAGCCCGATGCGCTTCCACACCGTCAGCGCGCGCTCAGCCTGATCCGCCGCCAGATGTCCGGCATTCACCTGGCGACGCAGCGTGCTGAGTACCTCAACGTCCACCAAATGTGGTGCGTGGATGGGCTCGTCGACAACGTAACGCCGGGCCTGTCCGCCGTTGAGGAGCGCAGACGATCAGCTGCGATCGGCGTCGACAGACCCGACGATGGTCTCGGTAGAAATTGCCAGATCCGGCAGCGTCGCCATCAAAGCCGCCATGTCCGCCCGACGTGTCGCCGCATCCAGTTCGCGAATCGCCACCGCGGTGACCGACGTGTTGGCGGCGCGTGCAAGACGTTCGAGCCGTTTCATCACCTCGTCTGGCACGTTTCGGAGGTGCAAGGTGCGCATGCGGCGAGCGTAAGCGCGATGCAGTCGAGGCGCTAGCATCTGACTAGCATTCTGGGAGCTTTCATCATGCACCCTATGACGCCCGGTCGGGATAGCTCTGCCATGGCGGTGGCAACGTGCCGTCGTGGTCGTAGGCGGCGTCGAGAAGCCGGCGCCGATATCGCAGGCCCAACTCGTCGATCGTCGCGATCGCCTCATCGTCAGGTCCTGGCGAATCCCACTGTCCACGTGCGCGAATGGAACGTAGGCGCGCAGCAGGTCGGGAGCGTCCAGCGCGATCTCGAGCGGGACGTCGAGGTAAGACGTCGAATGCCGCAGAACCGTCGAGATCCGTGAAGCGCTCCACCGGCGCGGGTCACCGCTGCCGGAATCGCACAGCTGCCGTAGGAAGTCCCGATAGTCGACGGCTGCGAAGGGCGCGCCTGCGGAGGAGGACAAGAACCCGTCGAGTAGTTCGAAGACCACGTCGTCGTCCCAGTCGGGCCTCTCGTACGGTATACCTCCACCCGGAAGTTGTGCGATCATCCACCTCACCAGCGGCAGGGCTTGACGCCACTCATCCGATGGCCGGACGTACTCCGACAGATCTAGACCACGCTCCATCCATGTTCGGGCATCGGCAGGATCCATTTCGACGAACTTCGTTGCCGGGTCGATCATTTAGCGTGCACGGTCGAGTGCCTCGTCCAGCGTATCTGCAAGCACCTCGAAGTACATGACCGTCGACAGCATGGTGTGGTCCAGGTAGGCACTCACTGTCAGCTCGGTCGCGTCCGCCAGCACGAAACCGATCGCCAGTTCGTCGCCGTCGCCAAGGACGTCCGACCGTCGCACGGCCCGAGGCGCCGCGACGTGCGGCAGACCGCGGATCCACTTGGGAAGGTGGTCGTGCCGCGTCGAGACTTCCTGGCGACACTGCTCCCGAAGCGCGTCGTCATCGACGAGCAGCGAGGCGAAGACGGCAAGCAGGGCGGTCGTCTCGCGGCATCGCCGCTCGGCGAGACCGCTGATCACACGCTCCAAGAGTCCCCTGCCATCGGACATCCGCTCAGCCGAGGACTGTGGTCCGCGTCTGGCCCAGCTGATGTAGCAGCTGGCGAAGCCAAGTAGCTCCCCGGGGTGCCCGGCCAACACTTTACGAATCCCTGTGATCAGTATGTCGTCGTCGGCGGTGATCGATTGGCGTTTGCGTGCTCGGCGAGCATCTCGCCGAGCTTGCTTGGCGCTGCGGCGCCTGCGTGCGTCGTTCATGGACCGGACATTACGGACGGGCTATGACATGGCGGCGCGAGTGATATTAGCTACGGGCGCTATCGCTCGTCGGGTTGATGTAGTACAGCCAACCACCCACAGGCCACGATGCCACATGCCCGGGGAACCGTTGCGGCCGATGCTTTTTCGGTGCACATGAGCATCGACGACCAACTCATGAAGCGTATCACTAGGCAGGTGCGGGAGTCGGCGAAGTACGTGGCCTCGACGCTGAGGGAACGAACGTCGGCGTCGCGGTCCTGACGTCACCACTGGTGATCGCAGATGCTGCAACACCATTCTTCGGCCGTCACGCAGCACCCACCGGCGTACTCCCATGGCGGGATGTTCATGTGGTCCGACGGCATGCCGTAGAACGTCTCTCGGGCGCGGCGCTCACCGCATTCGGGACAGACGGGGTTCATCGCGAACTTGAAGTCGACGAAGCTGACCCAGCCCTCCTCGGCCATCCGCTCGTGGCAGCGACGGCACACCACTGCCGGCCAGTCGCCGACACCCGAATCCTCTGACTCGGGTTCTGATCTGATGGGCTGATCGACGGTGTGGACGAACACTTCGTCGCGAGCATGGGCTCCGGTGAGGTCGATGTCCTGATCGCAGCCATCGCACCGCCCGGCGAACCGCAGGAGTGTCCGCGCGCTGGCCATCGTGTTGTGGCCGAATCGACTTTCCGGAGCGCAACAGTAGAGACACTCATCCAGCGAAAGCTCCAGCTTGATGGCGTCGTCGCCATCGAAGCGCCAGGCACGAGCGGCCCACAACTCGAGGCCGAGCACCTTCGCGAGAGTGGACAGCTCCACCAGGTTCGGCTCGCGGAGCACCCTGTCGAAGACCGCCGCCCGCGGATCACCGGCGACTTCGACGCGCGCCACGTCAGCCAGCACGGAGGGCGGATCCGTGTTCAGAACGAACGCGACGGCGTCACCCTCCTGAGCCTCGACCGTCCCGTTCCGCCACGGCCGATAAGGCGATCGCGGCTCCAGAAGTGCGATCACCGCGTCCTTCCAATCGACCGATTGAGCCACGTGCAGTTGGTGGTTCGCAGATTGCTCCATTAGTCCATTGTCTCAGGGGGGTATGACAATTCGGCGATAAACCGGGTTGCTTGCATCGGATCGGGCCGTCGCCGCCCACGGCCTCTCGGAGTCGCTCACTCAGTCGATTCCTGGTGCCTCGACGCGACCTCCGCAGCCGTGATGCGCCAGTTCTCCTTCATGTACGTGCCGTCGCGGTAAAGCCACTGGCAGCCGAGGCATGCCGCATGCGCCATCCACTGCACGGACTCGAGCACGATGCCGGGGTGTCGCACGGGCCAACCCTCGCGATCGTCGCCGTGAACGGCTTCGTGTGCGACGCGTAATGCCTCGCGTTCGTCCCACAGCCGTCGAGCGATGTTGACGCCGCTGCTCATGATCTTGAACCGGATCCACGGCGTTACCTTGTGCGGTCGGAACAACACCTGGTGGTACGGACCCCAGCTGCTGTCGCCGCTGCGCCCCGGAGTCCACGAATCGACGAGTTCGCGGTTCTCCGGCGGGCCACGGGGACCCCAGTACAGCGGTCTCTGACTGGCATCGTCGTCGGTCATGGTCGGCCTCTCGCGCGGGCCTCCCGCGGGAGGCGCTCTTGCCGACGCCGGTTGGCGCCCGCCGCTTCGTCATCCGAGCCACCCACGAGCGTGGGGTTGGCGCACCGTCCAGTCGGAGCTTGGCGACGGTGTCTCGTGAAGCTGATTCAGGGTAGCGCGGCGGTCCGACAGTCAGACGATGTTCAAGCGCCGGGCCAGGTCCGGGCCGCCGACCTCGCGGATGAAGTCGGGATCACCGCAGACGATGAGTTGTTCACGCGCGCGGGACAATCCGACGTAGAGCCGTTCGCGCGACCGCTCGCACTTGCCCTCTTCGTTGACCACGACGACGACGGCGCTGCGCTCGAGTCCCTTGAAGCCCAGGACGTGGCCGTAGAAGACCTGGTCGATGTCCCAGAAGGTGTCCCAGTAGACCTTGTGGCCGTCCTTCTGCCGCTCGGTCTGCTCGGGATGACGGCTGCCGGTGGTCAGCAGTGCGATGTCTCCCGGTCGCCAACCCTCGTCGAGGAGCAGGTCGATCTGGTCGTCTCCGACGTCCATGGCCTCGTCACGACTGCAGGGCATGAATTTGACCGCCGGGCCCTCGCCACCGAGGAACTTCATCGGGCTGTCGACCAGCGGTTGGAACGCGTTGGCGATCTGGCGCGTGTTGCGCAGGTTGTGATCGAGGATCAGCGGGACCAAGGGCACGGGCGGTGAGCCGTGCCGGTTGAACACGCGCTGCCCCTCGTCGCTGAACACGTAGATGCCACCCTCGACGGGATCCTTGAGCGCGGCGAGCAGAGGATCCCACCAGGCGTCGGCGAAGTCCTGCGCCTCATCGACGACGACCGCGTCGAAGCGGTGGCCAGGTTGGAGTTGGGCTGCCAGATCGGCCATTTGGAGCGGAAGGTCGTGTTCCCAGAATTGCACAGTGTCCTCGTTGCGGAGCGCCTCGTCCGGCCCTGCGGGCGCACCCCACCTCCTGCCGAGGTCGTGGAACTCACCCACGTAGGCCGGCTGCTGGCGCCGGGGCCAGGTCGCGGCGATGCGTTCGAGGTAGGACGCGAGGCCGTGTGAGTAGCAGACCAGGGCGACGCGTTGGCCCTGCTGGGCAAGACGACGAGCCTGCTCCATGGCGAGGAACGTCTTGCCGCTGCCCGCGCCGCCGCGCACCTCGACTCGTGGCAGAAGGCGGACGGCGTCGAGGATGACGGCCTGATGTTCGGTGAGCGCGTCGGCGGCATCCTCGTTGGCGAGGGCGCGGGCGACGACGTCGCGTTGCGGTAATCCCCTGCCGCTCAACGTCGTTGCGAGCTGCTCGATGCCATGGTGGCTGAGAAGTGGACGCTCGAGTTCCTGGCGGACCAGGATCTCGCGCAGCTTGTCGACGAGGTTCGGCAGGTCGGTACGGTCGATGACCTTCCACCGCGGACACTCCGGCAGGTCGAAGTCGGCGGGAAGCTCGGTGTGGGGCAGGACGATCACGTGGTCCCAACGCAGCCGGCCCTGCGTCCAGCGGGGGTCCTTCTCGATGAAGTCACGCAGCGCGTAGCAGGCTTCGCGGGCTTGGCGGACGGGGTGGATCTCGTGTTCGCGGCCGCCCCGGATCTGCCGCCAGCCGTCGCTGTCGTGCCAGACCTCACCGCCCTTCACTTCGAGGCAGACGATGCCGGCACCCTCGATCGCGACGACGAAGTCGACCTCGTGGTCCTTGAGGTGATCGGTTACGCGCTGGCCGGGGACGACGAGATCGTTGGGTCCGAGCTGGGCGACGAGCGCCTGCCAGGTGCTGCGCTCGGACTTCTGGAGGCGGGGTGTTTCGGCGACGGTGATGGTCAACGTGGAACTGCGATCATTGGTGTCAGTCCTCCCCCGACGTTTGCTTGGGCAAGGGTATCTCTTGGCACCGACGAGGTTGGAACGTTCGCAGGGCGCCGACCAGCAGGGTTTCTGGTGTCATCGAGAGCGATATGCATCTGCGCGCCTGAACACACCGACGACGGTAACTTGTCGCTGCTCCTCGTCGATTCCGTAGAGCACTCGATGTGTGCCGCGTCGAGCACTGTGGCGGTCACTCAACGGTGGTCGTAGCCGCTTCCGATGCGTTGCGGGTTGCCGAGCAACCGGCCGATGATCAGTTGGTGGGCAGCAAGAGCTGATCGGTTAGTTGCCTGCGGGCGGTGGGGGCGATGACCAACTCGTATCGCCCCTGGGTCATGCTCGAGCTCGACGTTCACGCATCGCCGCGGCAAGGCTGCTCTGGTTCTCCCCTTCGCCGCGGGCGAGCTCAGCATCGGCCTCACCCAGTGCGTTCATCGTTGCTGCGTCGGAGAGCACCGCGATGGTTTCCTCGAGTGACTCCAGATCGTCGACCGCAAGGAGGACCGCAACTGGCCGTCCGTGCACCGTGACCGTGATTCGTTCGTGCTGATCGCCGACACGGGCCACCAACTCCGACAAGTGCGCCTTCGTCGCTGCGAGCGAGCTGACTTCGGCCATAGTCAGAAGCATGACCAGTAATCCGGTCGGCGTCGAGCGGCAGCGGAATACTTCACCCCCTCATGACAAGCAAACCAGCCGTGACCATGATGGCGCTGTGACCGCTCTCGCCGATGCCGTTCTCCCCCTGGTCAGGACGCGGGCCGATGTCTGGCGGTGGAACGTCGCCAACGCGCACGGGGCCCGGATGCACGAGGCCGTCGCGATCCTGCGCCAAGCAGCCGAGGACGACGATCCCGCCGAGGTGTTCGCGGTGACCCAACGGGCAATCGCATCAGCACTGAAAGTGATCATGCGGGCCGATGACTCCAGCGGAATCATCGGCGACGCTTGCCGCGACCTTCTCGAGCTTCACCCGATCCTCGCGGTCTTGGCCCGCCCGGCGCCAACCAGACTCGTCGACTGGCTGATGAAGTTCCAGTTCGACGACGAGTGCGACTACTTCACCATCGACCCGGTTGCCTACGCGGCTGCGCTGGGCACCGATGGCATGGCTTCGTACCGCAGAAAACTCGAAGAACGCGCGGCAACTCTTGGTCCGCGGACGCGCGAGAACCAGTTCTCGGATGCGCAGTTCACTCTCGAGTGGAACGCCCGGCGCCTGGCCGTCCTCGACCGAGACGTCGACGCCATCATCCGCACCCACGCCCGTGAGCGACGCGTTGCCGCGTGGCTGCAGGACACGGCGATGGCGCTCAACGAAATAGGAGAAGTCGAACTCGCGATCGACTGGGCGAAGCAAGCCACCGATTTCGACGACGGGCACCAAGCTCGACGGGCCGCCGACTATTGGTGCGAACTCCTGGCCGCGCATCGGCCCGACGAACTTCTCGATGCGCGGGTCGCGATATTCCGCCGCTGGCCGTCGTCGACCACCGCGGGCCACCTCTACCGGGACGCTCGATCGGCTTGGCCGAAATATGAGGACGAAGTATGCGCACGGCTCACGTCGCGGCCGCGAGATGCGGTGCTCTTCGCACAACTCTCCCTCAAGGACATTCCCCTCGCGTGGAATCTGGCGCGCACCCTCGGCCTCGAAGACGACCGAACCTGGAGCGACCTCGGCAAGGCGTACGAGAAGCTGGACCCCGTGGCCGTTCTGCCCGTCTACACCGATCTCGTCGAGCGCGAGCTGGCCGATGCGGACGCACGGCACTACCGCAGCGCCGCAAGGCGTTTGAAGAAGATGCGCAAGCTGGCAACGGGATCGGGTGAGGCCGCGGAGGTCGACGAGTTCATTGCCGACCTTCGCGAAAGGTACCGTCGTCGCCCGCGGTTGCAACTGGAGTTCGATCGGGCCGGCCTGCCCTAAGGCCGTCGGTGCACGATGGGGCCGGATCTATTGGGCGGCAGCGATGTCCGTGTGCACAAAGTTGTCTCCCTTGAACAACAATGGTTGACCGCTGACCTTGGCGAGCGCGTAGGAGAAACAATCGCCGTAGTTCAGGCCTGCACGATGGCGGCTCTTGCCATACTGCCGATAGGCCGCGCGGGCGACCTCGGCTTGGTCGGCGTTGACCGCGACAAGATCCACCGACGCCCGATGTAGCCATAAGTCCAACTCGCGACCGCCAGATTCACCGAAGCGACTTTCGATCACGATGGCGGCCTCCAGGTATGACGCGGTGGACATGGTCCGGACGGGGTCACCTGCCACCCTCGCCTCGAGCAGCTCGGCATCGGGCTCGTCGGTCAGCATGGCAACCAGGGCAGAGGTGTCGATGACCATTAGGACGGCAGCCCGCGGTCGTCATAACCCACGATCTCCTCCGCGGAACGGTCGTCTGCAGCCGGCAGCGCCGCGCATCGACGACGAATGGCCGCTAGTTCATCGCGCAGCGGGATGACGGCAGTGCGACCGGCCTGCCGTGCCAGCCGTTCACGCAACGCGACCACCACTGCTTCGGTCAGCGTCTCCCCGGTCCGCGCGGCGAGCTCGCGGGCGAGGCGGTCCGCCTCAGGGTCCTTGATACTGAGAGCCATTTCTAGATTATAGACAGTGGTAGCGATTCTAGAATTGCTGATATTCGTCGTTGCGTCAGGCGTAGGTTCGTGTTGGTCCAGAACAGGACGCTTTGATCAGTCAGGCAGCTGACTTCGAGGACACCACGGTGACCGCGTTCATGCTGGACACGGTCACATCACAAGCGAGGGGCGTGGTGAAGCAGCATCAGGACTTGGTCTTGTCGAACCAGTCGTTCGACCTATTCATGACCGAACTCGACAAGCCAGCCACGGCGGTGCCTGAGCTGATTGACCTGTTCAAGAAGAACCCAATGCTCCGCGAGGCGTGACCTCTCTCCTGCTTGAACGGCTCGATGCCCACCACGACGCTACGACCTTTGACTCGGGACACGAGGTGCTCGACGCGTGACTGCGCCGCCACGCGCTCACAGCACAACGTATGGACTCCGCTTGGACGTTTGTCGCCATACGTAACGCATGATTCATCGGCCACTTCAGCCTGACCATGGGTTCGGTGCGTCAAGTTTAGGCTCCGGCAAAGTTCGGCCGCGGCATGCCTGGCCATCCAGGCGGGCGTGGTTCTGCTGGCTCACCTGGCGGTCGAGCGGTCACAGCAGGGAACAGGCTTTGGCGCAATGCTTCTCGCCGAGGCCCTACGAAAGGCCGTCGCTACCGACGAGCTCGCTGCGGCAAGGCTCATCGCGGTGGATGCTGCCGACGAGGGAGCGGCGGCCTTGTACGAGAGACACAGCTTCGTCCGAGCGCCCGAGAATCGGCTCCGCTACTACCGCCGCATGAAAGACGTTCGCGCCAGCCTCGATTCATCCGCTGACGGCTGAGACTATCGGGCTTCATCTCGCGAACCGGAGGGCGGTGGCAACCCGCGACGTAGCCGCATTGCATTCGGCAGGAATGCCGGGTCATCGACCCTGTCATCACTAGCAGAAGTGACTCTGCGCGCCCCATAAACTGCCGAAGTATCGTGCGCGGCGCAGCGGTGCGAGAGGATGCGAATCGATGACAGGGCTATCGGATCGGTTGCAGCGGGAGTTGTCCGCGGCGCGCTCCCCGCGGGAGCAGGAAATCGCGTCGGAAAGCCGCGGCGACATAGGCAAGGTGGCCATGGCGTGGCTGCCGGCCGGCGACTACGAGCAGGCGACGAGCGCGTGGCCCGACTTTGCCGGCAGCGATCGGGTGGCGGGCCCAAATGGACCACTCCCGCAACCGAAGTATTGCTGGGCAATGCAGCAAGTATTTGTCGAGTATGCGGAGGCCGGCCTGCCGACGATGACGATCGCGCCGCTGCGGGTGGCGCCCTTTACTGCGTGGTGCGTCGAAGGGGGACACCAGCCTGATTCACCGGGTGCCCGGGCCGAGTATGCCGCTTATGCGGCAAACAAAGCCGACCCAGGTTTGATCGCCTTTCCACCGGCTCGCAACGAGCCGTGCTGGTGCGGGTCGAAAATCAAGTACAAGAAGTGTTGCGCTGCAAAACCATCCGGCGCGGCGCAGTGAAGACCACCAGGCTGCGAGCGGTGTTGCGCGACGTCGAACCGCCAGTCGCCAGGGTGGTCGACGTGCCCACGTCGACGACGTTGCCCGAACTGCACGAGCTGCTTCAGGCCGCCTTCGGGTGGACCGACTCGCACCTGCACCAGTTCGTGACCCCGCACGAGACCTATGGGTTGGAGATCCCCGGCGCGGAGGTGTGGCCCGAGGACCAGCGAGACGAAGCCGATGCCCGGCTGGCGGATCTCGGCACGCAGTTCGAATACCTCTACGACTTCGGCGACGGCTGGACCCATGACGTCGAGGTGCTCGGCTCCGGCGGCTCCACGCCGGGTTGCGTGGTCGGGCACGGCGCCTGCCCGCCGGAAGATTGCGGCGGGCCCGGTGGGTACGCCGAACTGCTCGACGCGCTCGCCGACCCAACACACCCCGACGACGACCACATGCGCACCTGGGTCGGCAACCGGCTGCGTCCTTTCGACCAAGCCGTCACCGACCAGTGGATGCGCCGGGTCGTCGGTGAGGTGCCCGAGAGCGTGCGGCTGCTACTCGATCTCGTCGCCGACGGGGTAAAACTCACTCCGGGCGGGCGGCTGCCACGAACGGTGGTGCGCAGCATGCAGCAGCATCGTCCACATTGGTATCCGCTGGGCCGGCCCGCCACCATCGAGGACGACCTGGCCCCACTAGGGGCACTGCACGATCTGCTGCGCAACGTCGGGCTGCTGCGGCTGCGCCACGGCGTACTCACCCCTACTCGCGCTACCAGCGACGATCTCGCCGTCGTGCGCCGTGTCAGGTCGGCGTTCGACGCCAACACCTACGCCACCGAGATCATCGAGCTGACGATCGGGGTGCTCGCCGCACACGGGCCCGTCCCCCTTGTCGAGCTCGCGACGCAGGTGCATCAGCTCCTCGGGCGCGGATGGCAGATCGGCGGTCGGCCCGTCAGCGCACGTGACGTGCAGACTTCGATCGCCCAGCAGTCCCCGATCATGAGCGGACTCGACCTGATCGACGACGCCGACTGGCGCGTATGGACCGTCGGTGCTTCGGCGCGATCCCTGCTTCCCGGCGCCACCATGCTTGCCGAGATCTGGTCCAACGCCGAGTGATCCGCCAGCGGCGCGCGAGTGCGGCGCGGCTGACGATGAGGATTCGACCCTTTGCGCGTCTCGTACGGGCACTGGTGCTGCCGCCAGCCTTCTTCGACGAGCAGGTCGATCTGATCGTCGCCCACGCCGATCGGTCGTTGGGTTCGAGCCGGGCGACGAGCGGCCTGCCACATGCAGCACTCGGGGCTTGAGGCGGGGTGTTTCGGTGACGGTGATGGTCATGGCAGCCCGGCGATCATCAGTGTTTCTCCCCACCGACGGGGTTGCGGAGGTTCGCCGAGAAGTCACAGTTGGCCGCCCCTACAGTGGCCCGAGGGCCAGACACGGGAGCGACGGATGATATCGACGGGCGAAACGGCACGGCCGACATCGACGTGGGCGCCGTTGCGATCGCCGATCTACCGCGCATTGTGGATCGCGCAGCTGGTCTCCAACCTCGGCACCTGGATGCAGACCGTCGGGGCGCAGTGGATGCTCGTCGACGATCCGCGCGCCGCCGTCCTCGTCCCGCTGGTGCAGACCGCCACGACGCTGCCGGTGGTGCTCCTGGCGTTGCCGTCGGGCGTCCTCGCGGATCTGGTCGACCGGCGCCGACTGCTTATCGCCACCCAGGGTGCGATGGCCGCCGGTGTGGGTCTGCTCGCCACGCTGACGGGTTTCGGTCTGACTACCCCGGCAGTGCTATTGATGTTGTTGTTCGTCATCGGTTGCGGGCAGGCGCTCACGGCACCCGCCTGGCAGGCGATCCAGCCTGATCTCGTTCCAGCCGAACAGATTCCGGCCGCAGCCGCGTTGGGCAGCATGAGCCTGAATGGGGCTCGGGCGATCGGGCCGGCGATCGCCGGCGTGCTGGTGTCGCTATCCGGCCCGACGCTGGTCTTCGCGCTCAATGCCGTGTCCTTCGTCGGAATCGTGTTCGTGCTCGTCTGGTGGCGCCGTCCTCCCGTCGAGAGCGGCTACCCGCCCGAGCGGGCGCTGGCGGCGCTGAGTGCGGGCGGGAGATTCATTCGCAGTTCGCCGATCGTGCGGCGCATTCTGCTGCGGGCGGCGTTGTTCATCGCCCCCGCGAGCGCACTGTGGGGACTCCTTCCCGTGATCGCGGCGAACAAACTCGGGTTGTCGTCCTCGGGTTACGGACTGCTCCTGGGGGCACTGGGGGCTGGCGCGGTGCTTGGTGCGTTCCTGTTGTCGCGGTTGCGAACACGGTTCGGCCAGAACGTCCTGCTGACCTCAGGCGCGGCAGGCTTCGCGGTGGCCACGGTGGTGCTGGCCTTGGTGCCCGTCTTCTGGATCGTGTTGCTGGCGTTGGTCGTCGGCGGCGCGTCCTGGTTGCTCTCGCTGTCGACGCTCAACGCGTCGATGCAACTGAACCTGCCCGCGTGGGTGCGCGCCCGCGGACTGTCGGTGTACCAGTTGATCTTCATGGGCGGCCAAGCGCTGGGCTCGGTGGTGTGGGGGGTGCTCGCCGCGACCGCGACCAGTGCGACCAGCCTGCTGGTGAGCGCGGCACTCCTGATCGTCTGCGCACTGTCGTCGATGTGGTGGCCGCTGCATCCGCACACCAGCAATCTGGACCTGACGCCGTCCTCGCATTGGCCCGAGCCGACGCTGGTCTTCGAGCCCGAGCCGCTGGACGGCCCAGTGCTGGTGCTCACCTCGTACCGTGTCGCGCCGTCGGACGAAGTGGCCTTCCTGGGGGCGATGGCGGTGCTGGGTCGGTCGCGCCAGCGCACCGGGGCATCGCAGTGGCGGCTCTTTCGTAGCGTCGAACGTGAGTCGACGTTCGTGGAGACCTTCTTCGTGCGGTCGTGGGGCGAGCACATGCATCAGCACTACACCCGGCTCACCGGTCAGGACCGGCTCATCGAAGAGGCCGTCGAGCGGTACACCGACGGGGTGCCGGAGTCCGAGCATTATCTGGCGGTGCGCGACGGGCGGTGAGGCGGGCGCCAGGAATCCCTGACCGATAGAAATGTGTCGTCGAAACGACTACGTTCGCCGGAACCGTCGTCGTCGTACCCATATCGCCCTCGCGATCTGGAGACCGTCGAAAGTGCCGACCCATCGTCTGCTACCTCGCTTCGAAGAACCTCGCTGACGACTACAGGAGAGATCGATGAACACTCCACCCGACATGACGCCAGAGCAGGAATACGAGTTCTATGCGCGCCCCGAGAACCAAGAGCCCCAGGGGCCACCCGTTCGCCGACGTGGACGCATGTCCGTGCCCGTGCCCGTGCGGCTTCCGCCCGAAATGTTGGAGCGTGTGCGCAAGGCTGCCGAAGACGACGACAGGTCCCTATCCGCATGGATTCGGCGCGCTGTGGAGCACGAGCTGCAAGGGAGTTAAGCGTGGGTAGGCATGGACCTTTGGACTATTCTCCGCACCCTTCGTTCCGCTGGTGCAGCGGGCCGACCGCTAACGTGCAGACCCCGTGACCGCGCTCGCCGACGCCGTTCTCCCCCTCATCAGAACCCGGGCCGATGTCTGGCGGTGGAACGTCGCCAACGCACACGGATCCCGGATGCACGAGGCCATCGCGATCTTGCGACACGCCTCCGAGGGCGACGACCCCGCCGATGTCTTCGCCGTGACTCAACGAGCGATTGCGTCAGCGTTGAAGGTGATCATGCGGGCCGATGATTCCAGCGGGATCATCGGCGATGCCTGCCGCGACCTCCTCGAGCTTCACCCCGTCGTGGCGGCCGAGGCCCGCACGGCGGCAAGCAAACTCGTCGATTGGACGGTTTCGTTCCAGTTCGACAACGAGTGCGACTACTTCACCATCGATCCGGTCGCCTACGCACCTGCGCTGGGCACCGCTGGCATGGCCGCCTATCGCGTCAAGCTCGATGAACGCGCGGCGGTGCTCGGTCCGCGACCGCCTGATGATCGACGATGGTCGTCGCCCCATTCCGGCGCCTGGCTCACCCTCGATTGGAACGCTCAGCGCCTCGCCGTCTTCGACCGGGATGTCGACGCGATCATCCGCACCCACGCCAGGGACCGACGCGTCGCAGCATGGTTGCAGGACACGGCCACGGCGCTCGCCGAAATCGGGGAGGTTGACGCGGCGATCGATTGGGCGAAGCAAGCCAACCCGTACGACGACGCGATCAGCATGGACACCTTCGTCGACTGGCTGGTCGAGGCCGGCTACCCGATTGCCCGGGTGCCCGAGTACGCGGCGTGGCTGGAGCGGTTCGAGACGTCGCTGCGGTCACTGCCCGAGAAGCAGCGCGCGGCGTCGCTGTTGCCGCTGCTGCACAACTACCAGCAGCCGCAGCCGCCGATCATCGGCTCCCTGGCACCGGCGGATCACTTCCGGGCCGCGGTGCAGGACGCCAAGATCGGGCCGGACAAGGACATCCCGCATCTGTCGCAGCCGGTGATCGTCAAGTACGCCGACGATCTTGAACTGCTCGGGCTGCTTTGACCAGTAGTGAAAGTGCCCGCCTCTGAGCGAATTCGCTTAAAGGCGGGCACTTCTGCCCTCAGCTCACCGAGAGCTCAACTGCTGCGCCCGTTGAAACGATACGCCGAGCACCTCACCGACATCGCGTACGGAAACTCCTTTCGCGGCAAGGTCGCGGGCCAATTCCCTCGCCTCAGCCTGAGCTGCATCCGCGTGTCGCTCAGCCAACAAACGGTCACTGAGCACCTTGTCGGCACGGCCCGTCACGTCGATACCGTCGACCGTAATGGTGATGTTCACCGCGACTTCGGAGGGCGCCTTATCAGTGACTGTGCAAATGAAGTCGTGCGCCTGGCGAGTGATCTCGGAGAGCTTGCGCGCCTGAGTGGTGTCGCCGACGTTGATCGAACCGTCCGCCATCACATACTGGTCGAGTTCGGGCACGGTGATCATCCACCACCTGTCGTCGCGGGTCACGTTGACTTGGTAGGTGTTCATGTCAGTCCTCCGTCGTCTCGCAGTTGGTCTCGCAGAGGTCGATCGCGGTATCGACCTGACGGCGCACACCGGGGCTGATCGTGCGGTGCCCGGTGTCCACCGAGACGCTGTAACGGCGGTGTGGGCAGCTCCAGACGGAATGGCTGCCCTTGCCGTCGCGCTTGGTGAAGCCCGCATTCTTGAGCTGCTTGACGATTTCCCGGGTCGGCGCCGGCGCGATCATGACTTTAGTCTATGAGAGTAGACGAATTCTAGTCTCGTCACATAGACAGATTTGTCAGCAGATGAGAGGATCTTCTCGACGTGCTGAACTCGTACGACGACGGCAATTTCGTCCACCCCCTGGAGCACTAACCGCCATTCTGCAGCAGGACGGCTGGGCAAACGCGCACCAATTGGCGGACGACGAGACGCCCCCCCGTGCGCCTACCACCCGATGATCCAGAAACCGTAGACGGTCGCGCCGACCAGCGCCACGACGAACGACCCAACGATGCTGATGGCGAAGCCCTGGGCGCGGAAAGACCCCCGCGCGAACAGCGCACCACTGGTCGCGGCTGAAAGAAGCAAGGTAACGGCTGCACCAATTGCGTACTGGCCGAACCCATGCGGGCTCCACGCGAACTTTCCGACCAACCAAGAGACACCGACGATGGCTCCCACGACAAGTTGAACCGTGAACGGCGAAGCCCACGTGGCGGTGCGCCAAACACGGGCGTCCAAGTCGCGAAGCTGCATTGTCGTTGTCATCCGAACGGGGCCTTGGTCTCTCGTCAGACTTGGGTGCCTTGGCGGGCATCTGGGGCACGACGGGCGAGCCCGCGGCGGGCCCAGCCTCGGTTGACGGCAGGGGAATCTGCACAGCCTACGTGGGAATCGACCCACCGGCATCGACCAGCGCGGAGGGCTTGTCCCCCATGCCGACATCGTGTAGCCACCAACAGGCACAGCGGAGTCGACCGATTCGAGCCTCACGCCGGCTCTACGGCAGCAGCTTCGTACTCCCCTCGATCGGATGTGTCGTGCTGACGATCTTCGCGATGCAGTTGTCCCTATCGAAGCCCTGCTGAGTGCACCAGCCGAGGACGTCGTACGGGTTGTCCGACTGCAGACCGACCACGGTGACCCAGAAGTTTCGGCCGTCGTAGGTCGACCAGTCCCCCGACCACAACAGCCTCACGTTCGGATAGATGCCGCGCAGCCGCAGATGCTCGTCGAGGATCGCCTGGTTGTTCCAGGTGATGCCCTTCGCAACGATCCCAACGCGTTTCGAGCTGATCTGCGGGATCCACCGGTCGGCGAGATAGGTCGCGACCGAGGAGCGATCCTCGTCGGCGATCCGCTGCAACCGAGCGAAGCTGACCTGCTCCATGTTCGGCGGAGGCTGCGCTGTGGTGTGCGTCGGCGTCCAGGTCCGCTTCGTCGTCGGGGGCGCGGACGTCGGGTCGTCGCTATTGCCCATCAGCAATTCGACCCCGGCCTTGGCCTCCGCCTCCGTGTAGCTCATCTCGGGGTGCTGCCCGACGTGAACGCGGTAGAACTGCGCTCCAGCGGGCACGTTGGTCACGCGAAAGCGCAGCACGCACCCGTCGCTCTCCTTGTATCCGGCGGAGATGGCCCCCTTGGCCAACAGGGTGCCCGACTCGTTCTCCACCGTGATCGGCGCGTCGGGGCCGACGTCGCCAAACTCCCGCGCGCCCGCGCAGCCATAGCCGGCGGGAAGGCCCGAGGTCTTGACGGCGTCGTTGGCAAGCCGCAACGAACCGGCCAGGTTGAAGGGCGGCTGCGGCGGTTCGCTGGACGGTGCCAGCGCGAAGTACCCGATCAGCGCGACCACCACCAACAGGGCTGCTGCGGCCGCGGCTATCCACGGCCCACGGCGCCGCCGACGATCCGGTGCGTACGGCAGGGGCGGCTGCGGGGACCCGGCTGCGGCCGCCGCAACGGCGGGCACGGTCGCGGCCTCCCGGAGCATGGTGTCTGCGTCGCTGGGCGAGGGCGCCGCGACGGGCGCGGCCCGCGGAGCTTGTTCAAGAGCCTCAACGAACTCCGTGCGCGTCGAGAACCGATCATCGGGGTCCTTGGCCAAGGCGCGGGACAACGCCGCGTCGAACCGCGCAAGCTCCGGTCGGGTATCCGCGAGTGACGGTGGATCCGCATTCAGTTCTGGCTGATGACGACGGCGGCGTTCGAGTGCTGATACGGCTGCGCCCCGGTCAGCAGGTGGTACGTCGTCGCCGCAAGGGCGTACTGGTCAGCCCTGCCGTCGAGGTCGAGTCCCATCAACTGCTCGGGCGCCGTATACGCCGCCGTGCCCACCGTCATGTTGGTGGCCGTCAACCCGCCTGCGGTGCTGTCGCCGAGGTCGCGCGCAACGCCGAAGTCTCCGAGCATGATTCGGCGTTCCCCGGGTTCGACGTCAGCAACGAGGATGTTGGCCGGCTTGACGTCACGGTGCAGCAGTCCCTTGCCGTGGGAGTAGTCAAGCGCCGCGGCGACCGCCGCGACGATCTCCAGCGCCTCGTGGGCCGGCATGCCGTTCGGATACCGCTCCTGCAGGAGACGGCCGACGTCGGTGCCGTCGACGAAGTCCATCGACATCCATAGCCGCCCGCGATACTTGCCGCGGTCGAGGATTCCGACGATGTGCGGGTGCCATAGCTTCGACGCCAGGTCCGCTTCGCGATTGAAGCGTTCGATGTAGTCCGGGTCTGACGAGATGTCGGACCGCAGCACCTTGATGGCGTCGTGCCGGGGCAGTCTCGGGTGCTGGGCGAGGTAGACCTCGCCCATTCCCCCTGCGCCAAGCTTCTGTTCGATCGTGTAGCCGGCAAACTTCGAACCGTTGAGTAACGGCATCCAACGACGGTACCCACCGTCTACCTGAAAGGCACGACTTTCATCGGAAGTGGCCCTCCAAGGGTTTACCTGGCAAACGCCCGGGTACGTCCACGGCATGACAACTCGACACCTCCCGAGACTCCTCGGCGCAGCCGTCGTCTCCGCCGGAGCGATTCTCAGCGTGACCGCGGCACCGTCCGCCTCCGCCGCGCCTTGCTCCGACGTGGAGCTCGTCTTCGCCCGCGGCACCGGCGAGGCACCCGGCGTCGGCGGAGTCGGCCAGTCCTACGTCGACGCGTTGCGTGCACAGCTGGGCCCGAAGTCGCTCGACGTCTACCCGGTGAACTACGCGGCCAGCGGCGACTTCGAGAACCGCGAGGCGTTCGCCAGCACGGTCATCGACGGTGTCAGGGACGCCGGGGCGCACGTACAGGCCACCGCGGCGAACTGCCCCGGCACCAAGATCGTGCTCGGCGGCTACTCACAAGGCGCGATCGTCGCCGGCTACGTCACCGCCAACCAGGCACCGGCAGGCGTGCCCGCATCCGCGGCGCCCGCACCGCTGCCCGCCAGCGTGGCCGACAAGGTCGCCGCGGTCACCCTGTTCGGCACGCCGTCGCCCGAACTCCTCAAGCAGTACGACGCGCCCGATCTGACGATCGGACCGAACTACACCGGCAAGACCCTCGAGCTGTGCGCCCAGGGCGACACCATCTGCGACGGCACCCCCGTCGGGCAACCCGGCCTGGCGCACATCTCCTACGGCTTCGACGGGATGACCGGCGAGGCGGCGAACTACGCCGCCGCACGCATCGCGCCGGCGCCCGATCGCGGGTAGACGCGGTCTGGCGGTCCCCGCGACGAGCGTTCTAGGCTCGTCGTATGTCAGAACAGTCCGGCGCGGTCGAGCTCTCCCACCCACCGCAGGCCCTGCTCCGCGCGGTGAACCCGGCCCTTCACCTCGCGCTCCGTACACCCGTGCTCGGGTCTGCGCTGAAGGACTTCATGGTCGTCGGCTTCACCGGTCGCAAGACCGGTCGAAAGTTCGCCGTGCCCGTTAGCGCGCACCTGCTCGATGGCAACCTCTACGTCCTGCTGAGCGCCGGGTGGAAGTACAACTTCCGCGATGGTGCGCCCGCCGAGGTGCTCCACGCGGGCAAGTCGTCGGCCATGAACGGCCTGCTCATCTCGGAGCCTGCCGCGGTCGCCGAGCTCGCCCATCGCGCCGCTTTGTCCTACGGCGCGAAGAAGGCGCAGCGTTCGATGGGACTCAAGTTCCGGGACGACGCAATTCCGTCGGTGGAGCAGTTCACCGAAGCCGCCACCCGACTGGGGCTGGCCGCGATTCGGCTCACGCCCGCCTGATCGGCCGAGCCGCACTCCAGCGCCGGCTGAGCCGAGGAGCGGTGACCGATCTCGACGACCTCGTCGCGGAGTGGGGCCTGCGTCCCGACGGCGATCCGATTCACACCGTCAGCGCGACGCTGCTGCCAGTGCGCAGCGAGGGCACGCCGGCCGTGGTGCGAGTCGGCATCGAGGGCGACTCGGCGCACCTGGTACTGCGCCGCTGGAACGGCGACGGCGCGGTACTGCTGGAGCGGTTGCACACCGACAGCCTCGACACACTCGACGACGTCGCGGCGTGCGAGGTGGTGGCCGGGCTC
>JBBRTH010000044.1:0-47220 GCA_038244615.1 Mycobacteriales bacterium | reverse complement strand
TGGAGTACTGGTCGGGCTTCCAGGCGCCGTCGATCTCACGGACCAACCGATCGGACACGCTGTAGTAGCTATCCGGGTGATCGGGCGGCACCGCCGTCGGTGATACCACGACATCGGCGCCGTACGCACGCAACACGTTTTGCTTGTCCTCGCTGACCTTGTCGGGGCAGACGAAGATGCACTTGTAGCCACGCTGCTGCGCCACTAGAGCCAGGCCCACACCCGTATTGCCGGATGTCGGTTCGACGATCGTGCCGCCGGCCTTCAGTTCACCGCTCGCTTCGGCGGCATCGATCATCTTCACGGCGATGCGGTCCTTGGAGCTGCCGCCGGGGTTGAGGTACTCGACCTTGGCCGCCACGATGCCAGCACCTTCGGGCACAACTGAGTTCAACCGAACGAGAGGCGTATTGCCTATGAGCTCACTGACATGACCCGCGATTCGCATGCGTCCATCGTGTCAGGCGCGCGTCCGGGTTACCAGGTCGCCTCTCGGATGTAGTCGCCGATCTGCTTCAGCGACCGCGTCGCCTCCTTCACGGTCGGCGCCGCCAGCTGGAAGACGTGCATCTGACCGGGCCAGACGTGCACTTCCACCGGCACGCCCGCCGCGGCGAGCATGTGGGCGGCCTTCCTCGCATCGTTGAGCAGAACCTCGGACCCGGAGACGTGGATCAGGGTGCGCGGCAGCCCGGTCTCGATGTGGTCGAGCGGTTCGTAGACCTGCTCGGGCCGGCCGTCGACGACACGTTTCTTGGCCGCGGCTTCGACCATCTCGACGAGCGCCTCGAACGCCTTCGGCGGGAACATCGCGTCGGAGTGGAGGTTGGGGTGCTGGGCGCGCCCGTCGTTGTCGATTTCGAACAGCGGCGACATGGTGACCAAGGCAGCGGGTAGCTCGCCATCGAAGTGCAACCGCTCCGCGAGTGCGAGTGACAGGTACCCACCGGCCGAGTCGCCCGCGAGCACGATCTGCTCGGGCTCGTATCCCTTGAGCCGCAACCACTTGTACGCGTCATAGCAGTCGTCGATCGCCTGGCCGATCGAATGCTTGGGGATCATCCGGTAGTTGACGACCAGGGCCGGGCTGTCGGCGAACCGGGACAATTCCGTCACCAGTCGACCGTGCGAGTTCGCTCCGCAGGTAAGGAAGGCCCCGCCGTGCAGGTAGAGGATGACACTGCGTTTGCCGTCCGCGGGAAGCACGCCGGCCGCTCTGATGAGCTGCGCCGTGCAGCTGGGGAGAGCAATGGTGGCGCGAACGGTGCCAGGTGCCGGGCGCATCACTCGGGACATGAAGTCGACCAGACCGAACGGCCACGGCATCCGCGGTACGTAGCTGCCGACGCCGATAGCTGGCTTGATCGTCATCATCGCGGCGAGAGCAAACAACCGACCAGCGACGCTTGGACCGTCCTCCACCACCTCGACCGGGGCGCCGTCGCTGACGGGGAATCGACGCAGTTTATGCGCCCTAGCAGAACTGACGGCAGGTCCGGACGACCTCGATACTTTACTGGGTGCGGTCATCGTCACCACTTCCTACGCCGTTGTAGTGCCCGGAGCGCTTAACACTTGAGCAACCCCAGGTAACTTAGCTTGACACTGTCTGAATGTTCAACAAATGAAAAACTTTGTTTCGTACCAAAGTTGATACCGCACCGTGACCGCGCGGTCGCTTCCGCCACGCGGACATCCGCGGATTCGCCCCTAAACTGAGTGCGTGGTCATTCGTGGACCGCGTAGGTCGACCATTGCCCTGGCAGCGGCCGCTACGCTCGCATCGACGGGTTCCGCGTACGTCGGAGCCCGGAACCTCTTGCACGTCCAGGCCGACCAGGCTCGTCAGTTGATTCCCAAGTCATGGGACGTCCCGCCGCGCGCTGACGGCATGTACGCGCCGGGCGCCGGTCCCGTCGGAAGATGGCAGCGCGGAGTCCCGTTCGATCTTCACTTGATGATCTTCGGCGACTCGACCGCGACCGGTTACGGGTGCGTCATCGCCGACGAGGTGCCTGGCGTGTTGATCGCTCGGGGGCTCGCCGAGCAGTCCGGCAAGCGGATCCGGTTGAGCACCAAGGCGATCGTCGGTGCCACGTCGAAGGGCCTCTCCGGGCAGATCGACGCCATGTTCGTGGCCGGTCCGCCGCCCGACGTAGCGGTCGTCATGATCGGCGCCAACGACGTCACGGCGCTCAACGGCATCGGCCCCTCCGCGCGCCGCGTGGGTGCAGCGGTGCGCCGGCTCCGCGGCAGCGGTGCCGTCGTCGTGGTGGGCACCTGTCCGGACTTCGGGGTCATCACCGCAATTCCGCAGCCGCTGCGCCTGGTTGCCCGCATGATCGGACTGCGGCTGGCACGCGCGCAAGCGGGCGCCGTTCGCGCTGCGGGTGGTGCGCCCGTCCCGTTCTCGGACCTGATGTCACCGGAGTTCCAGGAGGCGCCGGAGGAATTCTTCTCCGACGACATGTTCCACCCGTCTGCGGCCGGATACGAGCTCGCCGCCCAACAACTGCTGCCTGCCCTGTGCAAGGAGCTCGGCGAGTGGTCAGCTGACTCGGACGTGGAGCCCGCACTGGAGTCGCGGGCGGGCGAGGACTCCGTATTTGCCCGCGTCGGCGGGTTCACGCGGTTGTGGCGGCGCACGACGGGTGTACCCGCACCGATCGTCGCTTCGGTCACGGGCTAGGTTCGCTCTAGCTTTCACGCTCTCACAAGCCACTGACCTAGGAGGCCGTCATGCCCGAAGCCGTCATCGTCTCGACCGCCCGTTCACCGATCGGCCGCGCCAACAAGGGTTCCCTGGTCGACATGCGGCCCGACGACCTGGCTGCCCAGATGGTGCGTGCCGCCTTGGACAAGGTGCCCGCGCTGGATCCCCGCGACATCGACGACCTGATGATGGGCTGCGGCCAACCCGCTGGCGAGGCGGGCTTCAACGTCGGCCGCGCGGTCGCCGTCGAACTGGGCTACGACTTCATGCCGGGTACCACGGTCAACCGGTACTGCTCGTCGTCGCTGCAGACCACCCGGATGGCGTTCCATGCGATCAGGGCGGGCGAGGGTGACGCCTTCATCTCGGCGGGCGTCGAGACGGTGTCCCGCTTCATGAAGGGCAGTGCCGACGGCTGGCCGGACGCCAAGAACGCAAGTTTCGCCGACGCCCAGGCGCGTTCAGACCGGGCCGCACTCGGCGCCACCGAGTGGCACGACCCAGGCGAGGACGGCCTGATGCCGGACGTCTACATCGCGATGGGCCAGACGGCCGAGAACGTCGCGCTTTTCACCGGAATCAGCCGCGAGGATCAGGACCACTGGGGCGTGCGCAGCCAGAACAGGGCGGAAGAGGCCATCAACAGCGGCTTCTTCGAGCGTGAGATCGTGCCGGTGACGCTGCCCGACGGCACCGTGGTGTCCAAGGACGACGGCCCGCGCGCCGGCACCAGCTACGAGAAGATCAGCCAGCTCAAGCCCGTCTTCCGGCCGAACGGCACGATTACCGCAGGCAACGCCTGTCCGCTCAACGACGGTGCCGCCGCCGTGGTGATCACGAGCGACGCACGCGCCAAGGAATTGGGCCTGACGCCGTTGGCCCGCATCGTGTCGACGGGTGTGTCGGGGCTTTCGCCGGAGATCATGGGCCTCGGTCCGATCGAGGCGTCGAAGAAGGCCTTGGCCAAGGCGGGTATGTCGATCGACGACATCGACCTCTACGAGATCAACGAGGCGTTCGCCGTTCAGGTGCTAGGTTCGGCGCGCGCCCTCGGCATGGACGAGGACAAGCTCAACGTGTCCGGCGGTGCGATCGCCCTGGGCCACCCGTTCGGCATGACCGGTGCGCGCATCACCGCCACGCTGCTGAACAACCTGACCACCTACGACAAGACATACGGCCTCGAGACGATGTGCGTGGGCGGCGGCCAGGGCATGGCGATGGTGATCGAGCGCCTCAGCTAGCCAGCTCTCCTCTCGTTGAGATAGCGCTGGCGGCGCGAAAGTGCGAGTAGCCGTCGCCGTCAGCACTATCTCAGCGCCCACGCTCGCTCCACGCGGCGCAGAATGTCTGATTGGCGGTGGTCGGCCACCACGCGGATGTGGATCCAGCCAACGTGCGCAAGGTATTCCGACCTGATGAGGTCCTTGCCGAAGCGTGGGCGCTCGCGATGTTCGGCGCCGTCGTACTCGACGGTGATCATCATGTCCTCCCACCCCATGTCGAGGTGGTACAGCGGATAGCCACCAGGTCCGAGCACGGGGATCTGCGTCTGCGGACGCGGGAAGCCTGCCTCGATCAACAGCAACCGAAGCCACGTTTCCTTGGGTGACTCCGCGCCAGGGTCGACGAGGTCGAGCACTCGATCAACCTGCCGCAGGCCCTTGACGTGAGGATGGCGCATCGTCACCGCCTGCACGTCCTCGGCCTTCACACGCGTGGCCCTCGCCAACGCGTCGAGTCGCGCGACAGCCTGCCCCACTGGTCCACGGCGGGCCAAGTCGAACGCCGTGCGCCCAGCAGTGGTGACGGCCATTCCGCCGAGAACTGCAACCTCGTCGTCGAATAGGTTGTCCCGCCGCGTCGTGACGCCGACCGGTGCCCGATTGTTGGCCCAGTCCAGTTCGATCGCCGTCTCGACGTCGATCCACTTCGCGCCAAGTACTGCCGACGCCGCGAGCCCGGAGACCACACCTTCGCGCTTGGACCACAACCATGCCGCAATGGTCCGTTCGGAAAGGGTCAGTACGTCCCGCCGCGGCCCGTACACATCGGGCAGCACCCGGCGGTAATGACTCCTGAGCTCGTATCGGGTCAGAGCACCGCTCGCAAGCGCCTCGCTGCCGATGAAGACTCGCTCCATGCGCGCACGGTGTCACGTCAGCGGGTTTGCAGGCTCGATCCATCCACAGCCCCACTGACACAGCGCTGGCGGCGCAAGAGTGCGAGGCGGGCCGACTCTAAGCGCTATCTCAACGGAGTCCAGACATCAAGAAAGCCCGTTCGCAGAGACGCGAACGGGCTTCCTTTGAGGGCTGCTAGTCGTTCTGGAAGTAACTGAGCAACCGCAGGATCTCGAGGTAGAGCCAAACCAACGTCACGGTCAGCCCGAGCGCGATGCCCCAGCCTGCCTTCGACGGAACGCCGGCGCGGACCATCTGGTCGGCCGCGTCGAAGTCGATCAGGAAGCTGAACGCTGCCAGCGCGATGCAGAGCAGCGAGAAGCCGATGGCGATGGGGCCACCGCTACGCAGCCCAAAGCCCTCGCCGCCGCCGACGCCGAAGATGGCGAGGACGAAGTTGAGCAGCATCAGGGCCATCACACCGAAGAGGCCGGCGATGATCATACGGGTGAACTTAGGCGTGACGCGGATGGCGCCCGTCTTGTAGACGACCAACATGCCGAAGAACACGCCGAGCGTGCCCACGATCGCCTGGGCGATCATGCCGACGCCCCCGTTGGAGTACAGGTTGGCGATGATGAACGAGATCGCACCGAGCATCAGACCCTCGAGCGCGGCGTAGCTCAGCACGATCGCCGGGTTGTCCTGCTTGCGACCGAAGGTGGCGATCAGCACGAGGGCCAGACCGCCCAACCCGCCGATCAGCGTGAACGGCATCGCCAGCGCCAGGTTGCCCTGCACCAGGAAGTACGAGACCGCCGCGACAGCCGTCAGAAGGGCCAGCGTGATGCCGGTCTTGGTGACGACGTCGTCGATGGTCAGTGGCCGGGAGACCTTTGTCGACTGGTCCAGGTAGGGCTGGGTCATGTAGGGATCAGCCTGTGCCGTCGCCGCGCCATAGCCGGCGGCTCCGGTACCGAATTGTGCGTATCCGCCCTGCTGCTTGGGCATGGAACGGAATACCGGGTTGCTGCTCTCGCGCACCGTCGGTTCCTCTCGTGTGCTTTGGCTCGTCGGAGTGACGAACACTTACGAACAATGGGTCAACGTATGGCGACTCTGACCGGTTCCCGGCCGCGTCGTTAAAACTGTGAACTTATTGAGAAAGGTTACCCGTGTCGATTGGGTCCAGGGTCACGATCTAGATTGCAAGCCGTGGCAGAAAACGAGGACATCCTAGTAAATGTCGCAAACGGCGTTGGTCTCGTCACCCTGAACAGGCCGAAGGCCATCAACTCGCTCACCCACGGCATGGTCACCGACCTTGAGAAGGCTCTCAGGAACTGGGAGAACGACGACTCGGTGCACACCGTGCTGCTGTCCGGTTCGGGCGAACGCGGTCTGTGCGCAGGCGGCGACGTCATCGCGATCTACCACAGCGCCAAGGGCGACGGTACCGAGGCGAGGTCGTTCTGGCACGACGAATACGTCCTCAACGCCCACATCGCCTCCTACCCCAAGCCCTACGTCGCGATCATGGACGGCATCGTGATGGGCGGCGGCGTCGGGGTCGCCGCGCATGGCCGCGTCCGCGTCGTCACCGACACCACGAAGATGGGGATGCCCGAGGTCGGCATCGGCTTGATTCCCGACGTCGGCGGCACCTACCTGCTGTCACGGGCGCCGGGCCGGCTTGGCTTGCACGCGGCCCTGACCGGCGCACCGTTCTCCGGAGCCGACGCCATCGCCATGGGCTTCGCCGACCACTTCGTTCCGCACGCAAGTCTCGACGAGTTCACCACCTCAGTGATCGAGGACGGCGTCGACGCGGCCGTGTCCGCGTTCGCAGTCGAGCCGCCCGCGAGTCCCCTTCTGGCGCAGCGGCGTTGGATCGACGAGTGCTATGAGGGTGAGACCGTCGTCGACATCATCGCCGCACTGCGCGGGCACGACGCGGGCCCCGCCATCGACGCCGCGAACCACATCGCCAGCCAATCCCCCATCGCATTGGCGGTCACGCTGGAGGCGGTGCGACGGGCGGCGCATCTGGACACGTTGAAAGACGTTCTGCGCCAAGAGTTCCGGACGGTATGCGGAGCCCTGCGGTCGCACGATTTGGTGGAGGGCATCCGCGCTCTGCTCATCGACAAGGACCGCAATCCGAAGTGGTCGCCGTCCACGCTGGCGTTGTGCTCCCAGGACGTCGTCGAGGCGTACTTCGCACCAGCCGAACCCGATCTGACATTCCCCGAATAGAAGGAGAAGCCATGAGCTACGAGACGATCCTGGTGACGCGCGAAGGCCGCGTCGGGACGATCACCCTGAACCGGCCAAAGGCACTGAATGCCCTCAACAGTCAGGTGATGGTCGAACTCATCACCGCTGCAGCCGAATTCGATGCCGACCCCGGCGTGGGCGCGATCATCGTCACCGGCAACGAGAAGGCCTTTGCCGCAGGCGCCGACATCAAGGAGATGGCCGACCTGTCGTTCGCCGACGTCTTCGCCGCCGACTTCTTCGCGACGTGGTCGGAGTTCGCCGACGTCCGCACGCCCACCATCGCGGCCGTGGCGGGCTACGCGCTCGGCGGTGGCTGCGAACTCGCGATGATGTGCGACATCCTGATCGCCGCCGACAGCGCCAAGTTCGGCCAGCCCGAGATCAAGCTCGGCGTGCTGCCGGGGATGGGCGGTTCGCAACGGCTCACCCGCGCCATCGGCAAGGCGAAGGCGATGGACCTCATCCTCACAGGACGCACCATCGACGCGGCGGAGGCCGACCGCAGCGGCTTGGTGTCGCGCGTCGTGCCCGCCGACTCGCTGCTCGACGAGGCCAACGCCACCGCCGCCATCATCGCCGGGATGTCGCTGTCGGCGGCTCAGATGGCCAAGGAGGCCGTCAATCGTGCGTTCGAATCCACCCTCGCAGAGGGTCTTCTCTACGAACGACGACTGTTTCACTCCGCGTTCGCCACCGAGGACCAGACCGAGGGCATGGCAGCGTTCACCGAGAAGCGCCCACCGAGGTTCACGCACCGTTAAAGTGCTTTCGTGACAGAGACGGACACGAGGGCCGACGAATCAGAACCCGCGGCTGAGGCGGACGCTGCACCACTTCCGCCGAAGCCAGACTGGTGGGTCAGCCGCTACACCTTCGTCGGCACTGCGCTGGGCCTGGTGTTCATCTGGTTGTCGATGACGCCGTCGTTGCTTCCCCGCGGCCCACTGTTTCAGGGTCTGGTGAGTGGTGCGGCGGGCGCGATCGGCTACGGCATCGGCGTATTCAGCGTGTGGCTGATCCGCTACATGAGGTCGAAGAGCACCAGCCCCTCGGCGCCGCGGTGGGGATGGATCGCGCTCGTCGTGGTCGGCGTCATCGGCCAGACGCTGGCGATCATCTGGTTTCACGTGTGGCAGGACGACGTTCGCGACTACATGGGCGTGCCACGGCTGGACTTCTGGGACCATCCGCTGACGGCCGTGCTGGCGATTGTCTTCCTGTTCGCGTTCGTGGAGCTCGGCCAGCTGGTCGGCAAGTTGGTCGGGTTCCTCGTCAGAAAGCTCACCCGCGTTGCGCCACCGCGAGTTTCGGCGGTTGTGGTGGTCACGCTCCTGCTCGTTCTGACCATCGCACTGCTGAACGGCATCGTGGTGCGGGCCCTGATGAGCACGCTCAACAACACCTTCGAGTCGGTCAACAATGAAGAGGATCCCGACTTCGCCGCCCCGACCACGGCGTTGCGTTCCGGCGGTCCCGAATCACTGGTCACCTGGTCGTCGCTCGGCCACCAGGGTCGTGTCTTCATCGCTGGCGGCCTGTCGGTCGAGGACCTCACGAAGTTCGACGGCGCGCAGGCCATCGAGCCGATTCGCGCCTACGCCGGGCTAAACTCCGCCAACGGCTTCCAGGCGACAGCCGAGCTCGCCGCCCGCGAGTTACAGCGCACCGGCGGACTGAACCGCGCGGTGGTCGCGGTGGCCAATACGACGGGCACGGGCTGGATCAACGAGGCCGAGGCATCCGCCCTGGAGTACATGTACAACGGCAACACCGCGATCGTGTCGATGCAGTACTCCTTCCTGCCGAGTTGGTTGTCGTTCCTCGTCGACAAGGAAAATGCGCGGCAGGCCAGTCAGGCTCTGTTCGAAGCGGTCGACGCCTTGGTCCGCACGATGCCCGAGGCCCGGCGTCCCAAGTTGGTGGTATTCGGCGAGAGCCTCGGCTCGTTCGGTGGCGAGGCGCCGTTCCTGTCTCTGAACAATCTGATCGCGCGCACCGACGGCGCCCTGTTCTCCGGGCCCACGTTCAACAACACCATCTGGACCGATCTCACGCGCAATCGCGACGCGGGTTCACCGGAATGGCTGCCCATCTTCGACCAAGGTCAGAACGTCCGGTTCGTCGCCACGGCAGAGAATCTCGACCGACCGCCGGACCCGTGGGGTCAACCGCGCGTAGTGTACCTGCAGCACGCGTCTGACCCGATCGCGTGGTGGAATCCCGACCTTCTGTTCAGCAAACCGGACTGGTTGCGCGAACCCCGCGGATACGACGTCTCACCGGAGATGGAGTGGATTCCGGTCGTGACGTTCCTTCAGGTGTCTGCCGACATGGCGGTCGCGGTCGACGTCCCGGACGGTCACGGCCACGTCTACGTGCGCGACGTGGCGAACGCGTGGGCGGCGATCATGCAGCCTCCGGGTTGGACGCCCGCCAAGACCGACGAGCTACGGCCGTTGCTGCGCTCCGGCGAGTGATTCGCTGACCCGGTCGAGCACGCCTGCCGACTTCAGGGCCTGGTACCCGCCGACCACGTCGGTGGCGCGGTGCAGATCGAGGTCGAGAAGCGACGCCGCGGCCAGGCTCGACGTGTAGCTCTCGGAGCACATCACCAGCCACTCGACGTCGTCGTCGACGGCCTGCGGCAGTCGGGACTCGTTGGTGGGATCGCAGCGCCACTCGAGCACGTTGCGTTCGATGACCAACGCGCCCGCGACCTCGCCCTCCGTGGCTCGCTGGGCGGCCGGGCGGATGTCGACGAGCAAGGCTCCCCGCGCCACAGCCGCGGGCACATCACGAGCCTCGATCCGCGCCAGTCTGGTGCGTGCGGACTCCAGAATGGCCTCGATCCGACTCGCCACTAGTCCCCCTCCGGTTTGTCGGTCAGCTCGGTTCGGTCACGACGAAGTGTGCTCCGGTCGGTGAGCTCATAGTACGACATCGCGGTCAATGGCGGTGAGTACGCGTGCACGCTCAGGGTGGGCGTCGGAACCCGGACGGTCTCCGATGGCGCCCACACGACGTCGTGGACCCAGCCGAGCGGGAAGCCCGCCTGATCGCCGGCTTCGAGTTGCCGCTCGCGTAAAGCCTGGCCGTCCCAACGGGTTTCGACGAGGGCGCCGGACACGACGGTGAGTGCGCCCAAGGACCCGCCGTGGTCGTGGAGTTCGGTGGACCGCTCCGGCACCCAGCTGATGAGCCACACGTCGAGCTCGTCGTCGCCGTGCAGTCGGGTGAACCACCGCTCATCGGTGGGCGTGCCGCCTGCGGGCAGCACGTGGTCGTAGCGACCCGACAGCACGTGGTCGGCGGCGACGTCGGTCGCCTGCAGCAGGTCGGGAACGCGGAGTCGGGTGGGCGCGACGACGGACGGGAGTACGAGAGACATGTGAACGGAGCTCCAAGGGGGACCAGGAAGAGGGGTCGATCAGGGGGCGGGCGTCACGCCCGACAACACTCCCGACCGATGGTCCGTTCCAGCACGTTGGCGAGTGTTGCATAGATTGGCTGCATGCGCAGCTACCCGTATTTCGCCGTGGCAGGCGTGGCAGCCCTCCTCGCCGGCTGCTCGTCCGGATCCGACGGCGCTGACTCGTCGTCGTCATCGACGCCCGCCAGCGCCGCGACGCCGACCACGACTCCGACCCTGCAGACCCATACTGCGGCGCCGGGGGCCATCGGTGTCTCCCCGAACGGTGTCACGACCGCGGTCGGCACCCCGGCGGAGTCCACCGAGGACGAGTACTTCCAGGCCTGCCACGCTGCGAAGGTGTGGATGCTCGAGCGGGGCGGCGACCAGAAGAAACAGTTCGAGCCTTACTTGGAGAGCCTGCAGAAGTCGGACGCCGCGGGACCCGGCACGTTCGGTGCGCCGTGGTCACGACTACCGCCCGCCCGGCAGTCGGCCGTCATCGTCGCGGCCGAGGCCGCCGCGGACGATCTGTGCGGCTGACGCACTCTTAATCACGGGTGTCGGAAGCACCGCCGTCGGGGGTGTCCGACCGCTCGCCGATCCAGCGTCGACCGCGCTCCAGTGCCTCGTCGAGCGCGCCGAACACCCGGGTGGTCGCGGGCACGATGCCGTCGGGCCCCAGCACGTCGTCGATGCCGCCGCGCGCGAGCACCCTCTCGGCGGCTGGGCTGACGCCCGCGATCAGCAGCCGCCCGCCGTGGGCTTCGAGGTCGCTCGCCCATTTCCGGAGAGCACGGATGACCTTCGAGGACGGCACATCGGGTAGTGCCCTCATGCTGAGGACGACGACGGCGTTGGTGCTGTCCGCGACCCGCGGCCACTCCTCGTCGATGCGCGGCACCTCCGCGAAGAGGCCGACACCCGCGTAGTGCAGGACCGTCACCTCGTTGCTGGGACAGGACGCGGGTACGGGGCCGATCTCCCAGTCGCCGTCGCTGGTGGGGGTCAACGCGACGAGGCTTGCCGACTGCGAGGCCTTGATGCAGTAGAGCACCAGCGAGGTGATTGCCCCGATGAGAATCGCCTGATGCAGCGGCAGCTCCGTCGTCGCGACGAACGTGATCACCATGGCGAGCGCCGACAACGGCGCGGTACGCAGCACCAGCTTGATGTCGGCCCAGCGCCCGTGGACCAACTCGATGCCGATGACGAGGACGAGGCCTCCGATGACCGGCATCGGAATGAGCTCGGCCAGGGAGCCGGCGAGGACGACCAGCAGAGTCAGCCAGGCGCCGGCGAAGATCCCGGCCCAGCGGGTCTGCGCCCCCGCCGACACCGCCACCCCGG
Source organism: Mycobacteriales bacterium (assembly GCA_038244615.1). Classification (GTDB taxonomy): domain Bacteria; phylum Actinomycetota; class Actinomycetes; order Mycobacteriales; family Mycobacteriaceae; genus Mycobacterium. The sequence goes on along the minus strand of JBBRTH010000044.1, from coordinate 35,345 downwards.
TACGCGACAGCGATCCGCCGGTGGGAAGAGCGCCAAGGAAGCCGCCGGCCAGGTTCGCCGCTCCCTGCGCGACGAAGTCCCTCGACGTGTTCGGCCGACTTCCGTCCGGATTCGGCACGGCCGCTGCGATTCCCGCTGCCTGTGCGAGTCCCACGAGTGCGACGGCAAGCCCGCCGCCCAACAATGCGGGTATCGCCTCCAAGTTGGGTAATACCAAGGGCGGTAACGCGTTCGGGATCGACGAGATATCGCCGACGGTCTCGACGTCGAGGTGCAGGACGACGACGGCCGCCGTCACCACGACGAGGGCGATCAGGATCGCGAACGCCTCGAGTGGCTTGACCACGTGGAACACCAGCCAGACGAGCACCGTCGCGAGCGCCACCAGGCAGGGGGCCATCTGCCACGACGCCGCGTTCCCGAATGCCTCGACGAACTTGAGGATCGTGTTGTGGCTCTCCGGTCGGTAGCCGGTGGCGTCGGTGATCACCCCGGCGACGATCTGCACCGCGATACCCGTCGTGAAACCCGTCATCACGGCATTGGAGACGAAGTTCATGATCGAGCCGAATCGCAACAGCCCGAAGAGCGTCATCACGACACCGACGACGAGCACCAGTGCTGCGATGTTCGCCGGGTCCGCCGGGTCCAGGCCGGCGGCCGTCAACACACTGCGCGAGGTCAGCGCCAGCGCGCTGGTGAGCGTGGTCACCATCAGAACGGTCCTGGCGAACAACGAGCCGAGCACCGTGGACAACATGCCCGAGTAGAGGCCCGCGACCGGATTGAAGCCACCGATGCTGGCGTAGGCCATGCCCTCGGGTATCGAGAACAAGCCCGTGACGAGCCCGGCGACGACGTCCTTGAACCGGGGCCTGCCGAGTTTGCCAGCCGCGTTCTGCAGTCGGGACCGTTTGAGTGGCCTGTCGGTCATCGCGCCCACACTGCCACGGCCAGTCGTTCGGCGCGGGAAACTGACCGGCGCCATGGGCGAATGTGATGCGATGACATCGCATTTCGGTCTCCAGCAACCACCGACTTGACGCCGTCCATCCCGCGATGCGTGCCGACGCCGTTTCTTCACCGCCTCGTGCGGGTTGGCTCCGGGCACGCGAAAGTCCGAACCTTGTGGCGCACAAACAATAAGCGCGTCTAGACGTTGTGGTGCTCGTCACAATGTTAGGTACTATGTGTCCCTCATCACCTTTGGAGGGTCAATGCTCGGACCAGAGAATGGCGAGCTGGGTCAGCCCCGGAAAGCTTTGCCGCCGGCGGCAGGCGGGTCGATCAACGGCATGCGCATGCTGTTGGGCATCCTCCTGTTCGCCATCGCCGTCGGCGCCATCATGGGCGTCGTCGTGGCCCTCTCCAGCGGACAGCCGACCGTGGCCCTGATCATCGGCCTGGTCGCCGCTGCCTTCTTTGCCCGGGTGGGCTGCTAGCCCACCACATCGCCCACGCCTGACGCCGGCTCGTCGTCCGGTGCCGACTCGAACCGCAGCCACCTCGAAGGACCGCTACGCCTTCGATCATGTTCGGCGGGGTTGCGGCGCGCCGGGCGGACGTGACGCGCGAAGATGTACCCATGCGAGTGGGGCTTTGTCTCGGCAGTGGTGGGGCCCGGGGGTACGCGCACATCGGGGTGATCAACGAGCTGCACGATCGCGGGCACCAGATCGTCGGCATCTCGGGCTCGTCGATGGGTGCGCTCGTCGGTGGGCTGGCAGCCGCCGGCAAGCTCGACGATTACACGGCATGGGCAACCTCTCTGACCCAGCGTGCGGTCCTGCGATTGCTCGACCCGTCGCTGACGTCGGCCGGAGTGCTGCGTGCGGACAAGATCCTCGACGCGGTCCGCGAGATCCTCGGCGAGGCCGTGATCGAGGACCTCCCGATCCCGTATACGGCGGTGACCACGGATCTGATCGCGGGCAGGTCCGTGTGGCTGCAGCGCGGCCCGGTCGACACGGCAATCCGCGCGTCCATCGCGATTCCCGGCGTGATCAAACCGCACGTTCTCGACGGTCGACTTCTCGCCGACGGCGGCATACTCGACCCGCTACCGATGGCACCGCTCGCGGCGGTCAACGCCGATCTGATCATCGCCGTCAGCTTGGGCGGAGATGATCCCCGCCGGGCCGACCCCAACCCCGAACCCGGGCCGGGCCCCACCAATGAACTGCTCAATCGAATGTGGCGCAGCACAACGGCTTTGCTCGACACCAGCACCGCCCGCGCGCTGCTCGACACGCCCACCGCCAAGACGGTGCTCAGCCGGTTCGCCAACGACGGCGTGGAAACCGACGACCACGACGATCACACCGAATCGTCGGTGCCGAAGCTCGGCGGGTTCGAGGTGCTGAACCGCGCCATCGAGATCGCGCAAGCCGCCCTGATGCGCCACACCCTCTCGGGCTATCCGCCGGACCTGCTCATCGAGGTACCTCGCACCGCAGCCAGGAGCCTGGAGTTCCATCGCGCCGAGGAAGTCATCGACATCGGACGGGAACTCGCCGCTGCCGCACTCGACACCCTGGTGCCGCGAACCTCACACGCCTAGGAACCGAACGATGCGCGCCGCATCCCGCCGCCCCTGTGCGCGACCGGCGTTCGCCGACGGGATTCGGCACGCCGGATCGAGCGGATTGGGCCCGAATGCGGTGACTGCCGCATCGTCGGCGAATACTGCCAGGACCTCACCGGGGAAGGCCGCGATCTCCGCCCCCGCCCCATCGCCGAAGGGTGACGGTGCCGTCCCGCTCGACGGCACCAACACGACGACGGCATCGCAGTCCGACGCAACCGTCATGTTGACGGTGCTGCCGACGCCCCCGTCCATGAAGCGTCGCTCGCCCACGGTCACCGGAGGCCATGCCCCGGGTACCGCGCAGCTGGCAGCCACGGCGTCGACCAAGGCGATTCCCGAGTCACAGTCGATGACCACGAGCTCACCCGTGACGACGTCGATGGCGGTCAGTCGCAGCATCCGGTCGGGCCATTCCCGTGAGGGCAGCCGGTGCCCGATCACGGCCCGCCGAACCGGTTCGGCGACGGTGTCGGCGGCCACCGCGATCGCGCCGATGCGCTGCAGTTTCTCTCCCTTAGTCGTGCCGGGCGTCATCATCGCCGTCACGAACAACTCGGTGATGTCGTCGATGCTCGTACCGGGGTCGATCTCGTGGCTGTCGGAGGAAACTTGGGCAGCGAAGAGGTCGGCGAGGCTGGTACCGCTGCCGATCTGCGCGGCCACCGTCGACCCGGCCGACGTGCCAAGAAGAACGTCGGCCTCGAGCAGCGCGCGGGCCGCGTCGGGCGCCTCATCGGCAATGCCTTGCAGAATCCCCGTCTCCCAGGCGATGCCCGCAAGTCCCCCACCGGCCAGCACGAGTCCACGTTTCGTCACAGGAGCCGGGTGTGCCAGGCGGCGAAAACCGACGACGCGCTCAACGCACCAGCAGGTTGGACAACTCCTCGAGCGACGCTCGGGCGTAACCGAGCCACAGCTTGCCGAACACGGGCAGCAGCGGAGCGACGAACGCGGAGCGCGGGTGAATCGTCCAGCGCCACGTGACCAAGGTGCCGGTGCCCACGGGCTCGAACGCCCACAGCCCTTCGACGTGTTTCACCAGTGGCGCCAAGGGGCCCTTCACGTCAGACAATCGGTAGCCGAACGATGCGGGCGCGTCGTAGGAGGTGAGCTCCTCGCGCATGCTGCCGCCACCCGTCAGGAACACGGTGCGACTCTTGCCGACCGCGTCCCAGTCGCCGGTCTGGTCCTGCACCGTCTTGATCGGCGGGATGGGGCCATACCAGCGGTGAAAGAGTGTAGGCAGGGGAATCGGGACGGTGCCGTCGAACGCCGACTCCTGGGTTACGGGTATCGCCCGTGATTGCTCGACTACCAACGGCTGCGCCATGACGGGAATGGTACCCCCGGGTACCACGACACGCGACGAAGGGATCCAGATGGCCGACACGATGAGGGCGCAGCGCTTCTACGCTGACTCCAAAAGGATTGCGGTGGAGGATGTTCCGATACCAGAACTGCTCCACGGCGAGGTCCTCGTCAAGGTGGCGTTCTGCGGCATCTGCCATTCGGATCTGAGCCTGATCAATGGCACCTTTCCCTCTCAGCTGCCGGTGGTGACGCAGGGTCACGAGGCATCGGGCACCGTCGCCAAGCTCGGACCCGGCGTGACGGGATGGGCAGAGGGCGACCGTGTGGTCGCGGCCGCGGGCCGGCCATGCCAGGAGTGCGTGAACTGCCGACGCGGCGACGTCTCTAACTGCCTGCACATCCGCCTGATGGCGTTCGCCTACGACGGAGCATGGGCAGAGTACACCGTCGCACAAGCGTTCGGGCTGACCAGGATTCCGGACAACGTCCCGTTGGAGCAGGCCGCGATCCTCGCCGACGCGGTGTCGACACCCTACGGCGCGGTAGTGCGCACCGCCGAGGTCGGCGTCGGCGAGTCCGTCGGGGTCTGGGGCGTCGGCGGCCTCGGTACCCACATGGTCCAGTTGGCCCGACTGGTCGGCGCCGTTCCGATCATCGCGGTGGACATCAAGCCCGCCATCCTGGACCGAGCAATCGCCGTGGGCGCCGACTACGCGTTCGACGCCCGCGACGGCGACCTCCACGCCAAGATCGCCGAAGCCACCGGCGGTCGCAACCTCGACGTCGCGTTCGACGCGGTGGGGCTGAAGTCCACGTTCGAGCAGGCGTTGAACAGCCTCACGGTCGGCGGACGTCTGGTCGGCGTCGGGATGAGCGCGGATGCGCCCACGATCGGACCGACGTCGATCTTCAACCTCTTCAAGCGCCAGGTCCTGGGCCACCTGGGCTACCAGAACGCCGACATCGGGACGCTGGCCAACCTGGTATCGCGGGGCCGCCTCGATCTGTCGCGTTCGATCAGCGACATCGTCTCGCTCGAGGACGTCGCCAAGGGCATCGAGAAGCTCGAGAAGTCAGACGGTGACCCGATCAGGATCCTGGTGCAGCCGTGAAGGATCTACCGGGCCGCGTCGCACTCCTCACGGGAGCGTCGGGCGGCATCGGGACCGCCATCGCCCGACGACTGGCCGACGAGGGCGTCGACCTGTGTTTGGCGTACGGGACGCACGGCGAGGACGCCGAGACCGTCGGTAGGTACGCGCGGGAGCGGGGACGACGCGTAGTCGTCACCTCTGCCGACCTATCCGATCCCGAGGCGCCCGCCGCCCTCGTCGCGCACGCGGTGCGCGAACTCGGCGCGGTGCACCTGCTCATCGCCAATGCGGGCACCGCCGACGTAAGGGGGTGGCAGAAGATCGATCTCGCATCCTGGAACGCCACGTTGGCAGTGAACCTGACCGCACCGTTCCTCCTGTCCCAGCAGGTACTCCCCGGCATGATCGAGCGCCGGTTCGGCCGGATCCTGTTCGTGTCGTCGGTGGCCGCCTTCACCGGTGGCGTGGTGGGCGCCCACTACGCGGCGAGCAAGGCCGGTCTGCACGGACTCATGCACCACCTCGCACCCCGGGTCGCGGCCGACGGAGTCACCGTCAACTGCCTCGCTCCGGCGCTGGTGGGCGAGACGAAGATGTTCCCCGCCGATCTGGAGACCGGCACGCCGCCGGTGCCGATTCCGGTCGGGCGCATCGGCAGGCCCGACGAAGTGGCCGACATGGCAGTCACAATGCTGCGCACGGGGTACCTCACGAACAAGGTGATCACCGTGGACGGCGGCCTCCTCCCCCGCTAGTCACCGGAGGTGCGGCGCCGCCTTGCCACTGATCAACGGCAGATCAAGGTAGGTGGCGATACCCGGATCGGCGGCGCACACCGCCGGGATCGAGTTCACGCAGTGCGCGGCCGTCGCGACGATGCCGTTGTTGCTCTTCAGCCCTTCCTCCACGCTGTCGGGCTGGAAGCCCTTGATGGTGACGGTGAAGTCAGGGTTGCCCTTCAACTCCATCTCGTAGCGCTCCCCCGCAGGGCCGAAAGTCCATGCGGGGTCGAGGTTCTCCTGGCCCATGAACCAGTTGACGGTGACGCGGACGACGACCTCGTCACCGACGAGTGCTTCCCAGTGGAACTTCCGGCCCGCCACCTGCCCGGGTTGGATGGCGCCCATCGGCGAGTCGATCGGTGCGGTCGCCACGGCGATCTCCTGCGTCGCAAGGATCTTCGGGTCGGCGGCGAAGCCCATCTCATCGACGCACATCCGCACCGACTGCATGAACCCGCCGTCGAGCAGCTTCTGCATCGGACCGGTCAGCGCCTTCTCGGGAGTGTCGCCGAAGCCCATCACGTAGCGCAGCACGTCCGGCGCGGCGTAGGTGCGAAGGTCTGAGAACTCCTCGGCGCGAACGAATGTCACGCCGGTCGACATGATCGAGAACAGCAACGGAAACTTCTCGCTGATGCCGCCCGGTGCGATTCCGGTGCCGTGCAGCGTGACGCCGCCAGCCACGGCCGCCGCGCGCAGCGGTGCGGCCTCCTTCTCGCCCGGATAGAACCAGCCGACGGGGGTGACGACGTTCTTGCCGGACCGCAACAGCGCCACGACCTCTTCGGGGGTGGGCATCAGCGGTGAGTAGATGACGGCGTCCGCGTCGAGACCGAGAATCGCCTCGACGTCGTTCGTGGCAGTGACGCCCAGCGGAGAGCAACCGACGATCTCGCCTACGTCCTTGCCACGCTTGGCTTCCGAGTGCACCCAGCAGCCCGCCAATTCGAGGTCGGGATGCTCGAGGACACCCTTGATTGCGGCGATGCCGACCCCGCCCGTCGCCCACTGCACCACTCGCAACGTCATCGTCACTCCCCTCGACGAGAAAAACTAGAACACGTTCTACTCCAGATGTACACCACCGGACATCGCCGGAATGCACAATTGCCAGTGATGGTTCTCAACTTCGGTGTCCTCGGCCCGCTGCAGATGTCTGCGAACGGCGCGCCACTGCCGCTTGGCACACCCAAACAGCGGGCGGTACTTGCCATGCTGGTGATGAGCCGGAATCGTCCAGTCAGCAGCGAGTCGCTGGTCAACGCGGCGTGGGAACAGTTTCCGCCGCCCGAACCGAAGGCCAGCCTGCACTCCTACATATCGAACCTGCGCAGGCTCGTCGCGGGCGCGGGAATCGATGCGAAGACGGTTCTGGCCAGCGCGCCGCCGGGCTATCGGCTCTCCGTCACCGACGCCGCCTGCGACATCGGCCGCTTCGTGGCCCACAAGACCGCCGGGGTTCAGGCGGCCGCCGAAGGCCAGTTCGAGCAGGCCAGCAGGCACCTCTCCGATGCACTGGCCGAGTGGCGCGGACCCGTACTCGACGACCTCCGCGGTTTCGAGTTCGTCGACCACTTCGCCACCGCGCTCGTCGAGGACAAGGTCATGGCGCACACCGCCCACGCGGAAGCCGAGATCGCTTGCAACCGCGGCCATGCCGTCATCGGAGAGTTGCAGACGCTGGTCGGCGAGCACCCGTACCGGGAACCGTTGTGGACGCAGCTGATCACCGCCTACTACCTCAGTGAACGCCAGTCGGACGCCCTGGACGCCTATCAACGACTCAAGTCGACGCTTGCCGAGGACCTCGGCATCGACCCGGGACCTTCGGTGCGCGCGCTGCACGAGCGGATTCTGCGCCAAGAGCCGTTGAACGCCAAGAAGGCCGCCCGGACGACGGCGGTGCACAAGATCAACAGCCTCGACGTGCGGACGGCGGTCGGCAGCCAGACGGCCATCGCCTATCTCAGAGTCAGGTCGGGTCGAGCCCACCCGCTTCTGGCAGCGGCGACCAGGATCGGCAGACTCCCCGACAACGAGATCGTGCTCGACGACCCCAACGTCAGCCGCCATCACGCGGTCATCATCGACACCGGAACCAGTTACGTGATCACCGACCTGCATTCGGCCAACGGCGTGGATGTCCGCAACCAGCGGATTCGCGGCACCGCTGCGCTCGGCGACGGCGACCGCATCCGCATCTGCGACCATGAGTTCACGTTCGAGATCCGCCCGCCGTCATCTCCGTGACCCCTGTGCTTCCGCTGATGGTTTCCGGGTAGCTACCCCAACCAGGCATTAAGGTGATGCTGGCACGCGGGCTAAGTGCCACGGGTTGCGGTGCAAGGAGACAGAAGATGACCGAGCCGAAATCGCGCGAGGGCACGATGTTTGGCCACTACCGCCTCCTGCGACTGATCGGCAAGGGCGGCATGGGCGAGGTCTACGAGGCCGAGGACACCGTCAAGGACCGCGTCGTCGCCCTCAAACTCCTTCCCGAAGGTGTCTCCCACGACTCGGTGTTCCGCAAGCGCCTGCAGCGCGAGGCACATTCGGCGGGACGTCTGCAGGAACCCCACGTGGTGCCGATTCACGACTACGGCGAGATCGACGGCGTGCTGTACGTCGACATGCGCATGATCAACGGATCGGACCTGCGCAAGCTGCTGAAGAACTTCGGCCCGATGACGCCGGCGCGGGCCGTCGCGATCGTGAGGCAAGTGGCTTCGGCGATCGACGCCGCGCACGAGAGCGGCATCATGCACCGCGACGTCAAGCCCGAGAACATCCTGATCACCCGTGACGACTTCGCGTACCTGGTGGACTTCGGCATCGCCAACGCGTCCACTGACGAGAAGCTGACCGAGCTGGGAACCGCCGTGGGCACCTACGCGTACATGGCGCCGGAGCGCTTCACCAACGACGAGGTCACGTACCGCGCCGACATCTACGCCCTGGCCTGCGTGCTGTACGAATGCCTGGCCGGTTCGCAGCCGTACGCCGGTGACAGCGTCGGCGTCGTCATCACGGCGCACCTGATGCAACCGATCCCTCGGCCCAGCGTCGAGAGGCCAGGCATCCCGTCGGCATTCGACGAGGTGATCGCGCGCGGCATGGCGAAGAAGCCGGCAGAACGGTTCGCCACCGCGGGGGATCTGGCGACGGCAGCGACAGACGCGCTCACCCCGCGCGATCAGGACCAGGCGGCGACGATCCTGCAGCGCAGTGAGGCAGCGACGATGCCGGGGGGCGTGCCGCTGGGTCAGGGGGCCACGATGGCCGCCCCGCCCCCGACCGCACCGCCGTCGTACTCGCCTCCCTTCGGGATGACGCCACCCCCCGGCGCGACTCCCCCGCCGTACCCGGTGACCCCACCTCCGTACGCGACGACGCCGCCGGGCGCGCCGCCTCCGGCCTACGGGAGGACCCCGGGCGCCTTCCCGACACAGACCCCACCGCCACCGCCACCGCCGAAGTATGGCTTCACCGGCGGCCCCCCGCCGCCGACCAGTGGTACACCATCGTGGAATCAGCCCCCTCCTGGCTCGAATCCTCAGGGCGGCAAGAAGACTCCGTGGGTGCCGATCATCGTGGTGGCCGGGGTGCTCATCCTCATCCTGGGCGCTGTCGGCACGTTCCTACTGACCAGGTCCGACAGCGCGGACGGTCCGACCGTCACGACGTCGAAGAAGACGTCCACGGCGCGTGAGAAGCCGTCGACCACGCGCACCACGACGCCCCGCACGACGGACTCCGGTGATCTCAGCGGCTTCGACGCCCAGTTGATGGCCTTGATCCCGCCGGGCTATCCGACGAGCGTCTGCGAGAAGGCGGTCCCGCCCGCGCCGGGCGCACTGGCGACCGTCGACTGCCGTCAGTCCACGCAGCCGGGTGGGCCTGCCGCCGCCCGCTACTCGATCTTCGCGAACAAGGACACGCTGGACCAGCAGTTCGAGTCGTCCATCCAGGAGAACGAGGAACTCCTGCGCTGCCCGGGCGCCGACGCCGATTCGCCGATCACGTGGCACTACAAGGCCACCCCAGACGCGGTGGCCGGTTCGATCGCGTGCGGTACATATCAGGGCAACGCCGACGTCGTGTGGACCCAGGACGACGATCTGCTGCTGGCCGACGTGCAGAGCGACAAAATGGACGACCTGCACAACTGGTGGTTGAACTACAGCTGACGTGACGCCAAGGATTCGTCAAGAATCCTTCAAGACTCGCATCGGACCCTGATGTCGCGCCGGGACGTACCCGGCTCCAGCGTCTTCGAGGAGTCCGCATGGTCGGCCACCGCATCGCCAGGTTCACGGGTACCGCGCTCGTCGCGGGCGCCCTTGGGTTCGCAGCCGTCGCGACGGCGGGCAACGCCTCGGCACTGCACTCGTCCAACGACGCATTCCGCAGCGAAATCAGCAGCGAAGGAATCGATTTCGAGACCACCGGGGTGGCCGTCACCAATGCTCGGCACGTCTGTTCGTCGTTGGCCGGCGGCGAGTCACCCATGGCACTCAGCACCGAGATCGTCGAGGGCACCGGTCTGACCGCGCACCAGGCCGCGGTGTTCGTCGCATCGGCGATGAAGAACTACTGCCCGCGTTGAGTCGACCCGTCGAGGTGGTCGGGCCGCGCGCGCCGAACGCTAGTCCCCCAAATCCCGCCCGAACGTGGATTACCCCCACGCCATTCTTGAGAATGGCGTGGGGGTAATCCACGTTCGGCGGGGGAAATCGGCGCTAGTCGCGGTGTTCGTGCACCTCGTATTCACCCTCGGCGTGGCGGGCGCGGATGGTCTTCTTGTCGTACTTGCCGACGCTGGTCCGCGGCACCTGCTCGACGAACGTCCAGCGCTCGGGTAGCCACCAGCGAACGACCTTGTCCACCAGGAACTCCCGCAGCTCGGCGGGTGTAGCCTCAGCGCCTTCGTGGAGCACCACGGCGGCCAGCGGCCGCTCATCCCAGCGTTCGTCGGGCACCCCGACCACCGCGGCCTCCAACACCGCCGGATGAGCGATGAGGTGATTCTCCAGGTCCACCGAGGAGATCCACTCGCCACCGGATTTGATGACGTCCTTGGCACGGTCGGTCAGCGTCACAAAGCTCAGCGGGTTGATGCGACCGACATCGCCGGTGCGCAACCACCCGCGGGCGAACTTCGAGTCGTCGTGGTTCTGGTAGTAGGAACCGGTGATCCACGGCCCGCGAACCTCGAGTTCGCCGACCGCCCTGCCGTCGTGGGGAAGCGGATCGCCTGCGTCGTCGACGATGCGGACCTCGACGCCACACATCGGCCTGCCCTGGGTGGCTCGCAGGGACCAGCGCTCATCGTCGGACATACCTGGCGGTGGCCATGCGATCGTCGCCACCGGCGACGTCTCGGTCATCCCCCACAGTTGTCGAATCTGGACGTCGAACTTCTCCTCGAATGCCTTCATGAGCGACATCGGCACCGCCGACCCACCACACGACACCAGACGCAGCGACGAGATGTCATGGCCGGGAGACGAGTCCAGGCAGTGCATCACGTCGTTCCAGATGGTCGGCACCGCACCTGCCACGGTTGGCCGAGAAGTCTCGATGACGTCGATGATCGACTTCGCGTCCAGGAACCGGTCGGTCAGCACGAGGTCGGCGCCCGCCATCAGCGCCGCGTACGGCAGGCCCCAGGCGTTGGCGTGGAACATCGGCACGATCGGCAGCACCGAGTCCTCTGCGCCGATCCCGAGAGTATTGGCGCTGCACGTGCTCATGGCGTGCAGGTAGCTCGAACGGTGGCTGTAGACAACGCCTTTCGGATTGCCCGTCGTGCCGCTGGTGTAACACATCGCCGCCGCGTCGGTTTCGACGATCTCGGGCCAGGAAAACTCTGGTGACTGGCTCGCCAGGACTTCTTCGTAGCGCAGCACGGCCTTCCCCGACGCCGTCAGCGAGGCGAGATCGCCATCCCCGACCGCGATCACGGTGTGCACGGTGTCCAGCAGCGGCAGTACCGGCGCGAGTTGGGCCGTCAACGACAGGTCGGCGATGATCACCTTGTCCTCGGCCTCGTTGGCGATGAAGGCGATCTGTTCCGGCGACAAGCGGATGTTCAGCGTGTGCAACACCGCGCCCATCGACGGCACCGCCAGGTACGCGGCTACGTGCTCGGCGTTGTTCCACATGAACGTGCCGACCCGGTCGTCGCCGGTGATGCCCACTTCTCGCAGCGCATTCGCCAGCCGGCCGACCTGCTCGCCGAGTTCACGGTAGGTGCCGGTGCGGTAGCTGCCCTCACCCATGGCGGTGGTGACGGTGCGATCGCCGTTGACCGCGCAGGCGTAGCGCATGATCGTGGTGACGGTCAGCGGGACGTCTTGCATCGTGCTCTGCATGTGAGCTCCTCCTCGTGTTGGCCGCGATGCTAGTGGCGTCGACGGCCGAAGTTGGTGGTTCGGCGCGCGTGCAACGAATCGAACACCACAGACGATGTACAGGTGAACGATTCATTCATCAGATAGGGGGGCGCAGATGCGTCCATCGTTGATCTTCACCACATTGGTCACTTCTGCCGCAGCAGCGTGCTTTTCCCTCGTCGCACCCACTGCGGTCGCCCATGCCGACCAGACCGCGCAGGAGACCATCAACCAACTGCAGTCCGAGGGCTACACCGTCAACGTGGACCGGGTCGGCAGCGCGCGGATCGACGACTGCGTGGTGACCAGCGTGCGCAACCCACAGCAACAGACCCGCAACGTCCGTGACTACTACGGCCGCAGGGACGAGAATGGCAATCGCAAGTATCGGATCATCGAAGTCGTCGTCAGCCAGTCGATATCCGTGTCGCTGGACTGCTCCGGGTGAGGCGGAAAGCCGTGGAGTCCCCTTTGCGTGGCGAGTAGTGGATGATTGCCAGCACCCTGACAGGAAGGTACTCCATGCGCACGAAGTGGACCATCGTCGCGGCAGCCATCGGGGTCTGCGGAGCCGCTCTGGCACCGGCAGTGCTGGCCAGCGCTGAGTCGGCGCAGGAGACGATCAGCAGGCTTCAGTCCGAGGGTTACACGGTCACCATCGACAAGATCGGCGCGGCTCCCATTTCGGAGTGCCAGGTCACCAGCGTGCGCAATCCGCAAAGCATCTCGCAACTCGTTCCCTTCGTCGGTCCTGGCAACAACGGCGACCGCGTCCTGATCCCTCAGGTCACCAGCCAGACGATTTCGGTCTCCCTGGACTGCACCCGCTGACGTGGAAGGACCCGGCCGGGGGCAATCCGACCGGGTCCTCAGCATGGTGCGCCCTAAGACGGCGCAGGGACTTTCGCCTGCGTCGGCTCTTCGGCGCGTGAATCGTGGTCGTCCAGCATGGTCAACTCGTCGAATGGATCCTGGCCGCTGAGAACGCTGTCGACCTGTTCGATGCCCATCGTCTTGGTCCACGAACCCACCAGCATCGTCGCCAGGGCGTTGCCGGAGAAGTTCGTCACCGCACGTGCCTCGGACATGAACCGGTCGATGCCCTCGCCGTGCCATCGAGGTTGAACGAGTAACCGGTCGGAACGACCACACCCACGGTCGTCCTCTCGACACCCAAATGCTCCATCTTCGCGATCAGGCGGGGCAGGGCCGACTCGGTGGGGAGGCGGTGTCCAGTTGGTCGGTCATGGCTGACTCTCTGTGGCTGGGTCGTGGCGCGAATGTGGTCTGCAAGGAATCTGTGCACATAAGTTACCCAGGTCACGCTTTAGTTCGTTGAGTTCGCGACGGCGGCGCAATCAGCAACCAGGTGCCACTGCCGTAAACAGGGTCGGCTCCCGCCGGCGCGAGGTACGTTCACCACCGTGGTGGATGGCGCAAGCGAGCGGTCGGGCGAAGTTGTCACCCCCAACGGCCGCATGCTCAGCTACCTGCAAGTTGGACAACCAGACGGACCGCTGGTCATCCACAATCACGGGGGCCCCAGCAGCCGCCTCGAGGCCCGCCTGTTCGCGCATTCGGCCGCCCGGCACCGGCTCAGCTTCGTATGTGTGGACCGACCCGGGATCGGACGGTCCAGCCCGCAACGAGAACGCACCTACGAAGGTTGGGCCGACGACCTGATGACCGTCGCCGACGCGCTGGGCCATCACGAATTCGGGGTGACGGGCTGGTCGGAGGGTGGCCCGTGGGCACTCGCGGCGGCGGCCTATCTCGATCCCGACCGGTTGCGCCACGTCACCAGTATTGCGGGCGGAAGCTATGGAGCGTTCGGTGACAATTGGGCAGCGGATCACCTGTCCAAGGCCGACGCGCTGGGTGGCGCACTCGCGCTGCGCTTTCCCGCCGGCTTCCGGGTCATGTATGCCACCCTCGGCTTGGTCGCCAAACGGTTCAACGCTACCTACGTGAAACAGGCCCGGAAGGCCGTCAACGACTACGACCAGCAGATCCTTCTTCAGCCAGACGTGGCGGCGGCGTTCGGCGAGGCGAGCGCTGAGTGCTTCGACCACGGCAGCACGGGGTTGGTTCGCGACAGTGAACTCCTTTATCGGCGTTGGGCTTTCGACGTATCCTCAATCACCCGCCGGGTCCACGTGTGGCAGGGCAGCAATGATCGACTCGTCACCGCATACATCAACGAAACGGTGGCCGACCGCATGCCTGGCGCGGTGTGGCATCAGGTCGACGGCGCCGGTCACTTCGTGGCCGTCGGCCACGCGGACGACATCCTGGCGATCACCGCCGAAGAACTGCGCCGGTGACTGTGCGCACGTCGAGGCCGCGGTCGCCGGCCGGCTAGGCGATCGCCCTGCAGATCGCAGTCCAACGACGACATCGCCCGGGCGATTCGCGACAGCGCCGAAGGTTTGACCGCGAATGCGGTGGCGAAACGGATTGGCGTGTCACGGGTTACCGCGTGGCGCTATCTCGAACGGCTGGCCGACGACGGCACCGTGACAGGTCATACCGACTACGGCGGCGCAGGCGGCGCAGGCCGACCGAAGACTCGGTACCAGTGGCGTTAGGGGTGGCTCAGACGCCGGCGGGCTCCAGTTCGCGCGGCGCAGGCGCGACGAGCGACGGGGCGGCCACGAACTGCGAGTAGAGCATTGGCATCGGCGACGCGACGACGTAGGCGGTGACACCACCGTCGTAGTCGGCGACGTAGAGCCGATCGCCACGCAGCGCGATCGCCGACGGGCGCGCGCCCACCGACACCGTGGTGACGACGGTGCGGTCATCCGTGTCGATCACTGCAACGTGGTCGTAGTCGACAACGTAAGCGAGGGCGCCGTCGTCGCTGAGGGCCAGCTGAGTGGGAGCCTGAGCGACGGTCACCACTCCGGTGATCTGGTTCTCGACGAGGTCGACGGAGTTTAGCGCACCGCCGTCGGCGATGTCGGAGGTCAGCACGTAGGCGGTGCTGTCCATACCCAGCTCGAGACCACGAATGGGAGCACCGATCTCCAAAGTGCTGCGCACACCCGATGATTCGACGTCAATGGTCATGAGACGGCTGCTGCGCGCATCCGATACGGCGACGTAGAGGCGGCGGCCCGTGGCATCCAGGCGCAGCGCGTCGATGGTGGCGTCCGCACCCTTGGAGATGTAGATGGTGCCGGCGCGCTCAGCGGTGACGTCGATGACTGTGACGTCGACGCCGTCACCGCCCGCCCGGCCCGCGTAGATGCGCTTGCCGTCCTGGCTCGTCGTCACGGCCGTCACGTTGAACGAGAGCGGGTACTCCTTGAGGACGTTGCCGCTGATGGTGTCGATCACCGCGACGGCGTCGTAGCTCGCGGATGACACCGCAACGACGGCGCGATCGTCGGAGACGGCGATAGTGGTGGGCTGGCCCGCGAATACGCCGCGGCGCATGGCCAGGGTGTCGGCGTCGAGGACGGCGATCGAATCGTCACCGAAGTTGGCCACCACGACGGTGTCGGCGTCGACGGCGATGTCGGAGATCGGGCCGCGGCCGACCATCGTCGACTTGAGCAGGGCGACGTCCTTGTTTCCCACGGTGACGCTGTTCGAGCGTGCAAAACCATTAGCCATGTTTTTCGGCACCTCCGCCGGCATCACTCGGGCCGGCTATCGATTCGATCTGGTCGACGCCCCGGTGGGAGCGTGGTCGCCATCGAGTGTAGCGACGAAAGATCGTGTTCCACGGCGCCTCGATAGCGGGCCAAGCGACGCCTCCGTCAACCTCTCAGGGCATGCTCAGAAAAGAATTCGCTATCACATCGTTATCTTTAAGCTGCAACAATTTAAACGTTATCTGCCTGCACATTTGCGTTTCTGGCAACCATTCCGCGGAGGCCCTGAGAAGTAGTTCAGATAACGAACTCTTACCTTTTGAGTCGAAAGTGAGCGGCAGATCACAAGGCGACACGACAGCAAATCCGACACCTGAGGCTGAACTAACTGACGCAAGTGAATATTGGGGCTGTTGTGGTACTCCGGGAGCGGCGCGCATTGCTGCCGACCGTTCGCTGCTTGCCCGGCGTTCACCTGACGTTCACCCTCGCCGCCTCAGGTCTCCTTGGCAGGTCCAGGCGACTCCGCGATTATGTCCGTCGCGGAGAATAATCGGACCACCAGCGGCGTTGCACTCGACGGTGCGGTCCGCCGGCGATTCATCCCCGAGGTCGGCGGGCCGGCCACCAACATCTGTTGCACGACATCAGAACTCAGCCCTGCTCCACGACGTTCGAGTCCCCCGAGTTGTCGATCTGTGGAGTGCCGAACAGGTATGTCACCCGGTTGTTGAAGCCCGACGCGGTGATGGTGGCCGCGGACTCGACGGTGACGGTGTTCTCGACGCCGGAGACAGAGACGCTTCGGCATTGTCCGGTGATCACGACGGTATTGCTGACACCGCTGACGTTGATGATGCTGTCGTTGCAGGCAATGGTCTTGTTGTCGCCGACGCCCGCCACGCTGATGTCCCCGCCGGGCGGTCCGACCTGCACCGACGGAGCGATGCTCGGCGCAGGCGGTCGGTTGCCACCGCTGCGACTCGATGGTGCATCGAACGGTCCGCCGCCGCCGGACGCTGTCGGGCCGCCTGTGAACGTGTCGATGATCGAGTTCACGTTGGAGAACACGCTCGCGAAGAAGATGACGGTGCCGCCGATGATGGCCACCAGCACTGCCGCCACCACCCCGTAGATGATCCACCCGCGGCCCGCTCCCCCGGTCGACGTCGCCTGAAGGGGCGGCAACGGTGCGCCGTAGGGCGACTGCGGCGCCGTGTACGGCGACTGCGGAGCCGTGTATGGGGACTGCGGCGCGGTGTACGGGGACTGCGGCGCCGTGTACGGGGACTGCGGCGCGGTGTAGAGAGGCGGCGGCTGGTGGTAACCGCCGTCATACTGACCCGCCCCTGTCTCCGACGAGCTCTGCGTCAGTTCCGACGATTGTGCGCCGAGGGAGCGTTCCAGGTCCCGGATGCGAGCCTCGGGGTCGTCGTGCGAGCTCATCCGCCGATGCTTTCACACCCGATGCGGTAGCGGCGTGGTGTGTGTGCGATCAACTCGGAATTTTCTCACCGATCCCGGAATTCACACTGTCGCCTTCACGTCCGTACATGCTGTTGCCGACTAGTGCGGTGATGTCAACGGCGAGCGAAAAGGGCACGTGATCTTCTGATTACGGTTCACGCGATCCGGCCATGACGTCACACTGTGTCGCAACGCACGACGGGGGTGACCTCAGCGGTAAGGTGCCGACCACGAGGTCGACCGGCACGGAAGCGCCGCCGCGGACGTGGCGCACGGGCGATCTCCTTGTGCACGGTGGCGATTCCCGGCGAAGAACTTTCGAGCGTCGAACAGCGCTTCTCCCTGGAGGGGGCGGTCACCGACTTCCCCTTCGACCGCTACACCGCGTACCGGTCCCTGGCCATCAAGGGAGCCGACGATGACGCCGAACAAGACGACTATTTGACCATCGATCTCAACGTGAAACGCAGCCCTTCGACGATGGTTCTCGGCGTCTGCTTCATGATCTTGATGCTTGGCCCTGCGTATGGTGCAGCCGCTTCTCGCCTACCTCCTCGTCCGCAACCGCCAAGGCCTGCAGTACAGCGCCTCCTCGGTGATGGGAGCATTGCTCTCCGCAATGGTTCCGCTGCGCAATGCGGTGCCCGGAAATCCGCCCATCGGTTCGGCGATCGACTTCATGGCCTTCTTCATCGCGGAGGCCGTCATCTCGACATCGCTGATCACCAGCGTGGTGGTCGGTTACCGGCACCACCTCGAAATTCACCGCTCCGGCGGGAGTGAGGTTCAACCGGAGGTAAGCCACCGGCCATCCGCCGTCGGCTAATTGGACTTCAGTAGTCGCTGGGACACCTCGAGCATCAGGCGCCGCGGCGTGAACCGGTAGCCGGTAGCCAGGAGGGCGTTCTTCAAGCCCGAGACCACGGTCGGCGTCGACTTGTCGAGCGCGGCCATCGCCGTGTCGACGACCTGCTTCGGCGTCTGCCTGCCGCTGGTGAGGAATTCTTCGCCGGTCCGCGCGAAGAACTCGGTATCGGTAGCGCCGGGGCACAGTGCCAGTACGCGAACCCCACTGCCGTTGGTCTCCTTCCACAGCGCCTCGGTGAACGACAGTACGAACGCCTTGGTCGCGCCGTACACCGCCATCCCCGGGATCGGCTGAAAGGCCGCGGTGGACGCGACGTTGAGGACCAGTCCGTGCCGTGCCTTGGTCATCGCCGGCAGGTAGAGCGCGGTCAATTCGACCAACGTCACGCAGTTCAGCTGGATCTGGGCGGCGTTCGCGTCCGCCTCCTGACCGACGAAGTCGCCGTGCAGGCCAACACCCGCGTTGTTGATCAGGATGTCGATCCGGCGCCCGAGGTCGCCCACCTTCGATGCGAGGTCGGTTGCACAGCCAGGGTGCGACAGGTCCGCGGCGACGACGTCGACCTCCAGGCCGGGGCTGATCTCGAGCAGCCTGTTTCGTAGCTCGGCCAGCTTGTCCGCCCGCCGCGCGACGAGGACCAGGTTGACGTTGCGCCGGGCCAACTGGAGTGCGAACTCCTCGCCGATCCCGCCGCTCGAGCCGGTAATCAACGCGGTGTCGTTCTTGAGGTCCATGTGGAAACTCCATGCTGGTCAGGGCAAATGAACGTGCGGTTACGGCGGTAATCCTATGATGGAGACATGACGTCGGGAAGCGTTCCGGATTACCCGCAGATGGCCGCGTTGCGCGGCCGCGTGGAGCCCGCCCCGCGGCGCGTGCGCGGCTTCGTCGGGAGCCACGTGCTCTTCGACACGACGGCGGCACGCTACGTCTGGGAGGTTCCGTACTACCCGCAGTACTACATCCCGCTAGGTGATGTGAACACCGAGCTCCTGACCGACGAAAACCATTCCCAGCGAGTGCAGTTCGGCCAGTCGAAGCTGTACTCGATCACCGGAGACTCTGCGGAGAAGCCTGAAGTACGGGTGTTCGACGCCGACGGCGACGGGCCGGTCGCGGGATTCGTACGGTTCGAGTGGGCCAGCGTGCAGTGGCTCGAAGAGGACGAGCTGATCGTCGGCCACCCCCGCAACCCGTATGCCCGCGTCGACGCCTTGCGCTCGCACCGCCACGTCAGCGTCGAACTCGACGGCACGGTCTTGGCCGACACGCACAGCCCGATCCTGCTCTTCGAAACCGGTTTGCCGACAAGGTATTACATCGACCGCACCGACGTGTCGTTCGAGCACTTCGTGCCCAGTGACACCGAGACGTTGTGCCCGTACAAGGGCACCACGACCGGCTACTGGTCGGTTCGCCTCGGAGACACCGTCCATCAGGACCTCGCCTGGACCTACGAATACCCGCTGCCTTCTGTGGCGGGCATCGCCGGTTTGATCGCCTTCTACAACGAGAAACTGGACATCCTGGTCGACGGCGTCAGCCTGCCACGGCCGAGCACACACCTCGCCTAGCCGGGCACGCGAAACTCCCACCTGGTTCACAGGGTCGCGCCATAGTCTGTGCGCACCCACAGGAAGGTATGCGCCGATGCAACCGAACCCCCTCGACCCAGTGGCCGGTGAACGCCTGTCGCATGCCGACAAGCTGTTCACCTCCGATCTGTCGATCAACGAGTTCGCGCTGCTGCACGGCGGCGGCTTCGAACCGATCGACCTCGTCATGGGCGTATCCGTATACCACGTCGGCTACCAGTTCACGGGAATCAGGCAGCAGTCGGAGCTGCCCGTCCTGACCGAGGCGACGTACCGGGCGCGCTGGAATGCGATGGCGCGCATGCAGGCTGAGGCCGACGCCATCCAGGCCGACGGGGTGGTCGGGGTACGACTCGAATGGCGAGCCCAAGGCGAGACCGACGAGCACCTCGAGTTCATCGCCGTGGGCACGGCAGTGCGCTACACCGCCAAGCCCGGGGCCTTTCGCCGTCCCAACGGACAGGCCTTCAGCAGTCACCTGTCCGGCCAGGACATGACCACGCTGCTCCGCTCCGGCTACGCCCCCGTCGCCTTCGTCATGGGCAACTGCGTCTTTCACATCGCCGTGCAGGGCTTCATGCAAACCCTCAAACAGGCGGGACGCAACGCCGAGATGCCCCAGTGGACCCAGGGCAATTACGAGGCACGCGAGCTGGCGATGTCCCGGATGCAGGCCGAAGCGGAACGCGACGGTGCCGACGGCGTCGTCGGGGTCGGGTTCGAGATCTCCAACTACGCGTGGGGAATGCACACGGTGGAGTTTTACGCGGCGGGCACCGCCGTGCGGCGCACCGGCAGCGGCGAAGCCATCATGCCGTCGCTCGTCCTACCGATGAGCGGCTAATGGGCGATCTCGATGCCGGCAAGGTGAGCCGAGTCGTCGCCGAGGCGTTGACCGGACCGGGCGGAGTTGCGTTGGTGGTCAACGTGTTCGCCGGTCTGCCAGGAGTAATTCACGTGCCAGCCAAACGCGGCATGTTCCGATCCGAGCCCGAGCGCATCCAGATCGGCGACTGGCGCTACGAGGTTGCCCGAGACGGGCGACTGCACGCCGGCCACGTCGTCAACGGCGTCGTCATCGCAGAGGAAACACTGGCCGCGGGTGCCGGGGGACCACACCTCGCCCGTGCGCTGGAGCAGATCGTCGCCCACTACGGTCCTGCCACCGTCCCTGCCGTCGACGCCGCCGTCGAGGCACTGGAGGCGAGTTCCGGCGGATACTGACTTGTCAGATGCCTGGGATGCTTGTCAGATGCCTGGGATGCCGAGGCCGGCCAGTCCCGGCAGGCCGGACAGTCCGGGCAGACCCATCTGAGCGCCCTGGCCGATCCAATTGCCGTTGGCGAGCGACGCCATCATCGACGGGCAGTACATCGAAATGGCAATGCCGGTGAAAAGTTTGGCCATTCCGGGCGAAACCCCGTTGGTGCCACCCATCTGGGATGCGACGGCGGCGAAGTTGCCGCCCGGCTCCACGAGCATGGGGCAGATGGACTGCGCCATCCTCACGGCCATGTTCGGATCAGCAACTGAAACACCGGATTTGGTGAGTGCGGAGAGGAAGGCGTCGCTCACGGCATCGGCATGCGCCGGGGGAGCTGCACTGGCTGCGACCACGATGCCCACCGAGATGGCCATCGCACCCGTGGCCTTCGCCGAAACGTCGATCAAGCCTGAAATAACCGTCATGGGATCTCCTATGTGGATCACGACACCGAATCACTGCTGTAACTTCTGGAACACTGCTCTACTTCAGTAACATTTAGAGCACGACGCGGCCACGGTTTGCACGCTATGCGTTTCATGAGCCGGGCTTGGGCGGGCTCGGTGCGACACTGCCCGGCCTCGCCCGACGCCCTCGCGTCCACCCATCGAGGCGTCAATCAGTCTTTTCGCCAATGGAATTGACGTGACGACATGGCCAAGACGGGCGCGCTCGAACGGCAGCTCGTCGTCACGATTCCGCGGCGACACGCCGAGCGCGCGCTGGCGGCGCGACGAGGTGCCTCTTCCTCGGTCATCTCGCGACCACAGGATGACGCGCCCGTCCCGCCGCCCGAGTGCCTCCGCGAGGTGCAGACATTGGGAAATGATGGGAGGATCCGAGCGTGGTCGATGACGCCGGGAGCGCTCAAGCGCAGGCACTGCTGGGCGAGATGTACGGACTCGTTGCTGACATCTCTCACAAGATCGAGGCCGCAGAAGCACGCAACCGGCGCGCACGTGCCCGCGGAAACACTCGCAAAGATCCCATCACGGGCGTTCTGCGACGCGAACTGTACGAGGCCCACCGCTTGATCGACGGCCTGCACCGGCGCTACCCGCAGACGCTTCCGGAATCGCGGAGACCCGCGAGCGGCCATCACCGTCGAGTGATCAGCCCGTCCTCGCAGTCGACGATCTCCAGCTGATCTCCACACAACCTCCATGCAATGAGGTAACGCTGAGCGGCACCATTCATTCGAGTCACGAAGCACCAACTGAATCGGAACATCTCCGAGGTGACACGAACGAGAGGAGCGGTCATGCGTACCGCATTGATCATCCAAGCAGCCATTGCCGCGGCAGCCATCGGAGTGCTTGCCCTGCCGGCCATTCCGGCCAGCGCGGCCGAGTCCGCAGTCGTCACGATCGGTCAGCTTGAGGCCCAGGGCTTCGACGTCAAGCTCGATCGCATCGGAAGCGCACCACTGGACCAGTGCGTAGTCACCGACGTCCGGAACCCGCGGGAACGGACGGAGATCGTCCGGGTGAACGGGTCGGGCCGCGACCGCGTGATCCCGGTCGTCGTCGCCCGGACCGTCACGGTGTCGCTGGACTGCTCGAACCGATAGCCCGCGCGGCGGGAATCACGTGGCGCATTCTGACGTCGTTCCATGGGGATGTTCGATGGGATGCCCACAGTCGGTGAACAGGAAGGATGCACATGCGCGTAGGAGTGGTCTTTCCCCAGACCGAGCTCGGCGGAGACGTCGGAGCGGTCCGTGCCTACGGCGAGAGGGTCGAGGAACTGGGGTTCACGCACCTGCTGGCCTACGACCACGTCGTCGGCGCCGACCCCGCGGTCCACACCGGCTGGAACGGCCCCTACGACGTTCGCACGACATTCCACGAACCGCTGGTGATGTTCGGCTTCCTCGCCGGGATCACCCGGTCGCTCGAGCTGGTCACCGGGGTGATCATCCTCCCGCAACGCCAGACCGCGCTGGTGGCCAAGCAGGCCGCCGAAGTCGATCTGCTCAGCGGCGGTCGACTCCGACTCGGCATCGGAATCGGCTGGAACGCCGTGGAATACGAGGCACTCGGCGAAGACTTCGGCACCAGGGGCAAGCGGTCTGCCGAGCAGATCGACCTGCTTCGTCGCCTGTGGACCGAACAGACCGTCACGTTCGACGGCACGTTCGACAAGGTGACCGGGGTGGGCCTCGCGCCGATGCCGGTGCAGCGCCCCATCCCGATCTGGATCGGCGCCGCGTCGGCTCCCGGCTACCGCCGAGCTGGCCGTCTCGCGGACGGCTGGTTCCCGATGATGGAGCCGGGACCGCGACTCGACGAGGCGTTGGCCGAGATCGAGCGGGGAGCCACCGAGGTGGGCAGGGATCCGACGTCGATCGGCATGGAGGGCCGCGTGTCCTGGAACGGTGATGACGACGCAGTCGCTCACCAGATCGAGGCTTGGGCGGGGGTGGGCGCGTCGCACCTGTCGGTCAACACCATGGGGGCAGGCCTGAAGACCGCAGACCAGCATCTCGACGTGCTGGCCAGAGTCGCCGATTCGCTCTAGCGGCTGAACAACCGCTGGGCAGGCCCGAAAGGCTGGCGCGTCGTCCATCGGTCGGGCGTCGTCGTCGCGCAGGTGCGCCTCCAGCCGGGAAGGGGGCACGGCGATATCGACATCGGTAACCAATTCACCTGTTTGACAGACAGATTCGCGGGCCAGCCGGCGATCAATCAGTGCCCTTGAGAAGGGCGAGAGGTGCGGTGTTCGACGCGCGCGACGGCGTGGCACAGTATCGTCCAAAGATGTCCGCACGCTTCTCGATCCGCCGAGCGACACCGAAGGGACACCGGTAGATGCCGACACCGCTGACGATCATGTTCTGGCCGGAGTCAGCATATGGACCGACGAACCAGTGCATCGGCCTAGCCGCCATCCTGCGCGACCGTGGGCACACGATCGTGTTCGCGGCGGAGATTTCATGGGCGGGCAAACTGGCGCCACTGGGTTTCATCGAGGAACTCGTAGATCTCGCCGCGCCGGCCAAGGACGCCGGCGGCGACGCCGGAAAGTTCTGGACCGACTTCATCGCCGAGACCGCGCCGGAGTTCCGCAAGCCGACCATCGAACAGCTCGAGTCCTTCATCCAACCCACCTACCGGGCGCTGATCGACGGAGCGAAGTACTGCGAGCCGCGACTGCGCGAGATCGTCGCGAAGCACCGCCCAGACGTCCTGGTCGAGGACAACGTGGTGCTCTTTCCCGCGCTGGTGACCTCGGGCGCCCCATTCGTGCGCATCGTCTCGTGCAGTCCGCTGGAGGTTTCGGGTCCCGGTGTGCCGCCGCCGTTCTCCGGACTCCCCAGCGCCGATGCCAGCGAGTGGGCGGCCTACCGCGCCGAGTTCGATCGCACCCATCGCGCACTGTGGGCCGACTTCGACGCCTGGGTGAAAGCCCAGGGTGCCGAGGCACTGCCCGAGCTGGAGTTCATGCCGCGGGGCGGTCCCGGCAATCCAGCCGCCAACCTGTACGTCTACCCCGCCGAAGCCGACTACCTGGAGGCCCGACCGCTGGACGACAGCTGGATCCGCATGAACTCCAGCGTGCGCGAGACCGACGAGGACTACGCGGTGCCCGCCGTGGTCGCCGAACGGCCCGAAGACAGCGCGCTCGTCTACCTCTCGCTGGGTTCGCTCGGCGGGGCCGACGTCGAGCTGATGCGTCGGCTGGTTCACGTGCTGGGCACGACTCGGCACCGATTCATCGTCAGCAAGGGTCCCCAAGCCGACCAGATCACGTTGCCGGACAACATGATCGGCGCACAAATGCTGCCCCAGACCAAGGTGATCCCACAGGTCGACCTGGTGATCTCGCACGGCGGGAACAACACCACGACCGAGGCGCTGCACTTCGGCAAGCCGCTGATCGTGCTGCCACTGTTCTGGGACCAGTACGAAAACGCCCAGCGCATCGACGAACTCGGGTTCGGGGTGCGGCTGGACACCTACGCGTTCGCCGACGCCGAGTTGACCGATGCCGTCGAGCGCTTGCTCGCCGATACCGACCTACGGACCCGGTTGGATCAGATCGGTGCCCAGATCCGCGACCGCGACGGGCTGCGGGTGGGCGCCGACGTCATCGAGCAGGTAGGGGCACGGCACCGAGGTTCGGTTGACTGAACCGCTCGATGCGCTCGACCTGACCGACGACAAGCGCCTGGCGATCGTCACCATCGCCGACGGCCTCGCCGCCGTCCCAGAGGCACGGGACGCCGACGGACGTTGGCGGCGCGCGCAGCCGGGCGACGGGGTGGCAGACGCGTTGCTCGACGTGCTGGCCCGCGGTTCGGTGACGCGTGGAGCGTTTACGATCCAGTCGTGGATCTCGCGGATCGCCAAGGGTGAGCGGCCCGTCGGCGTCGACCAGACCAACGAGTCGGTGATCGTCGGCGACTCCGCCGTCGTCAAGTGGGCGACCCACCTTCAGGACGGCCCGCATCCGGCGCCACGGCGGATCAGCGTGCTGCGCGACGCCGACTTCGGCGGCATGCCCCGACCCTGGGGCCTGGTCACCTGGAGGTCCCCAAACGGTGCCACGACTTTGGTGGCCAACGTCGATGACTATCTGCCCGGCGCGGTCGACGGTTGGACCTGGGCGGTCGACCTCATCACCGAAGCCGCCCGAGACCGTACGCCTGCCCCATTCACGGCTGCGTCACACCAGGTCGGCACCATGGTCGCGGAGTTGCATGGGGCGTTGTCGGGAACGGTCACCGTCGCCTCCCGTCGTGACGCCGAGCGCTGGCGCGACGACGCCCTCGATACTCTCGAGACTGCCTGCGCCCTCGGCGATTCCATCAGCGTCGTGTGCGCGAGCACGCGCCGCGACGAGATCAAGGCGATCCTGGACGAACTCGGCGGACTCGCGGGCACACCGGTCATCGAAGGGCACGGCGATCTGCACGTGGGTCAGATTCTGTACGCCCAGGGTCGTTTCGTGGTGACCGACTTCGATGGCAATCCGGTGCTTGCCGCGCCGCAGCGGATGTTGCCGATCCCCGCAGCGCTCGACGTCGCGGGGATGACCCAGTCGCTGGTGCATGCCGGGATCGTCGCCGCCACGTACACCTCGCTCGAGCCAGCATCGCTGGCCGGCGTCGACGTCGCCGGACGCACGGGGTTCCTCGACGCTTACGTGCACGGCCTCACCCGGCTCGGGCACGCCGATCTGTACGACCCGCATCCCTCGAGGGCCTTCCGCGTGCAGCAGGTGCTCCGCGAGATCATCTATGCCGCACGGCACCTTCCCCGATGGACGTACGTCCCCGACGCGGCGCTGCCCGCTCTTCTGAACGAAGGGACTGAATCGTGAAGCCAGACGGTTTCACCGGCGATCTTCATCGCAAGCCCGAGGTGCTTCGCCGCCTTGCCGCGACACTAGCCGCGGGCAACCCGTGGGCGGAGGTGGTCCCGAGGGACGTCGAACGGGTGGTGCTGCTCGGCATGGGGTCCTCGGCGTACGCGGGAGGCGTCGCCGCAGCCCGGATGCGCGCGCATGGCTTGGTCGCCTCGTCGGAGTTGGCGTCGTCGACGCTGCTTCCCGGTTGGGGTAGCGGCACTCTGGTCGTGGCGACGTCGGCCAGCGGCGGGTCCATCGAGACGCTCGATGCCCTGGGCAGATTTCCCGACGCGGTCGACACGATCGCGCTGACCAACACACCGGGGTCGGCCATCACCGAACACTGCCAGGCCGTCGTCGACCTCGATGCCGAACCGGAGGTCGGCGGTGTGGCCTGCCGCAGCTACCAGCACACCCTGGCCCTGCTGCTGGCCCTCGAATGCCAGCTCCTCGGCGAGGACACCGCCGCACTGGCCGAGTCGGTGTCAGCCGCGGCCGACGCCTCTGCACACCTGATTGACACCGAATCTGATTGGCGGCCAGTACTTTCCGAGCTCCTGCTGGGACCGTCGGGCACCCACTTCGCCGCACCCGCACACCGATTCTGCTCTGCCCAGCAGGCCGCACTCATGCTTCGGGAGGGCCCGCGCCTACCGGCGGTCGGATGCGAGACCGGCGACTGGAGTCACGTCGACGTCTACCTGACCAAGACCACCGACTACCGAATCCTGGTCTTCGCCGGCTCGGCGTGGGAGTCACAGCTGGCCGAGTGGACCATCGAACGCGGCAGCACGGTCGTGGGCGTCGGCGGTGACGTCACCGGCGCCCAGCACCTTCTCCGCTACCCCCACGACGACGAAGATGACGTCCGGCTGCTCACCGAGGTGTTGGTGCCCGAACTGATCGCGGCGGCTGTGTGGCGGGCTGAGAACCCAGCCCTTGCGGACCCTGCGATGTGCGGATCGAACGCGGTCGGGAAGATTGATACGGGTCCACCGTGTTCCCGGTCATGAACGTTTGCGCGGCCACCTCGGTATCGGCGAAGGAAGATGACGCATGAGTTCTGCTGACTATGTCGACGGCGTCGAGGTGTTGTGGCGCCCTGGATGCCCGTTCTGCAGGAGCCTGCGCAGGGGGTTGCGGCGCCGCGCCATCACGACGACCGAGATCGACATCTGGCAGGACCACGCCGCTGCTGAGCGGGTGCGCGCAGTCACCGGCGGCAACGAAACCGTCCCCACGGTGTTCGTCGGCAGTCTGGCGCTTGTCAACCCCAGTGTGCGAGAAGTCGTCGATGCGGTCCGGTACGAGTTCCCTGACCGCGCAGCCGAGATGCTGGGAGGCGCGGCGGACACGGCACGACAGAGCTGGTGGTCACGGACGTTCGGGAGCGACTCCCGATAATGGCGCGCTGGGCAGGCACCTGCGGGTACGGCGCCACCGCCGCGGCTGAGCGGAGGTGTCAGTGGTCGCGGTCGGTTACCGACCCCACCCGGACCTGGATGTGTCCGCCGCGCACGGATGTCGCGCGAACACACGATAGCGATTCGACCGCGGTCCACGGGTGAGCGCCGATGTCGGATCCGCCGAGCCGGCAGGCCAACCGGGCGAGTGGGGTCCACACCTTGGCCCAACCAACGGGTTTCTGCATGTCGACCACTGCCACCCGGACACCGACGCGGGTCGCTTTCGTCATCGCCGACAAGGCCCATCGCCAGTCCGGCATCAGCGACAGCGCATAGGTGCTAATGGCAACGTCGAAGCCGCCGCCCGACCCCAGGGTCGCATCATCCAACGTGGTCGCATCGGCTTCGATGAGGCGCACGTTGTTCCATCCCGCCGAATCCACTCGCCGTCGGGCCTGTTCGAGCATCTGCGGGCTGGCATCAACGGCGGTGATCGACCCGGTCGGGCCGATCCTGTGCTGCAGGAGGGCGAAGTTCAAACCGGTGCCACAGCCGACGTCGAGGACATGGTGGCCTGGCCGTAGGGCCAGAAGATCTATCGTCACGACTCGGCCGGCACCATAGACGGGCCATTCCAACGAGATCCGATCGTAGAAGCGCGCCGAGGCCGTGTATCGGGCTGGTCGTGCCATCGGGCAGTCCGTTCGTCGAAATCAGCACAAATCGTCTCTCACGGGAACACCGGGGGCAGTCCCGGGGGTTTCCTGATGGTGGACCCACCTGAGATCGGCGACAAAAGCGCGCAGGCGGAGGGATTTCGGCGTGTGGTAGAACCCGAGATCGAGGTGTTGCTCAGGGTCGCTCACACTCTCGTGGGGTCCGCGGACGTTGATGATCTGGTGCAGGAAACGCTGGTGCGCGCGTGGCGCGCGATGGACCGTTTCGACGGCCGACATCCGCGGGCCTGGTTGCTGACCATACTGAGGAACACGAATATGAACATGCATCGACGCCGACGTCCGGACTCCGTGGACGATGTCGCGTCCTTGGCCGACGCCCGGCCCGCATTCGGGATCGACCCGCCGAGCACAGAGGACCGGGTGATGGATTCCTTTCTCACCGACGACCTGGAGGAGGCGGTGCAAAGCTTGGACGCCAAATTCCGAACCGTGCTGTTGTTGGTCGACGTCGATCAGCTCACGTACGCCGAAGCCGCGGAAGCACTGGGCGTGCCGGTGGGAACCGTGATGTCCAGACTCAGTCGTGCGCGCGCCCGCGTCCGTCGTCGTCTCCGACCCAACTTCGCCGCCGTTCGGGGGCCCCGATGATCAGAGCCATCAGGATTATGGTGACGTGCCACTGGTCGGCGCGTCGGATTCAGCGTTACCTCGACTCCGATCCCGCGGCGCTGCTCGACCCGAGCGAGATTCGCCGGTTGGAGGCTCACCTGGCCGAGTGCGACAAGTGCCGGGCCGCCGCCATCGAGTTCCGCCAGATCGATACCGCCCTGTCCCGGTGGGCGCTGCGGCGAATGCCCGACCGGCAGAGCGTCACGCACATGCACGACGTCATCGATCGCCTCGTCCGCGGCGATCTGCAGTGACCAGTGCCGCGCACACCGACGCAGGGCATGCGTGTGAGCAACGCCTGCTGCCCGAGGTAGCCGATCTGGTGGTGATCGGCGGGGGAACCGCCGGCATCGTCGCCGCGAAGACCGCCGCTGGATTCGGCGCGAAGGTCATCCTGATCGAACGCGATCGCACCGGCGGAGACTGCCTGTGGACCGGTTGTGTGCCGTCGAAGGCGTTGATCGCCGCGGCATCGGCGGCCGCCGCGATGCGTGATGGACGCGCCTTCGGGATCACTGCCTCGGCCGTGACCGTCGACTTCCCCCGCGTGATGGAGCATGTACGGGGCGCGATCGCGACCATCGCCCCCGTCGACTCCCCGCAGGCGCTCATCGAGGCGGGAGTGAGGGTGCTCGACGGCTTCGCCCGCTTCACCGGTCCGCGCACGCTCGCCGTCGGCGACGACGAAGTCACGTTCACCCAGGCCGTGATCGCCACCGGCGCCCGCCCGGCCCTACCCGACCTTCCCGGCCTGGAGACCGTCGATTACCTGACGAGCGAGACGATTTGGGACCTGGTCGAGCTGGCACGGCGGCTGCTCGTTCTCGGCGGCGGGAGCATCGGCTGCGAACTGGCCCAGGCATTCGCCCGGCTGGGCTCCACGGTCACGATCGTGGAATCCGCGAATTCTCTGGTTCCACAGGAGGACCCGGCCGCGGTCCGCGCACTCACCGCGTCGATGATCGCCGACGGAGTCGACGTCGTGGTCGGCGCGACGGCGCAGTCGATCGGCGAGCAGACGCTCACGCTCGCCGACGGTCGCCGGGTCCGGTTCGATCGGATACTCGTCGCCGTCGGCCGCACCCCGCGGACCGGCTCGATCGGACTCGAGAACGCCGGGGTCACTCTCGATCACCGCGGTTACGTCAACGTTGACGATCATCTGCGCACCTCGAACCCGAGGATCTGGGCAGCAGGCGACCTCACCGGTCACCCACAGTTCACGCACACCGCGGGAATGCACGGCAGCATTGCCGCGACCAACGCGATTCTGGGACTGCGCCGCACCGTCGACAAGACCGGCGAACCCCGCGTCACCTTCACCGACCCGGAGATCGCCGTCGTCGGGATCGCCCCCAAGAACGCTGGGCGGATCCCCGGACTGCGCGTACAGACCCTGTCCCACTGCCACCTCGATCGCGCGGTCACCGAGGCCGACACCGGCGGCCACACACAACTCGTCCTCGACCGTCGGCACCGCATCGTCGGGGCGAGCATCGTCGGCCCACACGCGGGGGAGACCATCGGTGAATTGGTGTTGGCGGTCAAACATGGAATGCGCACCCGAGACCTCGCTGGCGCAACCCACCCCTACCCGACCTACAACGACGGACCCTGGAACGCCTCGATCGCCGACGTCCGAACCCAACTTGCGCGTCCCACGACATCGCGGCTCATCGCGACGCTCGCTCGCGTCCGTAGGTCCTGGCTTCGGGTGCAGAGCCGATGGTTCCGACCCGGTGACCCGACCGGGAAGGCTTGGCGCCATCCACCGGGTTTCCGCAGTGAGGGGAGCAAGGACTCCCCCCGACACGGCACCACGAACGCGCGGCGACCGTGAGTCATCCCCGATAGAACGGACAACCGGAAATGAAGAGTCATGCAGTAGGCATCCTCGCGGCCGCCGTCGTGTCGACCGCCGCCGTCGGACTTGCCTCCACCGCCTCGGCGATGCCTTCGGGCTTAGCCTCCGTCCAGGACACCGTGAATTCGCTAATGGTGGGCGGCTACACGGTTGTCACGAACAAGGTCGGCAACGGGCCGTTGGACACGTGCACCATCAGTGGGGTCCGCCCGGGGCCGACGCTCATCCGCATGGATTCCGGCGTCCCGGGGGCGGGCGACGATCACACGACCACTGTGGTGAGCAGGACCGTCTTCGTCGACGTCATCTGCTGACAGCGCCAAATTGTCAGGTCAATATGTCGAGAGAGTCGGCCGCCGTTTCGTTGGAAACACCCGCAAAGAGAGCCCGTGGTCGACCGTTCTCGGCACACCGACGACAACTGGACCCGGGCACACGGTTCGGGGACCGGGACGACCGCGTGAACGCACTGACTCGCCGCGCGCAAGCATTGATCGACGCGCACGAACAACGGAGTCGGTTCTTCACGGCGGCCGGTGTCAGGAGTTCGATGCTCGAGACCATCATCGGTAGCGGTGATCCCATGGTCTGCCTACACGGTGTCCCCGTCGTACTACCTGAACCGAAAGGTGATACCCGCGTTGGGCTCCCGCGGAGTGAACGCGGTCGCCTTCGATCTGCCGGGGATGGGTTTGGCTGATCGGGCGACCGCCGTCGCCATGACCACCCTCGATCACCGCGCCCTAATTGGCCAGCGACAGAACGGTTCCCACGATCAGCGCGGTAGGGCCCGCGGTCCGCACGGTAGCGCCGCGCACGAACATCGCCACGGCCTCGTGCTGCCGACTCCAGGTGCGTTCTCGGCGCCCATCCCCGGCGGGCGATGGAGTGCTCGCCCCTGGTCGGCTCGGCACCGTCAGCCGAAGCGGTCGATGATCGCCGCGGCGATCTGATCCGGTGCGTCTTCCTGCATGAAGTGATTGGCGGCGGGCAATTCGACCAGGACGTGGTCGGGAAACGTGGCCCGCATCCGCGGCAGCGTCCGCGCGGGGCTGAACGCGAAGTCCTTCATCCCCCAGACGAACAACGCGGGCTTGGCGCCAAGAGTCGCAGGTACGTCGCCGGCGAGACGCTCCAGCAGGGGGCGGGCCGCCAGGATCTGTTTGGGCAGTTCCGCGACGCCCCTGCGCGCCTCCGGTGACGGCTGCACCGCTCGGTAGTGCGTCATCTCCAACGGGGTCAGCCTCCGCGTGGTCGCCATCGGGATCAGTCGCTCCACGAAGAAGTTCCTGTTCAGAACCGCGCGCTGCATCAGACTGCTGCCCATCACCTTGCTGAACACCTTCATCCGCAGATCGTCGGCGGGCCAGAACCAGGTGTTTCCCAAGACCACCCCGCGGACCCGATCTGAACGCGCAGTGTCGACCGCCATGCTGACCGGACCACCCCAGTCCTGACCCATCGACAGGTATTCATCGAGCTCGAGGAAGTCGACCAACTCGCCGACGACGGCGGCGTGCTGCTCGACTGTGTAGCCGTATCCGGTTGGGCGATCGGACAATCCAAAGCCGAGGTAGTCAGGGGCGATGCACCGGAACCGATCCCGTAGCCCGGCGATGACGTTGCGGTAAAGGAAGCTCCAGGTCGGGTTGCCATGACAGAACAGGATCGGCGGACCACTCCCTTCATCGATGTAGTGCACCCGACCTTGCGAACTGTCGAACCATCGAGACGTGAAGGGATAGAGGTCAGGGTCCGGTGTGAAGTCAATCCGCATCGTCGAACTCCCGTCGTCGCACTCCCCCGCCACCCGAGCCAAGCCCGACCGGTTCGTCAGGGTAGTCCGACCGCTCCGGCTCGGTGTCGTCAATGAGCACTTCAAGTCCGGTGGCAATGACATTGAGTGCATCGGCGGGAAGTTCCAGTCCCACCTCGGTTCCGGTCGTGACGCTCACCTCGGAGGGAAGTTCGACGAACACCGATGACGTCCCGATTCGCACGCAGGCGCGCTGTCGGATACCGACAGGCTGCAACGACGTGACGGTGCCGGTGATCGCGAATGCGCCCGGCGGCACCAGTCGCACCATTTCGTGCCGCATCACCAAGGTGGCGGGTCCATCCCGGACGCAGACGTCGTCGGGCAGGGCATGGGCGCCCAGGTCGGAATGGTGCACGCGGGATGCGACGTTGCCGCGAATTTCGTTGAGGCCACCCATCAATCGGTGCACCGCCAGAGTCGACGGACGGACGTAGGCGGTACGCACGTCGGAGTGGTGCTGCAATGCTCCGTCGATGAGGACTGCGATCCGATCGGCGACGGCCGCGGCTTCGGCCTGGTCATGAGTGACCACCACGATGGTCGGATTCAGTTCGTCCCTGATGGCGCGCAAAAGTGCGTACATGTCGGTGCGCAGAACGCTGTCGAGCGCGCTGAACGGTTCGTCGAGGAGCAAGACCCTCGGCTCGGCGGCGAGTGCCCTTGCCAGTGCCACCCGCTGCGCTTGTCCGCCGGAGATGTCAGCGACCGAGCGATCCGTGAAGTCCCCCAACTGGACCAGTTCGAGATAGCGCTGAGACGCGTTCCTCGACTCCCGGCGGGACAGACCTGCGGCCCGTGCGGCGAAGGCAACGTTGTCGATCACCGACAGATGCGGAAAGAGCAGTGGTCGTTGGAAGACCATCGCGATACCGCGTTTCTCCGCGGGTGTGTCCGTCACGTCGTCGCCGTCCAGGAGCACCGCGCCGCCAGTGGGTGCGTCCAGGCCGGCGATCAGCCGCAGTGCCGTACTCTTTCCCGAGCCCGAAGGGCCGAGCAGGGCAAGACACGTGCCGGCGAGGATGTCGAGATCGAGCCCGTCGAGCGCAGGGGCCGGCTGACCCCGGTGATGGCGGGTGAGGTTGCGCAGCCCGAGACTGGCGCTCATGTCGAGGTTCCCACTCGGCGTCCGGCGCGGGCCACCACGACGAGCAGTGTCAACGGCGGAATCACCGCGGCCAGTGACAGCGCCGAGACGACGGAACTGTTCCCGGTGCCCGCGGCAAACGACGCCACCAGGATCGGGACACTCACCAGTCGTCCGCCGCCGATCAGCAGGGTCACCACGTAGTCGCTCCACCCGACCAAGAACGCCAGGAAGGCCGCGCCCGACAGTGCGGGCGCCAGAAGTGGGATCTGCACCCGGATCAACACCACCGCGCGGGAGGCACCCAAGGTGCGGGCCTCGTCCTCGTAACCCTTGTCATAAGCGCCGAACGCGACCCGCATCATGTACGTCGTGTAGGGAATCGCGGCCACCGCGAGCACCGCGACCACCGCGAGGGGGCTCGGGACCCGTACCCGGAGAACCAGCACGTCCAGACCGAGTGCCACCGCGAATGCGGGCAGGATCAGCGGCGCAAAGAGGACGGCCTCGATCAGACGCGGCAGTGGCATCCGTCCAGAGGCCAACGCGCGTGCCGCGAATGCCCCCGCTGGCGTCGCTATCGCCGCCACCGCGAGCCCGATCGCCGCGGAGACGACGAACGCGTGCGGTGCACCTGCGGCAAGGCCGCCACGGACACCGTCGAGACCCCATTGGCGCGGCAGCAGGTCCGGGGAGGGCCACCGATTCGCGAACGCCCACAGCAGAAGCGGGACCAGTGGCACCAGGAACCAGAACACCAACACGGCGCGCACTGCTCGACCCATCGCGGTACGGGTGACCAACGCGGTCATCGCCACAACGCCGAACGACGTAACACCATCAGTGCACCGGCCACTGCGAGCAAAGCCAACACTGCGGTGACGATGGCCGCGGCCGCCGCCTGGGGGC
The DNA here is from genome assembly GCA_038244615.1 of Mycobacteriales bacterium. Taxonomy (GTDB): domain Bacteria; phylum Actinomycetota; class Actinomycetes; order Mycobacteriales; family Mycobacteriaceae; genus Mycobacterium. The sequence continues at coordinate 597 of JBBRTH010000044.1, read as the reverse complement.
GGGTCGCGAGATCGATCGAGGTGAACAGCCGGACCGCCATCACCGGCAGCGGCTCCGGATACACCCGCCCGAGCAGTCGCGCCACCTCGTAGGAGCCGAGGGTGTAGGTGAAACTGATGGTCGCCGAGGCGATCACCGCCGGAGCGATCAACGGAAACGTGACGAGCTTCAACCGGGCCCACCGCGAAGCACCCAGCACTGAGGCGGTCTCGTCGTAGGCAGCGACGCGGGTAGCCAGCACCGCCGCGACCACCAACCCGATGAACGCCGACTCCTTCCAGGCGTACTCGAGCACGACCGCGATCCACCAGTGGCCGCCGACCAGAGCTGGCCAACCACCCTCGGACAGGCCGAACAGCCTTGCCAGCAGACCGGAGTCGGCGAGCAACAGGCCCATCGTCGCGGCGCCGATGAGATGCGGGACGGGGACGGTCACCGTGCCCGCCCACAGCGCCGTCCGGCGGCGACCCACCGCGGTCAATGCAGCGGTCACCCCGATCAGCACCCCAAGCGACGTGGCTACCGCGGCGATTGCGACCGAGAGGCCGGCAGACGTGGCAATGTCCCCGGCGTTGACGCGGTAGGCGTTCAGCGTCA
>JBBRTH010000043.1:0-48635 GCA_038244615.1 Mycobacteriales bacterium | reverse complement strand
GCTGGGTTGGAGCGCCGGGGACGTCGACCGCGAGGTGGCCACCTACCTGGCCCGTGTCGAGGCCGAAGTGTTGTCACAGACTCAGCCCGATGACGAGTCCGCCGATGCCCTACGGGTCTTGGCGCCTGAGGCGCGGGCCGAAATCCTCGAGCCGGTGCCCTTGACGTGAGGCGTCCTGCGCGTGCCGCACCGCTGCCGGTGCGGGACGGCTTGGGGCCGGCGCGGGTGCGGTTGCGCGGTGGTGCCGTGCTGGTGGAACTAGCGGACCGGTTCGGTGAGGAAGCGGCCGCGAAAGTGCTTGCCGGAGAAGTAGTTTGCGCGGATGGATCGGTGGTGGACGCTGGAACCGTGCTTTCTCCGGGTGCCTACGTGTATCTATACCGCGACCTGCCGGATGAAGTGCCAGTCCCGTTCGACATCCCGATCCTGCATCGTGACGAGAACATCGTGGTCGTCGACAAGCCGCACTTTCTGGCGACGATGCCGCGCGGCGGCCACGTCGCGCAGACCGCACTCGTGCGCCTGCGGCGCTCGCTGGACCTGCCGGAGCTCTCGCCGGCTCATCGGCTGGACCGGCTCACGGCCGGAGTGTTGTTGTTCACGACCCACCGCTCTATTCGCGGCGCCTACCAGACGCTCTTCGCGCGCGGCGAGGTGCGCAAGACCTATTTGGCGCGTGCCGCAGTCGACCCCACGCTCGATTTTCCCATGGTGATCCGGAGTCGGATCATCAAGCGGCGTGGTGATTTACAGGCCGTCGAGGAACCGGGTGAGCCGAACGCCGAGACGTTGGTGGAGCTGGAGACGGAAGACGGTTTGTACCGCCTGGCGCCGCGCACCGGATGCACCCACCAACTGCGAGTGCACATGGCGTCGCTGGGTCTGCCGATTCGGGGAGACTCTTTGTATCCGGATGTGGTTGAGGTCGCTCCCGACGACTTCTCATCGCCCCTGCAGCTGCTGGCACACAGCTTGGAGTTCGACGATCCCCTCACCGGGGCTCGGCATGTGTTCGTCAGTGGGCGGTCTTTGTCGTTACGCAGCGGTCGTTGAGGTTGATTGGACGTCGGCAACATCATCGAAACCGGCACTGATTCCCACCGACTCGCCCACCCCAAAGCCCGCCCAGCAGGAGGTGGCGAATCATATTCGTCCACTCTGTGCGCCGTTAGATGCGCTAGCATTGATTCATGTCGGACTTCGTCGACACCGTTTCGGCCGGGTTGCCAGTGCTCACCGACGGCGCCATCGAGACGCGAATCATGTTCGAGACCATGATGCCGATGGATCCGCACGTTCAGGTGGCTGGCCTGCTCGGCGATCCGGCGGGGGAGTCGGCGTTGCGTGCGGTCTACGACGGTTATGTCGATGCGGCCCGCTCGGTGGGTCTGCCCGTCGTGATCGGCACACCGACGTTCCGGGCGAGTGCGCGCTACACCGAGCGCTCGGGTCTCGGCGGGCTGGCTGCGGTGAAGCGGCTGAATCACGCCGCGGTCGACTTTCACCGCTCGTTGCGCCCGGATATTGACGGCCCACCGGTATGGATCGCCGGTGTCATCGGGCCGGCCGGGGACGCCTATCTGGTCGACGAGGCGCCGACGGCAGGACAGGCTGCCGAGTACCACCGGGCCCAGGTGGAGGCGCTCGCCGAAGCCGGTGCCGATTTCCTGTTCGCGGCGACGTTTCCTGCGGTGGGCGAGGCGATCGGTGCCGCGACAGCCATGGCGGCCACGGGCCTTCCGTTCGTGGTGTCTTTCGTGCTCGACGAATCGGGACGTGTTCTCGACGGAACACCGCTGGGTCAGGCGATCCAGGAGGTGGATTCGGGCACCGCGCCGACGTTCTTCTCGCTGTCGTGCGTCCATCCGACGGTGGCGGCGCGGGCTTTGGAGTCCTGTGCGTCGCGGCCGGATATCGCGGCCCGGATCAAAGAGGTGAAGGCCAACGGATCGGTGCTGTCACCTGCGGAGCTTGTCGCGTTGGACCATCCCGAAGCGGACCCGCCCGACGACTTCGCCCGACTGATGAACGACCTGAGGGAGCGTTATGCCATCCCGGTGGTCGGTGGCTGCTGCGGCACGACCGACGCCCACATGCGCGCGTTGGCCGGACTGCTCACGTCGCGCTGACCTGCGCCGCAGCGCTCAGGCTGTCTTGCCCAGCAGCAGCAGCAAACGGCGGGGACGGAAGGCACGGCGCAGGGACGGTCAGCCGGTACGGCCCGGTCAGGTTCAGCACCAAGGAGGCCTCGAACCCGTTGGGGGTGGACTCGTCGAGGCCACCGGGCAAGTTGGCGCGTGCACAAGGCGATCGACTCGATTCCCCAGACGCCTGGACCCCGGTGCGCTATCCCGGCGCAGTCCGCGATTCCGACACCGGAGCGTGGATTTCTGATGCCGAGGTCGCCGAAACCTCATACACGGTCTTCGCATCCACCAAAGACGCCACCACCGCCCGCCTGATCGTGCGCCGCGTCAAGGACGCCCGCTACCGCGACGCGCTGTTCCCGGTGTGGCGGTATCACGCGTTCTTCACCGACTCGACCGAGCAGATCGCCGACGTCACCCACCGTAAGCACGCGGTCATCGAAACCGTCGTCGCCGACCTGATCGACGGGCCGCTGGCGCACATGCCCTCGGGTCGCTTCGGCGCCAATCGGCCTGGATCTCGTGTGCGCGCATCGCCCACAACTTGCTGCGCTCGGCTGGAGTGCTCGCCGGCGCCCCGCCACGGCGCCCGAGCGGCCACGTTGCGCCGCAAGATCGTCGCGATCACGGCCCGGCTGGCTCGCCCACAACGCACACCCGTCCTGCACCTCCCCAGCCACTACGCACGGTGACATCGTCGGCGAATGGTGAACAGGTCGGCGCGGGATCCTGGACAAGACGGTGCCGATCGCGTTCAGCATGCGTTCACCGGAACCGTCAAAGAGGTGGTGTTCGACCTCCACCCCATCCATCATGAAGCCGAGAAGGCGCAGCACGAACACGCGGCCGTCCAGGCCGTCGGGCAAGGGGCGGCCAGCTGACCGGCTGTGCCGCCGAATCGATGAGTAGAGGAGTTTAGCGATGACCGATACCGCTGACACGCGTCCGACTCAGCTGGCTGCCTTGAAGGCGTTGCCGGTCGATGCACCGGTGGTGATGATCAACCTGCTCAAGTTCACAGCCGACGGTGGGCGTGAGCGCTATCTTCAATATGGCCGGGAGGTCGCGCCACACCTGGAGCGCGTCGGCGCGCGAGTCCACTACGGCGGCGCTGCGCCGGTCAACGTTATCGGCGACGGCGAAAGCCCCTGGTGGGATGCAATCCTCGTCGTCGAGTACCCCACCCCGTCGGCGTTCGTGGACATGGTCAAAGACCCCGGCTACCAGGAGGTCCACCAACACCGGGCCGCGGCGCTGGAGCGGGGCGATCTAGTGGCGACGTCGACGTGGACCATGGCTGAATGAGACTTCGACGATGTATCTAATCAGACGATGTACCTGATCACAGGGCCTGGCGGTGGGGTCGGCAGCGCGAGCCGCTCCGTCGTGGAGGAATTGCGTGCGCAGGGTCACCCGGTCCGGGCGATGGTGCGCCGCGACGACGACCGAGCCGACCGCTTGCGTGACCTCGGCGCGAGGTCTTCGTCGGTGATCTGACCTCGCCACTCGACGTCGCCAATGCGATGCAGGGCGTCACCCGAATGTTCTTCAACATCAGCGTGTACTTGGTCGCGGCGGCCGTCGTTGCCGCGATCGGCAACGAGTTCGGCGGACTCGGCGTGGTCGTGAACATGTCGCTGATGACGGTGTCGCAGATGACGCTGACCAGCACCGAGTAGTCGCACCACCAGCGTCTGCATTGGCTTGCCGAACGCATCTTGGCCTGGTCGGGCGTACGGGTTGGTGCACGTTCGTCCGACGTTCTTCCTCGACAACCCGCTGACCGCGCTGGGCGCGAGGCCTCAATGCGCGAACGTGGCGTGTTGGCACTGCCGTTCGGCGAAGTGCACACTTCGCCGATCGCCGCCACCGACGTCGCCCACGGGGTGGTCACGGTGCTGCGCGAAAACGGACGGCAGGATCGGTCACGTCTACGAGTTGACGGGCCCGGAGGTGCTGGACATCTCGGGGCTCGCTCAGCAGTACGGTCGGGCGCTGGACCGGAAGGTCGACGGCGAGGACCTGCCTTCCGACGACTTGCAGGCGGAGCCGACGAAGTTCGGGCTTCCCGAGCTTGTCGCGCAACACATTTCGACCACGGCGCGGCTACCGCGCAGACCGCGACAACCGCGCCACCGACGACGTCGAACGCATCGTCGGGCGACCGGCGCAGACCGTCGAGCAGTACACTGCGGGCCATCGAGACCTGTTCTCCTGAGTGCTTCTGCAGCGTGTTCTACTGACGAAGTGGACCGCGCAGCATTCGACCGACTGTTCGACATGACCGACCGCACGGTGATCGTCACCGGTGGCACTCGCGGCATCGGACTGGCTCTGGCGGAGGGCTTCGTGCTCGCCGGGGCCAACGTCGTGGTCGCCAGTCGCAAGGCCGACGCCTGCGAGGAGGCCGCCAAGCATCTGCGCGGACTCGGCGGGCGTGCGATCGGCGTCGCCGCGCACACGGGCAGCCTCGACCACCTCGACCTTGTCGTGGATCGCACGGTCGCCGAGTTCGGCGGCATCGACGTCGTGGCGAACAACGCCGCCAACGCGTTGGCCCAACCAATGGGTGAGATGACTCCCGGGGCGCTGGCCAAGTCCTACGAGGTGAACCTGCACGGCCCGGTGTTCCTGGTGCAGAAGGCGCTGCCGTACCTGAAGCAGAGCGCGTACGCGGCAGTGCTGAACATGGTGTCGGTGGGTGCGTTCAACTTCGCCCCGAGCATGGCGATCTACGGTTCGGTCAAGGCGGCGCTGATGTCGTTCACCGGTCGATGGCCGCGGGGTACGGCGCGGACGGCATCCGGGTCAACGCGATGAGATTGTCGGTGCCGCGCTCTTGTTGTGTTCGGACGCAGGAAGTTACATCACCGGCCAGGTCGTGATCGTCGACGGCGGCGGCACGCCGCGGTGGGCAAGGAGGTCGACGGTGCTCGGTCAGTCCCTCTTGCGGGTGGCGAAGGCGGCCGGCGCCTCCTTCAGTTCACCGCTGGTCGACGACAGGATCTGGCTGCGGTTCTCCACGAGCAAAGCAGCTCGCCGGCTTTGTGCCTCGAGATTGGCCCACAGCACCTGCTTCGTCGACCCAACCCCGAACTTGCCTTAGCTGCATAGTGTTTCGGCGATCAACATGGCGTCGTCGAGCACTGGCCCAATGGACACCCGTGACACCAGGTCGGCGCCGACGATTCGCGTCGCGTGGTGAGTTCGGCGATGCGCTCCTGCCACCGCATGCTCGACCGCGGGAACTCCAGACCTCGGGTGGCTTCCGCGGGCATGGGATCGGTCAGGTCGAGACCCGAGCAGAATCCCCGCCCTGCGCCGGTGAGGACTAGTACACGGCTCTCATCGTCGGACTGGACGTCCTCCAGCGTCTGGTGCAGGTCTTCGACGAGGCCGTAGTTCAGCGCGTTGGGACGGTTGAGCGTGACGACCGCGATGTCGGGGCGCGGACGACTCAATTCGAGATGCGGCATAGCGCCTCACCCTATTTGCGGCCCTCAGTCGCTACTCTGCCATCCGTTGATCCCGACGATGATCAGCCGAAGCTGTTTGACGGCCGTGTGCCGAATCTCGTCAAGTGCGGTCTGGTCGGCCGCGTCCTCGATGGCTTCGGCGATGACGATCATCGAGTTGACGAACAAGCTGGACAGGATGTTGAGGTCTTCGGCGCTCCAGCTGTTCAGCCCGGGGAAGCGGGTCAGGTCGATCGCCAGCTCCGAGGTGATCAGCCGGATCTCGGTGCGGATGGCGTAGCGCAGTACGGTGACGCCGCTATTGCGTTCGCGGGAGATGAAGCGCCAGTGCTCGCGGCGCTCGTTGACTCCGGCGATGAGGATGTCGACGGTGGATTCGATGATCCGGCTCGGATCGAGCTTGCCCGCGCGGGTCCCGCGCAACATGTCGCGCAGTGCGCGGAACGACTCGTCGATGAGCACCAGACCGAGCGCTTCCATCGAGTCGAAGTGCCGGTAGAACGCAGCGGGGACGATGCCTGCCTGGCGGGTCACCTCACGCAGGCTGAGAGCGCTGAAGCTACGTTCCTCGAGCAGCTGAAGCGCAGCCGCTACGATCGCCCGCCGGGTTGCTTCCTTGCGCTCCTCGCGTGACAGCGTCTCGCGGGAGGAACGCGACGACCCCGAGCGCCCCGACCGGGACGTTCGTGAACTGGGCGTACGTTCGTTCACTGTGTGAAACCTACCACAACCTGGCCGAATCGATTGACTGCTCAGGCCCTTCAGGCGCACGGTATACACATGTTCACTCAAACGAAGACGCTGAGCCTTCGGGACAGGGTGCTGCGGTCACCGCTGGTAGACCTGCTCACCGGCCCGCACGGCGTCGATCGCTACACGGAGCTCGTCGAGCCCACCTGGACGCTGGGCGATGCCCGCGCCAAGGTCGTCGCGGTGCGTCGACAGACGCCTCGCAGCGTCACCCTCACACTTGAACCCAACGCGGCCGTCGCGGCCGGACCCGCGTTCCGCGCCGGCCAACACGTCAACCTCACGGTCGAGGTCGACGGGCGCCGGCAGACCCGCTGCTACTCGCCCGCCAACGCCGAGGGGGACCGGTTGCTCGAGCTGACGATCGGCCTCCACGACGAGGGCCTGGTCTCTCAGCACCTCGTCCGCAACGCCCGTCCCGGGATGGTCTTCGGTCTCGGCGGCGTCGGCGGCGACTTCACCCTTCCCGCGATACCCCCGCGGCGCGTCCTCCTCGTCTCGGGTGGCAGCGGGATCACCCCGGTGTTGTCCCTGCTGCGCACCCTCCTCTTTGAGCAGGACCGACGACCTTCCGATCGCGAGATCACCTTCATCCACTACGCCCGCACTCCCGAGGAGGCGTGCTACCGCGACGAACTCAACGCGATGTCGGGCGTCCGCGTTCTTCACGGCTACTCCCGTTCACCCGAGGCCGGTGATCTGACGGGTTACTTCGGCGCCGACCACGTCGCCGAGATGCCCAGCCCGGACGCGGTCTTCGTCTGTGGCCCGCTGGCACTCGTCGAGGCCGTCTGCGAGCAGTTCGCCGACGCCAGCTTCGAGAGCTTCGTCCCGCCGGTGTTCGCCATCCCGACGGAGACATCCGGCGGAACGGTCGCCTTCCGCGACAGTGGCGTCGACGTCGCCGACGACGGAAGCTCCCTGCTCGAGCAGGCCGAGGCGGCCGGATTGTCGCCGCAGAGCGGATGCCGGATGGGCATCTGCCACACCTGTACCCGACGCAAGACCAGCGGCGCGGTCAAGAACCTCATCACGGGCGCCGTGTCGACGGCCGCGGAGGAGGACGTGCAGATCTGCGTGTCCGTCCCCGTCGGTGACGTCGAGCTGTCCCTCTGAAAACCCGAATCGAATCGAAAGGATCAGCCATGACTGCCATGCTCGAGACGAACGTCGACATCGACCGGAACGTCGCCGACGTGTTGCCCGCGCCCATCCAACAGGCCATAACCAAGATCGTCCGCGGCAAGCCCGTGACCATGACCCCCGAGATGGCCGAAGCCTTCGGCCGCGAGCTTGACGAGTTGCGGGAACGCGTGGTCGCCGATCTGGGCGAGCGCGACGCCACCTACATTCGCCGCGTCATCAAGGCGCAGCGCGCGCTCGAGGTCGGTGGCCGGGCCATGCTGTTCGTCGGCATCCTGCCCCCGGCCTGGATCGCAGGCACCGCGATGTTGGCGGCGTCGAAGATTCTGGACAACATGGAGATCGGCCACAACGTCATGCACGGCCAGTACGACTGGATGGGCGATCCCGCATTGACGAGCCGCAACTTCGAGTGGGACTCAGCGTGCCCGAGCTACCAGTGGCGTCACTCGCACAACTACATGCACCACACCTACACCAACATCGTCGACATGGACCGCGACATCGGGTACGGCATCCTGCGGATGAGCGAGGACCAGCGATGGGTGCCCTACTACTACGGCAACCCGGTCTACGCGTTCCTGCTGATGGTGCTGTTCCAGTACGGCGTTGCACTTCACGAACTGGAGACCGAGCGCATCCGGTCCGGTGAGATCAGCATCGCCGACAAGCGCGAGATCATGGCCGGCATCTGGCGCAAGGTCAAGCGGCAGACGCTGAAGGACTACGTGGCGTTCCCGCTACTGGCCGGTCCGTTCGCGCCCTGGGTCTTCACCGGCAACCTGACCGCCAACCTGATCCGCAACGTGTGGTCCTATGCGATCATCTTCTGCGGCCACTTCCCGGACGGCACACAGGAATTCACCAAGGAAGAGACAGCGAACGAGACTCGCGGCATGTGGTACTTCCGCCAGATCCTCGGCTCGGCGAACCTCACCGGCGGCAAGCTCTTCCACGTGATGAGCGGCAACCTGTCGTTCCAGATCGAACACCACCTGTTCCCCGACATCCCGGCCTTCCGCCACGCGGAGATCGCGCCGGAGGTCCAGGAGATCTGTGAGCGCTATGGAGTTCCCTACAACAAGGGTCCGCTGCCCAAGCAGTTCGCCACCGTCGTGCGCAAGATCTGCAGGCTGGCGCTGCCGGGGCGCTAGACGCCATGCCTAGGTTTGGCAGGCGGGGCACCAGAACGAGATTCGGTCCGCCCCGGTGACATGAGCGCGATCCGATTCAATGGTCGTCCCACACCGTCGACACGGGCGCCCGGCTCGGCCGTAGACCCACAGGTCGCGGCCGGGCCTGGTGTTACCGGTGGTAGTCCGGTTGACTCGGGACCGGTTCAGCCACAGCATGTCCCGGGCGCGCTGCACGATCCGCAGCGGATCCTTCACGGCGCTCACGGGCGAGGTGGGTAGGCGTCCCGACACAAAGCACAACTCGTTGGCGTAGACGTTGCCGATGCCCGCCATCACCCGTTGGTCCAGCAGGGTCTCGGCCAACTGCCGGTCCGGGTCCTTCACCAGGTTGGACGCCGCGATGCGCGGTTCCCAGCCGTCACCGAGTAGGTCGGGGCCCAGATGGGCGACGGCATCCATGTCCTGGTCGCGCCCTAGGATCTCCAGCACCCCGAGATCGATGCCCGCCGCCCGAGAGTCCTTGGTTTCCAGAATGATACGCACCTTGTGCGAGGGCACGCGGCGGATATGGCCGTCCAACAGCCAGGCCCCGTCCATCTTCAGATGTGAATGGATGCTCGCGCCACCCACCCGGATGAACAGGTGCTTGCCACGACTGAGCACCTCGTCGACTGCCTGACCGGCCAGGTTCACGGTGGCGAACTTCGGCACCCGCACGTCGCATCGCGTCAGCGTCATGCCCAATAGGGCGCCCCGCAGCTTGTCCGCCGTGCGGAAGACGGTGTCACCTTCTGGCATGGGGTGAACGTACCCGCAGCGGTGTGGGGTACACGCGGCTGTCGACCGCACGCCGAGTTCGACGTGACGCACCGCGCGCGTTACTAGCGGGTGTGGATCAGTCCCAGCGAAAGATCCCACAGCCGTTCGGCATTCGCCGGATCGAGCGCATACGCTGCGACACCACCCGTGCCGGGGCCGCCGCGACGGTCGACGACCCTGGCTTGGTTGCAGTTCTCGAAGTACCGACCACCGACGCCCTCCACCAGCGAAGACGCCGCCAACAACGTCGACGTCGCGGCACCCCGCTCGACGGTCTTGAAGTCCGATCCGCCCGCCCGGAACGCCGTCAACGTCTGCTTGGCGTACTCCGCGGGAAGTGGCGCTGCAGCGGTGTGGCGATGCCGCCGGGCATCAGAGCGTTGGCGACGATGCCGTCCTCCGCCCAGCGCCGCGTAGCCTCGACCGCGAAGAGCACATTCGCGGTCTTCGACTGGCCGTACGCGCCGAACGGGTCGTAGTCGCGGAAGGCGAAGTCGATGTCGTCGAACACCACTGGCGAGCGGAGGTGACCGCCCGAACTGACCGAGACGATGCGGGCTCCGCCGGCAAAGGCGAGTGCGTCGTGCATGCCGACCGCCAGCGCGAAGTGACCCAGATGGCTAGTGGCGAACTGCATTTCGTGCCCGCTGGCCGACATGGTCAGCTCCTGAACCGCCATGACCCCGGCATTCTTGACCAGAATGTGCAGCGGCCCCTGCCATGCCGCGACGAAGTTCTCGACGCTGTCGAGGTCACTCAGGTCGAGTGGCGCCACCCGCACCGTGCCGCCGATGTCGGCTGCCACGCGATCACCGGCGGCGGGGTCGCGAACGGCCAACGTCACCTCAGCGCCAGCATCGGCGAGGGCGCGAGCGGTGTCGACACCGATGCCCGACGAGGCCCCGGTGACGATCGCGCGCTTGCCCGAGAGGTCGACGCCAACGATCACCTACGCCGCGGTGGAGTCGAATCCGAACGGGGTGGTGATCAGATCGTCGGTCACGACCCACCCAACGTGGTTCCTCGTAGCGGTGTTCCCGTCACGCCGGAATCGAGTGCAGTGCCTTGGCGGCCTTCTCGTGTCGATGCTGACGCTCGATCACGGCGAAGTAGAAGGCGTAGGCGAAGGCGCAGCTGGTGAAGAGGCTCGATACGAAGAACAGCCATGGCCGCTTGATGCCACGTCGGTAGCCGTCGACGACGGTGAACAAGGGCAGCAGGATGACGTTGATGATCGTGTAGTCCTGGCTGGCCGAGGCCGCCGCGGGATTGACGTAGCCGAGGGCGATGAACTGCTGCCAGCTGCCCTGGCCCCAGATCGGGTTGCCGCCGGGGACGGCGTACTGGTCGACGAACTGATGGTTGAAGTAGTAACCGAGCGCGATCGACGCGACGCCGATGACGTAGTACACGATCTCCAACGCGGAGAACGCAGGCCCGCCTGAGGGGCGGGCGAAGATCTGAGCGTTCGCGCGGACGATCCACAGGATGACGAGGACGCCGAGGATGGCGTGAACGATCAGCGAGACCATGTTCCGATTATGGGACGCCGCCCTCGAAGTTTTGTCACTTTTGCCAATTGGGTTCCGCGAGTTGTGCACACAGACCCGCGCTCACCGCGGGCTACTGTGCACGAATCGCCCAGCCGTTGATCTTCACCGAGTGTAGGGATCAGCGCAGCCGAAGCCCTCTCGGGGTACGCGAGAAGCCGCTGCCGGTCAATGCATCGTGGATGGCGCCGTGCTCCGGTCCGGCGCCGGGATCCAGCACGGGGACGCCGTTGATCCGTTCGACGAGCAGCGACTGAAGGCGGCCCGCGCCGACCAGGTCGACCAACGCGGCCCCGGCCGCGACGTGCGCGTCGGCGTCCGACGAGAAGGACAACAGCGAGCGGCCGCCACGCTCGAGGAACCACGTGAGTTCACCGTCGACGAGCACCACCAGAGCGCCTGCCTTGCGTCCCGGCCGGTGTCCGGTCTCGGAGTCGCCGGGCCACGGCAGTGCAGCGCCGTACGGGTTGGCGGGGTCGGCGGCCGCGAGCACGATCGCGTGATAGTCGCGACGCGCTTGGTCCAGCCCGTCGAGATAGGTCCGCAGCCGGTCGACGGTCGACGCGACCGCGAACTGGGCGCCACCAAGGGATTCGACGAAGTAGCCGCGCTGGCATCGACCCGCGTCTTCCAGCGCGGTGAGCACCTTGTACAACATCGCGAACCCGCCGGGCACGCCTTCCGCAGAGCCCTTCGTGAGCACGCCGTACCGGTTGAGCAGGAGCTCCGCCGAGAAGTGCGCCCGGATGGTGGAATCGGTCTCGGCCTGCGGCAGAGCGGACCATCGGCCCGCGACGGTCGCGTCGGTGGTGCGGGTCTGTGCATGCGCGACGCTGTACCTGCTCAACCGCGGTGGTCGTTGCCGTTGCCGGTGCGCACCGCCTCGTCGACCCGACCCCGCGAGCAGTGCGCGGACCGGCGCGAACGTGTCACCCGTGACATGGCCTGCCCAGATCAGTTCCCAGAGAGCATTCTTGACGGCGGACCCGGCATCGCCGGAGTTCGCGTTCTCGGTGAGTTGCCGGAAGAAGTAGGCGCCACCGTGATCGAGGGTGGCAAGGATGTCGCGATGGACGTCGGTGAGGTCGATCTTCGTAGCTGCGGCCAGCGTCAACGGCGCCGTCTCCGCGCTGTGGAACGCGATCCAGCCGTCACCGCTGCTGATCGAAGCGGCTCCCGACCACGTCACCTCGCCCGAGGCGAGCAGTTCGTCGAGCATCGCGGGTTGATAGTTGCGCACCCGCTGCCCCAACACCAACGGCTCGATCGCCGATGCGGGGATGGGTATGCCGGACAGCTGTTCAATGACCGACGCCAATCCGTCTATGCCCGTGCTCTTCTCGACACCGACCTGCTGCCAGGCAGGGAGGAACCGGGCATAGGCGGCGGTACTGACCGGCTCGACCTGAGCGCGCAGGGCGGCCAGCGAGCGCCGCCGCAGGATCTTGAGAACGTCTGCCTCGCACCACTGCTCGGTATCCTCGCGGCTCGATGTCGCCGCCGGCGCGGCTCCGACGGTGAACTCCCCGCGAACCAATCTTCGGTCCACCGCCATCCGGCCCAAGACGTCGGAAGTCACCCGTAGTCCCAACCCGAAGCGCTCGGCAGCCTCTCTGGTGGTGAACGGGCCGCGGGTGCGGGCGTAGCGGCCCAGCAGTTCGCCGAGCGGATCGTTGACGGATTCGGTGAAACTCGCCGGAATGCCAATGGGTACGGCGATTCCCACGCCGTCGCGTAGCAATCCGACGTCCTCGATCGCCACCCACCACGTCTGACCGGCAAACGACACCGTCAGAGCGCGTCGGACCGATTGCAACCCCTCGAGCCAGCCGCCGACGTCGTCGACGGTCGACCTCTCGGCCACCTCCCGTTCGGTGAGAGGGCCTAGCAGCCGCAGCAGATCGGCCACGCCCTCGGCATCACGTACCGCACGGTCGGCCGCCAGGTGCTGCAGTTGCGCGACGGTGGACGCGATCACTTCCTGGTCGAGCAGCTCGCGCAGTTCGACACGGCCGAGCAGTTCGGCCAGCAGTGTGCTGTCCAACGACAGTGCGGCGGCGCGGCGTTCGGCCAGCGGGCTGTCGCCCTCGTACATGAAGGCGCCGACGTAGCCGAACAGCAGCGACACCGCAAACGGCGACGGGGTCGCCGTCTCGACTTCGAGGATCCGGATGCGCCGCTGCGCAAGGCGATCCATCAGCTCGCGCAACATCGGTACGTCGTACACGTCCTGCAGGCACTCCCGCACGGTCTCCAGGACGATCGGAAAGTCCGGGTACTTGCGGGCGATGTCGAGCAGTTGCGCAGCTCGCTGGCGCTGGTGCCACAACGGGGAACGCTTGCCGGGATGGCGACGCGGTAGCAGCAGGGCGCGTGCGGCGCATTCCCGGAATCGCGACGCGAACAATGCCGAGCCGCCCACCTCATCGGTGACGATGGGATCGATCTCGTCGGCGTCGAAGACGAACAGTTCCGCGCCCGGCGGGGTGTCCTCGGTGTCGGGCAGACGCACGATGATGCCGTCGTCGGAAGCCGTCGGCTTCTCGTCGATGCCGTAGCGCTCCCGCAGCCGCCTGGCCACCGCGAGCGCGAGCGGGCCGTGCACCCGCAGGCCGTAGGGGGAGTGCAGAATGACGCGCCAGTCGCCCAACTCGTCGCGGAAGCGCTCGACGATGAACGTCGTATCGGTGGGTACGGTGCCGGTGGCCTGCTTCTGGTCGAAGATGAGCTGCCACAGATTGTCGGTGGCGAAGTCGTTGAAACCCATTGTGCTGCAGCGTGCGTCGAACTTCGCGCGGTTGAGCCCGGCCAATTCGCCGGTGAACGCGCCGATGGCGGCGCCCAGCTCGGCGGGCCTGCCCACTCCGTCGCCGCGCCAGAACGGCAGCCGGGCGGGCTGTCCCGGCGCGGGGAGGACGAGCACGCGGTCGTGGGTGATCTCGGTGATCCGCCAGCTGGTGGCACCCAGCGAGATGACGTCGCCGGGGCGCGACTCGTACACCATCTCCTCGTCGAGTTCGCCTACCCGCGAGGGCTTGTCGGTATCGGCGGACGATGCCAGGTACACGGTGAACAGGCCGCGGTCGGGAATCGCGCCGCCTGACGTCACCGCCAGCCGCTGGGCGCCGGGCCGGGCGGTGAGCGTGCCCGCGTCGCGGTCGTACACCAGTCTTGGGCGAAGCTCGGCGAACTCCGTGGAGGGGTACTTGCCGCTCAGCAGGTCCAGCGTCGCCTCGAACGCGCTGCGCGGCAGGGTGGCGAACGGTGCGCTGCGCCGCACCGCGTCGAACCAACGGTCGGCGTCCAACGGTTCGAGAGCGGCCGCGGCGACGGTGTGCTGAGCCAGCACGTCGAGCGGATTGGTGGGCACCCGCATGGTCTCGATCTCGCCGGCGAGCATGCGTTGCACCGTCACTGCGCAGTCGATCAGGTCGGTGCGGTGCTTGGGGAACAGCACGCCCTGGGAGATCTCGCCGACCTGGTGCCCGGCGCGGCCAATCCGCTGCAGGCCGCTGGCCACCGACGGCGGGGACTCGACCTGGATGACGAGGTCGACGGCACCCATGTCGATGCCGAGTTCGAGGCTCGACGTGGCGACCACCGCCTTTAGTCGACCGCTCTTGAGGTCGTCCTCGACGATCGCGCGCTGCTCCTTGCTGATCGACCCGTGATGGGCCTTGGCCAGCAGCGGCTCCGCGCCCAAGCTCTGGCCACTCGCCATGATCTGGGCGGGAGAGCCGCCGCCCACCTTCGGATTACGTGTCTCGGGTACCTCGGTACCTATCCGCTCGGCGTGAATCTCGTTGAGCCGCGTCGTCAGTCGTTCGGCGAGGCGCCGCGAGTTGGCGAACACGATCGACGACTGGTGCGCCTCGATCAGGTCGACGATGCGCTCCTCGACGTCCGGCCAGATGCTGTTGTTCTCCAGGTTGGCCATGTCCGGCACCGGCACCTGGACCGAGAGGTCGAACGTCTTCGCGGCCATGGGCGCCACGATGGTCGTCGGGGACTGGCCCGACAGGAACCTGGCGACCTCCTCGGGCGGCCGGACGGTG
Source organism: Mycobacteriales bacterium (assembly GCA_038244615.1). Lineage (GTDB taxonomy): Bacteria > Actinomycetota > Actinomycetes > Mycobacteriales > Mycobacteriaceae > Mycobacterium. The sequence goes on along the minus strand of JBBRTH010000043.1, from coordinate 33,559 downwards.
GCCGACAGACCGATCCGTTGGGCGGGCTTGTCCATGAGTTGGTCGAGGCGCTCCAACGACAGCGCCAGGTGGGCCCCGCGTTTGGTGGCCGCGACGGCGTGAACCTCGTCGACGATCACGGTGTCGACCTCGGCGAGCGTCTCCCGTGCGGCTGAGGTGAGCATCAGGAACAGCGACTCGGGCGTGGTGATGAGGACGTCCGGCGGCTTGGCGATCATCTCGCGGCGGCGGTTGGGTGGCGTGTCGCCCGAGCGCACCCCGACCGTGATGCTCGGCGCGGGCACGCCGCGGCGTTCCGCGACGCGGCCGATGCCGGTCAGCGGGGTGCTGAGATTGCGCTCGACGTCGACCGCCAGCGCCTTGAGCGGTGACACGTAGAGCACCCGGGTACCCTTCCTGGACGACGCGGTGGCAGCGCGGGGCTCACCCGAAGCCAGCCGGTCGATGGCCCAGAGGAACGCCGCCAGCGTCTTGCCGGACCCCGTCGGGGCGATGACCAAGGTGTTGTCGCCGTTCGCGATGGCCTCCCACGCCTCGGTCTGGGCGGCCGTCGGCGCGGCGAACGTACCCGTGAACCACTCCCGCGTCAGCTCGCTGAAGCGGGCCAGGGGTGCTGCGGGTTCAGCGGTCTTGGGGGCCATCTAGCCATAGTGCCCGTACCCACCGACACCCCCGCCGACCCCTCTCGCGATTTCGGCGCGCAAACGATCGCTCAGCGAACGGGAACGCGCCCAAGTCACTCGGGGGTGGGCATGGAGGGCATGGCGGGGATGCGGGCGACGGCATCGAGCAGCGCGTGCGCGCATGCGTCGGCGACGGCGCCTGCGTCGATCGACGGGTCGGCGATCCGCTGCCGACACATCTCGAACGTGAATGCCAGCCAGCCGTAGACGACCGCCCGTAGATCGCGCTCGACCTTGGAGTCCAGTGATTCGCCCAGTGACTCCGTGATGCGGTCGATGATGCGGTTGGCCTGGCGGTCGTTGTCCACGTCGTCGATGCCGCGCAGCACCGGGTCTGAGCGGCCCATGCCCATGTAGGCAGCCCAGGCGCCGTGCGGGTGGGCCTCGTCGTAGCGCAGATACGCCAGCACGCCGGCGCGGAGCTGTCCGAACAGGTTGAGATCCGGCTGCGGAGGAGTGTTGGTGGCCTCGAACAAGCGCTCGCCCTCGGCGCGCACGACGGCTGCGAAGAACGCGCGCTTGTCCGGGAAGTAGTGGTACATCAACGCCCGCGACACACCCGCTCGTTCGGCGATCTCGTCGATGCGCACCTCGTCGTAGGGCCGCTGTCCGAACACCTCGGCGCCCAACGCGAGCAGCTCGTTGCGCCTGTCCTCCGGGGACAGCCTTCTGCGGTCGGCCACGCCGACATACTACTTGACACATGTATAACAGCGGTGAGGGATGGCGGCGCGCCGTCCATCAGCCGAGGGTGCTTTGGTACCGGCGCATTCCGCTGATCCAGCGCTCGTAGTCGGAGCCCTTCTGCCGGTACATGTCGAGCACGGCGGGATGCGGCAGTACCAGGAAGCGATCCGACCGGACGGCCTCGACAGTCAACTCGGCCACTCGGTCCGGGCCCATCACCTCACCCGCATTCTTGACGGCGGCCGCAGCCATCCGCGCGACCGGATCCGACGAATCGGCGATCCCGCTGAGCAGGGGAGTGTCGACGCCCATCGGGCAGACGCAGGAGACGCCGATTCCTTTGTCGCCGTAAGTGATCGCGAGCCACTCGGAGAAGCTGACGGCAGCGTGCTTGGTCACCGAATAGCCCGCGGCGCCGAGCTGGGTGAGCAGGCCGGCGGCCGAAGCCACGGTGACGAAGTACCCGCGGCCGCGTCGCACCCACTCGGGCACCAGGATTTTGGCCGCCCGGACGTGTGCGCGCACGTTCACGTCGATGATGCGGTCCCAGTCGGCCTCGTCCTCGCCAAGTCCCGGTGCGCCCATGATGCCCGCGTTGGCGACGAACAGATCGACTGGTCCGAAATCATTTGCGGCATAGACCATCTCGGTCACGGCGTCGGTCGAGCTGACATCGGTCGTAACGCCGAGCGCCGACCCGCCTGCGTCGGCGATTAGGCGAACGGTAGCCGCCGCGCCCTCGGCATTGAGGTCGCCCACGACCACCGAGGCCCCCGCGGCGGCAATGGCCACGGCCAGCGCGCGACCGATCCCCGAACCGGCTCCCGTGACCACGGCGACATTGCCATGAAATTCCATGCTCGCCCTTCTGCCTAGCCGGTGAGCTGATCTTGATCAGCCCGGATCGCAGACTGTCGACCGCGACTCGGTCACCTTCCCAGCCTCCAGTCGTTGGGCGGAGCGTGGGGGGTGAATTCGATGGCGCGGACCGTCACGACGCGGTAACCCGATCTTCGCCATCGCGCGCGCAGTTGGAGAAACCGTCAATATGATGACGGGATAGTTCGGGTTCTCGGGGAGGCAGACATGCACGTCACTTTGCCATCCCCTTGCCGCATGATCCGGCGGACGGCCCGCAAGGCCGCGGGCCCCGTGTCGTGACGACTCCGCTACTCGACCTCGACGGCCATGTTGTCGGCCGTCGGGCCGAGCTGATCGAACTCCGAAATGCCGTGGAGTCGGCCGGACGCGTAGGCGGAGGATGCGTCCTGCTCAGCGGGGCTCCCGGAGTCGGCAAGTCGACGCTCCTACAAGCCTTTGGCACTGAGATCTCCGGGCGCGACTGCGTGTTCGCCTACGGCAGGTGCCGGGACGGGGCGCCTGCACCGTACTCGGCGTTGGGAGACGCGCTGAGCTCGATCGTCCGCAGTATGAAGGCCACCGGTCCGGCGGAGCGTGACCGTTGGCGTGCAGATCTCGTCAGCGGAACGTCGTCGATTGCCGGCATCCTCTCCGAGCTGGTCCCCGAGCTGGCTCAGGTGCTGGGGGAGGCCTTGCCCACGGCCGACCTCGATGCAGCGGACGCTCGCCGTCGACTGCATCGCGCCGCCATCCGGCTGGTGTCCGATACCGCGTCCTACCGTCCAGTGGTGCTGGCGATCGACGACCTGCAGTGGGCTGATCGGGACACGCTGATGTTGCTGTCCGAACTGCTGACGGTGGCGCTGAAGAACGTGGTGGTTCTCGGTGCGCACCGGGCGGGTGAATTCGATCCGGGCGCAGCAGGTCTGAGCTCCGAGAGCTCCGTGGGCATCGAACTGGCCCCGCTCACTTACGACGACGTCGAGGAACTGCTCTCCGCGGTGAGCGGCCGGGGCGTGGAGTTGAGCGACGTCGTCGCGGAGTTCCAGCACCGGACCGGGGGCAATCCCCTGCAGGTCCGCCAGCTGCTCTACCGAGCGCAACGAGAAGGTGCGCTCACCGCGGTCGGCGCGAGCGGGCGCCCGAGTTGGGACCTGCGCGTCCTCACGTCGATCGAGGTCACCGCCACTTCCGCCGAGTTTCTGGACCGCTATCTTGCGCAGCTGAGTCCGATCGATCTTGCGGTGTTGAGTTCACTGACGTGCATCGGTGGCGAGTTCGACCTCGCCGACGCCACGGCGGCCGCGACGCAGCCTCCCGAAGTGGTGGTGCACGCACTCTGGTCGAGCCTCGAGCTTCGCCTCCTCGAAGCCCTCGACAGCCGCGGCCGCCGCATCACCAACGCGATCAGCCGCGACGGCAGGTACCGATTCAGCCACGATCGGGTGGCGGAGGCGGCGGCGAACGACCTGACCGCTGACACACGGCGCGAGACGCACCTGCGCATCGGTCGGCGGCTCGTCTCACTGGGCGACGACCGACTCTTCGAGGCCGCCCGCCACGTCGGCATCGGCGGCCAAGGTCTGGCCGATGACGATGAGCGGATCCAGTTCGTCGAGGTGCTGCGGCGCGCGGCGCGCAAGGCGCGCGCGCAGGCATCGTTCCCGCTGGCGCTCGAGTGCTGCCGCAACAGTCTGGGTCTGCTCGGTGAGCAGCGGTGGACCGCTCACTTCGAGCTGGCGAGGAAACTGCAACTCGACGCCGCGGACGCCGCGCTGCTCGTGGGTGACGTGGCGGCGCTGCATGCACTACTCGACGAGGCCGAGGCGGTTCTGCACAAGCCGGCCGACCGCGCTGTACTCGCCTACCTCCGGCTCAAGGGGCGGGTGGCGCAGAACCGGCTCCGGGAGGCGCTGGAGATTGGGTTGCAGGCGCTCGACGAGCTTGGTGAGCCGTTGCCAACACATCCGGGCAAACCACGGATGGCCATCGCGCTGGTACGGATGAAGCTCGCGATGAGCAGGTGGACCAACGAGCGGCTACTGCAGCTCCCGCCATGCGAGGACCGCCGCGTCATCGAGATTCAGCGGATTCTCGCCGAACTGCGCAGCATGTCCTACATCGTCCGACCGAACATCTTTCCGTTGGTCGTGCGCAAGCAGCTCGACCTCGCGTTGGCCTACGGTCACACACCCTCCTCGCCGCTCGTGCTCACCAGTTACGGGCTGCTGCTGGTGATACTTGGCGACCGCGCGGGCGCCCAACGTTTCGGCGAGGTCGGCATGCAGCTTGCGGAGCGTCCGGAGTTCAGGGAGGCCCGACCCGAGACGCTGTTCATGTACTTGAGCTTCATCCGGCACTGGCGCCACCCACTCCAGGACGGCTTGGGCCAGGTCCGGGACGCCGTCGCCGAGGCACTCGACCAGGGCGACCAGGAATACGCCGGATTCCTCGCAGCGACCCTTATCTCGCAGTCGTTCTGGGTTGGTCGCCCGCTAGCGGAGATCGATGCGCTCACCCAGTCGGTGATCCCTCAGATCCGTTCTCAACCTGTGCCACGGGCGCTTTGCCAGGCCCTTCAGCAGAATTGCCTCAACTTGATGGGCCGCAGCGAAGACCCCTTCCTGCTCGCAGGCGAGAGCGGGTACGACGAGCGGGAGGTCGTTCCGGCGGCCCGTCTCGAGGGCGACGAGGTGGCCATCAGCACGGCGGCGACCGTGAAGCAGGGCCTCCACTTCTGGTCCGGCGACGACGCAGGCGCTGCAGCCGCTACGGACGAGGCCATCGAGCACATCGGCGGCATGGCAGGCACCGCAATCTCGCAACTCATCTACGCGATCGGTGCCGTGAGCATGATTCAGTCCGCGCCGAAGGACCGCGCAACCGCAGTCTTCGTGCGCAAAGCGCTTCGCTTGCACCGCAAGTGGGCGGCTGACGCACCGGAGAACTATGCGGCGCCTTATGCCTTGATCGAAGGCGCGTGGGCGCGATCGCGCGGGCAGCATGGCAAGGCGGAGCGTTACCTTCACCAGGCGATTGAGCTCGCGGAGGAAAACCAGCTCCCCATGATCGGCGCGCGCGCCCAAGAGGAGGCCGCCGCCCTCTACGCCGAGACGGGCCGGATGTCGCTGCGCGAACACATGCTGCGGTCGGCCTACCAGCGCTGGTTGAGCCTGGGCTTTGCGGTGCGCACGGATCGGCTCGCGCGGGAGCACCCCTGGCTGCTCAGCCGAGATCTGGTCCGGGCGGGCACTGCGGGGATCGACCCGGTCGGCGCGCACCAGCTTGTGCGCGCGCTTTCTGGAGCGCGGACCCCCGACAGCCTGGCAAACATCATCCTTGGCTCGGTTGCGGACTCGACCGGCGCCAGCCGCGTGCTGTTCGTCTCAGGCGACCCAGAGAATTTGTCGGTCCGCGCCGTCCACGATCGCGGCGAAACCACGATCGTCGATGGACCGTGGACCGAGGTGAGCTATGACAGAAACATCGTCCGCGAGGTAATGGACAGCGGCTCCCCGCGCCTAGTCTCCGCAGATTTCGTCCCACATCCGGCGACGGCGCCATCCAAGCTTGCCGTCCCAATAACTCTGCAGGACAGGACAATCGGTGTCATTTATGCCGAACAGAGCGAGCCGGGCAGATACTTCAACCCCGATCACGAGGAGGCCGTCGCCTTCCTATGCGCTCAGGCCGCCGCGCCCCTATGGAACTTCCAGCTCGAGGCCAGGCTACGGGCCGCCGACGAGCATCGGCAGTCCCTCATGGACGTGCAATCGAGGTTCGTGCCCAACGAACTGCTGCGCATCCTCGACATCGACGACCTCCGGCGCGTCCGCAGCGGCTACCGGGTCGAACGCGAGATGACCGTCCTGATCAGCGACATCCGGGGCTTCACGACCATGCTCGAAGACATGAACGTGTCCGAGGCGAGCAATCTGGCCCAGGGCTTTCTGCGGGCCGTCGAGATGCCGATCATCGGCTGTAACGGGATGATTCAGGACGTCCGCGGCGACGAGATCGTCGCCGTCTTCGAGTCAGAGCCGGACGCCGTTCGGGCGGGACTCGCGATGCTGCGTTCGATGCGCGAGCACAACCTCGAGCTAAGGGCCCGCGGTTCCGAGGAGTTGCGGGCAGGCATCGGCGTCAACACCGGCGCATTGGGAGTCGGGCTCGTCGGTGGCGTGAACCGAATGGTGCTCACCATCATCGGCGATGCGGTGAACCTGGCCGCACGCATCGAGAGCACCAACAAGCGCTACGGTTCGGCGTTGCTCATCTCCGATGCGACCTATGCCCGCCTCACGGATCCAGAGCAGTTCGACATCCGTCGCATGGAGCGCGTCATGGTGGTCAACCGACGCCGACCGGTGACGATCTACGAAGTTTACGGCGATGATTCGGCTCCAGTCCGTGAGGCGAAACGCTCAGCACAGTCGGCCTTCGACGAAGCCTTCGCCCTTTTCGATGCCGGCGACGTCGATCGGGCGCGCGCCGCCTTCGAACGATGCCGACAGTTGCTGCCCGACGATCCCGTTGCCCCACTGCATTTGGCGCACTGCGACGCAGTGGCTCGAGGTGAGATGTCACCTGGTCAGGATGTCGTACTGCTCCACAAATAACGACGCGCGCGACGGTCTCATCTGCGATGATTCGAAGACAGTCGACAAGGGGGGGTCGCAGTCATGTACGTGAGTGCCGAACGGTTGGCCATCGCCGACCGGGAAGTCATCGAAACCTTCGGGCAGACCAGCATTGCCTGGCAGGCCATCCCGCATTGGGACACAGGCGATCCCGGCGCAAGCAGGGTCCGCAACGATGTCGTAGACCTGCCGGGCTTTCTGGACCTCGACCTCCAACAGGACACATGGCAGGCGACGCTCGCGCAGTTGGGTGCGCCGACCCCCGACTCGCTGCTCGCCGAGGTGATGGCGACCACGGCCAAAATGGCCGCAAAGGTCGACTACAAAGTGCTCTATACACTTCGGAAAGGCACCGGCGTCTCGAGCGTGCCCCTCGGAGCGGCGCTCACTGGCCCCGACATCATGAACGGCCTCATCAAAGCCCGAGCCTCGGTCGAGGACGCCGGGTACCGGGCACCATCCTGCCTGCTCACGAACACCGACGGGCTCATCAAGCTAAACGCGTTCACTGCCGGCAGCTATCCGGTGGGTGACTCGATACTTGGAACCGCGAACATCAACTCGCTGCACCGAACCACGTGGTTCGACAAGCCGGCACCAGACGACGATCCCCTCAGCCCTGCACCACCTGCGCCACCAAAGGACAAGGTGATCATGATCTTGCTCGGCAGACGACAGCGGATCGCGCAGGGAGCGGCTGCCGACGCGTCGCCCGGTGAGGAGCCGGTGGACCTCGCCGTCAGCGTCCTCCCTGGCCTGGAGGTCGTCGGTGAAGACTCAACCGGCAAGATCGAGATGGGCGCCCGAATCCGCTACGCAACTCGGATCAAGGATCCCCTGGGCGTCGTCCTTCTCACGTCACCGTGACGGTCTCAACCCTGTCGCGCGATGACATCCACCCTGCCTGAGGCGCGCTCAGCTCCGGCTGTGCTCGAGGGCTACCTCGCCATGTGCAAGGACGCCTGCGACGGCGAAATCAACCGGCTCTACGCACCTGAGCGCGGTCAAAGTCAGCTTCACGAGCTGATCCTCGACTATCCGCTTCGCGGCGGGAAGGCCCTGCGGCCTGCCCTCTCGATAGCCACGTGCCTCGGACTCGGCGGGCACCTCGACGCCGTCCTGCCGACCGCGGCGACCCTCGAGCTCTACCACAACGCCTTTCTCATCCACGATGACATCGAGGACGAATCGTGGTGGCGGCGTGGCAAACCCACGATGCACATCGATCATGGCATACCGATTGCCGTCAACGTCGGCGACGCCATGCTCTCGCTGTCGCTGCAACCCCTGCTCGACAATGTCGAGCGCGTCGGACTTGGGCCTGCGCTGCGCATCTTACGGGCCGTCGCGCACATGACCCGGCAGACCGTCGAAGGCCAGGCCCGCGAGCTGGAGTGGGTGCGTTCCAACGCCTGGCGGCTCGACGACGCGGACTACCTCGAGATGGTGGAGCTCAAGACGAGTTGGTACTCGTTCATCACACCGCTGCAGGTCGGTGCGATCGCGGCAGGTGCGGCACCCGAGTGGTTGGCGCCGCTGGAATCGCTCGGCCGTCACCTCGGCGCGGCCTTCCAAATCACCGACGACCTACTGAACCTGCGGGCCGACCCCGAGGACTACGGCAAGGAGATCGGGGGTGACCTCTGGGAGGGTAAGCGGACGCTGATGCTGTTGCACGCCTTGCGATGTGCGGAGCCCAACGACCGGATGCGCGCCGTACGGATTCTGTCCAGGCGCCGCCCAAGCTCCGAGGGCGAGCTGGGTCTCACCGACCTCTTGAATCGGCTCACGGCCCGGGGCGAGCTGTCCCGGGACGGGCGTGCGGCGATCGTGGCCGAGCTTGCGGGACAACATGGTTCAGAGCCAAAGAGCCTTGACGACATCCGCTGGCTGTACGAGTTGATGCTGCGACTCGGTTCGCTCAAGCACGCCAGGCAAATCGCTGCCCGGCACGCTCGAAATGCGGCCGCCGTGCTACTCGAGCTCGACTGGTTGCCGCCGAGTCACCACCGCGCCGCGCTGACGAGCCTCGTCGACCACGTCCACGGGCGGACCCGATGAACCCCGAAGTCCTGATCAGCATGCTCGCCGAGTTGGAGCGCATCCGGGAACTCACCCTGAATCTCGTCGAGCAATCAGCCCCGCGGTTGCTTCCCGCCCCTCCGGACCAGGCCGCCGGGGCCGAGAGGTCGGTGTTCGAGCTGCTTCTCGGTGCTCGTCGCGCCGTCTTCGGCAACCCGGCAGCCGCCAGGGGTCTGCACGATCTGCTCGTCGCCGAGGGTCGCCGCTACGCGGACACGCCCGCAGGGGCGCAACTGTGCGACGGGCTGGTCGCCTCTGAGGCTGTCGAGAACCTCCGCCGCGTCTGGGAAACGGTGAGCCTGAACGTCCTCGACGGGCCCGCGTCCCCCAACGCGGCCCCGGACGCATGGGCCGAACTGCTGGCCGATGCGGTCATCGGGCACGGGCTCGACGACTCCGTCCTGGCCCGCCTGCGGCCGGAGGGCTTCGCATGACGCTCACCGATCCGTGCGAGGCGCTGGCGGAGCAGAGCAGCTTCGTCAGCTACCTGGTTGGGCTGGCCGGCCTGGCCCAGGTCGTGTGTACGTTGGCTGCCGACGGCGAGCTTCGGACCGAATCATCCGGCGAGGCTGATGATCTCGTCCTCATGCTGCTGGGCCTCGCGAGCCTGGGTGAGGCCATCGAGCGGCTCGCCGAACCCGCACCGCCTCAGCATCGCGCGGCCGCCGCGACCGCCCCGACGAACACGCGGTGGCTGCGATGACTGCCTCGCTCGCCGGTAGCGATTTCCTTCGTGCCCCGATCCGTGCCACCGCCCGGCCGGAGGGTTTCAAGGAGTGGCATCACTTCGTGGTCCACGGCCAGGGCTGTCGGTTTCTAATCAACTTCAGCCTGACCCACGAGGCATCCCACGACGGTCGACTCCGGCTGGCGCCACGCGTCATCGTGATCGCGCACGACCAGAGCTGGACTGGCGCCATCGATCGGTTCGACGACTCCGAACTCGACGTGTCAGCAGACCTCGGTGACGTGGTCGTCGGCGGCAACCGGATGGTCGTGCGACCCGACGGCTACGACGTGATGATCGATCTGCCCGGGCACGACATCCGAGGCGAGCTGCACCTGACATCGGTGAGTCGGCCCTTCGTCGTCAACAACCAGCCGGTGGGGGACGGCCGGATGTCCTGGCTGTTCGTGCCGCGGTTGCGCGCCGATGGCTGGCTGCAGATTGGAGGTCGAGAACATCGGCTGGAGAGCGAATTGGCTTACCACGACCACAATTGGGGCCGTTTCTGGTGGGGCGGGGACTTCAGCTGGACCTGGGGCACCATCCTCTCGCAGAGACCGGAAGATCCGTGGTCGCTGGTGTTTCTCCAGATGACGGACCGGCGACGGTTGCGCTGCCTGTCCAAGGCGCTCTACGTGTGGCACCACGACGAGCCCGCCGCGATCTTCCGGCACGCCGCGGTGAAGACGCAGTCGACCGGACTGCTCGGTACCCCCGCGGACTGCACCCTGCCTGCTCCGATGCGGCTGCTCCTGGACGGCGAGGTGCCGCGGGTCCCGGAGCGGGTCGCAATCACGGCGACGCGGGTGGACGACACGGTGCACGCCGAGTTCCTATCGCAGTCCTACGCCCGCCTGGCTCAACCGAGCGAGGTCCATCTGGACCGATCGACGGTGCTCTGCGAAACCAGCGGCACCGCCCGAGTGAGTGGCTCCATCAACGGGGAGAGCATCGACTTCGTCGGCGCCGGAGTATTCGAGTTCCTCCATGGCTGAACACGTTTCGTCGCTGCTACGGCAGTCGGTCGAACACCTTGCGGACGAGGTGCCCGACAGCTATCGCCTGGTGGTCGAGAAGCTCGGACCGCTGGTGGTCGAGCTCGACGTCGACGGTGAGCTCTTCTCGCTGTGGGGCGGGGGCAAGCTCGAAGTCTCCGACGGCGCAGCGGAGATGGCCGGCGCCAGGGTGACCACCTCCCGAACCGCCATCCTCGGCGTGCTCGATGCGAGGGTCGGGCTCGAAGAGGCCGTGGAAGTGGGCGCCGTGTGCGTGCGCGGGTCGCTTGACGACATCCTTCGGGCGCACGACACGCTGCTCGCGTACGTCCACGCCGCGGTCCGGGCGCCGTCGCAGCCCGGGTTGCTGGCCGCGCTCAGGACGGGGCCGACATGAGCGAGTGCATAACGACGCCTGCCTCTTGCGAGCGGCGGCCCACCGTGGCGATTCTGGGTGCAGGCATCGCAGGCCTCACCGCCGCTCACGAACTGGCGGAGCGCGGCTTCGACGTCACGGTGTACGAGTATCGCGAAGACGAACGCAGAGGGCTCGGCAGCGAGCCGGCGGGCACCTACCCGCCCGTGAAGCTCGGCGGCCTCGCAGCCTCCCAGTACTCGACGGTGGGCACGCACGACGGAAGCCATGCCGAGCTGAGACCATTTCCGGGGCGGCGGGGCCAGCCGCGTCTTCCCGCGCGGGCAGTTGCCGGTGAACATGGCTTCCGCTTCTTTCCGGCGTACTACCTGCACACCTGGGACCTGTTCCAACGGATCCCGGTCTACCAATGCCTTCAGCGGCCGAACGGCCAGGTCAGCTGGCACCCGACGTCGCGCACCGTGCTGGACAACGTGAGGCGGGTGATCACCCAGGGAACCACGGTGGACGGCAAGCCGTCCCTCGTCTTTCCTCGCGAAGCGCCACGCAGCCCCGCCGAGTTTCTCGGCATCGTGTCCCAGCTCGCCGGACTGGGCTTCACAGCTCGCGACGTCGAGACCTTCGTGAGCAGGTTGGTGCGGTACCTCACCACCAGTCCCATCCGTCGCGCAAGGGAACTGCAGGACCTGTCGGCCTACGACTACTTCGTCGGGCGCGACGACGCTACGAGGAGTCCGCGGTTCACCTATACGCCGCGCTTCGATGAGCTCCTGCGCGAAATGCCAAGGGTGCTGGCAGCTTTCGACTCGCGATGGGGTGACGCCCGCACGAACCTCACCACCTACCTTCAGCTCCAGCTGCAGATGGACCGTCGCGACAACAAGGCCGACGGGGTGCTCAACGGTCCCACCACCGAATCGTGGTTCGACCATTGGTACCGCCACCTGGTCGAGCTGGGAGTCAGCTTCGTCCGCGGTGCGGCCGATTGCCTCGATCCCCCCGCCGTCGACCCGGATCAGCCGCCCCACCTCAGACCGAGGGTTCAGATCACGCTGGCCGACGGTACGCGGGTGGCTCCGGATTACACGGTCGTCGCTGTTGATGCCCCGGCGGCCGAGACGATTACCGAAGCGCTGCGCGCCGCCGGGACCGGTGGCACGGTGGGCGAGTTGGACGGATTCACGACGTCGGTCCCGCCGGCCGCCGGCCCACTGGAGCCCGCCGCGAATCGGCCGCGGGCGCGGCGAGACCCATACGCCATGGACGAGATGGGGCGGGTGCCCTGGGACCGGTTCCAGACGCTGGGCGGCATTCAGTACTTCTTCGACACGGAATTCCAGCTGCTCCGAGGGCACATGTACTACTCGGGAACGGAGTGGGCACTGTCATCGATCAACCAGCATGGGATGTGGGAGAGGCGACCGACGCTGGCCCGCGACGGCCACGTCTCGGTGCTCTCGGTGGACATCGGCGACTTCAATACCCCCTCCCGTCACCTGGTCGACGAGTTGGGACGTGGCAAGGCTGCCCGCGACTGCACGGGAGACGAGATCGCGGCCGAGGTGTGGCGCCAGATCGCCGGTGCCCTCACCAGCGACGTCAAGAACGTCCCCGAGGCGCTCTTGCCGTGGCCTGCATGGTTTGCGCTCGACCGAGGCCTGATCATGGCGGGCGGTCCCGGACAGGGCGGCGGCCGCGCGGTCCGAAACGAGACGCCGTACCTGGTCCCCATCGTCGGGGACTGGCCGAATCGACCCGGCCGCGATCCGTGGAACCCGCACAACACGTCCTGGGGTAGCAGACCGCCGGAGGATTTCTGGCTCGAGGATCTCGAGCGGCGCAATGTCTGGCAAGCCCGCCATGGCGGCTACCAGGTGCACAACAACTCGCTGGTGTTCGCGGGTACGTGGACCAAGACGTTCACCCGGATGACCTCCATGGAGGCGGCGGGCGAGTCGGCACGCCACGCCGTGAACGCCATCCTGGACCACTACATCTGGGTCGAATCGGGCGGTCGTGATCGTCGGGAGACGACGACGCTCAGCTGGCAGTTCCCCTACGGTTTTCTCGATCAGGGCATGTCGAGTCCGATTCGAATGCCAACGCCGGCCGGAGACTACTGCTACGTCTTCGACATCGAGAACCGCGAGCCACCCGACACCCGTGCTCTGCGCGTCGTCGACTCGAAGTACTACCAGGAGTCCTTGCCCCACCCGCTGGATCCACCGGGCGCGTTGCCGTTCGGCCCTCCCACAACCCTTGCCACCCCTACCGCCGGAGGTCGACCGATGACACCATCACCGATGGACGAGAGCCAGCAGTTGCTCGCCTATCTTCAGGCGTGGCGACAGCTTTTGGAGCCGTTGTCCACCATGGCGTCGGGCATGGCGTCGGGCACGAAGCCCGGGATGACACCCGGACTACCCTTTCCGGCTGCCTCGTGGGCGATGCCCACCATGCCCACCATGCCCGCCATGCCCACAGGGGTGCCGACCGTGTCGCCGACCTCGCCCATCCCCGGTCCACCCATGGCACCCTCGCCGACCGACTACACCCAGCATCTGTTCGGCTACCTGCAAGCCTGGCGGCAATATCTGGAGCAGGCGACCCGCCCAGCGCAAGGACCGCCGCCGCCGACCGCGGGTCCGTCGACTGCGTCGCCGCCCGAGCAGCCACCGGGGCCTCAAGCGCCCGATGAGAGCCGGTACCCGAGTCGGCCTCCATTCGGGCGGCCGCCACAGGAGCCCGTACCGCCCGGCAGTGACTACGTGAATAGATCCCACTCGGCGAGTCTCTTCGGTCGCGGATCCGGGTCCTCGTCGCAGGAGCCATTGGCGCCCAACACCGAATACGGGAGCGCCGAAAGCTCCAGGAGCAGCTTCGGCCGGGCACCCGAGACGGCTGGCCCGCCGGAGGCTTCCGCGCAGCCCGACAGTAAGTCTGCGGCCAAAGAAAGTTCCGTCAGCCGGTTCGGCCCTAGCTCCGACACCTGGCCGCCGAGTGTCCTAGTGGCGCCCCAAACAAACTGGGGCAACCAACTCGATGACCCTCTTCGCAGCTTCGAATCTGACGCGGCGCGACCCGCCGACAGATCGACTCGGACCTTTCGCGGGACGACGGGTTCCGCCGGGTCGGGCGCTTCGCCGAGTCCGGTGCAACCATCGCTCTACTCCAGCGGATCGCCGCAATCCCCGGCCTCTGGTCTCACCCGTCGCAGGGTCGGATCGAACGACATAGCGGAAGCGGGAAGAACATTTGGGGCCCAGCGATCAATCGTGGCAGCGGAAGAGCTGATCCCGCCCGCCAATGAGTTGGGCCAGACGCGCTAACCCGCGGCGGCGGCGAGGAAGGCGACCGATGTCAGCGCGAGCCGGTCCCGCAGCTCCCGTCTGAGCACCTTGCCGTAACTGTTCTTCGGCAGCTCGTCGACGTAGAGATAGCACTTGGGCCGCTTGAAGCGGGCGATGCGCTCGAGCAGAAGCGCCTCGAGATCCGGTTCGGCGGCCGTGCCGACGATGAAGGCGACGACGATCTCGCCCCGGTCCGGATCCGGCGTACCCACGACACAGGCCTCGACGACGTCCGAATGCTCCAGCAGGACCTCTTGGCCTCGCGCGGGTAGAGGTTGCTGCCTCCGCTGATCACCACGTCCTTGGACCGGTCGCGCAACGTCAGGTAACCGCCTTCGTCGAAGGAACCCATGTCGCCGGGTGTGCAACCAGCCGTCCTTCAGGGCCTCGGCGGTGGCGTCGGTGATCTTCCAGTACCTGGACATGACGACGTCGCCGCGGCAGACGATCTCGCCGATCTCATTCGGCCCCAGGGGTGTCCCGTCGGCGCACACCACCGCGACGTCCACAGCGGATCGCGCGTATCCCACCGAACCGAGCACCGCGTCGTCGGCGTCCACGTGGTCGGCGCGACGGAGCCCGGTGATGGTCATCGGCGCCTCGCCCTGCCCGTAGACCTGGACGAAGATCGGGCCGAACGCGTCCAACGCCTTCTTCATGCTGTCGACGTACATGGGGCCGCCGCCGTAGACGATCGAGCGGAGGTTGTCAGGGCGCGGTCGACCCGTTTCGACCAGTCGCTGCACCATCGTCGGCGCGAGGAACCCCCTGCTACCCGGGTGGTGATCGCACAGGTCGAGGAACTCGTCGGGTTCGAAGGCAGCGGATTCCGGAATCACCTGGCGGGCCCCGCGCAACACGTGGGGCGGAACGTACAGGCCAGATCCGTGGGACATCGGGGCACCGTGGACGAGGCTGCAATCCTGGTTCGGGTCATCGAAGTCCGCCAGATGCGCGACCGTGATCGCCGTCAGATTGCGGTGGGACAGCATCGCGCCCTTCGATCGACCCGTCGTGCCGCTGGTACAGAAGAGCCATGCCAGCGCGCCCGGGTCGGTGTCCCTCGGTCGCTCGGACGGCGTTGCCGCCGAACGGTTCTGGTACTCCGGTGACGTCAACGCTTCGACCGGCACGTCGGTGATCGGCGTCAGCGCCTGCGCAATCTTCGGCGACGCGAACACCAGCGCAGCGCCAGAGTCGTCGAGGATCTGCTGCATCTCCAGAACATGCAGCTTGTAGTTGATGGGTACGAACACGCGTTCGGCCGCCCAGATCGCGAACATCAGCTCGACGATCTCGGGGCGATTCTCGCTGGCGACGGCGATCCGATCGCCGGGTGCACCCGTCTCGCGGAGTGAGGAGGCGATGCGCAATGCACTGTCCCGCAACTCACTCCAGGTCTGCACCAGGCGTTGGCCGAGATAGACCGCGCCGCGGTCGCCGCGGCGTGCGGCGGTCTGGTCCAGTACGGCGAACAGGTTCAACGGGCCACCCATTCCGACGACAACGCGAAGTCGGACAGGTACTTCGTCGAACTCCAGCCGCCGTCGACGACGATGGTCTGGCCGTTGATGAAGCTGCCCCCCGGCGAACAGAGGAACGCGACGGTGCTCGCGATGTCGTCGATGGTGCCGAGCCGCTGGTGGGGCGTCATCTCGGTGTTGATCTTGCGGAAGCTCTCGTCCCCCAGGCGTTGCGCGACCATGGGCGTCTGGGTGACACCGGGCGCGACGGCGTTGCACCGGATCCCCTGCGCGCCGTACTGGCAGGCGATGTGAGTGGTCAGCGCGGTGAGTCCGCCCTTGGCCGCGGAGTAGGCGCCGCCGCGCAGACCGCCGACGACGGCGAACGTCGATGTCACGTTGATGATCGCCGACCCCGGCGCCATGTTCGGGAGTACGTCGCGCGCCAGACGGAACGGGGCTCGCAGCATCAAACCCAGGAAGTAGTCCAGGGATTCGTCGTCGGTCTCGTGCAGCGGCTTGGGGCTGCCGACACCTGCGTTGTTGATCAGGAAGTCGACGTGGCCCCAACGCTGCACCGCCGCATCCACGATGCGGCGCGGACCCTCGTCGGACGTCAGGTCGACGGCCAGCGTCGCCAACCGGTCGGGGTCACCGACCGCCTCGGCCAATGCGGTGAGCCGTGTTTCGTCGCGGCCGGTGCCCAGTACGGACATGCCTGCCTGGGCCAGCTTCACCGCAGTGCCGAAGCCGATCCCACTGCTCGCCCCCGTGACGATCGCTACCTGCATGTCAGTCATCGACTCTCGACGGCGCTCAGCATGGCCCGGATCTGGTGCTTGAGCACCTTTCCGGCGTCATTCTTCGGCAGCTCATCCCAGATCGCTACCTGCTCGGGCACTTTGAACCGGGCCATCCCATGTGCTTCAAGAAACTCCCCCAGATCCGAGACATCGGGACCACCGCCGGATGACGCGACGATCACCGCGCACGCCCGTTCGCCGGTCCGCGCGTCGGGTACGGCGACGACCGCCACCTCGGCGATACCCGGATGACCCAACAGGACGTCCTCCACCTCCTTGGGGGAGATGTTCTCGCCGTTGCGGATGATGACGTCCTTGGCTCGCCCGGTGACAACCAGGCAGTCGCCGTCCCACCGGCCGAGGTCCCCGGTGCGGACGAAGCCGTTGTCGTCGAAGGCGCCCAGTTCGTCCTCCGGGTGCCGGTAGCCGACCAGCATCTGTGGGCCGCGGGCGCGGATCTCGCCGTCCACGATGCGGATGACTGCGATGCCGGGCCGACCGTCGGTGTCGGCGGCGCGGTCGGCGTCATCAAGCGCGCCGACGGTGGTGACCGGTACCTCCGTCGACCCGTACACCCGGCTCACGGCAGCACGATCGAAATACTCGGTGGCCCTGCGGATCAGCGAGCGCGGAACGCCCGCCCCACCGCAGATGAACACCTTGAGGTCGGGCAGTCGGGTCCCCGCGGCCTGCGCCGCCGCGAGGATCTGCTCCAGGAACGGGGTGGCGCCTGCCATGTGCGTGCAACGCTCGGACGTCATCAGTCCGACCGCCCGGGCGGCGTCCCAACTCTCCATCAGCACGGCGGTGGAGCCCGCCAGCAGCGGACATTCGAACGCATAGATGGAACCGCCGATGTGCGCGATCGGTGAGGGCACCAGGAACTTGTCACCGGGCTCGATCCGCCAGTTGTCACTGATCTGCGAGATCAGCGCATGGAGTGAGTTGTGCGAGTGCAGAACGCCCTTGGGGCGCCCGGTGGTGCCGGAGGTGTACATGATCATCCGGACCGCATCCGGATCGAGCGTCACCGGACACTCTTCCGAGGGCGCGTGGAGCAGGTCGTCGTAGGCGGTGTGAGCCCCCGGGTCGCCCCGGACGACGACCACCTCTGGTGGATCGTCCATCGACGCGGTGACGCGGCTCAGCATCGGTGCGTAGTCGTATCCGCGGAACGCGGCTGGCATGAAGATGATTCGGCTGTCGGCGTCGTCGAGGATGAAGCGCAGCTCGTGGTTGCGCAATGACGGCAGAATCGGGTTCACCATCATTCCCGCCAGTGTTGCCGCGTGGTACACGACTGCCGCTTCTTGCCAGTTCGGCAGCATGAACGACACCACGCTTCCGGCAGGCATCCGGGCGGCCAGCACGCGGGCGAGAGTGTTCGCCCGCGCGTACAGTTCCTCACAATCCAGTCGAATATCACCGTCCACCAGAACGATTCGGCCGGGTGTGGCTCGAGCCGCCTCCCGCAGTGCGTCGGCCAGCGTGCTACGCACCCACAAACCGCGGGCGTAGGCGTCGTCGTCGCGCGTCCTCATGAAGAGCGTGTCCTCATCGCGGGTCAGCCCTTCACCCGTCGCAACGTCATGGAGTGCCGGAAGCGAGAGGCGGGATGGGTGTTGATGGTGACCTGGGCGACGTCACCGTCGGAAGTCTTGTACGTGCGGTGTACCTCCACGGCGGGAGTGCCGGGCGCGACCTTGAGCCCCTTCGCCAGGTCCGGTGTGACGAGCACAGCGCCAATCTCCTGGTAGACCTCGACGACGCTGACGCCGAAGAGATCCTCGATGAGCGGAAAGATCGGCCCGGTGTGGCGCTGGAGCAGTCTGCCGACGGCAGCGTAGGCACGGTTGATGTAGTACTCGGTCCAGCAATGGGTGTATTCGGCGCCTTCGGCTTCGCGGTAGCCGATCACCGCCAGCCACTCCTCTCCCTCGGGAAGCCCAGTGCGCGAGGCGAGTTCGGCGTCGATGGTGACCATCCGGGTGGCCTCGATCTCGAGTCCGGCTCCGCTGGCGAAGGCGAGCAGATCGTCGATGGTCATGTTGTCCTGCGCGTAGGAGCTCGCCGAGACACGCGGGACCACCATGGTGCCCGCGCGTGGCCGCGAGGAGACCAGATTGTCGTCGCGGAGCCTGCGCAGCGCCTCGCGGACGGTGTAACGACTGACGGAGAACCGGTCGCACAGTTCGTGTTCGGTGGGGAGTTGTGAACCGACGGGGTAGACGCCGTCCACGATCTCCTTACGCAGCGTCCGCGCCACCTGCAGGTAGCGATGATCGGCACGGGTTACGTTCATGCGCGATCCCTCCGCAGCGCCAGCACGCTGCCCTCGCCGTCGGCCGAGACGTACAGCGTGCCGTCCGCACCCATCGCGATCCCCGCGAATGGACCCTGTGGACCCGAGAACGGCGGCATTCCCCCGAGCGGCTTGGGTTCCACGCCCGGCGGCGGTCCGACGGCCAGCCCGGCCGCGACCGTCGCGCGGACACCACTGGCCAGGTCGACCACGATGACTGCTTTCTCGCTGGCGTCCACGATGAACAATTGGCCGTCGCCCGACAGGATGCCCTGCGGGCATTGCAGGCCGTCGACGACCGTCTCGGGGGCCCTGCCGCCATCGGGGTCGACGCACCAGATCTCGTTGGCACCCATCACCGGGAAGTAGAGCAGCCCGTCGGGTCCGAACTCCATCGCGTTTGGCGACGGCACGCTCGCTAGCAGGATCCGCGGGGGACCACCGGACAGGTCGAATTCCATCAGCCTGCCGCCCTCACAGCACTCGCCGACGAACAGTCGGCCGTGGTGAAAGGTGATGCCGTTCGCCGATGACACGTCATCGCGCAGCACGCGGGTGAAGCCAAGGGCATCGCGCACGCTGACGCGGCCGTCCATCACCTCGGTGGCTAAGAGGTTGCCGAGCGGGTCGAAGGCGACGGCGTCGGGCGCGATGATGTCGCCGCCCTTGGGGCCTGACGGTGTCCAGTTCGCCGGTCGCGAGGTTCAGTGCGCTGATCTGACTGCCGGTGACCTGCGCGATGTAGATCCTGCCGTCGGGTCCCGTGCGCAAGCCGTTGGCCCCGAACAGACGACTCGGTGCCGTCAACCGATCGAGTCGCCATCCCACAGCGACGTCGGCAGACTGCGGCGCACCGTATCGAGTCGTCGGTCGGCCAGTCACGGATCGGACGATAGCAAGTCCAACTGGTCCAGACAATATATCTGGCGGCTTCACGATTCGATCTTGACGATTACATCAGGGCTGCGGAATAGTGTTATCCAATTGGTAGAACAGCATATGTTGTCCGGACAATTTGGCCCAGACGACGGAGAGCGAGTCATGGCTGCCGAGGCCGGGGCCACGGTGATCGCCGTCAGCCGGTCCAGCCAGAACCTCGACCAACACGTCGCTCCGCTCGCCCGACGCGGCCTCGCAGTCGTTCCGGTGGCCGCCGACGCCTCCACCGACGACGGCATAGCCACTGTGATGGACGCGTTCCGGCGCGCCGACGGTGACTTTGACGGGTTGGTGAACGTGGCGGGAGGCGCCGCACCCGAGACGTGGATGCCCGCGACGCGGGTGACGCGCTCGGACTGGCGCGAGCT
The DNA here is from genome assembly GCA_038244615.1 of Mycobacteriales bacterium. Lineage (GTDB taxonomy): Bacteria > Actinomycetota > Actinomycetes > Mycobacteriales > Mycobacteriaceae > Mycobacterium. Next base: position 13,283 of record JBBRTH010000043.1, on the reverse strand, counting down.
GTTCACCACCAACCTGGAGACCGCGTTGATCTCGGTCGCGACGGTCGTCGGCAACAAGCCGATCTGGGACGCTGGACTCGAGGTGCGACGAGTGAACAACTTCCGCAAGGAGGCGGGCTTCGCGCCCTGTCAGCCCAAGAACGTGATGTTCATGTGCTGCACTCCCGACGAGCCGGACGCGGCGCAAGCCGACGAGTGGATTTGGACGGCCAATCGGGATCTCACCAAGCACTACGGTTTGGCCGACGCCTCGAACTTCAAGGGCGTCAAGGGGTATGAGGCCTACGCTGCCCGGGAGGCCACCGCGACGGCCGTCCTCGCCGAGGCCGTGCAGAAGGAGAAGCCGGAGTTCGGCACCATGCCGTACGCCGACGCGATCAAGAGCGTGAAGCTGTTCGCCCGCGAGGTGCTGCCCGCGGTGCATGACATGGCCGCGCCGCTGCATCCCGGCGCGCTGCCCGCCGAGGTGCACGCGTGACGGTGCCCAATCCGTGCGGCCCGCCGCAGACTCCGAGCGACGTCGACATTCCTGCGCTACGGGAGAAGTACACACGGGAGCGGGAGAAGCGGCTGCGCACGGAGGGCTCCAAGAAGTACGTCGAGACCGCTGGAGAATTTGCCGGTTACTCCGGATCGGACCCGCACACAGCGTATGTGGAGCGCGATCCGATCGTCGAGGACATCGACGTCGCCGTGTTGGGCGGCGGTTCGGTGGCGTCTGGTACTGGAGCCGTTATCCGGGGATCCAGTGCGACAACGAATCCTATTGCTATGTACCGCTGCTCGAGGAGCTCGAGTTCGTCCCGAGCAATAAGTTCGCCGACGGTGCCGAGATCTACCAGCACTGCCGAAACATCGGGAAGCACTTCGGACTTTACGGCGGTGCGATCTTCGCCACCCAGGTCCGCGACCTGAAGTGGGACGACGAGACCGAGCGATGGCAGCTCAGCACCAACCGCGGGGATGACATCAGAGCCCGTTCGTGGTCTTGGCGTCCGGTCCGTTCAATCGCCCCAAGTTGCCTGGTATCCCGGGCATCCACGACTTCGGGGGGCACAGCTTCCACGCGCTGGTGCTGGCCTCGCGCGGCGCGAAGGTCGTCGTCAACGACATCGGTGGAAGCCTGACCGGTGACGGCGCCGACCCGGGACCCGCGCGTCAGGTGGTCGACGAAATCCGCTCCGCCGGACGTGAGGCAGTCGCCAGCGACGATTCGGTCACCACGCCCGCGGGCGGCAAGGCCATCGTCGATGCTGCGCTCGAGCACTTCGGCCGGATCGACGTGCTCGTGCACAACGCGGGCAACGTGCGGCCCGCCTCCCTGCGAGACATGTCGTACGAGGACTTCGAGGGCGTCCTCGACGTTCACCTGCGAGGTGCTTTTCACGCCGTGCGTCCTTACTTCCCCGTGATGTGCGATGCGGGCTAAGGTCGGATCGTGCTGACGTCGTCGATCGGTGGGCTCTACGGAAACCCGATGTGGTCAATTACGCCGTCGCCAAGGCCGGCATCATCGGGCTATCCAACGTCGCCGCCATCGAGGGCGCCGCGCACGGTATCAAGAGCAACGTCATCGTGCCCGCCGCCGTGACGCGGATGGCCGAAGGCATCGACACGTCGGCCTACCCGCCCATGGGTGCCGATCTAGTGGCCCCGGCGGTCGGTTGGCTGGCCCACGAATCATGCTCCATCACGGGGGAAATGATCATCGCGCTGGCGGGTCGGCTGGCCCGCGCGTTCATCGCGGAAACTCTTGGCGTGTACCGGCCGTCGTGGCCCATCGAAGACGTCGGTGAACACCTCGACGCCATCCGGGACGACACCGCTGCGCTGGTGTTCCCGCCCGTTCCCGACGGACACACCGATCACATCCGGTACAGCTTCACGATGGCGGCCAACCATGGCTAGCGGGCCACTCGCGGGGGTCCGCGTCGTCGACCTGACCGCCGTCGTGATGGGGCCGTACTGTACCCAGATCATGGCGGACATGGGCGCCGACGTCGTCAAGGTCGAACCGCCCGCAGGTGACAACGCCCGCTACATCTCGGTGGGCCCGGCCCCGGGCATGAGCGGGGTGTTCGTCAACGTCAACCGCGGAAAGCGCAGCGTGGTATTGGATCTCACCACCGACGACGGCAAGGCTGCGCTGCGCGGGCTCATCTGCGAGGCGGACGTCTTCATCCACTCGATGAGGGCGAGGGCGATCGCCAAGCTGGGGTTCGCCTACGACGAGGTGGCCGCCATCAATCCCGGGATCGTCTACACCAACTGCTACGGCTACAGCCGCCGCGGGCCGGAGGCCGACCGGCCCGCCTACGACGACATCATCCAGGCTCAATCCGGGGTTTCCGCCGTACAGAAGCTCCTCACCGGTGAGACGACCTACGTCGGAACCATCGTGGCGGACAAGGTCGCTGGCCTCACGGCGCTCTACGCCACGATGATGGCGTTGTTCCACCGTGAGCGCACCGGCGAGGGCCAGGAGGTGGAGGTCGCGATGTTCGAGACCATGGCGTCGTTCATGTTGGTCGAGCACGCCAACGGCGCCATGTTCTCACCGCCGCTCAGCCCGGCGATCTATCCGCGGACGGTCGCGCCGAACCGCAAGCCGTATCCGACGAAGGACGGCCACGTCGCGGTGCTGATCTACAACGACAAGCATTGGAACGCCTTCATATCCGCGGTGAAGCCTTCGTGGAACGACGAATCGTACGCGACCCTCGAACAACGCGCCAAGCAGATCGACGTCATGTACGGACTGATCGCTAAGACGCTGCTGGAACGCACCACCGCCGAGTGGCTCGAGCTGTTCCGGGAGCTGGAGATCCCCGCCGCGCCGATCCAGACACCCGATGAGTTGTTCGACGACCCGCACCTCAACGCCGTCGGGCTCTTCGAGACGGTGGACACCAAACACGGACCGGTCCGGTTCCCCGGTGTGCCCACCTGGTTCTCGCGGACACCGGGCCGGGTGGCCGGGCCGGCGCCCGAGCTGGGCGCCGACACAGCCGACGTGCTGGCCGAAGTGGACGCCCTGAGCGAGCGGCAGCTAGGAGCCATCGTCGACGGTGCTGGTGGTACGCCGCAGATGGGAGTCCCCGGGGTCGGGCCCTGACGAGACGCCGCGCCAACCGGTCGGACAGTTCGGTGAACGGCAGTATGGCGGATGTGGCGGGCGTTCGGTCTGGGGCCACTCGAACAGGCGGGCCAGCTCACTGCACGTCCGCGGGACTCTAGTTGGTCGATGGTGGTGGTTGTGGCTCGAAGGGCTGATACCACCACCAGTCGGCGCGCTCGCCGGTCGGTCCGGGGCACGGTGCGACTGAGGGCGCGGGTGTCGTCGGCGGCCGGGCCAGCGATCCACCGCGCAGTGGTCGACCAACACGGTCGGTGACCACGAGGTGCTGAGCGGGGCCGGTGATGGTGATGCCACCCCGATGATGCAACCGGTGATGGTAGGGACACACCAGCACCAGGTTGTCGAGTTCGGTGAGCCCGCCGTCCTCCCAGTGCCGGATGTGGTGAGCGTGCAGACCGCGGGTGGCCCCGCAGCCGGGAACCACACAGCACCGGTCGCGATGCTCGAGTGCACGACGCAGCCGGCGGCTGATCGTCCGGGTCGCCCGCCCCGAACCGATGACCCGACCGTCACGTTCGAACCACACCTCGCACGTCGCATCACAGAGCAGGTATCGGCGCTCGTCTGTCGAGAGCAGCGGACCCAGATGCAGTGCGGCGGCTTGCTGTTCGACGTCGAGGTGGACGACCACGGTGGTGTGCTGCCCGTGCGGGCGGCGGGCCGCCTCAGTGTTCCAGCCGGCTTCGACGAGGGCCATGAACGCGTCGACGGTGTCCGGGAACGGCGGTGTCTGCTCCGATGAGCCCTCGGCGTGGTCGCTCTCGCCGCCGTCGTGTTCAGCGCCGTCGTGGTCGTTTTTCCACGCGGCGATCTGCCCGTCGCGATGAGACTTCAGGGCGGCGTCGAACTTCGCCGCCTCCACCCGCGGCAGGCGGATCCGCCAGGTGGTGTACGTCTGGCTGACGGTCTTGGTGATCGACCGCTCCGGTTCCGGAGTGGGATCGGGCTCGGGTCGCGGTTCGAGCTTGACCGCGTTCCGCAACTGGGTCACCGTGGCGCTGGCGGCCAGCACCGCGTAGTGCGCGTCGGATCCGTCGGCTGCCTGCTTGGCGATGACGCCGACCTGATCCAGGGAGAACCGGCCCTCCCGCATCCCGGCCGCGCAGCGGGGGAACTCCGGCAGCCGGTGTGCGACGGTGGTGATGGTTTCGGCGTTCGCCGGTGAGAGGCCAGTCTTCCAGGCCACCAACGCCGACACCGACCGTGCACCGGTCGCACCCCACAGTTCGTCGCGGTCCATCTCGGCCACGATCTCCACGAGGCGGCCGTCGATCGCGTTGCGCTGACCAGCCAGCTCCGCCAACTCCTCGAACAACACCGCAAGACGCTCGGCAGGACTCACCTCAGCGGTGAAAGACGCTGCGCTCGAGGCCATGACGCCATCATCGCAGAGGGCACCGACAAGAATCGGGCGCGATCCGTGACCACGTTTCTTGGTGGTCAGATCGGCGAAACAGCGGTCCGTCTCCGAAACGCCACCGACGATTTTCGACTCGCGGCGCTATACGGTGCGCGCCAACCGGTCGGCCAGCAGCGCCGCAAACCGGGTCGGATCGTCCAGCACTCCGCCCTCAGCGAGAAGCGCTGTCCCATAAAGCAATTCGGCCGTCTCAGCCAGACCTTCCTTCTGCGCCGACTGGGCCAGCGCATCCCGTAGGCCGGTGACGAGCGGATGGTCGGGGTTGAGCTCCAGGATCCGCTTCCCGACGGGCACCTCCTGCCCCGATGCGCGATACATGCGCGCCAGTTGCGGGGTGATGCCGAACGTGTCGGTGATCAGGCAAGCCGGCGACGACGTCAGCCGTGTCGACAGCCGCACCTCCTTGACGTGCTCGTCCAGCGTCTCCTGCAACCAGCTCAGCAGCGCGGCGAAGTCCCTGTGGTCGGCCTCGTCGGTCGATTCGTCGGACGCCCCGAGATCCACCTCACCCTTGGCCACCGACTGCAATGCCTTGCCCTCGAACTCCGGCACCGACTCCACCCACACCTCGTCGACGGGATCGGTCAGCAGCAGCACCTCGTAACCCCTGGCCTTGAACGCCTCCAGATGCGGTGAGCGCTCCACAAGCTGCCGCGACTCGCCCGTCGCGTAGAAGATCTGATCCTGGCCGTCCTTCATCCGCCCCACGTAGTCGGTGAGTGTCGTGGGCACCTTGCCTTCCCCCGTCGCTCCGCTCGCCCCGGTGCTGCTGAACGTCGACGCGAACGATGACAGCCGCAGCACCGTCTCGCGATTGTCGGCGTCGGAGATCAAGCCCTCCTTGAAGACTCGGCCGAACTGCGTCCAGAACGTCGTGTAGTCGTCCGGACGATTGGACTGGAGGTCCTTGATCGCCGACAGCACCTTCTTGGTCAGGCTGCGACGGATCACCTTGATCTGGCGATTCTGCTGTAGGATCTCGCGAGACACGTTGAGCGACATGTCCTGTGCGTCGACGACCCCCTTGACGAACCGCAGGTACTCGGGCACCAGCTCGTCGCAGTCACCCATGATGAAGACGCGCTTGACGTACAGCTGAACCCCGGTGTGCGCGTCGCGGTTGAAGGAGTCGAACGGCGCTTGCGAGGGGATGAACAGCAGCGCCTGGTACTCGAAGGTGCCCTCGGCCTTCATCGCTATGACCTCGAGCGGCTCGTCCCAGGCGTGAGCGACGTGCTTGTAGAACTGCGCGTACTCCTCGTCGGAGACCTCGCTCTTGGGCCTGGTCCACAGCGCGGTCCGCGAGTTGATCGACTCGGTCTCGACGGTCACCGTCGGTTCGCCGCCGTCTTCGGCCGCCGGTACGGTCTTCTCGACCTCCATCCGGATCGGCCAGGAGATGAAGTCGGAGTACTTCTTGACCAGCTCCCTGATCTTCCACGACGACGTGTAGTCGTGTAGTTCGTCGTCGGCGTCCTCGGGCTTCAGGTGCAACGTCACCGAGGTTCCCTGTGGTGCGTCGTCCACGGTGGCGATGGTGTACGTGCCATCACCGCTGGATTCCCAACGCGTAGCCGAACTCTCGCCCGCTTTCCTGGTCACGAGCTCGACCGCGTCGGCCACGATGAACGTGGAGTAGAAGCCGATGCCGAACTGGCCGATGAGCTGCTCGGTGTCACCTACCTGCTTGGCTTCACGGAGCTTGTTGCGCAGCTCGGCCGTACCGGACTTGGCGAGCGTGCCGATGAGATCGACCACTTCGTCGCGGGTCATGCCGATGCCGTTGTCGCGGATGGTCAGCGTGCGCGCCGCCTTGTCGATGTCGACGTCGATGTGCAAATCTGCGGTGTCGACGTCGAGGTCCTTGTCGAGAAACGACTCGAGGCGAAGTTTGTCGAGCGCGTCAGACGCGTTCGAGATCAGCTCCCGCAGGAACGAATCCTTGTTGGAGTAGATGGAATGGACCATCAGCTGCAACAGCTGGCGGGCCTCTGCCTGGAATTCCCTCTGTTCGACGTGCTCGCTCACGCCGCGATCATACTTTCGGCGGGCAGGAGCGCAGCGACCCGGGGATGGGTTTCGGCGACGTGCTAGCCGAAGTGGACGCCCTGCGCGAGCGGGAGCCCGGAGCTGTAGTTGACGGTGTTGGTGGCGCGTCGCATATAGGCCTTCCACGAGTCTGAGCCGGACTCGCGGCCGCCACCGGTCTGCTTCTCGCCGCCGAATGCGCCGCCGATCTCGGCGCCCGACGTGCCGATGTTCACGTTGGCAATGCCGCAGTCCGAACCGTCGGCGGCCATGAACTGTTCGGCCTCACGCACGTCGGTGGTGAAGATCGCCGACGAAAGTCCCTGTGGCACGGCGTTGTTCAGCTCGATCGCTTCGTCGAGCGTGTCGTAGCTCAGAACGTAGAGGATGGGTGCGAACGTCTCGTCGTGGACGACCGCGGTCTGTGACGGCATCCGCACGACAGCCGGTGCGACGTAGAACGCGCCGTCGCCAGCCTCGCCTCCGACGTCGACCCGCTCGCCGCCGACGACCTCGCCACCGTCGGCGCGCGCGATCTCCAGCGCACCCACCATGTCGCGGTAGGACCGCTCGTGGATTAGCGGCCCGACGAGGGTTCCTTCGCCGGCGGGATCACCGATCGGCAGGCTGCGGTACGCCGAGGTGATGCGCTCGACCAGGGTGTCGACGACCGAACTGTGGACGATCACCCGCCGCATCGTGGTGCAGCGCTGTCCTGCGGTGCCCGCTGCCGAGAACACGATGCCGCGAACGGCGAGGTCGAGATCGGCCGACGGCGCGACGATGGCGGCGTTGTTGCCGCCGAGTTCCAGCAGCGACTTGCCGAACCGCAGCGCCACCCGAGGGCCCACCTGCTGGCCCATCCGCACCGAACCGGTGGCACTGACCAGCACGACACGTGGATCGTCGACCAGCTGCTCACCGATCTCCCTGCCGCCCTGGATGAGTCGGCTCAGATTGTGTGGTGCGCCAACGTGGTCGGCGGCCCGCTCGATCAGCGCCTGGCAGGCGATGGCGGTCAGCGGCGTGAGCTCGGAGGGCTTCCAGACGACGGTGTCACCGCAGACCAGGGCGACCGCGGTGTTCCACCCCCACACCGCGACCGGGAAGTTGAAGGCGGTGATGACCCCGACGACGCCGAGCGGATGCCATGTCTCCATCAGCCGGTGACCCGGGCGCTCGGAGGCGATCGTGCGCCCGTACAGCTGCCGCGAGAGGCCCACGGCGAACTGGCAGATGTCGATCATCTCCTGGACTTCGCCGAGCGCCTCCGAGGTGATCTTGCCCGCCTCGATGCTCACCAGCGTGCCGAGGTCGGCCTTGTGCTCGACGAGCAACTCGCCAAGCCGCGCGACCAGGGCGCCGCGCACGGGTGCGGGGGTGATCCGCCACGTCGCGAAGGCCTGCGCTGCATCGGCGATCGCGGTGTCGGTCTCGCCGACGGTGGTCTCCGCGACGGTGAAGAGGATGTCGCCCGTGATCGGGGTGCTGGCCTGTAGGCCGTGGCCGCCCGGTTCGCCCAGCTCGATCGCCGAGCCGACGGCCTTCAGTGCCGCCCGCGCCCGCTCACGGAGCTCGTCGGCGGTGGGGAGGGCGGTCGGACGCTTCGTCATGATGCTGCTGCTTTCTCGTAGAGGTCGTACGGGTCGTGAACGTGATGATCGATGACGCCGGCGAGCCAGTCTGCGCTGTAGCCGGACTCGTCCGGAGCCGTGATCGTGGCGGTATCGGCGTCGAGGTTCGAGCGGAAGATCCCTGCCGCGGAGATGGGCAGGAAGTCCTCGTAGACAACGGGTTTTGTCCCATCACCGCCGTGGTAGTACGCGAGTCCGCTGGAGGCCAGCTCGGCGTGCGTGGCAGGGAAGTGCTGACCCCACGTCGCGGCCGAATCCGCTTGATCCATTCCCGGGTCGCTCCGCTCCCGTCCCAGTAAAGCCATGGCGGCGTCATACCTCTTCCGACCCTTGAGCGTGAGGGCGACGCCACGGGCCTCGACCTCGCCGAATCGCACCCGCAGACTGCCCTCGGTCACGATGCCGTCAGAATCGCGGAACCGCCGTGGTTCGGCCAACGCCCGAAATGACGTCTGACGCAACAGAACGTCGGGTCCGTCCCAGCGTGGCGGGCCCTGAATGCGGCCGGTCATGACGATGCCGTCGGCGACCATCCGCCGGTACAGCTCGTCGATGTCCACGACGCGCGGCGTCAAGTGGTTGACGTGAGTGGACTGAACGCCGGCGATGTCGGCGGCGACCCCGGACACCTGCGACAGCTCGGTGTACCAGGCGGCGTCGATCGGCTCCCGGGACAGGGCGAAAGCGGAGACCGCGCGTGCTACGAAGTCATCGGCGTCGATCGCCCGGCAGCCGCCGTCCGCCGCGATCGTCCTGGCGTCGGAGATCAACGCGGGGTCGAAGAGCTCGCGCTCGGCGAGGAATCGATCGACTCGAGTGCGCAGGTCGCGTTCGAAGAATCTGACGTCGGCGGTGGCCAGTGTGGACGTGAACACGCGGAAGGGATTGTGCGCCAACTCTTCGGGGTCGACGGGCCGAAAGGCGGTTGACACCACGGGGACGGGGGAGGCCGCCTCGCGAAGGTCGTAGTAGCCGACCGGGTGCATCCCGAACGCGGCGAAGAGGTCGGCTACGGCGGCCAGCTCGCGGGGGCTTCCGACCCGGATCGCGCCATGTCGTTCGGCGGTGATCCGTTCGATCGAACCGAGCCCGTCGTCTCTCGCATGGTCGCGGTTGACCTTGGTGCTGACGTCGACCAGCGTCTTGTACGCCGGCACCTCGGCGCCGTACATCTGGGACAGGGCGGCGGCGAATAGGGTCCGCAGCTCGGAGGTGAAGACGTTCATCCGGCCGTTCCAATTCCCCGGGTCGCTTCGCTCTCCCCCGCAAGCGGGGGGAACCCCAACACTGGCCCCCTGCGATAGTCTCCGCCCATGGCCGACGCTTCGGAGGAGCTCGACGACATCGACCGGACGTTGGTTCGCGAGTTGGTGGCTGACGGCCGCGCCACGCTGGCCCATCTGGCCGCGAGCGTGGGACTGTCGGTGTCGGCGGCCCAGTCGCGCGTACGACGGTTGGAGACCCGCGGTGTGGTGATGGGATACCAGGCGCGGATCGATCCCGAGGCCGTCGGGAACATGCTGTCGGCGTTCGTCTCCATCACCCCTATCGATCCCTCTCTTCCCGATGATGCGCCCGCACGCCTCGAACACATCGAGGCCGTCGAGTCGTGCCACTCGGTGGCCGGGGACGAGAGTTACGTCCTCCTGGTGCGTGTCCGTTCGGCGCGGGCGCTCGAAGACCTGCTGCAACAGATACGGACGGCGGCGAACGTCCGCACCCGAAGCACGATCATCTTACAGACTTTTTACGAGCGCCGCGACTTCGTACCGTAGAAAATCCTGTTGGACGGCATACAAAGCGTAAAAAATCCGTTAGGATGACGGTATGACCGCTGTTTTGCCTTTGCGCGACCTCAAGGCCTGCTCTCGTGTGTCACCCGACGACGTGCGTAAAGTTCTCAGCCGCAGCATCTTGGCCGACGGGCTCGACTTCGTGCTCGACGTCGACCGATCGGCCGGCTCGTTCCTCGTCGACGCCCGCACGGGCGAGCGCTACCTGGACATGTTCACGTTCTTCGCGTCGTCCGCGCTGGGCATGAACCATCCAGCCCTCGCCGACGACGAGGCGTTTCGCGCCGAGCTCGCGGCGGCCGCGGTGAACAAGCCCTCCAACTCCGACGTCTACAGCGTGCCGATGGCACGGTTCGTCGAGACCTTTGCCCGCGTGCTCGGCGACCCCGCCCTGCCGCACCTGTTCTTCGTCGATGGCGGCGCACTAGCCGTCGAGAACGCCCTCAAGGTCGCGTTCGACTGGAAGAGCCGCTTCAACGAGAGCCACGGTATCGACTCGGCTCTGGGGACGAAGGTGCTGCACCTGCAGGGCGCGTTCCACGGCCGCAGCGGATACACGCTGTCCTTGACGAATACCGACCCCAACAAGGTCGCGCGGTTCCCGAAGTTCGACTGGCCCCGCATCGACGCGCCGTACCTGCGGCCGGGTGCGAACATGGCCGAGCTGGAGGCCGAGTCGCTGCGGCAGGCCCGCGCCGCGTTCGAGGCCAATCCGCACGACATCGCCTGCTTCATCGCCGAGCCGATTCAGGGCGAGGGCGGAGACCGGCACATCCGGGCAGAGTTCTTCGCCGCGATGCGGTCACTGTGCGACGAGTACGACGCGCTGCTGATCTTCGACGAGGTCCAGACGGGCTGCGGGATGACCGGAACTGCTTGGGCCTACCAGCAATTGGGCGTCACGCCCGACGTCGTCGCGTTCGGCAAGAAGACCCAGGTTTGCGGCGTGATGGCCGGTCGACGCGTCGATGACGTGGCCGACAACGTGTTCGCCGTCAGCTCGCGGATCAACTCGACGTGGGGCGGCAACCTGACGGACATGGTCAGGTCGCGGCGCATCCTGGAGACCATCGAAGGCGACGGGCTCTTGGAGCGGGTCGCGGACCTCGGTCGCCATCTGCTCGGCCGTTTGCAGGATCTTGCCACCGAGTTCCCCGGGCTAGTGGTCGACCCGCGCGGCCGTGGCCTGATGTGCGCGTTCAGCATGCCGACGGCATCGCAGCGCGACGAGTTGATCGCCAAGCTGTGGGACCGTCGCGTGATCATGCTGGCCAGCGGACCGGACAGCGTCCGCTTCCGGCCTGCGCTTACCGCGTCGAGCGACGAGATCGACGCTGCCGTCGACGCCGTGCGATCGGTGCTCGCCGACCTGTAACTCCTCCCACATCCCCCCGCACCCCCTTCTCCGCGAGCGTGCGTGTCTGCACACGACACGCCGAGCCGGGACGGCAGAAGGCGCACGCTCGCGGCAGTGCGGAGCTGCCGCGTCATCGAACCGGGTCCGGTGACACCAGGCGGCGGATGGTCGAGCCGAGTCGGGTCAGGTCGTTGCCGCCGACGAGCACGCAGCCGTGCTGCTCGGCGAGTTTGCGTGCGGCAGCGGTGAAGTCGTGATTGGTGACGACCATGGTGTGCGTACAGTCGTGCATCGGCGCACCGGCCACGACCTCCTGCACCGCGCCGGCACCGACGGGACGTGACTGCCGTTTACATTGAACGGCCACGCGATTCGGTCGACGGCCGACGATGAGGTCCACCCCCCAGTCGCCCGTCAACGAAGTCGTGATGACCGACGCTCCGGTACCCCTCGCAATGTCCGCCACGTAGTCCTCGAACTCGATGCCGGACATGGCCTGCTTGGCGACGGCGGGGTCCTCGCGTGCGCCGGGGGTACGAGCCCCCCGCAATATGCCCACGAGGAACGCCGGCAGCGCAGGCACCAACACGGCGACGGCCACGCTCCAACCCACGCCGAGGCCTGCCACGTACGCGCCGATTCCCGCCGCGACCGCCACCACGACGTAGGCCTTCCACACGATGCGAATGCTAGGCCGCCACGGTGACGCTGAGCGAGCGTGCGCCTTCTGCCGTCCCGGCCTCGGCGTGTCGCGTTCAGACACGCACGCTCGTGGAGGAGGGGGGAGGAGATGGGGGGAGGAGGAGATGGGGGAAGGAGGAGATGGGGGAAGGAGGAGAAGGGGAGCGCTACCGCAGCGCCCGCCATACCCGGGCCGGCGTCATCGGCAACCGATGCAACCGTGCGCCGCATGCCCGTGCGATGGCGTTGGCAAGAGCCGGGGCCACCGGGTTGTACGGCGACTCGCTCATCGACGTGGCGCCGAACGGCCCGAGGGTGTCGTAGGTGTCGGCGAAGTACACCTCCGTCACGGGTAAGTCGACGAGCTGCGGGACGTGATAGTTGCGCAGATCACTGCCCGCCTTCCGGCGGTGCCGCCCCCTTGCCCGAGGCCAGTGCATTCTGCACGAGGTCGCGACACTGGTCGAGGCCGTAGCTGCCGTACGTCAGGTCGTCGTCGGCCTCGTGTGCGTCGGTGAACGGATCACCGGGAACGACGACGTTGCGGCCTCGAAGGTCGAACGGGTCGATGCCGAGTCGCTCGGCCAACTGGTCCATCGCCGACTCGACGGCGAAGATCACCTGCCCGAGCCCGTAGCCGTGGAAGGCACCCGACGGAATGTTGTTGGTGTACAACGCCTGAGCGTCCACGCGCTTGTTCGGACAGCGGTAAACCGAGATCGACTCGCCGCACCCGTGAAACATGACGCCGGGGCTGTGGTTGCCGTACGCACCCGCGTCCATCAACCCGTCGACCGAGGGTGCGGTCAGCATGGCGCGCTGGTCAATTCATCAGAGCGGCTGAACTCGTAGCGCACCGGCCTGCCCAGCCCGAGCACCGACAAGGCGACGAGGTCCTCGGTCAACATCTCCTGCTTGCCGCCGAAGCCGCCTCCGACCCGCCGAGTGAACACGTGGACGTCGGAGCGATCCAGACCGAAGACGTGACACAGCTCGTCGCGAACCAGGAACGGCACCTGGGAATTGGTGCGAATCACCATTCTTCCCATCTCATCTCGCCAGCCCGTACAGCCGTGCGTCTCCAGGTGCGCGTGCTGGACGCGCTGAGTGTTCCACCGCCCGCTCACGACCGCCCCGCCGGTCGCCTCTGCCATCATCACCCCGGCATCGACGTCGCCGACGCCGCCGTGCAGTTCGGCGACGAGGTTGCGCGATACGTCGGCGGTGCGTG